>CAZUCA010000112.1:0-1776 GCA_964619125.1 uncultured Owenweeksia sp. | reverse complement strand
CTCAAATTCGGATATTTGCAGCTTCAATTTGTGCCCATGGGAATTTTTGACAAGTTCTTTACGAAAGAAAAGAAGGAAAAACTGGATAAAGGCCTGGAGAAATCCAGTGAAAGTATATTCTCCAAACTGTCGCGCTCAGTGGCCGGTAAGAGTACCGTTGACGAGGAAGTGCTTGACGAGCTGGAGGAGGTGCTGGTAACTTCAGATGTGGGCGTACAAACCACCGTAAAAATCATTGAACGGATTGAAGAAAGGGTGGCGCGCGATAAGTATATGGGTACCGGGGAGCTCAACCGCATCCTGCGCGAGGAGATTGCTGCCCTGCTGGCCGAGAACGAAACGGAAGGTAGCCAGGCAACCGACTTTGGCAAACCCAGTAACAAAAAGCCCTATGTGGTGATGGTAGTAGGGGTTAACGGAGTGGGTAAAACCACTACCATCGGCAAACTGGCCGCCCAGCTAAAAAAGAAAAATCTTAAAGTATTGCTCGGGGCCGCCGATACCTTCCGTGCAGCAGCGGTAGATCAACTTACTATCTGGAGTGAGCGTACCGGAGTGCCGATCGTGAAACAGGCCATGGGTTCTGACCCTGCCTCGGTAGCCTATGATACCGTGCAAAAGGCCGCCAGTAGCGATACCGATGTGGTACTGATCGATACTGCCGGACGTTTGCACAACAAGATCAACCTGATGAATGAGCTCAGCAAGATCAAGCGCGTGATGCAAAAAGTGATCCCTGATGCTCCCCACGAAATTCTCTTGGTTCTCGATGCCAGCACCGGCCAGAATGCCATTGAGCAGGCGAAGCAGTTTACCAAAGCCACTGAAGTAAATGCCCTGGCTCTTACTAAGCTGGATGGTACCGCTAAAGGTGGCGTGGTAATTGGTATTTCGGACCAGTTCAAAATTCCGGTTAAGTATATCGGTGTGGGTGAGGGTATTGATGACCTCCAGGTGTTCAACAAAGTTGAATTTGTAGACAGCCTCTTCGGCGGACGCCAACTCAGTTAAGACAATTACAGCCTCAAAGGCTGAATTTTTGAAGAAGGATAGTAATGCGGACAAAATCGTTAAAGAAGAATAAGATCAATATCGTAACTCTGGGATGTTCCAAAAACCTCTACGACTCAGAGGTGCTGATGGGGCAGCTCAAGGCTAATGGCAAAGCGGTGGCCCACGAGGAGGACGATGGCAATATTGTGGTGATCAATACCTGTGGCTTTATTGAAAATGCCAAGGAAGAGTCTGTTAATACCATTCTCGATTTTGTGGAACGTAAAGAGGCCGGTGAGGTAGACCAGGTGTTTGTGACTGGCTGCCTGTCCGAACGTTACAAGCCCGATCTCGAAAAGGAGATTCCCGATGTAGATAAATACTTCGGTACCCGTGACTTGCCAAAGCTGCTGAAGGCCCTCGGAGCCGATTATAAGAAAGAATTGGTAGGCGAGAGGCTTACCACTACGCCTCAGCACTTTGCTTATCTGAAAATCGCTGAGGGCTGTGATCGGCCTTGTTCCTTCTGTGCCATTCCCCTGATGCGTGGTGGCCATAAATCAACCCCTATTGAAGATTTGGTTACGGAAGCACAAAAGCTGGCGGCCAAAGGGGTAAAGGAGCTTATCCTTATTGCCCAGGACCTGACTTACTATGGTTTGGATCTTTACAAACGCCGCGCCTTGGCCGACTTGCTGAAGGAGTTGGTAAAAGTAGAAGGTATTGAATGGATACGTCTCCATTATTTATTCCCTACCGGTTTTCCGGAAGATGTGCTGGATG
>CAZUCA010000111.1:0-2096 GCA_964619125.1 uncultured Owenweeksia sp. | reverse complement strand
ACCCCCTCTGCCTGTGGATGCTGCCAGAATCACTTAGTCTGCGTGGCTACGAATTCTCCAATCTCGATGTGTTTATGGCCATTCTTACCGGTTCTATCGTGGGAGCCCTGATGAGCTGGATTACCGAGTTCTACACCGCTATGGGTAAGAAGCCGGTAAACTCTATCGTGCAACAGTCTTCTACCGGACACGCTACTAACATTATTGGCGGTTTGGCCATGGGTATGCAATCTACGGTGATTCCTATCCTGATTCTCGCTTCCGGTATTATTGTTTCTTACACTTTCGCCGGTCTTTACGGGGTGGCAATTGCCGCCGCTGGTATGATGGCTACCACGGCCATGCAACTGGCTATTGATGCTTTTGGCCCCATTGCCGACAATGCCGGTGGTATTGCCGAAATGAGCGGCCTGCCTGAGGAAGTACGTGGTCGTACTGATAATCTTGACGCAGTGGGTAACACCACCGCTGCCACCGGTAAGGGGTTTGCCATTGCCTCGGCTGCGCTTACTGCCCTGGCGCTTTTTGCTGCCTTCGTAGGGATTGCCGGTATTGATTCCATTGACATTTACAAGGCGCCGGTATTGGCGATGCTTTTTGTGGGGGGTATGATTCCCTTTATCTTTTCTTCGCTGGCCATTTCGGCGGTAGGCCGTGCCGCCATGGCCATGGTGGTTGAGGTACGTCGCCAGTTTAAGGAAATCCCAGGCATAATGGAGCACAAGGCTGAGCCGGAATACGAAAAGTGTGTGGAGATTTCCACCAAGGCTTCCATTAAGGAAATGATGTTGCCCGGGGCTATCGCCCTGATCACTCCGGTATTGGTAGGCTTCGGCTTTATGGGGGTTTTCCCCGAAACCTCTTCGGCTGAGATGCTGGGTGGTTTGTTAGCCGGTGTTACCGTAAGCGGTGTGCTGATGGGGATTTTCCAGAACAACGCCGGTGGTGCCTGGGACAACGCTAAAAAATCATTTGAGGCCGGTGTGCTGGTAAGTGGAAAGATGGAGTACAAAGGCTCGGATCCCCACAAAGCTTCTGTTACTGGTGACACCGTTGGAGATCCTTTTAAGGATACTTCCGGTCCTTCTATGAACATCCTGATCAAGCTGATGAGTATTGTATCATTGGTGATCGCTCCCTTTATTACCGAAGGCACCCACAGTATGTCTGACCAGCACGGCATGCAGCAGGAGGCGGGTATGCCAGCCGGAGATTACAAAATGGACGGAGGCAGCATCGAACTTACCATTGGTGACCGTGCCATGGAGGTACCAGCCCGAATGAGAGCATCCAGCAGTGATGATGGCAGTAACAGCCGTTTCGAAGTAAGCTTTGAAGGCGATCATGTAACCCCTATTATGGAAGCTGAAACCGGTGGTCAGCGGATTGAGATGGCCATATTTATCGGTCAAAACTTTAGTAAAAATGAAGATGGCCAATATGTAGGCGACGGTGTTTTTCGCACTAATTTTGGCCAGCGAAAAGCCACGGCAAGGATTAAGCTGGTTAATGACAATGATTTTCGTGGTGAGATAACTGTATTTTGATTTGAGTTATAAGTCAGCAATAAAAAACTGGGAAGGGCTGGCCAAAAGGGACGCCTTTTGGTCAATCCTTACCGACAATAAAAAAAAGGGCGGTAAATGGAATACCGCCCAATTTTTTGCCTCTGGCCAAAAAGAGGTGGAAGAAATTCTGGCCTTGTTACAGCGAGAGGGAATAGACATTCCCGCTCAGGGCAAGGCTCTTGATTTTGGCTGCGGAGCCGGACGCCTGTCCCAGGCATTGGCCGCTTACTACCAAAAAGTAATAGGGGTTGATGCCAGTCCCACCATGATTAAGATGGCTCAGGATGCCAATCAACGGCAGCACCTGCACTTCGTTTTAAATCAAACCGACGACCTGGCCCAGTTGGAGGAAGCCAGCTATGCCTTTATCCTGTCTTTGATTGTTCTTCAGCATATTCCCTATCCACAGTCTCTGCAGTTTATGGCTGAGTTTACCCGCCTGCTGCAACCCGGGGGAGTGGCAGTATTTCAGGTGCCAACCCGTGATGTGCGCCGGCTCAGTCCGTTACAAAAGCTGCGCTCCTGGCT
>CAZUCA010000110.1:0-2218 GCA_964619125.1 uncultured Owenweeksia sp. | reverse complement strand
CCGGCCTTGACCACCTGATCATTCACCCCTTTACCCGCGAATTCAGCCGCACCAAATCACTCGACTTTGTGCGCGACATCCTGGTAAACACCATTGGCGCTACCAAACTGGTTATTGGTTACGATCACCACTTCGGCCGCAATCGCGAGGGCAGCTTTGAACACCTTAAGGAATACGGCCCGGTATATGGCTTTGAAGTGGAGGAGATCTCCGCCGAAGACATGAACAACGTTACCGTGAGCAGCACCAAAATCCGGAAGGCCCTGGCCGAAGGCGATTTAAAAAGTGCCAATGAATACCTGGGCTACGACTACACCCTCAGCGGCAGCGTGGTGGAAGGCGAAAAGCTGGGCAAATCGCTCGGCTTCCCAACCGCCAATATTGTGGCCGAGGAAACCCACAAGCTGATTCCCAAGGACGGCATTTACGCCATCGAAGTACAATTTCCGGCCACACCCGAAAAGCGCTTTTACGGCGTTTGTAACATTGGTGTCCGCCCCACCTTCAGCGGCAAGTTCAAAACCATTGAAGCCCATATCTTTGACTTCGACCGCAATATTTATGGTGAGCAGATCACCATCACCTTTAAGGAATACCTGCGTGAGGAACAGAAATTTGAAAACGCCGAAGCCCTGGTGGCCCAGATGCATAACGATGTGCAGCAGGCCCGCGCTATTTTTGCTATGCCTTAGCCTGCTGGGCAGCAGCAGCCTGTGGAGCCAGAGCTACCGCTCTCTGAAGCGCGCCCTGGAGCAGCCCAACTCGGTGCGTGAACTGGCCTTGAAAAGAGATCATTTGCAAGTGGTTCCCGAAGAAATAAGGCAACTTAAAAACCTGGAGGTCCTCGACCTCAGCAAAAATGATATCAGCGCCCTGCCTGATTTTCTGGCTCAGTTACCGAGGCTCCACACCATTATTATTAGTAAGAATGAGTTGCAGCGCTTTCCTGAAAATTTGGGAGCGAGTGAAAGCCTGCACACCCTGATTGCCGACCGCAATCCCATTGACAGCATTCCTGTCGGTGTCAGTCAGTTTAAACAACTAGTTCACCTCGATTTATGGGATAGCGATATCGAATACATTGACCCGGCCATTCTGCAGTTGGAGAAACTGCAATACCTCGATGTGCGCAATACCTATTTGCGTACCAAAGACCTGAAATGGCTCTCCACTGAAATGCCGGAACTGGAATTAAAAACTTCTTTTGGCTGCGACTGCAGCGACTGATCAGCGCTTATAACCGAAGCGCTTGAGCTCGTTGTCGTTCTGGCGCCAGTTTTTGCGCACCTTAATAAAGAGGTTCAGGAACACCTTCTTTTTAAAGAAGCTCTCCATGCGCTGACGGGCCTCGGTGCCGGTTTTCTTCAGCTTCTTACCCTGGTGGCCAATGATAATGCCCTTCTGGGTATCGCGTTCCACAAAGATGTTACAGCGGATGTGGATGATCTTATCCTCCTCCTTAAACTCCTCTACGTCCACCTCTACCGCATAGGGGATCTCCTTGCTGTAATTATTGAGGATGGCCTCGCGCACCATTTCCGATACAAAAAAGCGCTCATTGCGATCGCTAAGGGCCTCCTTGCTAAAATAGGCTGGTGACTCGGGCAGCAGTTCCAGGATACGGTCCTTTACATTGTCGGTATTAAACTTTGAAAGGGCCGATACCGGGTAGATCTCCGCATCGGGCAGGCGTTCGCGCCAGAAGTCGAGCAGGCCTTCCAGTTTCTCCTGGTTGATCAGGTCGATCTTATTAATAAGGATAAGCACCGGCTGCTCTGCCTGCTGTAGTTTCTTCAAAAAGCGCTCATCCTTAAGCTCACGCTCTTCGGGCTCTACCATCAGCAAAAAGATGTCGGCATCCTCAAAAGACTCCGACACAAAATCCATCATACTTTCCTGCAGGGCATAGGCGGGCTGTATGATTCCGGGGGTATCGGAAAACACCACCTGGTAATCTTCCCCGTTGAGCAAACCGAGGATGCGATGGCGGGTAGTTTGGGCTTTGGGGGTGGTAATGGAGAGTTTTTCTCCCAAAAGGGCATTGAGCAGGGTGCTTTTTCCCACATTGGGATTGCCGAGGATATTTACGTAACCAGACTTATGCATGGGCGGATTCTATAGGCTGAAAACTAAAAAAGGCCGAGGAATGTTCCTCAGCCTTTTTGCTTAGTAGCGGGGGCAGGACTCGAACCTGCGACCTTTGGGTTATGAGCCCAAC
>CAZUCA010000109.1:0-2224 GCA_964619125.1 uncultured Owenweeksia sp. | reverse complement strand
CAGAAAAACGGCGGCTATAGGTGGCGAGATGTAGGCTTGTATGCTTTGTAGTTTGTGAAAGAGCCCACCCTCCAACACCTTGAGCAGGGGGATCCAGGCCAGACCTAATATTACCAGCAAGGCAGTGGTCAGTTGTCCTACGCGCACCAGTCTTTTTTCGGAACTTTGGGGGTAATGGCGCTGATAAATGTCGAAAGTGAAAAGGGTGGAGCAGGAGTTAAAAACCGACGACAGGGAACTCATCAAGGCGGCAATAAGGCCGGCCACCACCAGTCCTCGTAGGCCAGCCGGTAAAAGCTGCATGGTAATAAGGGGGAGGGCGGCGTCGTAAACCGGTTTCCCATCCTCCACGGGAAAATTTAGAAGCGCATTATCGCCACTGGCCAGGGTAAGGGCGATAACCCCTGGAAGGACAAAAATAAACAGGGGGAGGAGCTTGAGATAACCGGCAAAAATGCTTCCCCGCCTGGCCTGCTCAATATTACGGGCGGCCAGTACTCTTTGCACGATAAACTGGTCGGTGCACCAGTACCACACCCCCAGGATGGGCGCACCAAAAATAATTCCGGTCCAGGGAAAAGATTCGTGCTCGAAGCCACGCCATAAACTAAGGGAGCTGGTTTCAGTACGCTGACTGAGCTCCTGCCAGCCGCCCACCGCATCGAGGCCGTACCAGCTTACGGTGGCAGCGCCGCCAACCAGTATAAACATCTGGATCATATCGGTATATACCACCGCTTTTAGCCCTCCTAAAACGGTGTATAGTCCGGTGGCTACCACTACCAGGATGGCCCCGGTCCAGAAGTCGATGCCCAGTAAGGCGGTAAAGATGATACCACCTGCGGCGATAGTGACCGAAATTTTAGTGAGCACATAGGCGATAATGCTAACCCAGCTCAGGTAGGCACGGGCCCAGCTGTTGTAGCGGCGTTCCAGAAATTCGGGCATGGTAAATACCCCGCTGCGCAGGTAAAAAGGGACGAAAAGCCATCCCAATAACAGCAGCATAAAGGCAGCCAGAATTTCAAATTGAGCGGCAGGAAAATCCCCGGCTGCGCCGGCCCCAGCCAAACCTACCAGATGTTCTGAACCAATATTGGAGGCGAAAAGGGAAGCGCCAATTACAAACCATCCCAAGTTTTTGCCGCCGAGGAAATACTGTGAAGAAGCCTTTTCACTGCTGCGCTTTTTGTCGCGCCAGATCAGATACCCGGCCAGGCCAAAAATCAAGGCAAAGTAGCCCGCCAGAACCGCATAGTCCAGGTTGTTGAGGGCCGACTGATTCATGCGCTCAAAGGGGCTCGTTGCTGAGTTGATTCAAGGAAAGCGGGCCGGCACATAACTTATAGTTCAAAGGAGAAACCCTTGGATTCAAGTTGGTTGTAGCGATCGCGATCGAAGGAGTATAGCCTGCCCGGACGGTGGGGAACATCTTTTTGGTACTCCTTAACATCCCTGAGCAGATTCATGCTGATAATGCGCTTGCGAAAGTTGGCCTTATCAAAGCTGGCGTTGAGCAAGGCTTCGTAGAACTGCTGTAGCTGACCCAGGGTGAACTTTTCCGGCAGTAGTTCAAAACCGACCGGACGATGGCGTACCCGGTCGCGAAGTAGTTGCAGGGCATCGGCCAGAATTCTGTTGTGATCGAAGGCCAGGTTGGGACACTCCTCCAGGTCTACCCAATATACCCCGTCAGCCCAGGCGGAGGCATGCGGGTCGTGACGTTCAATGTCGATCAGGGAGTAGTAGCCGGTAGTAATAACTCTGCCAGCGGGGTGACGATCCACTTCTCCGTATACGCGCGTTTGCTCCAGGTAGAGGTCGCCAATATCAGTGAGGTCCTTTAAGATCCTGCGTGCTGCCACATCAATATTCTCATTGGGATAGACCAGGTCACCCGGTAATGCCCATTCACCCTTAAAGGGCTCTGCCCCCCTTTTGATCAGCAACACCTTGAGGCGGCTTTGGTGATACCCGAATACCACACAGTCAACCGAAAGTCCGAATTGAAAGAACTTATCGTAGTTGATTACATAATAGGGGATGGCGAATTGGGAGCGATCTGAAGATGATGATTTGTCGGTTGTGTCAGCCATGTTTTGAAGAATATTCCACTCGTCGAAGATAAAAATAAAATAATGTAATGGTATAACCTACCAAAAGCATTAAGGCGAATCTGCCATAAATAAAGGCTTGGGGCGGTAATTGGCGTCATTTTTATTTA
>CAZUCA010000108.1:0-2618 GCA_964619125.1 uncultured Owenweeksia sp. | reverse complement strand
ATTTCGTATTTCGAAGTTCTGTAAAACATTTTCGGCCCATTTTCCTTTTTAGAACTTAAAGTCTACTACTTTAATAGACTTTTAGTACTTTAGCCGCCTCAAACAGAAATATTTGATACCTGCTGACTTTCAAATACCCTTCGTAATAGGGGTGCTACTGCTGATGATCGCCACCCTGATTGCTGATCGTTTCAAGACTTCTCTGGTCTTTCTGGTCTCGGTAGCGGTGCTGCTGGCGGGCGGCAGTATTGCCCTCGATGATTTCCTGCTGGGCCTCAGCAACCCTTCTATCATTACCATCTTTGCCCTGATCTTAATTACCGCCTCCTTTAACGACTACTTCAACCTGGCCGGTTTTTTCGAAAAATTATTTGGCAAGGCCTCGGGGCAGCGTGGCTTTATCTGGCGCATGGGGCTGTCGGTATCGGCGGTTTCTTCGGTAATGAATAATACCCCCGTGGTGGCGATGATGATGCCCTACGTTTACAACTGGGGTAAAAGCCGCAACATTAACCCCTCCCGCCTGCTGATGCCCCTTTCCTTTGCCGCTATTTTAGGAGGGGTAATCACCCTTATCGGTACCAGCACCAACCTGGTGCTAAACGGCCTCCTGGCCGACAGTGGCCAGGAATTGCTGGGTTTCAGTGATTTTTTTGTGCCCGGGGTGCTCATTACCCTGGCCTGTTTGTTTTTTATGTTTCTCTTCGGGCCTTACCTGCTCAGTGATAAGGAGGAAGTGCTGAAAAGTTTGGAGCAGGCCGCGCGCGAATACCTGGTGGAGACCCGGATAATGGCCGGTTCGCCCCTGATCGGCAAAACCGTGGAAGAAGCAGGCATGCGCAATCTGCAAAGTGTATTCCTCACCGAAATAATTCGTGGTGACTTGCGCATCACCCCGGTACGGCCGGTACACCGCCTTAAAATGGACGATGTGCTGCTCTTTGCCGGTGAAAGTTCTTCAGTGTTTGAACTTATTGCCAAAACCCCCGGCCTGGAACTTTCCAAACACAAGAAATTTGCCCTGGCGGGAGATGGGGAAGTGCTGGAAGCTATCGTAACCCAAAACTCACAGCTCGATCGCCGCACCGTAAAAGAAGTGGGCTTTCGCGAAAAATATGATGCCGCCATTATCGGGGTACACCGTCATGGTGAAAAACTGGTGGGTAAACTGGGAGCGCTCACCCTCCATACCGGCGACCTGCTGCTGATCACCACCGGCCAGGAGTTTAAGGAACGCATTGCCCGCAACAGTGACCTGCTGGTTATTAATACCATCACTAAAAAGGAGAGCCTGGGTAGGTCCAAGCTGCTGACCTTCCTTATTACAGCCGCGATCGCCGTGCTTCTTAGCGCCTTTGGGGTACTGTCGTTACTGCCGGCCCTGATGATTATTCTGTTGATGCAAATCCTGCTGGGCATGATGACGGTGGAAAAAGCCAAACAAAATATCAGCTTTGACCTGATGCTGGTGCTGGTGTCATCGCTGGCCATCGGTAAGGCTTTAATTGATTCGGGCGCAGCGGCCTGGCTTACCGATCTGCTTTTTAGTGGCGCCGGTGACTGGAGCCCGCTGGTAGTGCTGGCCGGGATTTTTGCCGCCACCTTTGTGCTTACCAGCCTGGTAACCAATGTGGCTGCGATTACCATAATCTTCCCAATTGCCTTAAGTTTGGCCTCCGTTGGCGCAATCGGGGCCAAGCCCCTGTTTCTGACAGCCGCTTATGGCGCCAGTTGCTGTTTTGCCACCCCAATAGCCTACCAAACCAACCTGATGATAATGGAGGCCGGAAATTATCGCTTCCGCGACTTCGTTCGTCTGGGCCTGCCGCTCAGCCTGGTTTATGCCGCGGTATTCCTGCTATATGCCGCCTATAATTTTGATTTGATATGACCGAAAAACTCCACATAATCCCTCACAGCCATAGCATTACGCGGGCCGATCGCGAAAGGCTGAACGGTCACCGCGCCCTGGTGGTCTGGTTTATTGGCCTGAGTGGTTCCGGAAAATCCACCCTGGCCAGCATGCTGGAACAGAAGCTCCATGAGCAGGGGCAGCGTACCTTCATTCTCGATGGTGACAATATCCGCAGTGGCCTCAATAAGGATCTCGATTTTAGCGAAAGTGCGCGCAAGGAAAATATCCGCCGCATTGGTGAAGTGGCCAGCCTGATGGTGGATGCCGGCGTAGTAACCCTTACCGCTTTTATATCGCCTTTCCGCGAAGAGCGGGAACTGGTAAAAAGCCTGGTGGGAGAAGATCGCTATGTAGAAGTGTTTGTGGATTGCCCGCTGGAGGAGTGTGAAAAGCGCGATGTAAAAGGCCTTTATGCCAAGGCACGCGCCGGCGAAATCTCCAACTTCACCGGCATCAGCTCTCCTTTTGAAACTCCCCAAAACCCTGCCGTTACCGTTAAGACCGCCGAGATGACCGTGGTGGAAGGAGTGGAGAAGATATTAGCAGTGATAAACGATAAACTAAAGCTCTGATCCCGGTTGTCATCTTTAAAACCCCCTCTGACTCGCTTTAGCCGGGCAGGCTTACAACCTTAAAAAATTACAACTTTAATACTACCCCATGAGATATTCACTAACCCATTTAAGAGAGCTCGAAGCCGAAT
>CAZUCA010000107.1:0-2762 GCA_964619125.1 uncultured Owenweeksia sp. | reverse complement strand
CTCCAGTTCACGGCGCAAAGCTGGGTCAATGTTATCATAAGTATTGGCGCGATAAACAGGATAAGTGGGCAGGGGCTCATCGTTAAGACCTAAAAATCGCGTAATTTGAAAATAGGCACCTTCCGGGTTCTCATACATGTCCTCACTGCGCACAATACAAAACTGCTCCTGCGGAAAGTGTTCAAACCACCGTTGCAGAGCAAAATAATATATACTCTTCTCTATTTGATAGTAATCCCGATCAAAACAACCGTGAAAATAGCTTTTCAGATCAGGGTATTGTTCCTTCCAACCCGGAACCCATTTAAAATTGTGATAGAAATTTGAGATAAGCCGGTCCACAGGGTTGCGTAACATTACAATTAGCTTTACCCCTGGCAAGTGCTCCTGAAGGCGACGAGCGATCTGAGTGCGGTACATATACATTGGTGTAGCCTCACCAGTAACCTCGCCCTCCCCTGTTTGAGGAAAACAGGAATAGTACCAATCCCAGCCGCGGTCGTAAAATTTATCAAAAAAGCGAATTTCCTTGGTAGCGTAGCTTTTGTCATAGTTTTCACCATTACCATAGGTCTCCAACACCTTCGAATGCCGGATCAAATAATTAAACATGGAGGTAGTACCACACTTAGTTTCGCCAATTAAAATAAAATCTGGATGTCCCATTTTATTTTTTTACGCTGCTGGGAATATTAACCAGGCGATCGGCCAGCTCCCGGCTGTTGGCAATAGAGTGAACCTGGCAATTCTTGTACTCCGGCAAATCAGGCATCAGGTTCCAGGCCGGACGGGTCATCACTCCCATGTCATTGGTTACTTTCAGAAAGTGATCGCGTTCTTCCCGGTTTTCAAGCAACACTGCATTTAACCAGTAATTGGAGCGACCGTGAGCAGGCTCCTTAAAAAACTCTATGCCTTCCTGCCCTGCAAAAAACTGCTCATAGGCTTCAGCCGTCCTGCGCTTATTGGCGAGGATATCATCGAGCTGCTCCAACTGGGCCACTAACAGAGCTGCATTGAGGTTTGGCATACGATAGTTGTAGCCCAAATCGTCGTGGAAGAACTCGTAGGCATGGGGCGACTTCGCCACCGTGCTCAGGTGCTTGGCATAGCGGGCCAGCTTCTCATCGTTGGTGGCAATCATCCCACCGCCACCACAGGTAATGGTTTTGTTGCCATTAAAGCTAAAGGCCGCCACCAGCCCTACATTGCCGGTGTGTCTGCCTTTGTAATAGCTGCCTACCGACTCGGCTGCATCCTCTACCAGCGTAAGATGCCACTGATCACATATCTTCTTAATCTCATCCAGGTCTACCGGATGACCGAAGGTGTGCATGGGAAGACAGACCTTAATCCGTCGTCCGCTCACTTTGTTGTAGCAGGAACCATCACGAAGCTCTGCGTTCTCATTTAAAAAGGCTTCGAGAGCCTCAGCCGAAAGGCCGAGGGTAGTTTTTGAAACATCCACAAATACCGGCTGTGCCTGCTGGTAACGAATAGCGTTGCAGGTAGCCACAAAAGTAAGTGGCTGGGTTATCACCTCATCTCCGGGTTCTGCCCCCGCAATTCTCAAGGCCAGGTGTAGTGCACTGGTACCATTTACTACCGCCACGGCATATTTTGCCCCCACTGCCTCGGCGAATTTCTTCTCCGCTTCATCCACAAACTTACCCACCGAAGAGACAAAAGTGGAGTCAATGCATTCGTTTAGGTAATCTTTTTCATGACCGTTGAAAACGGGGGCATGTAGCGGTAAAAACTCATCGGCACCATACCACTGCCGGATAAAGGCAACGGTAGCCTCAGATGTTTTTGTACTTCTGCTCATCGGGATTGGATACAAAGCCTTCCTGAATGGCTTTATTCATATTCTTAATGCCTTCGGGCACCCTGATGGTAATTTCAAAGCCCAGGCGATCATGGATTTTATCAAAATTCACGCGGTAGTCACGGGGATCTTCATTCTTCTCTACATATCTCACCCGGCCTTCGGGAAGTACTTTTAGAATTTCCTCCACAATCATTTGCTTCTGGTAATTCTCATCCGTGTTGCCCACGTTAAATACGTCGAATGCCACTTTATCTTCTTCGGCCTCGATGGCAATTACCACCGAGCGGGCCAGGTCTCTCACGTGGCAGTAAGGACGCCAGAATTGCTCTCCAAAAATTACCAGCTCCCGGTCGAGGGCCAGCTCCTTGGTGAATTCATTTACGGTAAGGTCAAAACGCACACGGGGCGAAAGGCCATACACGGTGGAAAAGCGCAAGCAGGTAGGCTTGGCGGCGTTGTTTTTATCCTGTCCTAAAAGGAATTTTTCGAACGCGACTTTGGTTTCAGCATAGAGGGATACCGGTGCCAGGGTTGAATCTTCCGTTACAAACTGGCTGGGATCATCCATCTTGCCGTAATTGCTACAGGTACTGGCAAATACAAAGCGTTGTACCCCTGCCGTATTGGCCACTTCGTAGAGCATCTTCGACCCTTCAAGGTTGGTCTCGCGGGCCAGTTCAGGATTTTTGGCGCAAGCCGGATCCCCCACAATGGCGGCCAGGTGGGCTACTGCGTAAATTCCCTTAACCGCCTGTTCTGCTTGCTCTTTATTGCGGATATCACCTTTTACAAATTCAAAATTGGGGTGTTCCAAAAGGTCGATGATGGATTCACCACCATACATCAGATTGTCAATAACTCTAACCTGGTGTCCCTGCTCAAGCAGGATGCGTACCAGTACAGAACCGATATAACCGGCTCCACCGGTTAC
>CAZUCA010000106.1:0-3471 GCA_964619125.1 uncultured Owenweeksia sp. | reverse complement strand
ACCTCATGGCCCGGGGCGACGCCGCAGGACATCGAGAAGGAAATCCTGATACCGAGCAGCTGATCGAGAAATTCCGCTACAAGGCCTCCAAGGCAGCTTTCGCTCAAACCCTGATCAAAAAGCTCGACAAGATGGAGCGCATTGAAGTGGACGTGGACGATGCCAGCAAAATTAAGTTTCGCTTCCCGCCGGCCCCACGCGGGGGTAAGGTGGTGCTCAAGGCTGAGAACCTCGGCAAATCCTATGGTGATAAGACCATCTTCGAAAAGGTAAATATGGAGGTGGAGCGTTTTGAGAAAGTGGCCTTTGTAGGACAAAACGGCCAGGGTAAGTCAACTCTGGTAAAGATCATCGCTGAACAGCTGCAGCACGAAGGCAAGCTCGAAATAGGTCACAATATAGAAATTGGCTATTACGCCCAGGAGCAGGCTAAGGAACTGGAAGGCAATAAAACATTGCTGCAAACCATTGAGGACGAAGCTCCCGAAGACCTGCGCAAGCGGGCCCGCGACTACCTCGCTGCCTTCCTTTTTACCGGCGAGGATGTAGATAAAAAAGTGAAGGTGCTCAGTGGCGGTGAAAAAGGCCGCCTGGCGCTGTGTAAGCTGATGCTACGCCCCTACAACCTGTTGGTGATGGATGAGCCCACCAACCACCTCGATATGAAAAGTAAGGAGATGCTGAAGCTGGCCCTCCAGAATTTCGACGGTACCATGGTGTTGGTTTCACACGACCGATACTTCCTGCAGGGACTTACCGATAAGATCTACGAATTCCGCAACGGCAAGGTGAAGGAATTTCTGGGCACCATCAACGAATACCTGGAAGCACGTAAGTTTGACGATTTTCGCCAGGTGGAACAACAGGAAAAAGCCGCCCGCGAAGTAGCGTCAGAAAATAAAAAGGGGGGCGGCGGTCAGCAGCGCGAGGAGCGCAAGCAACTGGATAAGGACATTCGCAAAGCCGAAAACCAAATCCGCAAACAGGAAGCTAAAATCGAACAGCTCGAGGGCGAAATCGACGCCATTGACGAGCAAATGCACGATCCTGAAAAATTTAAGGAGCTAAGTAAAGAGCCGGGTTTTTACGATAAGTATGAAGCCAAAAAAAGCGAGCTCGAAAAACTTATGAAGGACTGGGAAAAGTCGCAGAAGAAACTGGAAGAAGCCGAGAGCAAACGCTCCCGGCTTGATGCCTGATTCTTTCTAATCTATGACCTGAAATTTCAGGGAACGGCTTTGGCGCTTTTCAATAGTGCGCAACAGATAGGTACCAGCGGGCAAAGTAGCAACAGGGATGAGCTCACCGGCGCCGATGCTGAAGCTGGCCACCCGCTTACCTCCCATATTGTAAATTTCAATCCGGGTATCATCCTCCACTCCCTGTATCATCAGTTCGGTACGGGCAGGATTGGGATAGAGCTGTAAGGGCTTGAACAGTCGCTCCATCAGCGATACATAACCACATACTGTTAATGAATCCATCAATTCGGCCGCGGCATCCAGGGCAGGCAGCACACAATCGCCGTGGTTGAGCGCCCCCTTGTTTACAGCCGTTACCTGGGCACCCTTAGCCTGCATGGCCGCTTCCGCATCAAGGGCGTTCTGGTAGTTCACTTGCTCATCCATAGTGCAGTAATAAAGCTCCATGGGGAAGCTGGGATTCCAGTCATAATTATCATTTTTGATAAGCGCCTGCCAGATAGGGTGCTGCTTGTTTAGGCTGTCAGCCCTGAAATTAGCCAGCACACTGTCCTGCACATAGCCACTGATGGTATCGGGCAGGAGAGCATTGACGGTGGCCACATCATAATTACCGTCAAAATAAGGAGGAATAAGCGTGTCGTAGGGTGATTTCAGGATTTCGTCATAGGAGTTGAAAATATTACCGTAAGCCCGGTTCATCCCAAAGAGGAGGTAAACAGAGTAAGCAGGGTTGCTGTAAGGATCATCGTTGATAAACACTTCCGATTGGCTGCCGCTAAGGTTGTAAGGACCACTGGCCGGGCCGGCTCCCACTACCTCAAATTCTGTAAGGAGATTATTATCCTGAATATATTTTACGGTACCCATGGCGGCATGGCCACCCTGTGAATAACCAGTTACATAAACTTCACCATTGAGGTTTATGCTGGTAGAATCCTGCAGGTACTCACGTACCGCCCTTATCAGGTCAAGGGTAGCAGTAGCCTGTGATTCAGCATGGAGATAGGGATGCAAACCGGGGGCATCACCCAGGCCAAGATAATCGGGGGCCACGGCAATCACACCCAGGCTGGCCATAATTTTGGGCACGAAGGCCTCATTGTTATCGCGGGAGGGTACGTTATTCTTTTCCATGACCGTGCCGTGGAGATAAGCCCCCAGGGGAAAGCCGGCACAACTAACATTCTGCGGGATCACCAATATACCACTGGCCTGAACGGTACTGCCATCCACATCCATGGTATTGTACACTACTTTGTAATTGGTGGTACCATAGCGGGCGTCGGGATATAGAAAACGCAGGGTGGTCACCGGGGTGGTACTCAACTGCTGAATACTGACCAACTGCTGGGCAAAGCCTGTGGTTGAGCTAAATGTTAAGAAACTTAGGGCTAATAAAAAATTTTTCATCAGGGTGGTTTTAGGGAAAAGTTAAAAACAAATGTAAACTACTTAGCGGCATGTAGGGAAATTCGTGCCGCTTTCCCCTGAGGATGTGCCTGAAGTAAAAAAAGAGACGCAAGGCCTCCTTTAAGTGTAGCTCCGCCAGGAATCCCTGACTGACCGAGTCATGCGGGCAGGGAGCCGGGAGCTTGGGCACCGCAAGCCCCAATGTCATCTCCTTTCAGGAACTGAAAGGCATAAAAAAAAGAGGCGCAAGGCCTCTTTAAACTGTAGCTCCGCTAGGAATCCCTGCCTGCCTGCGTCACGCAGGCAGGGAACCTAGATCCTGTTTGTTCGCAAAAACTTTTCAAGCCATAACCGTCCGGCTGCAGATTTAAGATATTTCTCTCGGGTCCTAGCCTCTTTCCAATTGGGGTGATGCTCAAAATATTCTATTTCCCAGGGCCTATGACCTTTAGTATATCGGTTTTTCCCTTTATTATGATCTGCCAGGCGACTTTTATAATTCTTAGCCATTCCTGTATAGCGTGAGCCATCCATTAAGCTTCTTAAAACATACACCCAAATCATTCACTTAAGATACACCAAAAAAAAACTGAAATATGGCCTAATGAGTGCCTGCAAGTAGGAATCTTCAAACACCAGGGATATAACTATTCAAGCTGACCGAGTCATCCGGGCAGGCCTGTCCGCCTCCCCTGGGGAGCCGGAGAACCTAGATCTTGGGTACCGGAAACCCACATACCTTTCACCGAAAAACAAAAACGCATAAAAAAAAGAGGCGCAAGGCCTCTTTAAACTGTAGCTCCGCTAGGAATCGAACCTAGATCTTGGGTACCGGAAACCCACATACTATCCATTG
>CAZUCA010000105.1:0-3965 GCA_964619125.1 uncultured Owenweeksia sp. | reverse complement strand
TAATATATTTCGTGCTAAACATGAGGGCTGCAGTTGTGTTGCAGATAACTCGATAATAAAACAGACCTGGTGATGGGACTCTCACTCTACAATCTTAAGCTCAAGGTTCAGAATCAATATCTGATTCCGTGGATGCGCAAGCATCCGAAACTGGCTGACCTTTATTACTTTTTGTTTTCCAGTGATTTTTCGCGGGAGCATCAGAAGGTGATGAATGGTAAGTATCTCCATCTCAGAGCCCTGAGGGAGGGGCGTCCCAATGCTTTTCACCTGCGTCGTGAAATTCACCGCCTTGAAAAAGGATTGGTAATGCGCGACCGTCGCTCGGTTTTTGCCGCTGATTACATTCTTGATGTGGTAAAAAACTACCTCATTCTGCTCGATAGCGCCAATGATCGCGACGTAGATGAGGAACTCCTGCGCTGGGCCCATTCGGTGATAAATAAATACTTCGCCAGTGTAGATACCAGCAATGCCCGCATCGCCGAAGCAAAACGCGTTTTTGAACAAAAGGCCTCCTCACACGCCCAACAATTAAATGGCCACGCTTCTGCCTTCCCTTACCTGCGCAAAGAGGCCGCTAAGAGTAATATCACCTATGAGGATTTTTACAATTTAAGCCTGCAAAGGCGTTCGGTACGATGGTTTAAGGATCAGCCGGTTCCCCGGGAGTTGGTGGAAAAGGCAATGCTGGCCGCTGCCCAGTCGCCCAGTGCCTGTAACCGCCAGCCTTTTGCCTTCAGGATATTTGATCAGAAAGAACTGAAGGATCAGGTAGGTGCCATTCCCATGGGTATCAGAGGCATTTACGCCAATGTACCAATGTTTGCGGTGGTGGTGGGCCGGCTTAGTGCCTACCTCAGTGAGCGCGATCGTCATGTGATTTATATCGACGGTGGCCTGGCCAGTATGAGCCTGATGTATGCCCTCGAAACCCTGGGTCTGAGCTCCTTTCCTATTAACTGGCCCGATATTGAAGTGCTGGAATCGCGCATGGAAAAACTGCTCAAGCTCGAAGAAGATGAGCGCCCCATTATGCTCATTGGCATTGGCTACGCCGACGAAGAAGGCGGAATCCCCTTCTCGCAAAAGAAATCTCCTCAACAACTTATTACCTATAACTAGAGCGCTTGGAGCAATCTACTACTACAAATCACCAGAAGTGGTTTGATCGTGAACACCTGCTTGCTGACCTGAAGGGACGATCGGTGAGTGGCGGTATGAATACTGTTAGCGCCCAGTTGCTGTCATTGATACTTACCATAGGCTCTACTGCCGTATTGGCCCGCCTGCTGATACCGGCTGACTATGGTTTGGTGGCTATGGTCACTTCCATCACCGGCTTTGTGCTGATTTTTAAGGACCTCGGCCTCAGTCAGGCGGTAATCCAAAAAAAGGATATTGACCAGGAACAAGTCAGTAAAGTCTTTTGGCTCAATGTGTGGATGAGCCTGGTACTGGGGCTGGTGATTGTGGGACTGGGGCCCCTGATTAGTTATTTCTACGAAGAGCCTGCCCTTAGTAATATTACTTATGCCTACGCCATTATTGCGGTGCTGGGAGGGTTCTCGGCGCAGCATACGGCCCTGCTCAAGCGGCAAATGCTGTTTAAGGAGCTGGCCTCCATAACCGTATTAGGCACTCTGGTAGGAGTGGGTAGTGCCATATTGATGGCATATTTCGGATTTGGCTATTGGGCTTTGGTAGCGCTGAATTTCTTCAATGCGCTCTCTACTATGGTACTGCTGTGGATGCGCTGTGACTGGCGCCCTCATTGGAGCCGGGTAGACCGGAGTATTATCGATCTGGTAAAGTTTGGGATGCACATTAGTGGCTTTAACATGATAAATTACTTTGCCCGCAACCTCGATAATGTGTTGATCGGAAAGTTTGTGGGTAAGGGCGCCCTGGGGTTATATGATCAGGCTTACCGCCTGTTGCTGATTCCGGTGCACAAGATCAGGGATCCTCTCAATGCAGTGGGAATTCCCGCCATGAGTAGTCTTGATAGCCTTAGCAGGCGTTTTGCCTCCTATTATCGGCGCTATATTTTTACGCTTGCTTTTTTTTCGATGCCCTTGGTGTTGATGCTGGCGGTATTAGCCTGGCCGGTTATCGACGTGGTGCTCGGAGATAAATTTCTTGACGCCGCACCTTATTTCCAGGGCCTAGCTTTCGTCTCATTTATTCAGCCGGTGGCCAGTACCCGGGGTATGGTGATGATCTCTGCCGGGCACAGTAAGCGCTTTTTCCTATGGGGCGTGTACAATACCATTGCGGTGGCAATTGCCTTTTTTATTGGCATTCAGTGGGGAGTAATGGGTTTGATAATCAGTTACATTCTGGTGAATTACCTGCTGGTTTTCCCCAGCCTGGTTTACAGCTATAAAGGTACTTCCATAAAGGTGAGTGACTTTTTTGAGGAGATAAAATTTCCGGCTGGTTTCTCCATTATCGCCGCCCTGCTCAGTCATTTTTTACTACAGTTGGTAGATCAATGGCCCTCAATTCTACAGGTGGTGGCCGTGGGAGGATTTTACACACTTAGCTACCTGGGGCTTTGGCAGCTAAGCCCTGCTTCGCGCCAAGGGTTCAAAAGTGTAAGTGATGAGATGCTCAGCAAGCTAATGTCGAAGTTAAAAAGGAAAAAAAGCTAATTGAAAATGGCAAAAAGTATACTATTGGTTGGAGGAAACTTTGTAAACAAAGGGGCCGAGGCCATGCTGAAAACGGTGCGCAGTGTAATAGAGAGCGACCACCCCGGCTCTCAATACTACGCTATTGTAACCGAAGCACAGGCCGAAGTGGCCCGGGAGGAGGGTTTTATACCACTCTTTCCACCGCAGGAATCGGCCATACTCATGAAGCTGCGTTATTACGGCAACGCCATTATGTATCGCCTCGCCAAATTTTTACCTATTCAGCAAAAGCCTTTTGCCGACATTACCCCCCTGGGCTCTATGCGCCGCGAAATAGATCAGTTGGACCTGGCGGTAGACGTTAGTGGCTATGCTTACCATGACGGACGCGGCTATCGTCAGCCATACGAAACGATTAAGGCCATGGATTTTGCTGCCAAAAAGGGGGCTAAGTATGTGTTTATGCCCCAGGCCTGGGGGAGCTTTGAAAGTCCCGATCTCAGGAAGGCAATGAAGGCAATGATGGCCAAAGCGGATGACTTTTACACCCGTGATACAGTTTCACGCCGCTATATGGCCGAGCTGTTGGGAGTAGCAATTGATGAGATTAAACTATGCCCCGATATTGCTTTTGCCCTGCCACTGCCAGCAGCGGAAATTGGCGAAAAGCTGTTGCAAAGCAAGGGCTATGAGAAAGATTCGCGACCATTGGTGGCCATTTCTCCCAATATGCGGGTTTATAGTCGCTTTAAGGGCGATAAGAATGATCACCCTTACCTCCAGCACCTCGAAGCGCTGATTAAGCACCTGATCAGCAAATACCAGGCGCGCATTGTGCTGGTTCCAAATGATATTTACCCCGGTCAGAAGCCGGTAGGTGAGGATGATCGCTACCTGTGCCGGGTGCTTTACCAACGGCTTAATAAGGCCGACAGCTGCTTTCTCTTCGACGAATTTTTAAGTACCGAACAGGTAAAGAGCGTGGTTGGTCAATGCGACTTCCTGGTGGGTTCGCGTTTTCACAGCCTGGTATTCGCCCTGGGGCAGGGAGTGCCGGCAATGGCAATTAGCTGGAGCCATAAGTATCGTGAGTTGTTCCGTTTGTTTGATATGGAAAAATACGTAGTTGAGGATCAGGTTATTGAGCTGAGTGAGAGTGTCAGGCTGCTTGACGACCTGATTGGAAACAAGGAAAAACTGCAGAACGACATTAAAATGTCACTTGTCGAAATAAATGAAAAACTTAGCCAGCCTTTGCAAACCTTGAGGCAGGCTATGCGTTAGAACCGAAGTTTTTCCCAAATTTGAATACAACTCTAACTCTTC
>CAZUCA010000104.1:0-4840 GCA_964619125.1 uncultured Owenweeksia sp. | reverse complement strand
GTGATCCAATTCCGCTTCGCTTAAAAGAGGAGTTTTGGAAAGATCCACCTGCGCACCGGCTGGCTCTTTATTACAGGCATACAGACCGATCAAAATCAGTGATATCAGGCAAATACGTTTCATAGTACGTTTTTAAACTTCAACGATTGCGTTTTCTTATAACAAATTCTGGTATAGTTCTATTGCCCTATCCGGCCTGGTTTGCGCTTTTCGAGTCCTGGATATTCCACTCAATATTGCCACCCCCCCCAATGCTGAAGTTTAGGGTTCCTAAAATCGGTATAGATATCCGCGTCATACCGGCTTCAAATCCCCCGGGACCATCATTTTTAATTTTATTCAGTTCCACCAACAAAGAAGTTCCCGCTATGATAGCTATCCCGCCCACTGCATACGAGGCAACACTCAAACTGTAATTTCGTCGTGAAGCCCTGGCCAGCCTGTAAATATCAGTGTTGGGATTGAAGTTGAGAAACAGGTGGCGAATTTCAGAGCGGCTGTGATTTTCCAGGTCAATAGTTTCGGGCGATGAAGTGCAGTACTGTGCATGGCAGCATATTGACATGAAAAAGAGCAGCAAAATTGTAAAAGAATAATTCCTGTTTCAAATCACACCATTTTCACCCGAATACAAGCCAGCTTTTGAGTAAAGCCAGCAATGCTGTCTTATGCCAGAGCATACCCAAACACCTCATTTAATCATTGGGAATGACGGGGAGATATTATCGTTTATCCTGCCACCATCCTGATCCGACCCCATTTTAACCGGCCTAAATTAATTTCTGAAAACTGCCCTTTAAAGGCAGTAAGCGGTTTCATAAGCCCTAAAACTATCGGCTATTTACTTAGGTCTTTGACACAAAGTACATATCAATAGCTCCCTTGCCTTTGGCGGCGATTTTTCCGCGGCTTTCAAATACCAGCTTAGGATTATTTTTAATGAGCTCGTATGTGGCCTGGCTAATGTTCACCCTTCCCACCTCGCCTGCACTTTCCAGGCGACTGGCTGTGTTTACTGTATCGCCCCATATATCGTATTGTATTTTTTTGATACCCACTATACCTGCCACCACCGGGCCCGTATGGATACCCGCCCTCATCTCAAAGAAGGGCCGGCCCTTTGCCTTTTGTTCCACAGATCTGGCCACGATGAACTCCTGCATTTCAAGCGCAGCCAGCACCGTATTGATCACGGAGTTATCGGAGCGTATGGGGAGTCCGCCAGCGGCCATATAGGCATCGCCAATAGTTTTTATTTTTTCAACACCATATTTTTCAATGATACTGTCAAAAGCCTCAAAACACTGGTTTATTTCCTCCACCAATTCTGCAGGACTGAGCAAGGCGCTCTGCTCCGTAAAACTTTTAAAATCAGTAAAAAGTATGGAGACCTTGTCAAAGTCGCGCGCATCAGCCCTTCCCTTATCTTTGAGTTCCCGGGCAATTTCTTCGGGAAGAATATTAAGCAGTAAATTTTCTGAACGATCCTTTTCGATTTGCAAGGACGCTTTTGATTGGCGCACATAGCGCCAGCGCCAGTAAAAACTCCCCGCTAACAGTAAGAAGAATATCCCCATTGCCACCACAATATTTCTGGTTTTTTCTTCATGGCGCATATCTTCTTCATAGGCCTGTTGTATTAAGCGTGCTTCTTCCTGAAACTCCATTTGCTGAAGCTTTTTGGCAGTTTCCCTGGTATCCAGGCTATCCTCAAAAGCTTTCAATAGCTCAAGGTAAATGAGTGCCTCTTCCCCATTACCCAGGGCCTTGTTAGCGTCATATAAACAAGAGCAACTTGCCCTTTTTCTGGCGAGGGATTGAATGCTTACCGCCATTTCAAAACCCCTTTGGCAATAATCCAGGGCCTGCGTAAATTCTCCCTGCTTCACATAAATTTCGCCAATATTATTTACGGAAACAGCCATTCCATTCTTATCACCCAGCTCCTGGTAAAGTGTTAAACTTTTTTTGTGATAAAGCAATGCCTGCGGGTAATCACCTTGTTTATCGTACAAGACTCCGATATTACTATAGGTTTCAGCTATCCCGAATTGATTGTTGATTTGCTCATAAATCCTGAGGCTTTGGGAATAATGGTCCAGTGAATTACGGTATTGTCCCTCTTCCCGATAGATACCGCCGATCTTGGCCAGGGTATTTGCCATTTCATGCTGAGCACCCTTTCTTCGGTTAAGTTCCAGGCTTCGTTGAAAATATTCAAGGGCTTTCGAAAAATTGCCCTGGTTCATATATATGGTTCCGATATTATTGAGGTTGGTACCAACCTGCGTGGGTAGATTGTACTCCAGGCTTTTTAAATAGTAGTCCAGCGCTGTAGTTAAATCCCCTTTGTCGTGATAAATGCTGCCCACATTATTATACGCAATGGCCAGGGCGGCGGGATGGCCAATCTCTTCCGCGACATCGAGGGCCCGGAGATAATATAAAAGTGTTTTCTTATAATCGCTGCGATTGACCCATGATACGCCCTGGAGGGTATACCCGGCGAATTGGGCTTTTAGATATTCCTGCTCCTTCCCAAAGTTCACTAATTCTTCCGCCAGAATGAATCCCGAATCGGGCTGGGAAAATAGATAACCGTCCCAGATATAATCGGCGTAGGCATTTGTTCTGATTGAATCTGATTGGGTCTTATCCTGCCAAAGCGCGTAGAGTGAGTCGAGATTCACCTGACTTCTCAAAGTGCACCCGGCTAACAGGCATATGGTTAAGATGACATTATTCCGCATTATTTTTTTCTACGCCTTATTCAAGGACCTAGTTAAAGTTAATGCGGTTAGCTGGGAGTTCCTAGCGGAGACTGACCTGATCATTCCGAACACCGATCAAGCGAAGCCGCCACGCCCCTTTTTCATGGCTAAAGTTCTAACTGAAAGTTTAGTATCTTTTCAGTACAACACAAGTTCACCTTAACCACATGCTACGTTGGCTATTTTGTATAGGACTCCTGGTAAACGCTATATCCGCTAAGGCCTGGGTTTATCCGGAGCACCGGCAGATTACGGTATTGGCGATCAGACAATTAAATCCCGAACAACAAAAGATCTTGCAGCAGATGTGGAATCAGGTTCGTAAGGGGCATGAGGACCGGCTTTCCCTTTCAGTAGTAGATCCGGAGCACGGTTTAGACTCACCGCTGCTCGACCTGGCCTCCTGGCCCGCTATTGCGGGAGACCATAGTTGTTCACCGGAGCAGATGCTGGACATTATACTTAGCAGTGACTGGATATTGCGGGTAGACCACATCGCCACAAAGTTGCGCCTGGAGCTTGCCGAAGCCGACCGGGCAGATCAGACCATAAACGCGATCCGCAATTCTGACATTCGTCTCCAGCGGGCCGATGTCGACTATGCCACCCGCGCCGGCACAAACCATGTTCACTTTCTCCTGGCCAGGCCTACCATAGATGGAAAGGCAGAGGAATATTTGCGGGAAAGTCTCAAGGAAGGCGCTCCGCTTAATGCCTTAGGAGCCTATTCCTATTACCATAGCCGGGCGCTGGAGCGAGCAGCCCAGGCACAAATACCACAACTCACGCCCCGGCAACGAGCCGCCATCCTGATGGCAGCCCTGGCTAACGAAACCTTTGCCATCCATTTTATACAGGATTCCTATGCTGCCGGACATGTGGCTGGTACCTGGGGAAATGCGGCTCAGCGCAAAGGAACGCACGACCACTACAACGAAGCGGGTCTCGAAGTTGACACCTGGGATGACAGGCCCCTGGTGCTTACCGGCGATGCTTATATGCGTCATACGGATGCTATAGTCGTCGCTAAAGCGGTGCAAACCAGCCTCGAACAATTGTGTTCAGCGGTAGCGCAAGCACCCTCTGACAATCCCCTCCCCTCACCGGAGTTGGCGATTACGCCGGACACTTTCAATGTGTGTACCCACAATGAAATGCCCAAAGTAGCGGGAGATATGGATTTACTGAACACTGTATTGATGAGCACGCCTGTACCCGGGCTTGCTGAAGGCCTGGGGCAGTTGGCGCGCTTTCGCACCGAAATGGGTCCCTTTATCGGTGCCTCATCTTCGCTGGAGAGCAGTGGCTTGAGAGGTGGATTTGGTCCTTACCAGAAAGAAAAAGCCCTGATCGGCAGTATCGAAGCCAACCTTATTTTAGGCCTTGGTCTGGATGGAGTGATGAATAAAGCCGGAGACGGACTGGCATTTGTCCAGGTAGGCTGGCGGCAGGACTCGCCAACCACCAGTCAATTTACTGATCCGAGCCTCAGGTATCAGGGCAGTTCTGTTACCGCCACTATCCCTGGCAGGTCGGCCTATAACCTGCGTGTTCGCATGCCGTTCTGGCTCATTCCCGGCGATCTGATCGTGGCCGCGCCCATTTTATCCTGGTCTTCCCCCAAAACCTTTCAACGCATGGCGGTAACGGCAGGCAACGGCGGGCTTATTCCCTGGCAGTCGGGCATATCAACCCCGGTTGGGCGCTTCCAGTTTGTACTTGGCCGGGAACTGGGAATTTCATTTTACGGCATCCGCCGGATCAGGGAAGCCCTTATTATTCCAAACTCCAGCTTTAGTGAAAGTTACCTGGTGACTTACCGCTCCACCAAGTGGGACTTTCCCTTTTTAGAGTATCAACCCACCCGGACCTTCTCAGACACCCAAAGTGCCACCCTAAAAATCCAATTCTCCACAGGACTGGATGTGCCTGCCCGGGAAGAGCTAATAGCCCCGGAATCTGTTGATACCATTGCCCTGGAGAAGATTTGGTATCTGGGAATGAGACTGGTTTTCCACTGGCGGTATTATCTTTAAGCCAACACAAACTCCTCCTCTCAAGCAGTCGGT
>CAZUCA010000103.1:0-5344 GCA_964619125.1 uncultured Owenweeksia sp. | reverse complement strand
AGCAGCCTGGGGAATTTTGCCTACAATAATGCCACTTACATATACCCGACACTCGCTGATCAGCCAGTTTACCGGGCCAGCGAGCTGGGGCATCCATTGATTGCTTCCTCCAAGCGCGTAAATAACTCTATCGATTTCGGCCAACAGCCCTACATTGTGCTTACCGGCTCCAATATGAGCGGTAAGAGTACCTTCCTCAAAACCCTGGGGGTAAACCTGGTGCTGGCTTTTGCCGGAGCGCCGGTATGTGCAGGTGAAATGACCTTCTATCCCTTTACCATTCTCAGCAGCATGAAGATGGTTGATTCCATCGAAAAGGGGGAGTCCTACTTCCAGGCCGAAGTATTGCGCCTTAAGCGATTGGTGGCGGTACTGGAAACGGGGGAGCCGGCTTTTGTGCTGCTCGACGAAATACTGCGCGGAACCAACTCTGATGATAAGCGCAACGGTACCCGCCTTTTCCTGCAAAAGATTACCGGCTATAATGCCTATGGCGTGGTGGCAACCCATGACATCGATATCGCTGACCTGGCCCAGGCGGATGGCGCCAGCTTCCGCGCCATGTATTTTGAGAGTCGTTTTGAGGAAGGTGAGCTGAAGTTTGACTATCGTTTGAGACAAGGAGTGTGTACTACTCCCAATGCTACTGAACTGATGCGCTCCCACGGCATTATATAAAATAGGAGATGCAGCGCTAAAAACCCTAGCGCCTTAATCCGGTATTTTATAGCTTCAATCCCAAGCAAAATATAGTTGTATGGAGATCCCACTTCTGGCGGATTTGGTCCTTATGCTGGCGCTGTCTATCGGCGTCATTTTTATCTTCAACAAGCTCAGGCTGCCTACTGTGCTGGGCTTTTTGGCTACCGGCATGGCCTTTGGCCCTTCGGCCCTGGGGCTGATCGAGGCCTCGCATGAAATTGAGATTCTCTCCGAGATCGGGGTCATTTTGCTGCTTTTCATTATTGGTCTCGAATTTTCACTGGCCAGCCTGGCTCGTATTAAAAAGCTCGTGTTTATCGGTGGGGCCGCGCAGGTTTTACTTACTATAGGAGCTGTATTCCTGGTAACCCAGTTTATGGGCTTTCCCCGCAACGAAGCTATTTTCTTTGGTTTCCTCATTGCGCTCAGCAGCACTGCCATTGTGCTCAAAACTCTGCAAACGATGGGAATGATGAACAGTCCCCACGGCAAAATGGCGCTGGGAATTCTCATTTTCCAGGATATTATTGTGGTGCCCATGATGCTGCTTACGCCCATGCTGGCTGGCGAGGGAGGAAAGCTTTGGCTGGAACTGGGCCTCCTTACGGCCAAAGCGGCAGGGGTAATTGCAGCCGTGTTGATCCTTGCCCGCTATCTGGTGCCCCGTATTTTGCACGCCATCGTTGCTACCCGTAATCGTGAACTCTTTATCATCAGCATCGTGGTGATTTGTTTTGCTGTGGCCTGGGCTACTTCCTCCATCGGCCTGAGCCTGGCCCTGGGTGCTTTTATGGCGGGACTCACCATTTCCGAGTCCGAATACAGTCACCAGGCCACCAGCCTCATCATTCCCTTTCGTGAGATTTTCAGTAGCTTTTTTTTCATTTCCATTGGCATGCTGCTCGATGTTGGCTTCTTCTTTCAGCACATCGCTATTATTTTACTGCTTACCCTGGCGGTATTCCTAATCAAGTTTATCGTACTTGCGATTAGTAATGCCTTAGTTTCATACCCTCTTCGCACCGGATTTCTTACCGGCTTCACCCTTTTTCAGGTGGGTGAATTTGCCTTTATCCTGGCAGCGGTGGGCATGGAGTATGAGCTGCTGGCCGGGGAATCCTACCAGTATTTTTTGGCAGTGTCAGTACTTACCATGGCCCTAACCCCCTTTCTGATTAAGGCTGCCGATCCTTTAAGCCATGCTATTTTACCCGCCACCAGCCTTAAGGCCCAGGCCGAGGATGAGCTCAACAAGGGAATGGCCGATAAAGTGTCCGGTCTTAAGGATCACTTGCTTATTGTAGGTTATGGTCTTAATGGCCGTCACCTGGCAGGTATCGCCCGCCAGGCGGAGATCCCTTATGCCATTCTCGATGTAAACTCCGATAACGTGGCCCTGGGGCGCAAAAACGGTGAGCCCATCTTTTTTGGTGATGCTACCAATCTCTATATTCTTGAGCATATGCACATCTGGCAGGCAAGGGTGGCGGTGGTGGCCATCTCTGACCCGGGGGCCAGCGAAAAGGTGGTAGCCTCTATGCGCAGTATTTGCAATACCGTGCATATAATTGTGCGTTGCCGCTTCATGAATGAAATAGAACGATACCTGCAGCTGGGAGCCAGTGAGGCTATCGCCGAGGAGTTTGAAACTTCCGTTGAAATTTTTAGCCGGGTGCTTCACCAATACCTGGTGCCTGAAGGGGATATTGGGGGCTACGTGCAGGGTGTGCGCAGTGAAAACTATAAAATGATGCGTCCTTTCTTCAATCACAACCCTAACCTGGGCTTACCTGAGTGGTCCGATTTGCGCGTAAGTTCCCTGCGCATAGAGCGTGCCGCCAGTGGCATCGTGGATAAACCCCTCAGTGAAGTGCGCCTGCGCAATCGCTTTGGCGTTAGTGTAATGGCCATCTACCGCGATAATAAAATCCAGGGTACGGTCGATCCTGATTCGCAACTTAAGCAGGGGGACTTGGTCTACGTTTTTGGCAACCCCGAAAATATCAGTCGCTTCGGTAAAGAAATAAGAGCCTGAAACCTGAAATAAGCCACTGCTGAAGGGCAGGACTTATTGGCAGCACTCTCAGGGCGGCTAAAACCAATGAAATTTATGGTTAAGTCGATTAGTGAGACCGGAAAATTGTTAATTTTAAGTCAACCTAATCAACCTGTTATGCTTAAAAAAGTCCTTATTTGGGCCGGTGCCATTATTGTCGTATTGGTGCTGGCTGTGGTTATTATTGTCGAAACCACCCACGATCGCAATTACAATGAAGATTTTCCCGTTGAGGAATTGACAGTTGAGATTACCCCCGAGAGGGTTGCACGCGGACGCTATCTGGCCAATGGTCCTGCTCATTGTTCGCATTGTCACGTTCCCTTCGAAAAGCTCGAACTGGTGGAGTCGGGTGAGGAGGTTGCCCTTACCGGCGGCTTTGACCTTGAAATTCCTCCCGGCACTTTTCACGCCCCCAACATCACCCCCGATCCCGAAACCGGTATCGGAAATCGCAGCGACGGTGAGTTATACCGAATGCTGCGCTACAATATCAACCACAAGGGTAAAGCCTGTGTTGATTTTATGCCCTTTGTCAATATGGCCGAGGAAGATATTTATGCCATTATAGCCTACCTGCGTCAAAACGAACCGGTAAAGCACCAGCGCCCTGAGGTGGAGCTTAGTTTCCTGGGTAAGGCGGTTTATGCCATGGGCGCTATCGGGCCCGGGCAACCCGATGAACCGGTATTGAAATCGGTGAAGCCGGCACCTAGCAGGGAGTATGGACGTTATCTCGCTTATGCCGTGGCAAACTGCCGGGGTTGCCATACCAATCGCGATATGAAAACCGGTGAATACATTGGTGAAGCCTATGCCGGGGGCTTACAGTTTGGTCCTGACTCCCAAACCCGGGGTTATACCTACTACAGTCCCAATCTAACCCCTGACCCTGAAACAGGGATCCTGAGCGATTGGAGTGAAGATACTTTTGTGGCACGTATGCGCAGCGGGCGCTTGCATCAAACCTCACCCATGCCATGGGGGGCTTTTAAGCAAATGACCGATGATGATTTAAGAGCCATCTATCGCTTCCTGAAATCGCTGAAGCCAGTGAAAAATGAGATTCCACAAACAGCCATGGGGCCTGAGATGGCCAGTAATTAGATTATCGCTTTCGATTTTAATGATTGGCCCCGGCGTATGTCGGGGCTTTTTTTGTTATATGCCTCAGTTGCCGCCGGCCGCCTTTCCGGCCAGGTAGCCACTGGTCCAGGCGTGCTGGAAGTTGAAGCCGCCAGTCACCCCATCTACGTTGAGAACCTCACCGGCCAGGTAAAGGCCGGGAATATTCTTGGCTTCAAAGCTCTTCAACTCCACCTCGCTCAATTCCACTCCGCCACAGGTTACAAACTCCTCTTTAAAGGTGGTTTTGCCATTTACCTGATATGGCGTGCGCAGCAGCATTTCCACCAGGCGGTTAAATTGCTTTTTGGAGAGGTCGAGGTAGCGCTGATCCTCACTTATACCGGCTTTTTGGCAGAGCCTTTGCCATAGGCGTGCCGGAATATCAAAGAGTTGGTTGCCAGTTACCAGTTTTTTAGGATGGGCGGCTTTAAAGTTTTGTAGCTGCTGCCTTAGCACTTCTTCCTCCTGCCCGCACCAGTTTAATAGTATCGGAAACTGGTAGCTGCGCTCAAAAAAGTCGATCGCCGCCCATGCGGAAAGCTTGATAACCGCCGGGGCGCTGAATCCCCAATGAGTGATTAAGAGAGGGCCAACCATTTTCCACTTACTGCCAGGCACCTGCACCGTAGCCTGGGGTACCGATAAACCCATCAGATCCTTAAGATCTGAGCCGGGTACGTTAAAGGTAAAGAGGGAGGGGATAGGCCTGGCTACCTTTAAACCGAGATCGACCAGCCATTGGTAGGCGGCCATTTTGTTGTGACCACCGCTGGTAACTATCACCTTTTTGGCCCTCAGTAGCTGTCCATCCCTGAGTTGCAGTTCAAAGCCGTTGTCCAGAGGCCGCAGCCTGATCACTTCGCTGCGCATCCTGACTTGCACTCCCGCTTTTTGGGTCTCCTTAAGAAGGCAGTCTATTATGGTCTGGGAGTTATCACTCAGCGGAAATACGCGGCCATCTTCTTCGGCCTTCAACGCTACTCCCCGCTCCTCAAACCAGGCCCTTGTTTCGGTAGCACCAAATGCGTTAAAGGCCTTGCGTAGGCTACGGCCACCGCGGGGATAGTGGCTAATGAGTTGCGAGGTATGCTCGCAATCATGGGTCACATTGCAGCGTCCGCCACCACTCACCTTTACCTTAGTGAGGAGCTTATTGCTTTTTTCAAAAAGCACCACATTACGACCATTTTCGGCAGCATGGATGGCCGCAAAAAAGCCGGCGGCACCACCACCTATCACTGCTATGTCGATCTGCGTTTCGGGCATGGCGCGAAGGTAGGGGTATGCTGCTTCTAAAGAGTAAATCATTTGGATAAATACACCATTTCAGTCTCTGCCGGGTGTTTTTATGTACATGTATTACAGCATTTTTTAATTACTTTCCCGCCATTAAAATTTAGCTCTTATGAGACTTTTTGTATTAAACCTCGGGATACTCATTTTTTCAACCACCCTATT
>CAZUCA010000102.1:0-5409 GCA_964619125.1 uncultured Owenweeksia sp. | reverse complement strand
AATGAAGGCGGCTACCAAATTGGCTACGTCTAGTAACACAGTGAGTAGCCCGATCTCTTCAACGGAGAGGTAGGCTGTGAAAATGAACAATTTGAGAACAAAACCCAACAGCACACCCAGGCCCATTACGATGGTGGCTTGCATACTTTGTCTGCGAATGATTCCCAATAGAGTGAGTATTTTGCGGCTAAATTAAACGATGCCAATCCGCTTTGGCATATTTGCAATTAAATATTTCGCTTGAAAATAAAGGAACTGCCAATATATTGGGATTTAATCAAACTGCCCCTGCCGGTACTGGTGAGTCGTTTGCGAAAGCGCCTGCAGGCAAATAAAGAGTTATCGACTCCCGGCAGCATTTCTTCAAAAGCTATGGCCAGCCTTAACTTGCCGGCATTGCCGCCCTCTATTGGGGAGGATGAGAAATGGAGCCGGCTTTGGCAGCATTACCAGCAAAATGAGTTTAATCTTTTGGGGTCGGGCTGGATATCATTGCTGAACCGCCAGTCCCCCCGAGGATTTTTACACTATCGCTACGGCAGTTTTCCGCGATCCGGTTTAGCTCCGGATACCATTGACTGGAACCGCGATCAACGCAGCGGTTATCAGTTTGATCCAAACAGCAGTACTGCTGAGGCTCTCGGCTCCGCTTTCGCTACGGAGGGAGTTGATGTAAAGTTTAGCTGGGAATTTGCCCGCTTTCAGCACTTCCCCCAACTCGGTGTTCTGGCTAAGGCCAATCCCGGCCAGGCCCCGGCGGTTGCAGCTTTGTTTAAGGAACAGTGGTTGTCCTTTTGCTCTCAATGCCCGTACGGCAATGGCGTTCACTGGGCATCACCCATGGAGGTGGCTATCCGCATGACCAACGTATTGATCGGTTTCGATCTCTTACGGGAGCAGCTGAGCAATCTGGAAGGGGATCTGGCCGATTGGGCCTACCACCATTGGCATTTTGTGAATGAGCGTCTCGAAGACAAGGAAGGCCTCGGTACCAATCATTACCTTAGTAATTTGATGGGGCTGGTGGTTGCAGGGTATTACCTGCAGGATGACAAAGTTAAAAAACGGGCAAAATGGGCGTTCAAAGAGTTTCTGAGAGAGCAGAACAAGCAGTTTTTTGAGGATGGCTTCAACTTCGAATATTCGACCTACTATCACCGCCTTTCCACTGAAATCTGCCTTGTTACTTTTCGGTTTGCGAAGGCAGCCGGTTATAAAATTCCCGAGCAATGCCTCGACCTGCTTTCTAAATCCTTACACCACATAAGCCTGCTGGCCAAAGCAAATGGTGAGATGCCCCGCTTTGGCGACACTGACAGTGGCCGTATCCTCGATCTTGACCCGGCCGGAGAAATTCTGGATACAGGTATTAATAACCGACCGGATGACTGTGGTTTTATCGAGTCTATGTTCAGGGCCGGTAGCCTTTGCCATTGGTTTTACAAAGAGCTTTTGGGTCAGCTTCATCACTATCCGCTGAACCTGACAGCTGGAGTAAAACCAAGCAGCTGGAAGCCGCTAAACCATGAGGAAAAATGGCATATAGATTATCCTGAGGTTGATACAACTGCCATTAAATGTTTTCACCTCGCTGATGCCGGATTGATACTTTATAAGTCTGACGGTTTTTATCTCGCCATAAACCTCATGGCTAACCCGGCCGGTCATCGCTACCGAGGCCATATCCACAATGATAAAGCTTCTTTTGACCTGAGAGTGAGGGGACAGGATCTGATGCAGGATCCCGGGGTATTGAGTTATACCGCTACCGTTGACTTGCGTAATCGCTATCGCTCCACGGCTGCTCATGCGGTGCCCTTTACCGGTATTGAGCAAAACCGCTACTTTGATGGCCCGCTGGGATTATTCCACAGTCGCCTCGATGTTAAGGTTGAACTGCTGGAGTTGCAGGCCCTGAGTTGTGTATGCCGGGTGCGTTACCGTGGTGTGAATCACCTGCGGCGCTTTGCGATAACTGCCACTCATTTGGAAGTAACCGATTGGTGTAACCGCCCCTTTAAAGTAAATAAGAATGCAGAAATACCGTTAGCCGAGGGCTACGGAAATGTGAAATGAAGAAAGTACTGATCATAACCTATCACTGGCCACCCATGGGTGGTGGCGGCGTACAGCGCTGGTTGAAAATGTGTAAATACCTGCGTGATTTTGGTTGGGAGCCGGTGATCTTTACCGTTACCGATGCTGAAATCTCGCTTCCCGATGAGAGTCTCCTGCAGGAAATTCCGGATGGCATTGAAACTATCCGGGTGCCCATTTGGGAACCTTTTGGGGTGTACAAAAAACTGACCGGAAAAAAGAAGGATGAGAAAGTACAACCAGGTCTTCTCAATGAAGGGGAAGGCAAGCAATGGATCAATGACCTGGCCCTATGGGTTAGGGGCAACGTCTTTATCCCCGATGCCAAGCGCTTCTGGATAAAGCCGGCCCGCAAGGCCCTCGACCGTTATCTGAGAGAACAAAAAGTGGACGCGCTGGTGTCAACCGGCCCACCCCATACCACTCATATGATTGCGCTTAGCGCCAGGGTAAAACACAAAATTCCCTGGCTGGCTGACTTCCGCGACCCTTGGACTTTTGTGGATTATTACGACAAGCTGAAGTTGAGTAAGTATGCTGATCGCCGCCATCACGCCCTGGAAAGGGAAGTGATAAATCAGGCCGATAAAACGGTCACCGTTACCTGGAGTTGGGCAGAGGAATTTAATCAGCGCCATTTCAAAAAACAGGTAGAGGTAATTACCAATGGCTACGATCCGGCCGACTTTGAAGAAGGGGAGGCGGTTACTCTTGATCAGTCCTTTACCCTCACCCATATCGGCTCTATGAATGCAGACCGTAATCCAAAAATTCTGTGGCCGGTACTGCGGGAGCTTTGCAACGAGATTCCCGGTTTTAAACAGAAACTGAAAATCAAGTTAATTGGCCCCGTTGACAGCAGTATACTCAAGGCCATCGAGGACTTTGATCTTGGCGGTCAGTTGGAGCACATCAAGCACCTTCCTCACCAGGAAGTAATTCCACACCTGCAAAGTTCACCGGTACTCCTATTGCCACTCAATGATACCCCAAATATTTCCGGGGTGGTACCCGGTAAGTTATTTGAATATATGGGTGCCAAAAGGCCCATTTTGTGCATTGGTAAAACCGACGGGGATGCCGCTCGCATCATTAACGGTGCTAATGCCGGTGAGGTTATGGGCTTCAACGAGCAGGAGCGCCTGAAGAAAGTCTTAAAAGAGATGTATGAGTCATTTCTCCGCGATGAGCTGGCAGTTAGCTCCACTGACTATCGCAAGTACGGCCGCGATAAGTTAGCTGGACAAATCGCGGCCGCGCTTGATAGTATTACGGCTGAGGCTCAATAGCCTTATCTTCCGATTTTGATTGTTTGAAATACACGACCAGTGCCCCGATAAACACCAGCGCCAGTACAATTGATGAGATCATAGAAATCGTTTCTCCGGCGAAATAAGCCCTGGGCTTAAATTCAAAACGGATTTCGTGTTGCCCGGCTGGAATTTCCATGCCACGGAGCACGTAATTTACCCTGATATGCGCTGCCGGTTCATCATCGATATAGGCCTGCCAGTCACCCTCTTCACCGCGATAGTAGATCTCAGAGAACACGGCGAACTGATTACTGGGGGAGTTGCTTTTATAAACCATCTCACGTGGCTCGTGCGATTCCAGCGTGATGCTTCCCTCGCCACTAAAACTGGTTGAATTCAATTTAGAGGCAAAATTCTGATGTACCAGAGCGGTGGTTTTGGTATCAACAGTTTTGAGGGCATCGATAAGCTCGCGGGCGCTGGCCATGCTTTGCACAGAGCTTACGAACCAGGCCGGCCCATTGGCCTCCGGGTTTTGAATGGCCGCCGCCTGGCTATTATAAATAATGTACTTGCCATTGAGCATGTTTAGCACCGGTGTCTGTTGGAAAACAGCGCTCATATTCGCTCCCTGGTTGCGCTGCAGGGTCTGGCCGATCATTTGCTGTTCCCCAAATAGAGCTTCCTCATAGAGCTCCTGGTAGCGCTGCAGTTTGGCACCATGGTAACCGCCAATCGAATTGTGATAGTAGGATGTCATGGCGTCATTAAAGGGATTCTGAAGATTGAAAACCCGGTAATAGCCCTGGTCCTGAAGTATAGATTTGTCGGCAGTAGTTTGGGCAAAGGAAGCCTGGTAATTCCTCTCCGCTACAAAGTCGTCACTGTTGAGGTGTTGCTTGTCGAACGACCACAGGTCTACCAAAACTATCAGTCCCAGTGCAGCCAGGAGTAAAGGTTTTTTCAGCGCACCTCGTATAAAGAGGAAAATAGCCCCAAAACTCAGTCCGGCGAAAATGAAGGAGCGGAAGGCACTGGAGCGGGCCAGGTCCTTGCGGTCTTCAATCAGCATATCGAGTAGCTGTGGGTTTTGGGCCAGGCGGGCATCATTGTCACCACTGAATGAAAGGAGGGAAGGGCCGATCAGCGCTAACAGCAAAAATAAACCGCCACTGATGTAAAAGCTGTTTAAGAGGCTTTTACGGATGTGGGCCTTTTCAGTGCCGTAGTTTTTAACGATATGATCAAGGGCCAGCATACCCATCAGGGGCATAAGTATAAACACGATGGTTAGGGTCATAGAAGGTACCCGGAACTTGTTGTAAAGGGGTAGGTAATTGAAAAAGATATCGTTAAGGGTGTCAAAGTTTTTCCCCCAGGCCATAAATATTGCCAGAATAACAGAGGCTAAAATCCAGCTGCGCCGTTTATCGCGAATTACAAAAAGCCCCAGTACAAAGAGGAAAAAGATGCTGGCGCCAAGGTAGTAGCCACCATTTACCATACTTTGATTGCCCCAGTAAAAGAGACTGGCAATTTGCCTCTCGGCCTGGGCCTCGGCCATACGGGCCGGGTAACCCTGTTGCAGCATATTGGCGCGGATGTTATTGAACAAGCGGTCATGGGTTTCGGTGCCCTCATAATTTTGGCTGGCCCCACCGCCGGTGATGTCGGGAATAATCAGGTTCAGGGTTTCCGTAACGCCATAACTCCAGCTCATAGCGTAATCTTTATCAAGACCGCCATTATTTCCCTCGTTTTCCGCCTTGAGACCAGAGCCACCGCCGCGAATGGTTTCCTTACTGTATTCGTAAGTGGTCCATAACTTGGAAGTGTTAGGCCCGATGGCCAGCAGTGCCGCAATAGTGAGTACGCCGATGCTGACAAGGTAGGATTTGAGTCCGTCGTTTTTGAGAGCACTGATCAGCTCTACAATGGCGATGATGACGGCAATTATTACTGAATAGTAGGTAATTTGAATGTGGTTGGCCGAGATAGCCAGTCCGGCAAAGAGGGCGGTAAAAGCCAGTCCCAGCCAGCGCTTACCCCTGAAGGTGAG
>CAZUCA010000101.1:0-5504 GCA_964619125.1 uncultured Owenweeksia sp. | reverse complement strand
ATGCACAAAACAACCGATTTCCGGAAGCAGAATCATCGCAATTAAGAACCAATAGAATATCAATAGGTTTTTCGCTAATTGAAATGTTTATTGGCCGTTATAAATTTTTTGCCGGATACGGGCTTAATGAGCGAAACAGCCTTGAACTTTCGGGTGGGGTAATTCAAAGTCAACTCAACTCTTACCCCCTGCAATCATATTGGTATGACAACATGCGTGAACCCGAAAAAATGAGTGGCTACTTTGTGGATCTGGGCCATAAACTTTATCTGCATCAACTGGAGGAGTTCGAGAGCTTTGTGTTTCTGCGCAGCAGTTTGCTCTACAATCAGGCCAGGCTACATTCCTCTGAAGAAGGCTGGATTGCAAATGATCAGGATGGCATCACTTACCACCGGCGGGGAACTATAAACTACCGTGATATCATTGAGCATATCGGAGGCCGAATGGAGGCCGGCTGGGAAACCACCGAAGGAGCACTATTTTACGACTTTCAGTTAGGAGTAGCTTATGAAAAGATGCTTACCTCCCCCCATTACGAAAAGAAGGCTGAACCCGACATTTTCTCTCTGGAATATGAAGGCTTCAGTCCCTCGCTTAATTTTCGCATCGGCTTTTACCTCAACTAGCTGCGTGCTCCGAAAATAGCGGTGCCGATCCGAACCATGTTACTACCCTCATCGATCGCCAGTTTAAAATCACCACTCATACCCATGGAGAGGATATTAAAGTCAGGGGGATTTAACTCTTTTACCACCTTTTTGTAGAAGGAGGAAAGCCCTCTGAACTCGTGGCGTACCTGCTGCTGATCGTCGGTATTAGTGGCCATAGCCATCAGGCCGCGAATGTTAACATTGGGGTATTTGACCGCCGGTTTTGCCTTCAATACCTGCCAGGCCTCATCATAATCAAAACCAAATTTACTCTCCTCCTCTGCGATGTGAATCTGGAGCAAACAATTGATAATGCGGTCATTTTTGGCGGCTTCCTTATCGAGCTCTTTAAGGCGCTTTTTCTTATCAATACCATGCACCAGGTATACAAAGGGTGCCATGTACTTTATTTTATTCCCTTGCACATGCCCCACCATATGCCAGCGGATATCGCCGGGTAAGGCCTGGGCCTTTTCCTCCATTTCCTGAATGCGATTCTCGCCGAAATCACGCAGCCCCGCATCATAGGCGGCCTGAATATCCACTATCGGCTTGCGTTTACTTACCGCCACCAAGGTCACATTTGCTGGTAGCTCCTTTTTAAAACGGGCGATATTTTCAGCGATGAAGCTCATAACTATTGCTTTTGCTAAATAAATTCAAAGCAGGGGGATTGTTTAGCGCTCCGATTCAATAATCTCATATATGGTAAGCCCACTGCGTAACTTGGGCTCAATGTAAGTACTTTTGGGAGGCATGGTTTTGTTAGCATCGGCCACTTGTTTTATTTGCTCGATGCTTACCGGGAACAATCCAAATGCCAGGTCATAACGACCCGAATCAACCGCCTGCTGCAGGCCAATCATACCTTCGGTACCCGGCATAAAGCCCACCCTTTTATCCGTTTTGAGATTTTTTATACCCAACACCGGCTTGAGCAGGGTCTTGCTCAATATTTCAGCATCGAGGTGGCCTACCGGGCTTTGGGGGTCGTAAGTACCAGTTTTAGGCACCAGCTTATACCACTTTCCTTCCAGGTACATACTTATCTCATGTATTTTTTCAGGGCGGTAGAGGTCATCCACCATACTCTCCACCAGGAAGTTTTCGCGCAAGGCAGCAATAAACCGGGCACTAGTCATACCATTGAGCCCTTTTACCAGGCGATTAAAATCATAAACCTTCATCTGCTCTTCCCCGATAAGAAAGGCCATAAAGTAATTGTGGGCTCCTTCTTTTTTCCCCTGCTCGCGCAAACGGGTGGCCAGGCCACTGGAGCTGGCACAGCGATGGTGACCATCGGCTATGTACAGCGCCTGCTGCTCCTTAAAAATCTCCGTTACCAACTGGCAATCCTTGCGCTGATCAATTAACCACATTTGATGCAGCACCCGGTCAGTGCTGGTAAACTCATATTCTGAGCGCTGATTGATATACTTGGCAAATAATTTATTGAGCCGCAGATCATCGCGGTAGGTGAGCAATACCGGTTCGGCATTGAAGCCGGTTGCTTCGAGGTAATCGCTAAACATGCGTTCACGCTCGGTAAGGGTTTTCTCATGCTTGCGGATGCGCCCTTCGAGATAGTCATCTACTGAGACCGCTGCAATTAACCCGATGTATTCGTTGCCTTCCTTTACCTGGCGGTAGATATAGAAGTTTTCCTCCTCATCGCGGGTAAAAGTATCCTCGGCACGAAAGCGCTCAAACTCACCTTTTACGAGCTGATATTTTTCCCTGCCCGCTGTCAGCTTCCTACCCTCACTCGGATTGATAATATGAAGAAAGGTAAAGGGGTTATTTTTGAGCTTGTCATCAAGCTCGGCATCAGTGTACGACAAATATGACCGCGTGGCCACCAGATAGGCTTTATCACGGGTTGGCCGTACAGCTTTAAAGGGTTTGAGGCTTATCATGCCGCGAATGTAATAAAGAGCAGCAAGTGCAAACAAGCAACACTGCCGGTAATCAACTTTAAGCCCGTCAGGCCGGCCTAATTTTCAAGAAGCACATTTACCGCTTTTAGCTTTATTTTGCCGCATGGCAAATAATCGTATCCTGATACTGGCCTCACTGCTACTTATCATCGGACTTTTTGGCTGGCAAAGCGCAATAGAGTTGCGGGCAGAAGAACCCCGGCGGGCAATTGTCTCCATCGAAATGTTTTTGACCGGGGAGTATATTGTGCCTCATATTAATGGCTGGAGCTACTACAACAAGCCACCGGTTTTTAACTGGGTAATGGCGGCCTGTTTCTGGCTTTTCGGCAGTATGTCAGAATGGGTAGTGAGACTTCCTTCTTTACTGTCGCTGGTAACATTAGCAACTGTTCACTATTTTTTCTCGCGTCGTTATCTCTCTCAAAAGGTAGCTCTGCTCAGCGCCTTCTTTTACTTAACTGCGGCCGAAGTACTGCTTTACGGTGCGGTTAACAGCGGCGAGATAGATCCGTTCTACGCCTTGCTGGCATACCTGCAAGTGATGGTACTTTTCCACTTTCACCAACGCCGGCGCTGGTATGCCATGTTCCTGATTTCATACTTTTTTGTGGCCCTGGGTTTCCTGGTAAAAGGCCTCCCCTCCATCGCCTTCCAGGGGCTTACCCTGGTGGGTATGGCCGTTTATCACCGCCAGTGGAAAATTTTGTTCCACCCCGCCCATTTTGCCGGCCTGGGATTTTTCCTACTCGTGAGCGCCGCCTATTTCTACCCCTATGCACTACAGGATGACCTGCCTGGTTTTTTGGTGCGTCAATACAAGGAAGCGGCCATGCGCACCGGCCTTGAAACCAGCAGCAGCGACACCTTCTGGCAGAGCCTGACCTTCCCACTACAGATGGCCAAGCTATTGCTTCCATGGTCACTGCTGGCTGTATTTATGTTTCAAAAAAAATTCAGGTCTAAGCTCAGGAATAACCCATTGTTGGCTTTCAGCGCCCTGTTTATAGTGGTAAACATCCCCGTTTACTGGATTTCGGGCGATTTTAAACCCCGCTACTATTACATGTTTTTCCCCTTTATCCTGTTGCTGCTTAGTTGGTTTTATCAGGACGCTGCCGAACGCATGGGGTGGGCGCGAAAACTGACTCACAGTTTACTGGCCGTGATGGCCTGCCTTTTACCACTGGGGTTCATCATCCTCCTTTTTATCCCGGCGATGACGGTGGTACCTGATTTATCAATGCGGGTGTTTGCGATGAGTGCCCTCGGTCTGCTGGCCGCAGTAATATTCTTCAGGGCTAAAAGCAAATTGATAGCGATGGTATTGGTGATGGCGGTGGCACGACTGGGACTTAACTTGTTTTATATGCCCGCCTGGCAAGCCGATAAGAATGTAGCTTACGCCCGGCAACGGGTAAGCGAAATTCTGCAGATTACCGGCGATGAAAAGGTCTATCTATATGGTGAACCTTACGTTTTCAGCAGTGATGCTTCCCTGGGCCCGCTGACCTTTGAAAAGGTAGAACTAACCACTGCGCCGATCATCAGCTACCGGATTCCTTATTACCTCAGCCGCAGCAATCGCCAGGTTATGACCTTTACCGAAGAACTGAAAGCGGGTGAGTATCACCTGGCGCCTGCCGATATGATTGACAGCAGTCGTTTCGAGGTGCTGTACCGAATTGATGATCCCTGGCAAAAAAAGGAATACCTGCTAATCAGGCCTTAGCTTCCAGTAAACTGAGCTCATAGCGCAGGCTCCTGGGACGCAGCAAAAAGTAGGATCCCAAAAGTGAGTTGGCAGCCAGGCACAAATAAAACAAGAGGCTGATAGCCAGTGAAAGCTCCATATTGAGGCCAAGGTATTCGGCACCAAAAACAAAGGCCATTTCACGGGCTCCCACCATGGGAAGCACAAAGGCAAAGGACGCCAGCATGAACACAAAAATGTAATCGAGCATATCATTATGAATACCGAGCCCCAGCACCACAAAAAAGGTGGTTAGAGCCTGTAGCAACTGGATAGCCAGGGAAAGCAGATGGGTGCTCACCCACGCCGGTTGATAGCTGCGAAAAAACCAATGGGTAACGGCGAAGTGCACGGCATAGGCCAGGGGAATAATCAGGAGAAAGGCCGGTTTAAAGGGAAGCTGGTAGCTGCTGAGCATAAAGAATCCTCCCGTCACCAAAATTAAGGCCGCCAGGCCGCTGGCCCGGTCGAGCAGTGCCGCCCACACCAGGGGCTTCACCTTAGCGGTAAAATGCTTGCGTATCCAATAAACCTTATAGCCCTCGCCCCCAACCAGGGGTATAAAGAGGTTGTAAAACATTCCTAAAAAATTGAGCTTGAGATTGAGCCGATCATGGATGCGCAAATCCTGCGTTCGGTAGAGCAAATTGAGGCGAAAGGCAGCAATCACCTTACTGATGAAAAAGCTCAGAAAGGCCAGCCCGATAAACAGCCATTGAGCATTTTGCAGGTAATTCCAGGCTTGCTCCAGATCAACCTTCAGCAGGATCAAATAGAGGGCGGCCAGGCTCAGCGCCACCCTGAAAATCAACTTTAATGTTTTCTTGCTCAATGCAGAGTTTTATTTATACGCTGCAAAAGTACGCTTTGAAATGGGGAATCAAGCGCCCCCGGTTTCTCTCCCACATCGCTGCCTTCCTGATGCCATGCCTTTTCAGGCAAAAAGGAGGTCGGCCGCCATGGCTCATCAAAAAATCTAAAAGATGCCATGAACTATTATAATTTAAATGTGGTAATACTATGTCCTATTACTGAGGACCGCGCTTTTAAAAGAGCGGAATAGATTAATAGTCAAGTCTTTAACACATTTAACACTCAACACCTTGAAAATGAACTGCTTCAGGAGGCATCCTGGTATCCAGGATCAGCTTATCGAAAAAA
>CAZUCA010000100.1:0-5520 GCA_964619125.1 uncultured Owenweeksia sp. | reverse complement strand
AGAATCCAAGGCAGCTTCTGAAATCAGCTTTGGAATAGCCGATTTAAGCGCAGCGATAAATTGTTCTGGTTGAGCCGGGCTGATAAAAAAGGAATCATAGCGGCTTTCATAAATATTGAGGCCAGCGCCAACACTTAAACTATAACGGAAACCACTAAGAGGAGGGTTGGACTTTTCGATCTTCCTAATTGCTTCAAAAGGCAGGTTCTTCACGCGGAAGATGCAGTATACCTCTAGTGATTGGCTCTCAAAGTTTAGCCGGTAATAAGTGCGGTAGTAGAGGAGAACAGTGAAAGTGATGCTAAGAGCGACAAGGATTCCCATCAGTATCATATAGAGTTGCCGATCGCTCTTGCCGATCGCCCCTGTCATAATGGGTAGCGAGCAAAGCAGTACCACATGAAAAGTGAGGATGGCCAGTACCGGACTTTTGTGGGGAGGGAAAGTGCGTATGTCACTATTCATGGGCATGGTTTTATTGCCTGATCTGCTCGAGGGCTGCCTTGGAATTGCTCACTGGTAACTGACAGCTACCTTCCTGGCAAACGTAAATAAGAGTTTGATCCTGCACAAAGCGGTTTTCGAGCAAAGGGAGATCACTCTTCTTATTGCTCAGTGCCCAGATCACATTGGGCAGGTACTGCTGCTGGAATTGGTAAAAGCGTTTTTCCGCCTCCTTCCCCACAATAGCCACCTCGTAATGCGGGTGGGTAAGCTTCAGCATTAGCCGGGCCCAGTTACTGTAGTTTTCGCCGTACTCAAGCAGGCGCTCGCGGTCAATTTGCTTGAGCATATGCTCCGCCTGCTCGCGCCAGCTACTCTTATCTAAATGATGACCCAGGCGAAAGAGGTTGTGGGCCATTACCGAGTTGGCAGCAGGTATCACATTGTCGCTGGTCTCCATACTGCGGGCTATGAGTTGCTCACTGTGCAGGCTGCGGGTGTAAAACAAGCCAGTGGCGCTATCTTCAAAATTGGCCAAGGCATAATTCATCCATTCTTCCGCCTGTTCCAGGTAGGGGATGTTGCCAGTGGCTTCGTACAGTTTTAAAAAGGCCTCAATGGCAAAGGCATAGTCTTCGATCAAACCTTCAATACTGCTTTTTCCCGCCTTATAGGAGTGCCACAGACTGGCATCCTTACGCGCCTGGTGATTAAGAAGCCAGCGGGCAGTTTCCTCGGCCCGTTTGAGGTAGTTTTTATGAGGAAAGGCCAGCTGGGCATCCACCAGCCCGCTGATCATCATGGCATTCCAGCTGGTAAGGCTCTTGTCGTCGAGCCCAGGGCGCACCCTCTGGTCGCGCAAGTGCATCAACTTGTCCTGCCAGCGCTGCAGTTGAGCTGAATCAACTCCTTCACCACTACGCATCAGAATGATATGGCCTTCCCATAGGCCTTTTTCCAAATCGTAATAACGGCTGAAGTCGGGCCAATCCTCCGCACCAATGGCTTGCTTAAGTTCTTCTTTGCTCCAAACGTAAAATTTACCCTCTTCGCCCTCGCTGTCGGCATCCAGGGCGGAGTAGAATTCTCCATCCGCACCGCTCATTTCACGCTCCAGCCAGGCGATGCTCTGCTGCACCACCCGTTGGTAGTTTTCATCTCTGAATTTTTGATAGGCCAGGCTGTAGAGGGCTATGAGTTGGGCATTGTCGTAAAGCATCTTCTCGAAGTGCGGAACGCGCCACTCACCATCTACGCTGTAGCGGGCAAACCCACCCCCGATTTGATCGTATATGCCTCCTGCGGCCATTTTATCAAGCGTAAGCTTCACCTGCTCCTCCACCTCGGAGCTTTCTGTAAGGTGAGCATAATCCAGTAAAAAATGGTAGTTGTCGGGCATGGGGAATTTTGGGGCACGGTTGGGGCCACCTTCAACGGTGTCGAAGCCTGCCTGCCAGTTTTTAACCAACTCATCCGCCATGTCAGTGGTAAACTCCGAGGCAGTGGGGTTATGCTGAACCAACTCCGCCTGGCGCACACCTTCGGTTAGTTTTTCGGCATATTCCAACATTTTTTCGCGGTCGTTTTGGTAGAGCCCGGCCAGTTGGCTAAGCACTGCCTGCCATTTATCATTGGGCACGTAGGTAGCTCCCCATACCGGCCGTCCATCGGGAAGGGCCACAATATTGAGGGGCCAGCCCCCCTGACCCGTCATAAGTTGCAGGGCCGTCATATACACCTGGTCCACATCCGGGCGCTCTTCCCGGTCTACTTTCACAGAGATATAATGTTGGTTCATGAGGGCGGCGGCGGTGCTATCTTCAAAAACTTCCCTTTCCATCACATGGCACCAATGGCAGCTGCTGTAGCCGATGCTGATAATAAGAAGCTTATCTTCATCTGCGGCCTTTTGCAGGGCTTCCTCTCCCCAGGGATACCAATTTACCGGATTATGAGCGTGTTGCAGCAAATAAGGGCTACTTTCATCGATAAGGTGATTGTGGTGTTTTTCCATGGTAGTGGGCGAGTGGGGGTTACAGGAGCAAATAAACAATGTGAGTAGTGAGGTTTTAAAGAAAGTGAAGTTTAGCATGCTGCTCACATCGTTTAACGTTGAGGTAACATTAGAATTAAAATTTTGCGGCCCTTAAAAAAAAGATAAAGATAGATGGATAGCTATCAAATACTGGTAATTGCATTGTTGATTTTGGCGGTAGCCGACCTGGTGGTTGGGGTTAGCAATGATGCTGTAAACTTTCTGACCAGTGCCATTGGTTCAAGAGTGGCCACCAAAAAAACAATTTTGATTATCGCAGCGGCCGGGGTTTTTGCAGGCGCTGTTACTAGTAGCGGCATGATGGAAGTGGCCCGTAAGGGTATTTTCAATCCCAGTTTCTTTTCATTCGCAGATGTTATGGTAGTCTTTATGGCCGTAATGATTACCGATATTCTCTTGCTCGACGGCTTTAATTCCCTGGGTCTCCCCACCAGTACCACCGTGTCTATTGTGTTTGAGCTGCTGGGTGCCTCGGTAATGGTGGGTATACTGATGCTGAGTCAGAACCCGGAGCGGGCCGACTCTGTTACCGAGCTTATCAACCTTTCCAAGGCCTCCCAGATTATTGCCGGTATTTTCCTGTCAATTGGAGTGGCCTTTAGCGTGGGAGCAGTAGCGCAATGGCTGAGCCGCCTGTGGTTTACCTTCAGGGTTGAGCGCGGCATTAAAAAATATGGGGCCTGGTATGGCGGAATTGCCATGAGCATTATCGTGTACTTCCTGATTATTAAAGGGCTGAAAGGCGCTGACCTGGGAGCTACAGTTAACGATTTCTTGAAAAATAACGCCCTAATCATAATGGGTGGCACCCTGGTGGTAGCTACCCTGATTATGTGGTTACTGCAAAAACTTGCTGATGTAAACCCACTTAAGGTTGTGGTACTGGCCGGAACTTTTGCCCTGGCCATGGCCTTTGCCGGCAATGACCTGGTAAACTTTATCGGGGTACCGGTAACCGGCTATCAATCTTTTAATCTCTGGAGTGAATCGGGTCTGGGCGCGGAAGCTTTTATGATGAGTTCACTGGCCAGTGCGGTACAAACACCCAAAGTGCTGCTGCTTATCGCCGGCGGTGTTATGGTGGTTACGCTCTGGTTATCGGCCAAGGCCCGCAAGGTTACCGATACTTCAATCAATCTATCATCCCAGGGTTCGGTTGACGAGCGTTTTAAGCCCAATCTCGTTTCAAAGGGGATCGTGGGGGCCGCTAATGCCTTTGGCAATTTCTTTACCACGGTAGTACCCGATAAGGTGCTGGGTAAAATCGACAAGCGCTTCTTTATCATGGAGGTGGAGGAGTCTGATCGTCCTGCCTTTGACCTGGTGCGGGCAGCGGTAAACCTGATTATTGCTTCTATTCTCATTGCCTTTGCATCTTCTTTAAAGTTACCTCTCAGTACCACTTATGTGAGCTTCATGGTGGCTATGGGTACCTCGCTGGCTGACCGCGCCTGGGGTGCTGAAAGTGCGCCTTATCGCGTTGCCGGGGTGGTGAATGTAATCGGCGGCTGGTTTCTCACTGCTATCGGCGCCTTCCTGGCGGCGGCAGTGGTAGCACTTATTATCTACTACGGCGGTAATTATGTGGCTTTGGGCCTTTTTGTTCTTGCCATGTTTATCTTCCTGCGAAACAATCGCAAACGAAAATCTTAAGCAAAAGAAAAGGCGCTCAATTGAGCGCCTTTTTTGTTTCAGAGGGGCCGCACTTAGCTGGTGGCGGCAAAGTGCTTGTAAAACAAGGGTATGGTTTCAATGCCCTTGTAGTAATTGAACAGGCCGTAATGTTCGTTGGGGGAGTGGATGGCATCCGAATCAAGGCCAAAGCCCAGTAAAATAGATTTAATACCCAGTTCCCGCTCAAAAAGGGCTACGATGGGAATGGAGCCGCCACTGCGCACCGGGATGGGCGTTTTGCCAAAAGACTCCTCCATGGCTTTACTGGCGGCCTGGTAGCCGGCACTGTCTGTGGGTGAAACATAGGGTTCACCACCATGATGAGGGGTAACTTCAACCCGCACTGCGGAGGGGGCAATGCTTTCAAAGTGTGTTTTAAACAGCTGTGTGATTTTCTCCGGATCCTGACCAGGTACCAGGCGCATGGAAATTTTGGCATGGGCCTCAGAGGGAATTACCGTTTTGGCGCCTTCACCGGTATAGCCGCCCCAGATACCATTCACGTCGAGGGTAGGACGGATGGAAGCGCGTTCCATGGTACTGTAATCGGCTTCTCCCCACACGTCGTTGAGTTTAAGGGCATCTTTGTATTTCTCAAGGCTGAAGGGAGCTTTGGCCATGGCCTTTCTTTCTTCATCAGAGAGAACCTCTACGTCGTCGTAAAAACCGGGGATGGTGATATGGTTGTTTTCGTCGTGCAGGGAGGCAATCATGCGGCTGAGAATATTAATGGGGTTGGCCACCGCTCCGCCGTACAATCCTGAGTGCAGATCGCGGTTGGGGCCGGTAACCTTTACTTCAACATAGCTCAGGCCACGCAGTCCGGTGGTGATACTGGGGGTTTCCTTGCTCAGCATGCCCGTGTCGGAAATGAGGATGACATCAGCGGCGAGGCGCTCTTTATTCCGCTCTACGAACCAACCGAGGTTGGCGCTGCCCACTTCCTCTTCGCCCTCAATCATAAACTTTACATTACAAGCGAGAGTGTTGGTTTGCTGCATTACCTCCAGGGCCTTTACATGCATAAACATCTGCCCTTTATCATCGCAGGCCCCGCGGGCAAAAATGGCCCCCTCAGGGTGGGTGTCGGTGGTGCGCACCACCGGGTTGAAGGGTTCGGTTTCCCATAGTTCCATCGGATCGGGTGGCTGCACGTCGTAGTGGCCGTATACCAAAACGGTGGGAAGACTGGGGTCTACCGTTTTCTCAGCATATACAATGGGGTAGCCTGGCGTAGGGCAGATTTCAATTTTTTCGGCACCGGCGGCACGCAGGCTTTCGCCAACGGCTTCGGCGGTTTTCATCACGTCCTCCTTGTATTTTGAATCGGCCGAAATACTGGGAAT
>CAZUCA010000099.1:0-5565 GCA_964619125.1 uncultured Owenweeksia sp. | reverse complement strand
GGTATCACAACCAGGCTCTACTCATTGCACTAAAAAAAACTACTCTCAAACTCTAATACTAAAAAGGGTATTTATTTTCTTCGATAAGCTTGGCGGCAATATCCTTGCGCACCTGCTTCACATTGATGGGGTTTTGAATCTTGGTAAAGCGCTTCAGGCCCATCAGCAGCATGCGTTGCTCATCGCCCTCGGTAAAGCTATAAATAGCCTCACGACCTTTCATACCAATTTTTTCCACTGCAAAAAACAGGTTTAAACGCGCCATGTTAATTTCCTGCCTCACTGCCTCCTCGCCTTTATCGGTCGCCAGTTTTTCAGCTCTCAGGATGGCACTTTCGGCGCCGTAAATTTCAATCATCATGTCGGCCGCATTCATCAATAACTGTTGCTCCTCTTCAATCTCCATTGCAAATTTTTCCACCGCCTTACCGGCTACCATCAGGAGTGACTTTTTCAGCTTAGCAAGAATCTCCTTCTCCTCGGTAAACAGCTTACTGTAATCAGGGGCATCGAAAGAAGGAATAGAAGTAAGTTCATCGGCGATTTTCATGGCCGGCGTCATCAGATCCAATTCTCCTTTAAGGGCCTTTTTCAACAGCATCCCCACCATGTGCATGCGATTGATCTCATTGGTACCCTCGTAGATGCGTGTAATACGTACATCGCGATAAGCGGCCTCCATGGGTGCGTCGGCGCTGTAACCCATACCACCGTATATCTGCACGCCTTCATCAGCCACAAAATCGCCCATTTCCGAGCCCAGCACTTTTAAGAGGGCACATTCAATGGCATATTCTTCCACCCCCCTGAGCTTGGCCTCGCTATCGCTCATGCCACCTTCTTTAAGGCGGGCAATGTGATTTTCCACATCCTGACCTGAGCGGTAGGTGGCACTTTCAGTTACCCAGCAGCGGGTAGCCATATCGGCCAGTTTTTGCTGGATCGCACCGAAGCTTGAAATACTGGTGCCAAACTGCTTGCGCTCGTTGGCATAACGTACTGACTCGGTAATAACCCGGCGCGCGGCATCCAGAGTAGCTACCGCCAGTTTTATGCGGCCGTAGTTGAGAGCATTCATGGCAATCTTAAAACCACCGTTACGCTCACCTAAAAGATTAGCAGCAGGAATTACCAGGTCATTGAAAAACACCTGACGGGTTGAGCTGGCCCTGATCCCCAGTTTATCTTCCTCTTCACCGAAACTCAGCCCTTCGGTATCGCGATCCACAATAAAACCGGTGAGGTATTTATCGTCTTCAATGCGGGCAAATACGATAAACACATCGGCAAAACCGGCATTGGAAATCCATATTTTTTGTCCGTTAATTTTATAGTCATTGCCGTCGTTAATCAGCTCCGCCTTGGTTTTACCGCTATTGGCATCCGAGCCTGCGCCCGGCTCGGTAAGGCAGTAGGCCCCCATCCAATCCCCGGTGGCCAGCTTGGGCAAATACTTCTGCTTTTGTTCTTCGGTTCCATACAATAGTATCGGTAGGGTGCCGATGCCGGTATGGGCACCAAAAGCAGTGGACAGAGATCCGCTAACGCCCGAAATACGATCGCACACCAACATTGAGGTATTGAAATCCATACCCAAACCGTTGTAATCTTCCGGTACTGATATTCCCAGCAAACCAAGCTCCCCGGCCTTTTTCATCAGCTCCTCGGTAAACTTATAGTCCTTCTTCTCAAAGCGCTCGCGATGGGGCAACACCTCTTTATCGATAAAATCAGTGGTGGCCTGCGCCATCATTTTCTGTTCTTCATTAAAGTCTTCGGGGATAAATATTTCAGCTGCTTCCTGCGATCGGATTACAAACTCACCGCCTTTGAGAAAGCGGGCTTCGGTTTTTGGGGCTGTTTCAGACATCTTGAAATTTTATTAGGCGGTTATTACGACGTTTGACTCAAAGATAGAAAAATTTCCTATGCATGCATAGGAAATAATGGAAATTTTGCCCCTTCCCTTTCGATAACTTAAAAATGCTTCCGTAATCGGGGCGGGGCGCCAAATGATTCCGGGTTTAACCCAACCCTTTAACCGGCTCTTACGTCAACTTTACACAGCTGTAATTACCTATGACCTATTTAAAACCTCTTCGCGCTGCATCTGCTTTACCAGCAATCCTCGCCCTTCTTTTAATGACTTCCTGTAATAAGTCTGAAAAAAGAAGCATCAGCGGTAAAATTTTGCAGAGTTGTGATTACCAGCAGCCTCTGGCAGGCGTGGCCCTCACCCTGCGTTATTCGGAAAAGAGTTCAGGTCTCGGGGGCGCCGGACGTCGCTTTGAATACCAAACCACCACCAATGAAGACGGTATCTTCACTTTCAACTTTGAGGAAAAAGCCTGGGATCTTGATGGTGGCGGCAGTTATGGCGCCGAATTGTCGGTAGAAGGAAAGTTGGTTCTGCTCGGTATCAATTCCAGCGATAAGCATGTGGGTGATGTAATTCACAACTTCCGCCGTGAAATAGAATTATATGCCGCTATTAGCACCCGCGAGTTAAACCCTGACGACTCCGTTTTTGTAAACCAGGAATTTATTGGGGTCGGCAATTTCTCAGGCTACACCGATACCATTGTGGCCCAGCTCCGCAACCAGGTATACAGCAACCACAGTCGCGTGCCGGTATTTGAAGAAACGCGCCAGGCAAGCATAAGCTGGCAAGTAAGAAATGATGGACAAGTGATCAAAAATGGCCGGGACAATATCCTGGTCAACCACGAATGTGACGATACAGCGTTAGGCTTTTTTATAATTGAGCCCTAACCCAAAAAACCCCGACCGAGGTCGGGGCTCTTTTCTCATAAACCCTAGTGAAAAATCTAGATCATTTCAAAGACACCGGCAGCGCCCTGACCGGTACCCACACACATGGTTACCATGCCATACTTCTGCTCCCGGCGTTTGAGTTCGTGTAATACCTGGGTGGTAAGCTTGGCCCCGGTACAACCGAGGGGATGCCCCATGGCAATGGCCCCTCCATTTACGTTCAGGATGTCCTGGTTGATATCGAGCTCACGGGCTACCGCCAGTGACTGCGAGGCGAAGGCCTCATTAAGTTCGATCACATCAATATCGTTGAGTTTCTTATCGGCCATTTTCAGTGCCTTGGGGATGGCATCTACCGGGCCAATGCCCATGATCCGTGGCTCCACACCAACCGCAGCATAAGACACCAAGCGGGCAATGGGCTTTAAGGCCAGCTCATTCACCATTCGCTCACTCATCACAATGGTAAAGGCGGCACCGTCGGAGGTTTGGGAGGAATTACCGGCGGTAACCGATCCTTTGGCGGCAAATACCGGCCTCAATTTGGCCAGCACTTCCGGCGAAGTGTCGGGGCGTGGCCCTTCGTCTGTGTCTACGGTGTATTTTCGGCTTTGTTTCTTTTCCTTTTTATCGAGGTAGGTATGCTCCACCTCAATGGGCACAATCTCCTCCTTAAACTTATCTTCCTTTATAGCCTGCAGGGCACGTTGATGAGAGCGATAGGCAAAGGCATCCTGGTCTTCACGGCTCACCTTGTATTTTTCTGCCACCGCTTCGGCGGTAAGTCCCATATTGTTGTACCAGTCGGGGTGATTTTGCGAGAGCTGGTAGCTGGGGGTAACCTTAAAACCTCCCATCGGTATATAGCTCATGCTTTCGGCGCCACCGGCAATAATACAATCTGCCATACCACTGCGAATTTTGGCTGTGGCGGTAGCGATAGTTTCGAGGCCGGAGGCACAGTAGCGGTTTACCGTTACACCGGGTACTTTTACCGTATCGAGCCCCATCAGCGACACCAGTCGCCCCATATTAAGGCCCTGTTCCGCTTCCGGCATGGCATTGCCTACAATTACATCGTCAATTCTTTCCTTGTCCAATTGCGGCATCTCAGCCAACAATTGCTGGATTACCCTGGCCGCAAGATCATCGGGTCGGGTAAAGCGAAACTTTCCCCGTGGGGCCTTACCCACAGCGGTACGTTTGGCGGCAACTATATAAGCGTCTTGCATATTCTTAGTATTATGTAGAGGGTATTAGGAATCAGGCCCTCTGATTATTTCCTTAAACTTTCCAATAATTCAAAATTCATTTTGCGGATGATCTCCAACGATCCAATGACTTCATCAACCTTTGCCTGGCTTAAAAACCGAGACAATAGGAAAGGATTAATTGGGTTTCTAACTCACTGGCAGAGCCATTACTTATATCAACAAAACGTGCGAAATCAATATCGGTACCTCCCAGAGCCTTCTTATTTAATTAAAAAAGATTATTATCTCCTTTCGAGTGAACATTAAAACCTAATACTTAATTCCTGATACCGGATACTGCACGTTAATTCCTCAACGGCTTCCCGGTCTTCAGCATATGCTGAATGCGCTCCATGGTTTTTTTCTCCCCACAAAGGCTCAGGAAAGCTTCACGTTCGAGATCGAGCAGATACTGTTCAGAAACCCAGGTAGGTTCACTGAGATCGCCCCCGGACATTACATAACCCAGTTTCTGCACCATTTTCTTTTCGTAGTCAGATATATAGCCGCCTTCCAGCATCTGGTGAGCGCCTACATTGAAAGCCGCCAGGGCCTGTTTACCCAGCACCTTGATGTCTTTCTCCTTAACCGGCATGCGATAGCCCACTTCAGCCAGGGCCAGGGCCCTCTCCTTGGCATCAGCAATAAGGCGGCGTCGATTCATCGTAATGCGATCGCGGCCCTCCTGCATAAAGCCGAGCTTAAAAGCCTCCACCGCCGAGGTGGACACCTTAGCCTGGGCAATTTTTATAAGATTTTCGCGGTATACGTTGAGCTCCACATCATCCTTAACATAGCGCTGCGAAGCCAGCCGGGTCAGCTCTTTGGTGCCGCCACCGCCGGGAATAACCCCTACCCCGAACTCCACCAGTCCCATATAGGTTTCAGCAGAAGCCTGTACCGCATCGGCATGCAGGGTCATTTCGCAGCCGCCGCCCAGGGTCATTTGGTGGGGCGCCACCACCACCGGGATGCTTGAGTAGCGCACCCGCATCATAGTATTCTGAAAGTGGCTGATAGCAAAGTTGAGTTCGTCCCACTCCTGCTCTACGGCAAACATGAAGATCATAGCCAGGTTGGCTCCCACGGTGAAATTATCGCCCTGGTTGCCGATGACCACCCCGCGAAAATCTTTTTCCGCCAGTTCAATGCCTTTATTGATGCCAGCCAGCACACCGCCGCCCAGGCTGTTCATTTTGGAGCGAAACTCTATATTGAGGATACCATCGCCGAGATCTTCCACCACACAGTCCTCATTCTTCCAAACCTCCCTGGTGTTGCGGATGTGATCAAGAATAATGAGCTCGCGAATACCGGGTACCTCCTTCATTTCCTTATCAGGAATAGACCAGTAATGCTGCACGCCATTTTTAAGCTCGTAAAAGGACTGCTGACCTGCTGCCAACATTTCCGTTACCCATTTGGCGGGCTCATGGTCTTCGGCCTTCATCATCGTCACCGCCTCCTCTACCCCAATGGCATCCCAAATTTCAAAGGGGCCATGCTTCCAGCCAAAACCGGCTCGCATCCCGGCGTC
>CAZUCA010000098.1:0-6197 GCA_964619125.1 uncultured Owenweeksia sp. | reverse complement strand
TACCACTGGGCCCTTTATATGAAGAGCCTGAAAGACCTGGTGGAAAAAGGCCAGGGACAACCAACGCCAGTAGCCTGATGAAGGAGCTGCGCGTAGAGGTGGAAACCCTGATCGATCGTCCCGTGGAGGAGGTGAGCGCCTATGCTGCCGATCCCATGAACGCTCCCGAGTGGTACGCCAATATAAAAGAGTCGCAGTGGGTAGGTGAACCCGGACTGCGGGAAGGAGCCCAGGCGGCCTTTGTGGCGAAGTTCATGGGGCGCCGCCTCGAGTATACTTATGAAATCCGGGAGTACCGGCCCGCTCAGCGGCTGGTAATGGCCACCGCCCAGGGACCTTTCCCTATGGAAACCACCTACGAGTGGGAAGCGGTTGGGGAGAATGCCACCCGCATGCGGCTGATCAATCGCGGCCGTCCTGCCGGATTTTCGCGCTGGCTGGCCCCCTTTATGGCGACAGCCATGCGTAAGGCAACCACTAAGGATTTGAAGAACATCAAAGGCATTTTAGAATCCAATCACTAATTTTTAAAATCAATAATCATGACTAAGTTTTTGTATTTATTCCGTGGCGGCGATGCCCGCCGTGCTGCTCAATCACCCGAGGAAATGCAGGCCCATATGCAGAAGTGGGGCGCCTGGATGAACGGCCTCGCCGAAAAGGGAGTGCTGGAAGACGGCCTGCCCCTGGGTAATGAGGGCAAGGTGGTAGGCTCTGATGGCAAAACCATTACCGACGGTCCCTTTGCCGAGGGCGCCGAGATTGTAGGGGGCTACCTGATCGTAAAAGCCGATGACCTGCAAAAGGCCACTGACATTTCCCTGGGCTGTCCCATTTTTGAGCACGAGGGCACGGTGGAGGTGCGTGAGATTATGAGTATGGATATGTAGTTCCGAGCTGTGAGTTGTGAGCCTTTAGCTGGACGCCGGTGGTCCGGCTGTATCCAAACACCATCTGCTCAAAGCTAATTGCTCACCGCTAACAGCCAACCGTTTTCTACTAACATCTCACTACTCCCCACTATCTTTACCGGACAGCTCTCGCCATGTTCCAGAATGTCCACCAGGCAATTGATCACCTTTTCCGGCACCAGTACGGTAGTATTGTCGCTGGCCTCAGTGCCCGTTTTGGCTTGCAGCATCTTGAGTTTGTGGAGGATGCAGTACAGGAAGCATTGATCCGGGCCATGCGCCTCTGGGGTCATAAAGGCATTCCGTCCAACCCGGAAGGCTGGTTGTACCGGGTGGCGTATCGCCAGCTGATAGACAGGCTGCGGCGCGAAAATAAAACGGAGGCGTGGGTAGACAGGGAAGAGCTAAGCGAGGAATCTCTCTTGGTACGAACCGGGAAGGAGATTGAAGACGAGCAGCTGCAGATGATCTTTGCCTGCTGCAATCCTAAGCTGGCGGAACGCGACAGTTTGCTGCTGGCCCTGAAGCTTATCGGTGGTTTTAGTGTGGCCGAAATTGCCCGGGCGCTTTGGCTGAAAGAAGAAACGGCCAGAAAATCAGTGCAGCGGGCGCGGCAACACTTCCGCGATCGTATTCCCGGTTTGTATATTCCCGCAGGCAAAGACCTCGACCGCTACCTCGAGCGGGTGCTAAAAGTGATCTACCTGATTTTTAATGAGGGCTATAAAGCCAGCAGCGGCGATGACCTTATCCGTGAAGATCTCTGTGGTGAGGCCCTCCGCCTGGCGCTTCGTTTGGCCAATCACTCCTATTGCAGCAAAGCGCCCGTTTTTGCCCTGGTAAGTCTGATGAGCTTTAAGGCCTCCCGCTTTGAGGCCCGTACCGGGCAGGAAGGGGAACTGGTGGTGCTGGAGCAGCAGGACCGGCGGCGCTGGAACAATGAGTTGATCCAGTGGGGTTTTTATTATTTCAACCGCAGTTCGGCCGGTGAAGAGGTCACTCCCTATCATTTGGAGGCGGCCATCGAGTTTCAGTACCATATTGCCCCTTCTCATGCGGAGATAGACTGGCAGGCGATTTTGAATACCTATCAGTTGCTGTTAAACTTCCGCAACGATGCTTTTACCCGCCTCAATTACCTGGTGATATTGGCAAAGGCGGCAGGAGCAGAGCCGGCACTGACCGAGCTTGAAAAACTGGCTCAGGATCTTGATGGTCATCATTTATTCCACGCGGTGTACGCCAGCTTTGCGGAGGAGCTGGGACAAAAGGAGGTGGCCCGGCAGCATCTGCAAAAGGCCGCAGGCCTTACCAAAAACCGGGTGGAGCAAGATTACCTGCAGCGACGCCTGGCGGAGCTGCAATCTGGATAGCAGGTGCTCAAAAGCGCCTTGCTAAGAGCTCACAGCTAATGGCTTTATCTCTGCCATTACTTTCCGCTGACGTCGAATGTCAAAAGCTCTCAGAATCTTGTGCTTCATCAGGCCAAAGAATTTACTGCGTTTGATTCCGCCCGCTTCAAAACTTTTATGATGGGCAAACCAGATCGCAAAGGTGGTAAGTCGGAAGAAGATGAAATAGGCGACCAGCGAAAGGTGGAAGCGCAAGAAATTACGCTGGGCCAGAATTTGTATCAAACGCTCTTTTTGAAAACGGATGTGATGGGCTTCATCAATAAGAATGTCGGTACAGATTTCCCTCAACAGTGGACAGTTGGTGGCGTTTTTAAGTGCCTGGTAAAACAGTTGAGCAGCACTTTCTACAATAATCACCGTTACCGTCCATACCTCCATATTAGTATTAAAATAGCGGATCTTGCGGAAGAGGAAGTCGCCCCAGTCAAACTGCAGACGCTTTTCGCCAATAAGGTCAATATAACGGCCCAAATTGGCCCCGTGCTTTTGCTCCTCCTGAATAAATAGTTCAATGGCCTTGAGGTAAGCAGGATCCTGGTGTTTTTCGGCAAAGCGAGCGGCGGCTTTACGCAGATGACTGCCGTCAGAAGTTTCGCCCTTTTGCCAGGCCTTCAGGCCATAAAGAATGGTGGCTTTTTCCCGGGGGGTAATACGGGCCTCCTGCTGCCAATTTATTCGTTGTAGGGTGAGATTGTCTTGGAAGTGCTCAATCCAGTCGCGGGAACTTTTCATAGTTCAGGTTTTAGAATGAGTCCTTAAAACGCAGCTTCGGCAACTGAATTTCGGAAGGGGAGGGGCTTTGGCAAAACTTTGACAGCCACCGTTAACGAAATGTTGGTGAGTATGGCAATCAGGTGTTGGCAACTGCCGGTATTGAAGGGCGCCATACTGTTAATTGCAGCTAATAAATTGCTTCCTCAACCTTGCAACTTGAATTTTGAGCCATTGCCCTAATATTGGTTACTGCCTCCTCCATACCTCTACCCGCCAGGGTATGCCCCAGCTCGAGGCGGTACAGCGAAAACCATGACTTTCAAGCAGGGCCGCCACCTTCTGACGCGGGTGCAGATAGCCGCGAAAAGCTGATTTTTTAATTTTGAAATAAAAGTTACCCACCGCCTGAAACAGCGAGGGGATGAGGCCGGTAAGGGGATACACCAGGCCAACTTGCTTCTCCGCCTTTTCACAGGCCTTGCTTAGTAGCTCCTCCATATTGGGGTAGCAACAGATCACCTTGTCAAGACAAACATGGTGGTGAGCTTTGGTTGCCGCTGCTACTTCGGTAAAATCAGCCCCCTCAAATCGCAGTTGCTCAGCGGTCCATTGGTGTTCTGTAAAAAGTTTCTGCGCTTCAGAAAGATAGGCCAGGGAAGCATCAACAGCCGTATATTGCTGCAACCCCTTCAGCTCCAAGCCCAGCGCTCCCACGCCACCACCAATATCGAGTAAACTGTCTCCCGCCTTTACGGCTGGCTGCATCATCTTTAGCAAACGACGGCTGGCGCCACGCGCTCCCTTGCGGCGAAAGGCCCTGGCTTTAGCTGCTGCCTCTTTCGCATCAAAAAATTGATTGGCATCACAACAGTGCTGGATCATGCTTTAATTTTAAAGTTTTAAAGAAACAAGCCTACCCGGCTGGCGCCAGTTCAGACAGGGTTTAAAGCCATTAGCAGCAAACTCGCATCTCCTGCCGATAGTTGGCCACTAAGAGCTAAAAGCTTTCCGCTTGCCAACTGGAGCCAACTGCCACAGTCCAAAACTTGATACTATCTACTTAATAGCCTACAGCTTGCGACTTGAAGCCTGCAGCTAAAAGCACACATCTCATTGCTCACGGCTAACACCTCACTACTCCCTACTCTCTGCAAACTCCTTAAAGTTATCCATAAATTTCTGGCTTTGCTTTTTAAAGGCGCCGGGCATCAGCCAGCCCATCAGCTTCATGCCGATGCTTGCAAACTGAAATTCGCTGTGTGAGGTCCAGCGGGTAGTGTTGGCATCGATTTCTTCAAAGTAGTTTTCCTGAATGTTGTGTACGCCCTTGGTGTCGTAGGTGCCGTGAAACTCCTTGGGGAGATCCCGTTTGCTAATAGTTTCAATCATTTCCATCTCCCGTTTTCCCATCTTAAAACGCAGACGGCTTTTGGCGCCCTCTTCCCCGGGCTGGCCACTTATAGGCTCAAAGCTTTGTAAACCGGGCATCCACTCGGATAGATTTTCGCTTGAGTCGAATAGCTCAATCACCCGCTGGCGGGGCAAGTTAATATCAACAGTATTGGAATATTTCATTGGTGATTGGTTTTAGATGTACAAATCAAGGGAGAAAGAGAGAGACAAGCCTGCAACTAAAGGCCTATTTCAGGCCGCTAACGCTCTGCCATCAGGCCTATCCGGTTAGCTTCAGAATCTTCAATGATGGCCATATAACCTATCTCCTCACTTAGCTGGGTGCGGGACTGAATAACTTTACCGCCGGAACTTTCCACCAGCTCCAGCACTTTTTGCAGATCAGGACTGGCGTTAAGGTAAACCAATACACCACGGGTAGAGGGTGTATAAAATTCAGGGTTGTGGCAGAGGGCGCCTCCCACTCCATCCTGATCGGTTGGGAAGAGGGCCATCTGCAGCCTGTCATTGGGCTGGAAGTCCTGCAGGCTGATGCCAAAAATCCTCTGGTAAAACGCTTTGGCACGAGCAAGGTCTTTGGTTGGTATTTCAAACCAGCGAATGGCATTTTTCATGAGGTGCGTAGTTTTGGTTGCCCTTAATTTAAGGAATAGCGGGCCACGCAATAGGAAACATCGGGGCATAAAAAAGCCGCCTCAAAACTGAAGCGGCTCTCGATAAAACTATTCACTTTTAATCAGGACAAGGTCACTTTGTTAGTACAGAACCTCTTTTACTTTGCCACAGGCTTTGTTGTCGTCATCAAAATAGGGGTTGCGGGCAGTTTGATTGCTGCTGAGCCAGCTCGAGGAGTGGCCGTCGAACTCAGCAGTAGGACAGTGCATCCAATAGAGGCGTACCCCGGTGTTTACCTGCTTGGCCAGTTGGTAGATGTGTACTGACAGTTCGTAGAACTCTTCCCGCATTTCTTCCATTTCATCTTCTCTCGACACCTCCAGGGCTTCATCCCTTATTTCCTCGGCCAGCTCATCATCCAGATCCTGGAGTTGATTTACCACTTTTTGAGCATTGACCTTTATGGCGGCCTTATCACCTTTGAATAGTGACTCTTTTAACACCAGGTAGCCCGATATTACCGGACTCGCCTGCGGAACAGTAAGAGTGGTGGTCATAAGTTCCAGGCCGGCATCGAGGCTGTCGAGGCGGTTCATTTCTTTTTTACTCAGCTCCAGCTCCTTTTGGCGTTCACGCGCTGTTTTACTGTTTTCATCAGCGTTTTTATTCTGCGCATCTCCAGTGCTCGTGTTGTTTTTGTCATGGTCCATGGCGTGGTCATCACCATCCATATCATCCCTGTTGCCAGAGTGGTCATCCATTTCGGTGGCCTCACCGGTATCATTGTCCGAATCGGAGTTATTGCTACAAGCGGCAGTGCTAAGGGCTAGCGCCAGTACCAGAATGCTTGATCTTAAAATTTTCATGTCTATTTTTTTAATTAAAAGCATGACCCGGGCCTTAATGCTGGCTGATCGGGAATGCTATTAACAATATGGCCCCCGCCAAATGTTTACTTCTCAGGCTACTCCCTGTGGGTAGCACTGATTAATCAGCGGCTAAAAGCTTTAGGATCAGTCATAAAAAAAGCCGGTAGTTTTGATTCTACCGGCCTTTAGATTTTTTTTTTTGACAGAGAGTTAGTACTTCATCACCTTTTGGCTGCTTTGCTGCCCATCCTGAATCAGTC
>CAZUCA010000097.1:0-6682 GCA_964619125.1 uncultured Owenweeksia sp. | reverse complement strand
AAATTCCTCACTGCTTTCTCACGTAAAAATCACGAAAAAGTAACATTTTCCCTGTTGCTTTCAAGCTGCTGGTATTATAGTTAACTTGTTGGTGGAAAGTGTTTTATGATTCATTTTCTGAGTTGATTTACTTATAAACCTCATAATTCCACATCTATGAAAAGCATTTACAATTTACTATTGCTGATCCTTGCTATCGCGCTTAGCAGTTGCTCAAAGGATGCCATGGTCAGTCCTGCCGCTGATGATATTGAACTAAAGAAGTCCACTAAGGAAAGGGTGGTGATTGCTAACCGTACCTCCGGTGATATTTCGGTGATCGACGCTGCCAACAATGCTGTATTAGGTACTTATGCCATGCCTGATAACGGCGAACCCATGTATGTGGTGCATGTACCCCAGGCCAAAGCGGTGTTTGTGGGCGATCGCGCTAATGACCGGGTGGTGGCTTTTGACGAAGACACCTATTCTGTGATCGCTACCATTCCGGCCGGAGCAGGAGTCTTTCACATGTGGAAATCAGCCAATGGCCGCCAGCTGTGGGTAAACAACGACGTGGATAACACCACCACCGTTATCAATGCCGTTTCCATGCAGGTGAAAGCTAACGCTGCCACGCCTGCTGACCTGGTAAGTATGGGCGGCAAGCCACACGATGTTTTCGTTGATCCCAATAAAAAATACGCCTATGTAAGTGTATTGGGTTTGGTGGGTAGCAACGACTATATCGTAAAGTACAACACCAATAAATACCAGGAGGTAGACCGCGTGGCGGTAGGGAAGGACCCACACCTCTTTGCTGACGATGTTAACAACCTGCTCTACGTTCCCTGCCAGGGTAGCGATTCGGTTTATGTGATTGACCGCAGCAGCATGGAGGTGGTGGACCGCTGGTACCTCGATAATGCCCATGGCATTTTTATGCCTGGCAGTGGAGACTATGTTTATGCGGCTGATATTGCCAACAGTCGTTTGGCGACTTTCGAAACGGCCAGCGGCAGTATGATCGGAGCCCCGGTTCCGGCTCCCTTCCCGCTAGCTCATAACCTCACCATAAATAATGCTGAAGACAAGCTCTTTGTAACCCACTCCGGTGGGGCGGCTGATCAGCTCAGCATTTATACACTCAGTCCTGCGCCAACATTTTCAACCAGCGTAAGGGTGGGCACCAACCCCTTTGGCTTAGCTTATTACAGCTACCGCTAGATTAGCTGGCTGCCGGTACCATGCCGGCAGCCATTTTTTTCTTTTAGTTCCGGTTGTCAATTGAGGTGTCGCCGCTTGATGGTGCGCAGCTTCCAATAGCCCATCTTGTAGTAGCCAAAGGCCAGCGCCGCGGCCAGCAGGTTGGAAACGGGGAAGGACCACCAAATTCCTTCAAAACCCAAGCTGGTTTTCTCAGCCAGTATAAAAGCCACCGGAAAGCGTACGATCCAAAGACTGAAAACCGAAATCAGCAGGGAGGCAGTGGTAAAACCGGCGCCGTTGAAGGTACCACTGAGTACCTGTTGCACCCCGAGCAAACCAAAGCTGGGCGCCATAATGCGGATAAAGAGGGCAGCATCCTTAATCACCTGGTGATCATTGGGAACAAAAAAAGTAGTGAGGGCCTCTGCAAATACAAAAAGTAACAGCCCTACCCCCGTAAGCCCCCAGAAAGCAATACGGGCACTCAGGTCACCGATCTTTTCGGCCCGCTTAATTTTACGGGCGCCGATATTCTGACCCACCAGGGAGGTGGTAGCTACCGCGAAGCCCAGCGCGGGCACCACCACCAGGCTAAGGATGCGGGCGCCAATACCATAGGCCGCCACTACCTCACTGCCAAAGCTGGTTACCAGCATAATCATCACCGTCATACCGGCAGCGCGGGTCGACATTTCCAAACCAGCGGGAATACCGAGCTGAAATAGCTTGCGGGTCCAGGGCAGATCTAAGCGCATATGCCTGATACTTATTTTTATACCCTTGCGACCCCGGAAAAGTATAATAAGTCCTAAGGCTGCTGAAAGGCCCTGGGTTATAACGCTTGCTACCGCTGCCCCGGCTACGCCGTAGGCGGGTACCGGTCCATAGCCGAAAATGAGGAGAGGATCGAGCAAGAGGTTGAGCATCACCGTGAAGAGGATGATATACATCGGCAGCATCACATTACCAATGCCGCGCATCAGCGATTGAAAAACAAAAAAAAGAAAGAGGAAAACGAAGCCCCAGGAGGTAACTTTAAAGTAAGCCACCGAGTCGGCCAGGATCTCAGGACCAGCGCCTACCAGCTTCATCATGGGGCCAGCGGTATAAAAACCTATAAAGGCCAGCAGGATGGAGATAAAGAAGATGACAAATACGGTTTGGGAGGAAGCGTAATTTACCTTGCTTTGACTCTCTGCGCCTTTGTGCTGCGCTACCAATACCGTTCCGGCCAGGGTAAGACCGGCACCTATAGACAGAATCAAAAACAAAATGGGAAAGCTGATACTAACCGCAGCCACGGCATTGGCTCCCAGGCGCCCCAACCAAAAGGTGTCAATCAGCTGGTAGGCGGTTTGTAACACATTGGCCATAATAATGGGCAAAGCCAAACTCACCAATGAGTTGAGGATTTTACCTTCGGTATAGCGCTTGGGGTTTTTCTTTTTCACTTGGCCAGTCAGACTTGGGGCAAAGCTAGCTAAAGCCCCGGGCTTAGATCCCTTGAAAGGTGATTTCTCCTTGATGGACAGATTCAAAGACCCTATGGGATTGGCCCAATGGGATTATTAAAGGGGTTTCAGGCTATTAGCTTTTTAAACAGTTACCTTATGATTTGAATTAATCCCAATATGGATAAAGGAATTTTAAACTGCTGGCAAAGGGTAAGGGAGAAGGATTTTTTGCATTGAATTTTAAAACGAAAAAGAATGATTTTAGAAGAGAAGTACAAGCTGTTTAATGAGGTGCAGATCCCCAAACTAGGGCTGGGCACCTGGTTTATCAGTGATGATGAAGTAGGAGAGGCCGTAAAAGCGGCGGTGAAAATCGGCTATCGCCATATCGATTCCGCCCAGGCCTACCAAAACGAAAAAGGGGTAGGAGAGGGCATCCGCGCGTGTGGCGTGAAGCGTGAAGAACTCTTTATCACCACCAAACTGGCGGCAGAAATAAAGTCCTATCAAGAGGCCAAAGCCTCCATTGATGAATCGCTGGCAAGATTGGGACTGGACTATATAGATCTGATGATCATCCACAGCCCCAAGCCCTGGAAAGAGTTTAAGGGGGATGACCATTATTTTGAAGGCAACCGCGCAGCCTGGCAAGCGCTGGAGGAAGCCTATAAAGCCGGCAAACTAAAAGCCATCGGTCTCTCCAACTTCCAGAAGGAAGATGTGCAGAATATCCTCGGTCATGGCAGCGTAAAACCCATGGTCAACCAGATTCTGGCGCACATTGGCAACACGCCCACTGCTCTGATTCAGTACTGCCAGGACCACAACATCCTGGTGGAAGCCTATTCACCCATAGGCCACGGCGAGCTGATGAAAAACGAGGAAGCAAAGGAAATGGCGGATAAATACGATGTATCGGTGCCCCAGCTCGGCATTCGCTACTGCCTGCAACTGGGCTTACTGCCGCTGCCCAAAACCAGCAAGCCCGATCATATGCAAGCCAATGCTGCAGTGGATTTTGAAATTTCCGTAGCCGATATGGCAAGCCTGCAGCAGATTAAGATCAAGGATTATGGCGAGGCCAGTAAGTTTCCGGTTTTTGCCGGCTAGAATTAATCAACTTTTAGGGAAACCCGCAAAAAGGACTGACTACTTTGACTTTTCCAAACCGTATTCCTTTTGATAATAGGCCATAATAGGCTGAAAGGGGCCGTATTTGTGCTGCTCGGCGCTGAAGCTATCGGCCCAGGGGCCATAGGGCGTTGAAACCGGTTTAAGTTCAATTTTAGGGAAGTCCAGTTCCTTATTGGTTTTGGCCGGCCGCGGCAGGGAATTGATGTAGGCGGCCAGGTGGTAGGCTTCTTCATCCGTTACCTGCGGCTGATCATAGGTGGCGCCAAAAGGCATATTGGCCTTGATGAACTCCGCGGCGGTAATCACCCGGTACATTCCCGCGCCGTCATTATAGGAGTCGTCACCGGCAATGGGTGGGTAGATATAAGCCATCTTTGGATCGGCCTCATTTTTTAATCCCAGCCCTCCTTTCATATGGCATCTGATGCAGTGTATTTTATACAAGGCATGGCCAACGGCGGTATCGGCCCTGGCGGTGGGGATATTAATTTTACTATAGCCCCGGTAAAGTTTTTCTATGTCGGGCGGAACGTCCTCGCTTAGCCATTCCATATAGGCAATTATCGCCTGCATCTCAGGCTGATCCTCGGCCATCGCCCTGCCGTCCATACTCCTTTCCATACAGCCATTGATGCGATCGGCCAGGCTGCCTTCCTTGTTTTCCCTACCCCGGAATTGCGGGAAACGCCCGGCCACGCCCACAAATGATCCCGATCCGATTTTGCGACCGGCATTGAGATGGCAATTGGTACAATTGAGATTGTTTCCCGCTAATCTCAGCTTCTCATCTTCAGCCAGGGGCCCTATATAAAATGAGGTATTGTTGAGGATCTCATAGCCGTAGTAAATCTGCTCACCCCTGGGACCCCGGGGAATATCGCTTCTGATGGATCGCGGTTGCCAGGCCGCTTTCTGTTCCTGGACAGGCGGCTCCTCCGGCGCTGCCTTGTTGAGATGGTAATAAAGGTTAAGGGCCATATTAATGAGCAGCAGGGCCGCAACAAGGTAGATCGCGCGGATAAGCGATTTGATCTGTTTGTCCGGTGGGCTCATGGGTTAAGGGAGATTAGCTCTGATTTTCAGAAACATCAGAGGGCTTCCTTAATATAGCCCCAGCCTTCGTTCTGTCGCTCCACGATTTCCACGATGCCATCTTCCACCGATTCCACGCCAGTAATAATTTGGCTCTGGTCAACCTTATAGCGTTTCATGGTGCCCTGGCATACCACAATTTTGACGTTCGCATGATCCGCCAGGCTTTCGATGTCTTCCTGTACTGATGACTTACCATCCAATACCATGTCAATAGCCCCACTGTACACCACTACCTCAAACTGGGAGTTGGGATAAGCCTTGGCCATGGCCTTGGCGTGACGGATGGCTGCCTGATGCACCTTCTCGTTGGGACTGGTTACATCAAATACAATTTTGATAGGAATTTCCTGGGCCAGGCCACTATAGATAGCTCCCAATAGCAGGAGGCCCAATGCTATACTTTTCATAACAATGATTATAAAGGATTAGATTAAAAACATCCCGGACCGGAGCGATCCGGGATTTGACAGTTTAGCCAACACTGGCGTCGATATAGGCAATCTTGTTTTCGGCCAGCCGCCCTAATACCCATACCCCTGAAGGGGCCGGCATTATTCCCGGCAGGGTACCATCAACTAAATCCTGGTACACTGTTTCCTGGTCAGCATTCATTTTTTGGGCGATAAACATGGCATTTACCTTTCGTGCCATATCGCAAACGCAAAATTTGGCGCCAATTTCCTGTAAGCCCTTGATGCCACTCAGTCCTTCTACCGGGAATGTGCCTTTGGTGGGTTCATAGTAGGGGTTGCGCATGGCCATGGCCTTGGTGGTGGGATCCTCCACGTGGAAAAACTCCCCCAGCTTGTATTTGGCGATTACATCATCGTTCATGGCGTAGTACATGCCATGGTGGCGCAGCACATTCAGCATGCCAATATTCTGTTCTGCTGTGCCGGTTTGTTTGTTGGTCATATAGTAAACATTTGACCAGATGATACCCCAGGGAATGGCCTGTGAAATATCATAGCACACCGGGTGCTTCATATTGCCCACTTTTTGCAGTGCGGCTTCCAGTTTATCGGCACCAGTATCTAAATCCTTAAGGAGGAAGTCGGCCTCTCCCTTAAGTTGATCACTTGCAAGAAGTGAGTTCGGGATAAATGAAACTCCTGAGGCAAGCGCGCCGGTGGCCAGCATACCCAGAAAATTTCTGCGTGATTGGGTGTTGTTGTTTTTCATAACGCAATTGGCTGTTTACCATAAATTTAAGCTAATTGTCAACACAAAATGAGGGAAGGGCGATTTTTTGCTTGCGGCGGCTGCGGTCAGGCCTTGGCGATTTTCCCTGGCTGTGGTTAGCGCCGTTATATCATCCCTCTGGTTTCTGCGCTGCGTTTGGCAGGATAGGCTGGGGGAAGCCTGATCACAGGCCGGCAGAAAATCAGGATCAGAGATTAAGGCCAGGTGAGTAAGTATGCGGCTTTGGTGGGCCAGGAGGAGGTGGTAAACCAGCAGCGTAAGGTATTCATCTCAATTTTGCGCCAACTTACCGTGTAAAGGGGGTGCAGTGAGCGGGCCGGGTCGCGTCGACCGTGGTATAAATTATGGAAAAGGACTTGCCTCACCAACAGCCGTGAAGCGGCATACCGCTATATACATTGTTGTAGCCTGTTCTTTATATATTTGATAAGCTTTTTATAAGGCAGGAGTTAATACTATTTACATTTACATCTTCCTCTTTTATTATCATTTCTTTTTCTTTTATAGGGGAGAATCCCTTTTCAAAGCCATTCGTGCCTCCATTTTTCATTGGCATAAATCTGATGTAATTATGTTCTCTGCTAACTTGCACCATTCTCGCTCCTTCC
>CAZUCA010000096.1:0-7054 GCA_964619125.1 uncultured Owenweeksia sp. | reverse complement strand
CCTCAGAATTTGCATCTTGCAGCAACTTTAAAAACAATATCTCCTAAAATGAAAACTAAAGCGCTTTTGACACCGCTGGTGGTTCTGGGACTACTGGCTTCTTGCCAAAATAACCCAGGCGACACGGCTGCAAATCCGGAAAACACTGATACAACTGCCATGGTAAACGATCCCCACACCTATGCTGTACCTGAAAAAGCGGTGGTTAAACACCTGTACTGGGAGGCGAAAGTAAACTTTGAAGAGAAAAAGATAATGGCCACCGCCACCTGGGATATTGAAAGCTCAGATGACGCTTCAGAAATCATTTTTGATACCTACGGCCTCAAGATCAAAGAAGTAATGGCCGATGGTGAAACCGTAGACTATAAGCTTGGCAAATTCAACGCCGAACTGGGACGTCCCCTTTCTATTCCCATCAATAAGGATATAGAGAAAGTAGCTATCACCTACGAAACCGGCGACAGCGCCCGGGCGCTGCAATGGTTATCGCCTGAGCAGACCGCCGGCAAAAAGCTGCCCTTCCTCTTTACTCAATCACAGGCCATTCTCGCCCGTTCGTGGGTACCTACGCAAGACAGCCCCGGTATCCGTTTCACCTATGCTGCCAAAGTGTGGGTACCCGGTGATATGATTGCCCTGATGAGCGCTGAGAACCCCAAAGACCGCAATAATGATGGCACTTATACCTTTAAGATGCCGCAGCCTATTCCCTCTTACCTCTTGGCGCTGGCGGTAGGCGATGTGCACTACGAAGCCATCAGTAAGCGCACCGGCGTTTACGCCGAAGAGTCGTTGCTCGATACCGCCGCCTATGAATTTGCCGACCTGGAGAAAATGGTGGAAGCTGCCGAAGGCCTTTACGGGCCTTATGCCTGGGGTCAGTATGATATTATTGTACTTCCGCCCTCCTTCCCTTTTGGTGGTATGGAAAACCCCCGCCTCACTTTTGCCACTCCTACCATTCTGGCCGGCGACCGCTCGCTGGTAAGCCTGGTAGCGCATGAGCTGGCTCACAGCTGGAGCGGTAACCTGGTGACCAATGCCACCTGGAACGACTTCTGGCTCAACGAAGGTTTTACCGTGTACTTTGAGCACCGCATTATGGAAGAGGTGTATGGACGGGAATACTCCGAAATGCTGGCCAGCCTGAGCCGCGACGGCCTGCAGGACGAAGCCGCCGATATCATGAAGGAGAAACCGGAAGACACCAAGCTGAAGCTGGCCCTCGAAGGTCGCAACCCCGATGAGGGCGTAACCAGCATCCCTTACGACAAGGGCTATTTCTTCTTGCGCCTGATGGAAGAAACCGTGGGTCGTGAGCGTTTCGACGAGTTCCTCAAAAACTACTTTGAGACCAATAAATTCAAGGTAATGACCACCGAAGAATTTGTGGATTACGTGGAGGCCAACCTGCTCAGCAAAGAGCAGATGGACAGCATCAAGTTTAACCAGTGGATTTATGAGCCCGGTATTCCTGACAACCTGCCCGAGGTAAAATCGGAGCAATTTGCGGTGGTGGACCTGGCCCTGGAGAAATTCCTGGAAGACGGTGAACTCCCCAAACAGGAACTGACTGACAAGTGGACAACCCATGAGTGGCTGCACTTTATCAATGCCCTGCCTGAAGGTGTGAGCACCGCCAAGCTGGCCCAACTGGATAAGGCTTACCACTTCAGTAAGACCGGCAACAGCGAAATCGCTGCCGCCTGGTTCCAGCCTACCATCCGCAGTGGCTACCAGCCGGTATACCCACGGGTGGAGGAATTCCTGATCAGTGTTGGCCGACGCAAATTCCTCACCCCCACCTACCGGGCGCTGAAGGAAAGTGGCAAAACCGCTATGGCCATGGATATTTACCAGAAGGCCCGTCCCAACTACCACGCCGTGAGCCGCGAGACCATCGACGACTTACTCGGTTACGAGGAGCCGGCGTCATAACAAGAGCTAAGCTTAAGAATTTAAAGAGGGTCGCCTGGGGAATTCAGGTTGGCCCTTTTTTTCTTGAGCTATTTCACAGAGAGCCACAGAGAAAATGGGGGTTCACAGAGGATTTTTAAGCAGGTGTTGGTGAAACCCGAAATCCTAAGCACCTAAATTCGAAACAGAATTTAAATCCTAAGCTCTAAACCTTCACCACTAAGACGCAAAGGCTCTAAGCTGCACTAAGTCACCTCTTTGTGATGCTTGCTGTCTTTCTGACTTTGTGGTTCTCTATTAATGATAATCAGTGGCCGGTTAAACCCTAAATCCTAACAGGAGAAATTCGAAACAAGGCTCAAATCCTAAATGAGTAACCCCTTCGAGCCGTCATCCTGAGCGTAGTCGAAGGACAGGCGAGAAGGCGATAGTTTTAAACTCGAAATCCTAAACCCGGAAACTCGAAAAAGCCTCTGAGATCCTAAGCTCTAAACCTTTGCCACTAAGACGCAAAGGCTCTAAGCTGCACCAAGTCATTTCTTTGAGATGCTTGCTGCCTTTCTGACTTTGTGGTTCTCTATTAATGATAATCAGTGGCCGGTTAAACCCTAAATCCTAACAGGAGAAATTCGAAACAAGGCTCAAACCCTAAACTCTAAACGGCAAAATTGGCCCCCACGACGCTTTGTAATTCATAGTGCTTCTTCGAGTGGCTTTGCCTGACCACACTGCCCTGCTTTAGCCTGCCATCGAACCCCCACCCCCTTTAGCGGTTTTATCAGGAAAACCCGGCGTATGAAAATCGGAATAATCGGCTCCGGCATGATTGGCGGCACCCTGGGGCGACATTGGGCCAAGGCCGGGCATGCGGTGATGTTCAGCTCGCGCAATCCCGATGAGCTCAAAGAGATGGCCGATTCGGTTGGCGCCAAAGTAGGAACGGTAACAGAGGCAGTAGATCACGGTGAAGTATTATTACTTGCTACCCCCTTTAAGCACAACGAGATGGTAGCGCAGGAAGTAAGTTCCATCACCGGCAAAATACTGATCGATGCCACCAATCCATACCCGGGTCGCGATGGCGAGATTGCCGAAAACGTAATCAATAACCCCAACCTCAGCAGCACTGAATACACCGCGTCCCTTTTCCCCGGCGCACGGGTGGTAAAAGCTTTCAACTCGGTGTACTACAAAGTGATGGTAGAAAGGGCTTTCCGCCAGGGCGACGATCGCGTAGCCATTCAGCTGGCCGGCGACGACGCCGAGGCCAAAAAAATAGTTAACAGCCTGATCGAAGATATCGGCATGGCCCCCCAGGATTTGGGCGGCCTGAAAAACGGCAGCCGCTTTGAACCCGATGCCGCCCTTTACAATAAGAACTTCAGCATCGCCGAAGCACAGCAGTTCGTTAAGGACATGCTGGAATAACATCCTCCCCAGCAAATTTGAAAAATTTGACAAACCCTCAAACATGAAGAAATACACCCACGAAGCCATTATTAACCGTCCCATTGAAGAGGTAATAGAGCTCTTTATCAAGCCCGAGTACTTTACCGACTGGCAACCCGACCTTAAGGACTACGAGGTGTACGAAGGCCAGCCCTGCACCACCGGTGCCAAGGCCCGCCTGCGCTATGCCACCAACGATGGTGATTCTATCCTGTTGCGTGAGATCGTGCAGGAAAACGGCTTACCCCAATTCTACAAAGTACGCTACGACACCGATGGGGTGCACCTTTATCAAACCAACTGGTTTGAAGACGCCGGCGGCGGTAAAACTCTTTACCGGGTGGAGAACCAGTTCAACACGGAAGGTCTGATGACGGTAGTGAGCTGGTTTCAGCCCAATCATTTCAAAAAACAGGGTGAGAAGCTGGTGGAGAGTTTTAAAGAGTACGCGGAGGCCCGGCTGTAAACTGCCGCGGCTGTTACTCCATAAAATAAACCCTTTTCACGCGGCGGCCAATGCCGGTAAATAGCTCGTATGGAATGGTATTCATTTTAGCAGCGAGTTCGTTTACCGATATGCTAGCTCCGAATATTTCCACCTCATCGCCTTCGGCTACGGTGCTGCCGGTAACGTCTACCATTATCATATCCATGCACACATTACCCACCACCGGGTAGCGCTTGCCGGCGATGGCCACTTCACCCACACCGTTGCTGAGACTTCTTCTGAAACCGTCGGCATAACCAATCGATACCACCGCGATGGTTGTCTCCTTATCAGCGATAAAATGGCGTCCGTAGCTTACACTATCCCCCGGCTGCAGCTTTTTCAGTTGTGATACGCTGGCCTTGAGTTCACTCACTACCTTGAGATGACGCGCTGCCTCTTCATTGCTGCCAATACCGTAGAGACTGATGCCCAATCTTACCATGTCAAAGTGGGCCTCAGGGTAGTTTAGAATACCACTGGAGTTGCAAAGGTGACGCTTGAAATTGCCTCCCAGTTTCTTTCGCAACCTGGCCGTCATTTTTTCAAACTGTGCGATCTGTCCCTGGCTGAAGTCACGCTGATCGGGATCGTCGGCGGCAGCGAGATGTGAAAATACCGAGGCCAGGGTTAGCTGAGGAAGATTTTTCAGACGCTGAACCAGCTCCGGCAGCTGATCTTCGGTAAAGCCAAGGCGGTGCATGCCGGTTTCAATTTTAAGGTGGATCGGGAAGCTCTCGCTCACCCCCAGGCGGCTAAGGGTTTCTACAAATTCCTCCAAACGGCTGAAGCTGTAAATTTCCGGCTCCAGCCGGTATGTCACCAAATCCTCCAGCGAACTCCTTTCGGGGTTTAGCACCAGGATGGGCAGGTTAACCCCTGCTTTTCGCAACTCCACCCCTTCATCGGTGTAAGCCACACCCAGATAATCCACACCGTGAAACTGCAGCAGATGAGCAATTTCAGTAGAGCCGCTACCATAGGAAAAAGCCTTAACCATAGCCATAATTCCGGTTTGGGGTGACAGTAACCGGCGGAAGTAATTGAGGTTGCCAACCATGCGGTCGAGGTAAATATTTAACCGCGTCTCATGGCTTTTTTGCTCCAGGCGCTGACTGATCTTTTCAAAGCGGAAAGAGCGGGCCCCCTTCAACAACAAGGCCGTATTACTCCAGTTATAACGGTAAATATGGCTCAGAAAACTTTCGGTATCGGGATAGAGGTCGGTGGGCACGGTTACTTTCAGGCCCTGCTCATATAAATTGGGTCCAATGCCAATCACTTTTTTAAGGCTGAAGCGTGCAATTATTTCACTCATGCGCTCATTGAGTACCGCCGGCTCCAGGCCACTTTGCAGCATATCACTCAGAATAAGCACCCTGTCCTGATTAACGCCATGGTTTTCGAGAAAATGCAGCGCTATTCGCAAGGATTCCAGGTCGGAGTTATAAGCATCGTTAATGATCAGGTTGCCGTTATTGCCCATTTTCATCTGCAGGCGCATCTCTACCGCTTGCAGCTGGCTCATACTGCTGCGCAAACTCTCCAGGGGCATTTTCAGGTGGAGCGCCATCCGCAAGGCGTGCATCGCATTCTGCTGCGAGGCCTCATCGCTAAAGGGCAAATCAAGATAAACATCCTCACCATTCATTTGCAGGTGAAAGCGGGTGGCGCCTTCAATGCTGGACCGCTCTGCTACAAAGAGATCGGCAGAATCATCAAGGTAAGACCATGACAGTAACTCTATCTCCCTTTCGTGGGCAAAAGCCTCTATTTCCTTACTCAGGAAAGTGTCGTTCTTCTGGTAGACCAAAGCCTCCACTGCTTCAAAAAGCTTCAGCTTCTCGGCAATCTTTTGCTGGGCATTGCGAAAATTCTCAGCGTGGGCGGAACCAATATTGGTAAAAATTCCGAGTTGCGGATGCAATACCTCCTGTAGTCGAGCCATTTCTCCGGGTTGACTGATGCCCGCCTCAAATACTCCCAGCTGGTGATGGTCTTCCAGCTCCCACACTGACAATGGCACCCCTATCTGGGAGTTATAACTTTTGGGACTACGGCAAACCTTGTACTGGCTTTGCAGCATTTGGGATAGCCACTCCTTTACCACTGTTTTGCCGTTGCTACCGGTGATGGCCACAATTCGCGCCGAAGACCTCATGCGAATATGGCGTGCCAGCTTCTGCAAAGCAGCCAGGGCATGGTGCACCTGCAGGAAATTTACGCCCACCGGCTGGGGCGAGGGAATTTTCTCCACCACAAAATTGCGTACTCCTTTCTCAATAAGTTCCCTAATGTGGTCGTGACCGTTGTGGCGTTTCCCCCGCAAAGCAAAAAATATGACACCAGCGGCCGAAGAGTATTGACGGCTGTCGAGTAAGATCCGGCTCACCTGTTCCTCTTTTTTATCGAGAAAGCTCCTGGCCTCAAGGATCTCTGCTATGGCTTCAATGCCAAGCTTAGCCATTTCTTTTTAGGTTCTCCTCTTTCATGAGCTTGTTAAAGGCCGCCCGGCTCAAAGGTTCATACTCTTCCTTCTCGCCCAGCATTACCAGGTTTTCACCGGCCGCCTTGCGATGGGAGTAATGAGCAAGATTACCGGTACGCACACACACCGCATGTACCTTGGTAACATATTCGGCAGTTGCCATAAGGTATGGCATGGGCCCGAAGGGCTTGCCCTGGAAGTCCATATCGAGGCCGGCGATTATCACCCGCGAACCGCGATTGGCCAGTTCATTGACCACTTCTACGATGCCCTCGTCAAAAAACTGGGCTTCGTCGATACCCACCACATCCACACCATCGCCATACAGCAGCAGGTTACTACTGTTTTCCACCGGGGTACAACGAATGGAATTCATGTCGTGGCTCACCACATCATCCTCATGATAGCGGGTATCCACCATCGGTTTGAAGATCTCTACCGATTGCTGGGCAAACTGGGCCCGCTTCATACGGCGGATCAGCTCTTCCGTTTTACCGGAAAACATGGAGCCGCAGATCACCTCAATCCAGCCGGTGTGGTTATTATGGTCAACAGGGTTTTCGAGAAACATTTTTGTACTTAACTTGCGGGATATAATCTTACGAAATTTGTTTCGTTAGGCCAATTAAAGCGCGGCAATAAGCCCGCCACCCGGCCCAAAAAACAAGCTACAAAACTACTGAAAGATACCCACGCTTTATGGAGGATGC
>CAZUCA010000095.1:0-7889 GCA_964619125.1 uncultured Owenweeksia sp. | reverse complement strand
CTGGTAACTATCGCCCAGCTTCTGCAGCGGCAGTACCCGGGAGTTGCTATCGCCATCCTGCCACAGCAGCTGGTGGCCGATCATCCGCAGCGTCACTTCCAGATGAGCTTCATCCAGCTGATATTGAGCATGGGCAGCCGGTAGCAAAAGTCCCAAAAAAAACAGCAGTACGATTTTAAACCTGGCCATCCTACAAAACTACCCCATAGGCCGCTCATTTGAAATGTTTTACAGCTGCTTTTACATTAATTTACATTGCTTAACGCCCCGGGCCAGTGCTTCCTGCTACTTTCAGCTCAACAATTAAAACATAAGTATGAAAAGTCTTGCCCCCTTTATCGGAAGCCTCATTATCCTCAGTCTGCTGTCCTGCGCGCGGCCACAACCCGCTAATATCGTCCTTGCCCGTAGTGCGGCTGAAATCAACCCGACCACTTCCGGCTGCAACCCGACAGCCTATACGGGTCCCTATCCCGAAGAGCACTATTTCCCCGTGAAGGAGCCACTCAGCCGCTTTGTGCGCCGCATCCACGAAGACCGCTATGGTAGTCTTTGGTTTGGCACCAATGGCGATGGCGTGATCCGTTATAAAGATGACTCGCTCACCTACTTTGGCATGAAGGACGGTTTTGCGGGAATGGCGGTACGGGCCATCGTAGAGGATAAAGTGGGTAATCTCTGGTTTGGCACCGAAAACGGCCTTAGGCGCTACCATCCTGACCGTCCGGGCCATTTCAGCAATTACAGCGTGGAAGACGGCCTTATTCACAACGACATCTGGAGCCTTAGTATCGACAACAAAGGCCTGATCTGGGTCGGGACCCTGGAGGGGATCTCAGTTTTTAACGGCAAATCGTTTACCCCCTTCGCCCTGCCCGAAACCGAGCCGGACAACGCGCACGGCGTGACCAGTGCCCGCATCGTGCACAGCATTTTGCAGGACAGCCAGGGCCGCATGTGGTTTGGCAGCAATGGCGGCGCTTTTATATATGACGGGCAATCGCTTCGCAATATTTCCACCCGCGAGGGGCTGTGCCACAATACCGTCAACGATATCCTGGAAGACCGGGCCGGCAACTTCTGGTTTGCCACCCACCACCAGGGCGTTTGCCGCTGGGATGGCGAAAGCTTTACCCACTTCAACCAAACGGAGGGGGTAAAAGGAGAGGAAGTGTGGAGCCTCTTTGAAGATTCCCAGGGCAATATCTGGTTTCCCGCCGAGGGCTATGGCATTTACCGCTATGACGGCAAGAGTTTTGGTAACTGGCACAGCGGCGATGGATTGCCCAGTGATGCCATTCAATGCAGCTTTGAAGACAGCCAGGGCCGCCTTTGGCTGGGTGGCTACCTGGGTTTGTTTCGCCTGGAGGGCGACCGTTTTATCGTTATTGGCAAAAAGGGGCCCTGGCAGGCGGGCTGCTGAGTTTGACCAAACTAAAAAAGCTTTAACCGTTTTTCTAAACTATATTAGAGGAATAATAGATTAGATCCCTAAACCTTAAAACCTCATGAAAAATTTTTTATCCCTGATAGCCATCGCACTGACCCTCTTTGCCTGCCAGAAAAACAAGGATACCGACCTGAATACATCCAGCAGCGTTTATTACTATGACGCCGCCAGCGGTGAGTGTAAAAATTCATTGGGTCAAAATGGTTATAATGAGTTTAATCTTGCCAACATCGTTAAGACCAAAAGTGCCGAATGCGTGATGTTTCCCAGGATGCACCTGGTCTATGTTCTTGACACTGCCGCCATGGCTGATTTTCATGAATTTGGCAACAATAGCATAACAGGATACAATTTTAAAGGCGCCAATCTCGATTCCGCTTCTATATTCTTTAATAATATCTCAGCCTGCAATTTTGAAGGAGTAAAAATGCTGGGGCTGGAAGGAGGCTATGCCAACATAAGCGTCAAAATAGATCAGTTTACCCAAATCCAGCCAGGGGCATGCACCACCAGCAATGACTCTCTTTTTTGCATGTGGTAAACTGTATTTTGTGAGGTAACAAACCAACTTTGCCCCTCCAGATCACGGTTTGAATCGCCGCCCCCTTGCTGCCGCAGAACTTCTTAACTACAAAAACCTGTATTTTAGACAGGCGGCCTTTCCGATAAGGTGGACGGCATTTAAGCAATTAAGCTCAGTACATGAAAAGCACTATACTGTCTTTAGTAATGCTGCTGACCACCCTTTTGGCCAGCGGACAGGCCCCCAGCCCGGAGCAGGAAATTTTAACCCTGACCCGACAATACAATCAGGCCTGGGAGTCTCTTGATGTGGAGGCCATTTCCCCGTACCATGCCAACGACATCATTTATTACTGGCACGGCCGTAAGGGACCCAGTTCCAAAACTGAGTTCGAAGCCCTGCTCCGGCAGTTGTTGCCTTCCATGAGTAGCTACAGCCACCACATGATCGACCCCCAGGTTCAGCTTATTGGTGAGGAAGTAGCGGTGGTATCGCACGAGGTAGATGGCGAATACCGCAGTAAGGATGGGGAGCTCAGCAATTACGACGGTGCCCTCACCTATGTATTTCAGAAAATAGAGGGGCAATGGAAAATTATTCTCATCCACGAGTCCGCAGCCACAAAAAAACTAGACTAAAAGAAGCCGGGGCTCAGCTACTGCCGGGCAGGGCCTATTGCCTGGAACAGCCAAAGGCAGACTGAAAAGGAAGCGGGATGCCCATGGAGCATAACCGGCAGCCCATAAAAATGGCGCTGTTGGAGGGCTTCAGCCCAGGCCTGCGCAGCTGAATTTTACCGGCCGGTATCCTGCGGATTAATGGTAATGAAACGGCGAATTTATAAGCGGAATTCTCGTGATGGCCTCTGCCAAATGGCAGTCCCTATTCTGGCCATAGTCAGTCGGCTAAAACTGCTATAGTTTTAAACATAATCAGGCTTTTTGCTTTACTAAAAAGTGATAACCAAAAACTTACTGATTATGAATAATAAAGACCTGATTAGAAGCCTTCAAAACTGTGCGGCGCAATGTCTTAATTGTGCCGATGCCTGCTTATCGGAAGACGATATCGCCAAAATGGTGGACTGTATTCGTACGGACCGCGCCTGTGCTGAAAGCTGCCAGGCCACTGCCAGTCTATTAGCCATGAACGCCACCAATGCGGCTGCGATGGTAAAGCTTTGCCAGCAGATTTGCCAGCAATGCCATGACGAATGTGCCAGGCATGATACGCAACACTGTAAAGACTGCGCCCGGGCTTGCAAAGAATGTGCAGAGGCCTGCGAACGCTTTGCCGCCTAAATACTCCCCCCTGAACATTGAATGATGAGTGAATTTTTAAAAAACTGGGGCGAAGCCGCCTACACCACCGCTGGCTTTTTCTGGTCGGCGCTGTGGGCCTTTGCCCTCGGTTATATCATCAGCAGCATGATCCAGGTGTTCGTCACCCAGGAGCGTATGAAAAAGTCGATGGGCGATGCCGGTGGCAAGGAGGTGGGATTGGCCACCTTCTTCGGCTTTATCTCCAGCAGCTGCAGTTTTGCGGCGCTGGCCACCACCAAGTCCCTTTTTAAGAAAGGGGCCGGCTTTATCCCCAGCATGGCCTTTCTGCTTTCCTCCACCAACCTGGTGATAGAACTTGGGATTGTGATTTCCATTTTTCTCTCCTGGCAGTTTGTGGTGGGTGAGTACATCGGTGGCGTGCTGCTGATCCTCATTTCCTGGCTGTTTGTTCGCTTCACCCATCCTAAAAAGCTGATTAAAAAGGCGCGCGAAAGGCTGCAGGGCAGTGGTGACAACGAGGAGCAGGAAGTACCCAACTGGCGCAAGGAGATTAAAAGAGAACGCGGCTGGCAAAAGGTGGGCATGCGCTACTACATGGAGTGGGATATGGTGTGGAAGGACGTGACGGTAGGCTTTACCATTGCCGGTATTATTGCCGCCTTTGTGCCGAAGGAATTCTTTGAAACCCTGTTTATCGGGGTGGGGGGCGATAAGCAGGACTTTTCCTTCCTGCAGATACTGGAGCACAGCATCGTAGGACCGGTGGCGGCCTTTATGACCTTTATCGGCAGCATGGGCAATATTCCCCTGGCCTCGCTTCTTTATAGTAACGGGGTGAGCTTTGCCGGTATCATGGCCTTTATCTTCAGCGACCTGATCGTCTTTCCGGTATTGCGGATCAACGCCAACTACTACGGTTGGAAAATGGCCCTTTATATCGCACTGATGCTTTTTGTGGCCCTGGTGGGCAGCTCCATTTTGCTGCATTACGGCTTTGAACTCAGTGGCCTGATCCCAGAAGTGGGCGGCCAAAGCAGCATGAAAGACAAAGAATTTTTTAAGCTCAACTATACCTTTTATCTCAACCTGGCTTTCCTGCTACTGTCAGGAGGGTTGTGGTGGCTCTCACAGCGCATGCAGCACGAAGATCACGACGGCATGGAGATGGCCGATAAAGGCGCTCTGGAAAAGGTGCTGAAGGTGCTGGCTTACATCAGTTTCCTGTGGCTGGCCGGGGGTTTGGTGATTAAGCTGATGAGCGCTTAGGCCACAAGCTGTGATAATTTATGGTAGTTTAAGGCTGGGGAGCCAACTCTCACCGGAATAAACAGAAATACTATATTTTCCCTACTGTTTGAGAACCCCGGCTTTACCACCATGAACTCCTTTTCCGAGAAATACAAAGAACTTTCCTCTCTTGAGTTAGTGCGAATTATTGAAAACTCCGATGACTATCAGCCCACAGCAGTTGAGGCAGCCAGCCAGGAGTTAACTACGCGAAAGCTGACTGACAATGAATTTACCGCCGCAAAACAGGAGCTGCAAATGCAACGCCTGGAGCAAGTGCAGAAAGAAAACCAGCGCAGAGAGCGATTTAGCAAATATCAAAAGCTCCTTAAGCCGATTGACCCAGAAAAACCAGCGGTACACAAGCTAATATTATCTATCTCCCTGGTTTTCGGCATACTTTCTCTTTTCCAGATCATGTCTCAGCTGGAACTGTTGCAGTTAATATTCACAGAATTTGAATCAGCTTTTGACTTTTACTTCTTCACTTTTGCAATTCCCCTGCTATGGTTGCCGATTGCGGTAGTTCTATTCTGGCTTCGTCGTAAGTCTGGCTGGCTTATGTTGGCCACCCTGCTGAGCTATCGAACTACAGAATTGCTCCTCATTTTTGTCATGAGCCTCCGGGCGACTGCTCCCAGGGCAGGAGGCTTAAGCAGCATCTTCCTTCAGCCGTCACTCTCCAATCAGGCCTTGGTTCTGATACTACTTAGTGGCACCCTGATGATTATTGCTAAAAAAGAAGTGAGGAAAGTATACCGGGTAGACAGACAGGGCATGTTTGCCGCTATCGGGCTGGGTATAATTTTGATAAGCTTAATAATTATTAGCCTCAGATAAGTTAAGCCTTAGCAGTGATATATAAAATTATCATGGGTGCGCTCACCTTTATAAGTCTAAAAGGGACCCCAACTTTTTTAGGGAGCAAAATGACCAGTAAGGCCGATATTCAATTTGCACTTTTGCTTATCTTAACTGGCTCACTGCTAAAGCCAGCCAAGCTGTGGTGGTGAGCTCAGCTTTAGCTAATCCGGCATGTACTGTATACTGTATTCATTCAGCGTAAAAAGTGTCCATGAAAAAGCCTTCCGAGCGGCCTGGCGTGAGCTCAGTGAGCTGATTTATGAGCACGCCGGCAGCCTGGGCTCACGCCTTCACCAAACAACCGAGGGGCTGTACCTGGCCTATGCCCAGTGGCCGGATAAAGAAACCTATGATGCGGCCGATACTAAGCTGCCCAGAAAGGCAAATGAGCTGAGCCTGAGAATGCGGTCGTTTTGCCACGAGGTGGAGGTACTGTGCCGGATGGAGATGGTGGAGGACCTACTGAAGACAGTGACAAAGTGAAAGAAACTAAATCCAAAACTGAACCACAAAAAGCGGATTTCAGCACTGATGCCGATTCTCCCCGTCATGCCTCAGAATGGTTCGGCGCTATTCTCACCTATTTCTTTCGGCGCCAGTCACGATCCTTTAATGAAATTTACAATCGACAGCACCGGGGCCGCAATATCCTGATTGGCTACCTTTTCCAACTGTTGCTATTGGCCGTGGGAATTTGGCTGGCCATCAGGTACTGGTGGTCAGACCTCGCTCTTGCCTGAGGTGCCCCCTTGTATGCCATGCGGGCGATAGTTAGCGGGGCCACCTAAATACACTTCAATTAAAAAATATTTTTCGTGATAATACTCCCGCCGAAACGTAGTGAAGAGCCTGCCTGTCGCCTGCCTGTCGCCTGCCTGTCGGCAGACAGGGCAGACAGGGCAGACAGGCCGGAATCTCATATTCCTTCAGAACCGCGTTTAAAGCCTGAGATGCCCCCCGAGTGTTAGCGGGGCGGCATGATTAAATGTGCGAATAGCTAGTGCGCCCATCCACCCGACTGGCGCGCAGGATCTCCTGGCGATTATTTTCAGCGCGCAGCGACACGTGCACCCAGGCCGGTTGTTCATCGGTTCCGAACTCATAAATCAGTTGATCAAACTTTAAATTTCCCTTGATATAATCGAAGATATCCCGGTTGGTAAGGCCTCCATATACATCGGCATCCAGGTCGAGCGCCTCACCCTTACAATGCGAGCTACTGCGACTGCCGCCAATGCGGGTATTGAGTTCCTCACAGCGGTAGCCCGAGGTTACGGCGATAGGTTTTCCGAAGTGATCGCGTACCGGCTGAAAGATTTTATTCGCCACTCGCCGGAGGTTCTCAAGCACGGTATCATCGGGGTTGTTATCGATGCCATGGCGAATGGCGGTTTGGCTTTTTACGGCCTCTGCCAGGCTAAGGTTGGGGCTTAAGTTCATTAGGCTGTTGGTTTAAGTTTTGGAAAGCAAAAGCTTCCATCCCTCAAGTTACTCAATTTCAGCATTCCTAATCGCAAACTCCCGATTTGAAGTCAGCCGCTAATGAACTAATTTCAAGGGATCAAAATCCACGCTTGCAACCTAACCACCACAGCAATGCACACGTCAAACAACACTTTCTGGGACCCCGACCTGAAGCCCGAAGAATTCCGCCAACTGGGTTACCGGGTGGTAGATATGATTACAGACTATTACGTCTCCATCCGGGAGGTGCCGGTGTACCCGGCCGTCACTTCGGCAGAAGTAGAGGAAGTTTTTAAGGAAGCGCTGCCGCAGGAAGGCCAGGAGCCTGGCCAGATCCTGAATGACTGGCAGGAAAAGGTGCTACCCTACGTCACCCACCTGGGCTCACCACGCTACTTCGGTTTTGTCAATGGCTCCGGTACTATGATCGGCACCCTGGCGGAAGCGCTGGCCGCGTCAGTCAACATGAACTCTGGCGGCTGGAAAGCCTCACCGGCCGGCACCGAAATCGAACGTCGTTGTATCGCCTGGCTGGCGGAGCTGATTCACTTCCCTACTGACTGTGGCGGACTCCTTACCAGCGGCGGCACCATGGCCAATTTTAGCGCCCTCGAATGCGCTCTCCGCAATGTGGCACCTTACGACACCACCGCCAAAGGCCTGCAGAATTATGAGTTTGAAGGCAGCTTCAAGGTGTATATGTCCGATCACGAAGGGCATATTTCCATTGTCCGCGCAGTGGACCTGCTCAACCTGGGGCGCGATTGTGTACGACTGGTGAACAGCCGGGAGGACTTCAGTATGGATCCCGATGATCTGCGGAGAAAGATTGCCGAAGACCTGGCCAATGGCGAAACACCCTTGTGCGTAGTGGCACAGGTGGGATCTATCAACGTGGGCGTGATTGACCCGCTGGAGGATATTGCCAGCATCTGTGAAGAGCAGGGCATCTGGTTTCACGCCGATGGGGCCTGTGGGGCTTTGGGAGCGATGCTGCCGGCCAAGCGCGAGCTGTACC
>CAZUCA010000094.1:0-7952 GCA_964619125.1 uncultured Owenweeksia sp. | reverse complement strand
GTCTGTCCTCGTTGGCCGCTTGAGTATCTCCCCTCTAAAGCTGAAAAAGGCTGCAAACTTAGCAACATTTTCCAGTTTACCAGCACTGTCGGTAAATATTTACAAAAACTTCGCAAAGCACCGCCATTACTGTAAAAAATGAGCCTGTGGAGGGATTCGAACCCCCGGCCAGCTGATTACAAATCAGCTGCTCTGGCCAACTGAGCTACACAGGCATTTTTATGGTTCCAGTATAAAAAAGAACAGCCCGTTTTTGAAACGGACTGCAAATGTAAGACAAATTTGAATTGCTGCAAATGCCAGCAAAAAAATATTTTCAGGAAGCGATCGCTCGCACCTTTTCCTTGTGCTTCCTCAGCTGGCGTTTGAGAACCTCGGCTGAGAGATCGGCCGCTTCTTCAAAACTGCGACACTGCTTTTTAACGATGAATTCATGACCGGGAATATGGAGTTTGACCTCCGTGATTTTGTTCTGCTTTGTGGGTGTGTTATCGACTTTTAGAAAAACCTCCGCATTGACAATCTTGCTGCTGAACTGTTCGAGCTTGTTCAATTTAGAGTTGATGAAATTTACCAGTTTTTGATCGGCCGTAAAGTTTACGGATTGAACACGTACGTTCATACTTACTGATGTTTTTGATTACCCCTCGGGTGGGCGTTGTTATACAATTGTTTGAGTTGATCTATACTGTTGTGGGTATAGACCTGGGTCGCCGCCAGATTGGAATGCCCGAGTAATTCCTTAATAGAGTTGAGATCGGCACCCCTGTTCAAGAGATGTGTTGCAAAGCTGTGACGCAACACATGAGGACTTGTTTTTTGTAGATCGGACACCTTCCGAAGGTAAATATTAATGGTGTCATAAACAAGCTTCGGGTAGAGCTTTTTGCCACTTTTGGAAGAGAATAAAAAGGGGGTTTCAACGTTGTCCCCCTCCCCTTCGCGACGCTCAATATATATGCTGAGCTCCTGCTGTAAATTAGGAGTGAGAGGGATGCTGCGCTGCTTATTGCGCTTGCCGGTTACCAACAGGCGACCAGCCTCCAAATCCACGTCTGCCGGCTTTAAACCAATGAGCTCGGAAAGGCGGATGCCGGTATGGTAAAAGGTAAGAAAAATGAGGCGCTGGGTACTTCCCCAGAAGTCAGGCGGAAAATCCTCGCCGCTCAATAATTGCTCCAGCTGATCTTCACTGGCTACCCGCAACACCCGGCGGGCCTGCTTGGGAGCCACTACCTGGCTGGCCGGGTTGTGATCAACCACCTGCTGACGCAGCAGGTATTTATAAAAGCTCTTGAGGCTGGAGATTTTACGGCTGATACTGCGGGCTGATATCCCCTGCTCCATCAGAGCCACCACCCACTCCCTTATCATATGATGGCTTACTTCCTGCCACTCTTCATCGAGCTCATAGGCGGATATTATAAAAAGACTGAAATCGGAAAGATCACCCCGATAAGCAGTAAGGGTGTGCTCAGAGTAGCGCTTCTGAAAACGTAGGTGATCGAGGAACTGATCTATAGACATAAAAAAAGCAAGGAACTGTAAAGGTACAATTCCTTGCTTTCAATAAAATATGTCGAGAGCAATATGCTATCTATTCTTCTTCCTGGCGCTTGCCCTGGATGTAAGCCGCTTTCAGCACCTCTTTTCTCCTGGCTACAGAAGGTTTGGTAAACTGCTGACGACTACGGAGCTGACGCATAGTGCCGGTACGGTCGAATTTGCGTTTGTAGCGCTTCAGGGCGCGTTCGATAGACTCTCCTTCTTTTACAGAAACTACAAGCATCTTAAATCTTTAAAATTTTTAGGGCTGCAAAAATAAAAACAAAAGCTTTATGGTCAAAACATTAAGCTCTTATTTCATTAAATTTTTCGAAAGAACCAGTTTTTGAATCTCCGAGGTGCCTTCACCAATAGTACAAAGCTTCACATCGCGGTAAAATTTCTCCACCGGAAAATCCTTGGTAAAACCGTAGCCACCGAAGATCTGTACGGCCTCATTACACACCCGTACTGCCACCTCACTAGCATAAAGCTTGGCCATGGCACTGGCATCGGTAACCTTCTCTCCTTTATTCTTAAGATAGGCTGACTTATAGGTAAGCAATTCGGCGGCTTCAATTTCAGTAGCCATATCGGCCAGCTTAAAAGCAATTGCCTGGAAATTGGAAATAGACTTACCAAACTGCTCGCGCTCCTTGCTGTACTTTACGGCCGCATCAAGGGCACCGTGAGCAGTTCCCAGGGAAAGGGCAGCGATAGAAATACGACCGCCATCCAGTACTTTCATCGCCTGAATAAAGCCATCGCCTTCATTGCCCAGCATATTTTCGGCCGGAATGCGGCAGTTGTCAAAAACCATCTCAGCAGTTTCCGAGGCACGCATACCCAGTTTATTCTCTTTCTTGCCCCCGCTGAAGCCGGCGGTGCCACGCTCCACCACAAAGGCAGAAATACCGTGGCTATCCAGCAACTCGCCGGTACGGGCCAGCACTACCGCCACATCACCGGTTATACCGTGGGTAATCCAGTTTTTGGCACCATTCAGCACCCAGTGTTCACCGTCCTTCTTGGCAGTAACCTTCATGCGCATGGCATCAGAACCGGTATTGGCCTCGGTTAGCCCCCAGGCACCGATCCACTCGCCGGAAGCGAGTTTAGGCAGGTATTTCTTTTTCTGCTCGTCGTTTCCAAATTGCAGAATGTGCCCAGTACAGAGTGAATTATGAGCTGCCATTGACAAGCCGATGGAGGGATCAACCCGGCTCAGCTCCGTGATGGCGGTAACATATTCGGTATAGGAAAGGCCGGCACCACCGTACTCTTCCGGCACCAGCACTCCCAGCAACCCCAGCTCACCGAGCTTTTGCAGGGTTTCCTTGGGGAAAGTCTGGCTTTCGTCCCACTCCATAATATTAGGGGTGATATGCTGGGCGCAAAAGTCCCTTACGGTCTCGGCAATCATCTTCTGGGTTTCGGTTTGCCCGAAGAACATCCCGCTTTCCACTTTATTCTCAGTTACTTCCATCTCTCTACTTAAGTAATTTACGGGGAAAAGAGTTCCTCCGTTTAATCGTCAACGGTCAAATAAGGTGCAATTTTACTGAATAAATGGGCATCTATCAACTCTATGTGCTGCAGCTCTTCCACCGATTGATAGCGCCGTACCCTCTCCCGGAAGTTAACAATATTCTGAACCACTTCATATTCAAGATAAGGATGAGCTAATAGTTCACTAAACCCGAGCTCATTGATATTCAACTGCCTGACAGTGGAATTATCCAGTATCAGTAAAGGTAAAACCCCCAAATAGCGCTGCCGGTCCATGCCATACACCTCCAGCAACTGCTCTTTGCTGTGAAAACCTCCCAAGCGGTCACGGTACTTCACAATCCGGCGGGCAAACACAGACCCTATGCCGGGCAGGGATTTTAAAAGGTTTGTGTCAGCTGTATTAAGGTTTACAAGCACCGGGGCCTTTTCAATTGTTCTGCTTTCCTCCGGCAAGGAGTCAATCATCACAAATGGTAGCAAAGCACTGGCCCGCAGCGAATCGAGGTTATATACTGCTAAAAGATCGCTGGCCTTCTCAAAGGGCTTGAATTTTTCGCGATAGGAAATAATCCCCCGCACTTCACTTTCCGACAATCCCAGTTGCGAGAGTTCGGCGGCGGTGGCCCGGTTTGGGTCAAACTCCCCGGGAATCAATACCGGTTTTGTGCTAATCGCAAATTCTGATGGCCGTTCCTCAATGCGGATATACGGTCGCAGCCGTTCGAAATCAGCTGAATCGAGCGTATAGATCCTGGCCAGGTCGGCCGGTTTACGGAACCTCCCACCCTTACTGCGGTAATTGATTATACTTTGTGCCTGGCGCCTATTGAGGCCCAACCGAAGCAGATCGGCTTCCTCGGCGCTATTCGGATCAAACAAAAAGAGTTCCCTGGCAGCGGAATCAACCTTTGATTGCTGTTGTTTTTCCCAGGCGGCTATATCTCTTTCAAAATTGGAGAAATCCTCTGGCTTGGGCTGTGGCCACAGACTGTCGAGATAAATCAACACATTTAGTAATAGTGCCAGGACCGCCAATAAGAGGAGACCGTTACGCTGCCGGTGGGTATAGGTGAAAAATTCACGAAACCCTTTCCACATGTCCTACTCCCTTTGTTTGTCCTCGTTTTCGTTGTAGGAATCGGGTTCAGGCTTTGGCGGCGTTTTCAGCACCTTATAAAAGAAATAAATGGTAAACCCGGCCACCGTCAATTGGGTGGCTAACATAAGTACTAGTGCGGAGGTATTCATGGTTGAACGGTTTGGAGGTTGCTAACTCGGCGGCGCTTTTTATACGCCACATACACCAAGATACAAATTGCCGCAAAAAGTCCGGTTAGCAAACTGCGGGCGGCATTAACAAGCACGATCTTTCGTTGCAAGCGCTCCTTAACTTCCAAACTATCGGCCAGTTCAATCTGCTGATGAAGTCCCTTGTTCTGGACCATTTCAATGATAGATCCGGGGTCGAGCGTCCAGCCCTGCCCCTCAGCTATACCGCCGATGGCCCCGGCCCAATCACCGCCTTCCGGCAGAAAGAGAGACCCCAGGAAAACCACCAACAACAGCAGTGGCGTCACTATCAGCATCACCCCCTTAAAAAAGCCCGGTACCTTAATATCGGCCCCGGAAATTAGCTCGGGCCAGGCGCGCTTAATACCAAAAATCCAGGAGAATAATACCGCTTCCGCCAGGGCAAAAACCACCAGCGACATGGTGCCGGCCCAATAGTCATATTCATTAAAGAAGACCTGATCAACTATGCCGTTTTCGGTAATCTGGTAAATCAAAACCGTGGGAAGGCCAATAAACAAGATGAGCAGGCCAAAGCTCCAGGCGGCAGTAACGCGTTTAAAGTTAAACTCGTCCTGCATAAAACCCATCCAGGGTGTCCCCATCGCCAGGCTGGAGGTAATGCCGGCAAAAAACAACAGACCAAACCAAAACACACCGGCAATATTGCTGATGACACTCCCCCACTGATCGAAGAGGTAGGGCATGGTTTGAAAAGCCATGCCAAAGCCGGCATTCTCCTTTACCCAATCGATACCGAGGTAGCCAGCGGCAATAGGAATAACTATGAGACTGCCGAGTACCACCTCCACAAATTCATTCATAAAACCGGCTGACACCGCATTAAGGGCAATATCATCCTTAGACTTCAGGTAGGAGGAATAGCAATGAATGGTCCCCATCCCCACTGAGAGGGTAAAGAACATCTGCCCGGCCGCCGCCAGCCAAACGGTAGGATTATATAAGGAATCATACTGTGGTGTCCATAGAAAGTTGAGGCCGTCCCAGGCACTCGCATCCGGATGTTCAGGGGTAGCACCTGAGGTGCCCAAAGTGAGACCCCGCAACGCCAGAAAAGCACCAAAAATCAATAGCAGGGGCACCCCGATTTTTGCGGCCCTTTCCACCCCGTGCAAACCGCGTGAAAGGATGAAAGTATTGATGGCCAGACACAAAATGTAAAACAGCACTGCTTCATAGGGAATGCCGGTGGTAGACTCACCCAGGGTGAGATAGGTATTAAAAAAATCGGCTACCGCCCCCTGACCAAGGCCATTGAAGCTACCGATGATAGAGTGGAAGACATAGCTAAGCGTCCATGACTCGATATAACAGTAATAAGCCGCCACTGCCACATTGGTGAAAATCCCAAACACCCCGAAGTACTTCCAGAAGCGCATCTTCCCCATCGAATCGAGGATAAAAGGAGTAGAATGATTGCCCTGTTTGCCGCCGAAGCGGCCCATGGTCCATTCCATCCACAGGAGCGGAATACCCATCAAAACAAAACAAACCAGGTAAGGAATAATGAAGGCGCCACCCCCATTTTGAACCGCCTGCACCGGGAAGCGCAAAAAGTTACCCAGCCCAACGGCATTACCGGCCATGGCCAGGATCAGACCCACCCTGGTGCCCCAGGCCTCTTTGTTGGTAGTCATCGTGTAGAAAAAGCTTAGTTAAGTTTTGACGACTACCAAAATAGAGAAATAAGTCAATTAATACATGGTCACTTTCGCACTGAAGGCGGTGGCCTACAGGCCAAATAAGACCGAATGGAGAAATGTAGCAGCACTATAATTCGGCCCTCCAAGCAGCTCACTGCAAGCGCTTAATGAGCCTCATATTTGAATGGCAGCCATATTTTTAAGATTATTGCATGCCTTTTAGAGCGAAAAACAATCAAGACAACTATATGATACAACGCTGGATCCAACTACTAATCTGTGTTTTTGCCTTTTCGGGGCTCTCGGCACAGGCCCTTGAGATACAAGACCTGAAGCTAAGCAACATTAGCGACGAGATCAACGACGGCCGCGCCGAACTGTCGGTGACCGGTGGTCAGGAACCCTACAAGTACTACTGGAGCATCCAGTCGGTTGACACCAACGCCAGCGTGGCTAACGGTCTGGCTGAAGGGGTGGAATACTCCGTAACAGTAATGGATGCAGCCGGTAGCAGCGTAGAAAAAACCTTCGAAATTGAGACCAGGGCCGTGGCTGAAAGCTTCAACGGCACCTTCCGCCCCATTGTGGATGGCTTTGCCAGCGTAATCTTTTGGGACCCTTTTTATGCGATGGGTCTTTACGACAATAAAGTATATAACGATGCCGGCGAGGTGGTATACCACCCTAACGGCACCGTCCGCACCAATTCCATTCCTTTTATCGTGGTGTGGCTCATTTTTGGTGCCCTCTTCTTCACCCTCCGCATGGGTGGCGTAAACTTCTGGGGCTGGCGCCACTCCATCGCCCTGGTGCGCGGTAAGTTCGACGAAAGCGACGCGCCCGGCGAGGTCACCCACTTTCAGGCCCTGGCTACCGCAGTAAGTGCCACGGTAGGTCTTGGTAACATCGCCGGGGTAGCGGTAGCTATTTCCCTTGGTGGCCCCGGTGCTACCTTCTGGCTGATCATCGCCGGGCTGCTGGGTATGGCCAGTAAGTTTACCGAGTGTACGCTCGGTGTGAAGTACCGTGACATTGGTGCTGACGGCGTTGTGGAAGGTGGCCCCATGCGCTACCTGCGCAAAGGCCTGGCGAAAAGAAATATGGCCGGACTCGGAAAAGTGTTGGCAGTAATCTTTGCCATCCTGGCTATTGGCGCCAGTTTTGGTGGCGGTAATATGTTTCAGGCCAACCAGGCTTATGAGCAGCTTTCCGGCGAATTCGAAATCCTGCGTGGCTATGGCCCCTGGTTCGGACTGATCCTCGCTATTTTGGTGGGTACCGTAATCATCGGTGGTATCAAGAGTATCGCCAAGGTAACCGAGAAGATCGTTCCCTTTATGGCTGGTCTCTACGTGCTGGCCGCACTCATTATCATCTTTAAGAATATCGGCAATATCGGCGAAGCCTTTTCACTCATCATCGAAGGTGCCTTTGATCCTGACGCCCTGCTGGGTGGTTTCCTGGGGGTATTGATCCAGGGATTCCGCCGTGCCGCTTTCTCTAACGAAGCCGGGGTAGGTTCTGCTGCGATTGCCCACTCGGCAGCCAAAACCAAGCACCCGGTAAGTGAAGGTTTTGTAGCCCTGCTCGAGCCCTTTATCGACACGGTAGTGGTGTGTACCCTTACGGCATTGGTACTGATCTTTACCGGCTTTTACCAGGACGATGGCCTTGGTGGTGCCCAGCTTACTTCCAGCGCTTTTGGTAGCGTGTTCAGCTGGTTCCCCTATGTACTGGTTATCGCCATTTTCCTCTTTGCCTTCTCCACCATGATCAGCTGGAGCTACTACGGTCTGCGTGCCTGGACTTTCCTCTTTGGCCGTAGCAAGACCACGGAGCTCTCTTACAAGTTGCTCTTCCTGGTATTTATCGTAATCGGTTCATCGGTAAGCCTTGGCGCCGTACTCGACTTTTCGGATATGATGATCCTGGCGATGGCAC
>CAZUCA010000093.1:0-8022 GCA_964619125.1 uncultured Owenweeksia sp. | reverse complement strand
TAATTGTGCTCGATAAAGAAGTGCGGGTAAAGGGAAGTGAACAGCAGCATTTTGGCCATTAGCTGTTCGGCCTTGCTACGGCGATGGCCGAGCTCATGGGCCACATTGATGCCCAACACGCCACACATCAGTGCCATCGAGACGGTGCGTCCCCAAAAAGTGATACTGAATAGCTCCACCGCACCAATAGTGAGGAAGAACCAAAGCAGGAAGCCCAGCTGCACCGGTAGCATCAGCCATACCAGCCAATCGTACACCCGGTCTTTACTCATAATCTCCGCCTCCCATTCTGCCAGGTTACCGTCGTCACGCGGAAGCAAAAGTTCGATCAGGGGTATGATGATAAAGCCATACAGCAGCGGGAAGAAGGTGGCCCAGCCTTCGCGGCTGAAGGAGAGCGCCACTCCCAGGGGCAGGGTGTAGCTCAGCAGGTATTTGCTAAAGCGCAGTTTCATGACTGAAATTTACCGCTTTAACGCCGCTTTATCAAGCCGCCTCAGGCCTTGCAGCAATTCACCTGCTGTGCCGGCTTCAATGGCCAGTAGCTCTTTAGCGGCCGCCATGGCAGGCTTCAAGCCATACACTTCATCGCGCAGGTGATGTACCAGCTTCAGCACCTTAAAGCCATCGAACCAATGGCTGAAATTCCGCATTAACTGCTGCTGATCGCGGGAACGCTTTTTCAGCGCAGTCAATTCGCTCAGCCAGTCCTGCTGTTTGAAATAACCATAGATAGCCCCTGGCCACTCCTCTCCCTTCCCCCTGAAAATACCTTCCTGTAAAACGAGCAGTGCTTTTAGCTCCCGGAAAATTTGGGGGTGATAAACCGACTCAAAAGCCTTGCGACCGGATTCCATTTCGAGCATGGCACGGCCGGTTCCAAAGGGTACCCGTTCCGATATACGCGCGCTGGGATACACCGTCAATTCGGTACAGTCCACAAAGCTACCCTGGGGAATCAACTTGTGGAGAAAGTAAAAGTCCTCGCCGGCCTTACGGCGGTTCATGCCCCCAATTTTAGCGTATGCCGAAGCGCGTACTGCCATGCTGCTACCGATGGTGTGAAAGGCATGCGGATAACCGGCCCAGCGCAAGGCCTGGATGTAGTAGCGCAACCAGTTTTCATAGGCGATAATGCGCTCCCGCTCAGTTTCACTTAGTTGGTCAAGGCGATGTTCAAAGTGCAGGCTAAGACCATTGATATCCCTCTTCTCATAATCGGCGAGTACAGCCAGGTAATTGGGTGGCACCTCACAATCACCGTCCAGGCACACAACCAGGCCGTCGTGCTCCACTTCCGCAAAACGGTATAGCGCCTCATCCATCCCTATTTTGCGCGCCAGCCCTACCCCGGCGTGTTTTTTGGGCAAATCAAAAGCTTCGATCACCTGCACTTTTAAGCCATTTGCCAGGTATTGATTCTGAAGCTCCTCAGCCTGTTGGGCGTGCAGCCGCTTTACTTCTGCGTCGGCCTGGTCACTGTGATTCAAAACCAGGATAACTTCAAAGGTCCGGCTATCTTCCAGCGCACAGCGCCCCAGGCTGGCCAGGGTAGCATCCAGCTTTTCGGCATAAGCGGGGATAACAATGCTGATGCGTAGTGCCTTTGCCGGCGGATGCTTCAGGGCAACAGCTAGCTTGCCACCAAAGCGCTGGCGATAGAATTGAGCCCGTTCAGAAAGCGTTTTCAAAACAACAGTTAGATTTGCGGCTAAAGTAGAAGAGATCGATGGAAGTAAGCGAACTGAGCCTGAAAGTGGAGTCCTCACAGGAATGGGTGGACTGTGTACTTGAGAACTTTGACGAGTTCCTGAAAGACCATGCCGACTGTGAGCGCAAGGCCAGTAGTATGGCCATGAGTTTTGTGGCCAAGTATCCCGATCGCAGGGAGATTATCCCCGAACTGATCCACACCGGCATTGAGGAGCTTGAGCACTTTCGCCTGGTATATAAGATTATGGAGAAGCGCGACCTCACTCTCAACCATTCCATTGGTGAAGACCTCTATGTAAAACAGCTACTTAAAAACTGTCACTCCGATCGTGAGAAGCGTTTCCGCGACCGGCTGATTATTGCCTCCATTGTGGAAAACCGCGGCTTTGAGCGCTTTAAGCTGGTGAGCGAAAACATCGCTGATCCCGAGCTGGCGGAGTTCTACCATATGATTTACGTTAGTGAGGCCAAGCACGGCCACATTTTCGTGGAGATGGCGCTCAATTACTTTGAGCGGGAGGAGGTGTTTCAGCGCTGGCAGGAACTGGCGGCAGCAGAAGGTGAAATACTGAATGGACTGGCGCTGAAGCCGGCCTTGCATTAATCATGATAGCAGGCTCAGGTCGTCGAAAAAGTTATAAATGAACAGATCTCGACTGCGCTCGATCAAGCATAATTTTGTTAAAAAGCCACATTGAGCGCCTGCCAGACTGCATCGTTCAGGCTGGTAGTAGAAATGGGCGTAGTGTGATACCGTCCACTTATTAGACGGCCTTATTTACCTTCGCTATCTTCCTATTAAAATCAGGCAATTATTATTTCCAGCTTTCAATACCTGACCACTTTGGCCTTTTGCAGCTTCTCCCTGGCCGTATTCCAATCGGGCAAAGCATCGCCCTCCACCGTAAGGGTCCGAATCTCACGGGCAATCTGCGCACTTTTTCGCATTGCCTCCAGGTGAGCGCCACTGCGGGCAAATTCCTTCAGTTCCTCCTCGCTATTCCAAAGGGTCATGGTGTAGTGGGTGGTCCAGAATCCACGCTTCTTAAATTGCCTACAGTTGGTAGCACGCAATTGCCGAATGATGTGCATGGCTTGCCTGGAGAGGGCAAAAAATTTAAGTGGCCCCCTTAGTTCGATAGAAGTGATGGTGATTTTCATTTCAAAATGGATAATTCACAACTAAGTTACTAATCAGGCAATACCCATTTTGACCAATCTATTTACTACAGCTCTGTAATCGGCTCCCTTTCCTTGATCATACCCTGAATAAAGGCCCGCTGCAGGATATTTTCAATCAGCTTATCCTCATCAACGGTGAGGGGGTCATAGGGCGTTTTAAGGCTGATGTCGTAAAAGCTGGCGGCTGCATTCCACCAGAAGGCATTCCAGCCACTGCGGTATTCCTGAATCAGCTCGTAGGTAGTGATACCGGTTTCACGATAAATCAATTTGGAAAGAATCTGCCCTTCGGTGCGGGTAAGCTGCTTGAGCTCTTCCTCAAAGTTATTTTCGAGGTATTCCTGGAAATCCTTTATAAAGCGTTTTTTGCGCCGGCGGCCCCGCATATCCTCCAGCATCAGATTGAGACTGTCGAGCTTATTACCGGCAATAACGGCGTAGGGATACACCTTAAGCACCTTTCGCTTAAGGATATAATAGCGGCGACGGGCCTCATCGGAATCAAAGGAGGGCCGGTCCACGTAGAGGATTTCATCCATAACCATAATCGGAATGGTATCCCCATCCACAATAATGGCATCCATTAAACTCTTGGTTTTCTTGCTATAATACTGCACCAGGGTATCGTTTTGAGCCTTGGCGCTCCAGCTAATACAGCTGATGAGTGTTAGTAGAAAGAAATATCGTTTCATTCAGGTTCTGTTCTTTTTCCAGGCCGACGCTTTCTTCAGCTCCGGTTGCTGGCCATTTTTAGAACCACTGTTTTCCAAAATATATGCCAGAGCCATTGCGGCCACTTTAGCCTCCTCCTCTGAGGCGTGATCCAAATCGCCCGGCTGGTAGTGTTTTTCCACAAAATGGGTATCGAAATCACCGCTGATAAAACTGGGGTGTTGCATTACGTATTTGCCGAATTCGAGGGTAGTGGTAATGCCTACCACGCGGTAGTCTTCACAGGCCCTGATCATGCGCTCACGCGCCTCATCGCGATCCTTACCATGGGTTACCAGTTTGGAAATCATGGGGTCATAGTAAATGGGAACCTGCATGCCTTCCTCAAAACCGTCATCCACCCTTACGCCCGGACCATGAGGCCGCTGGTAACGCTGCAGCACCCCGATATCGGGCATGAAGTTTTCGCGGGGATCCTCAGCATACACCCGCACCTCAATGGCATGGCCGTTAATCTTGAGGTCATCCTGGCTGAATGAAAGCTTTTCATCGCGGGCCACCTTTATCTGCTCTTTCACCAGGTCAATGCCGGTGATCATTTCGGTAACCGGGTGCTCCACCTGCAGGCGGGTGTTCATTTCCAGGAAGTAAAAGTTTTTATTCTCATCGAGGATGAACTCCACCGTACCGGCGCCGATATAGTCACAACTGCGGGCCACATCTACCGCCGTTTTACCCATCTGCTCCCTTATTTCGGGAGTGAGCACTGCTGAAGGTGCTTCTTCAATAACCTTCTGGTGGCGACGCTGCACGCTGCATTCGCGCTCAAAAAGATGCACGCGGTTGCCATGCTTGTCGCAAAGCACCTGGATTTCGATATGCCGGGGGGAAGTAACATACTTCTCAATAAACACGGCGCCATTACCAAAAGCCGATTTGGCCTCGTTAACGGCTGTTTTCATCTGTGCTTCAAATTCATCGGCGCTCTCCACAATGCGCATACCTTTACCACCGCCACCGGCAGAGGCTTTAATCAATACCGGAAAGCCAATTTCACTGCTCAATCGCTTGCCTTCCTCCACATCGGTAATAGCGCCTTCAGAACCCGGCACCAGGGGAATATTAAACTTTTTAGCCGCTTCCTTGGCGGAGAGCTTATCGCCCATAATGCGCATTGACTCGCCACTGGGCCCGATAAAGATCAGCCCCGCCTTTTCCACTGCTTCGGCAAAATCGGCGTTTTCTGAGAGGAAGCCATAACCGGGGTGAATGCCATCCACGCCCAGCTCCTTGCAAAGAGCAATAATTTTATCGCCGAGAAGGTAACTCTCAGCTGAGGCCGGTGGTCCCAGTAAAACTGCTTCATCAGCATATTTTACATGCGGTGAATTACGATCGGCTTCACTGTAAACAGCTACTGTTCTGATGCCCATTTCACGGGCTGACTTCATCACCCTTAAGGCGATTTCTCCTCGGTTTGCTACTAGTATCTTTTGCATGATCGGCTATTGAACGGGCGAAGATAAGTATTGTGTCTGCAAATGCTAAAATCAACAGGCATAGGGGGTGAACACTCCATTAAAGGGCGCTGTTGTACTGCAAACCCAAAAACCAGAATATCATGGCTAAGGAGAAAGAACTGAGCAATGAAGAAAAAGCTGAAAAACTCAGAAAGGAGAAAAAAGAACAGTCAGGCATTCCCATTGACAATAAACATGTGAGCAAAGACCCCAACCGCAGTCCCGCTGCCGATGAGCACGATGCCAATATCGATCGCTCCGACGACCACGTAAAACCCTATAACAAAAAGATCTACCAACCCGACCCCAAGAAAAATCAGTAAAGTGGGCGATAGAATCAGGAAAAACAGGCCTGGCCGATTTTGGGAGGACGATAAACAGTAACTTTAATACCAATTAACCAGCTTACGATGAATGTAATCAGTGCCCTAATTGACTTTACCGACACTTCCAAAACCGCTACTGCCTACGCCTGCTGGCTGGCTGAAAAGCAAAATGCCAAAATCAATCTCTTGCACATCTGTCCTGAAGATGACTATGATGTGGCCGAGCTGGAAAAAAAGATCATTGACTTTACCGGCATTGACCGCTGTGGCCTGCAGTATAATGTGGCGGTAGGTGATGGTCATATTCAGGAGAAAATACCACAGTTGCTGGACCTTAGTCATTCTGATTTTGTGATTATCGGTACCCATGGTGCCAAAAGTATTTTCGCCACCACTGTGGGTGCGGAAGTGGTAAAGCTTACCCAACGCATTGGCATTTCGGCCCTGGTAGTACAGGACCGCTCGCCCCAGCCCGGCGATCACCTGCATAAAGTGCTTTTTCCTATTGGTCCTCACAAAGATTTCATGCCCAAAATTGAGGCGGCCATAGAATGGGCAAAACTGGCTGATCTTGAATTTGAAGTATTCTGCCTCTCTAAAGAAGATGGCAGCCTCAGCAAATCGATTGAGCAAAACCTCGAACTCACCCGGGTGAGCTTTGAAAAAGCCGGTCTCAATTTCAAGGAGGTAGTGCGCAGTACCCAGTCTTACTCGGTGGGCTTTGGGCGCGATATTGTGGAGGAGGGCAAGGCCTGGGGAGCCGACCTCATTGTGAGTATGTCACACCCCTCCGAGGAAAACAGCTATTTCGGCAATGTTGACAAAACCCACATTCTACTTAACTCTTCTGCCATACCAGTGCTTTGCGTAACCAAATAGCCTGTTACTCACCTGCTACCTACAGTGCTGCTTAATGCCTAATTTCGCCGCATGCGAATGGACGATACTATCTGTGCACTTTCCACCGCCCAGGGCATGGGCGCAATTGCCATGATCCGCGTGTCAGGGCCTGATACCTACTCAATCCTGCAAAAGATTTTTAGTCCGCTGCGACAGGAAGCACTGGAAACCGCCAAGGGCTATTCCATGCTTTTCGGGCGCATTATGGATGGGGATACCATCGTGGATGAAGTGATGCTGGGACTTTTTAAAAAGCCCCACTCCTACACCGGCGAGGATGTGATTGAAATCAGCTGCCATGGCTCGGTATTCATCCAGGAGCAGATCATAAAGCTACTGCTGAAAAGTGGCTGCCGCATGGCCGAGCCCGGCGAGTACACCATGCGCGCCTTTGCCAATGGTAAGATGGATCTGAGCCAGGCCGAAGCGGTGGCCGACCTGATCGCCTCCGAAAGTGCCGCCGCCCACCAGGTGGCGATGCAGCAAATGCGGGGTGGCTTTAGTCAGGAAATAAAACAACTGCGCGAGGAGCTGATTGAATTTGCCAGCCTGGTGGAACTCGAGCTCGACTTTGGCGAGGAGGATGTGGAATTTGCCGACCGCACTAAGCTCGCCGAACTGCTGGCCCGCATTAAAAAAGTGATCACCCGCCTGATGGATTCCTTTGACACTGGTAACGTCATTAAAAATGGCGTGCCGGTAGCCATTGTGGGAGCTCCCAATGCCGGTAAATCAACCCTGCTCAACGCCCTGCTAAACGAGGAGCGTGCCATTGTTACCGAGGTAGCCGGCACCACCCGCGATGCCATCGAGGATGAAATCAATATTAAGGGCATAAAATACCGCTTTATCGATACCGCTGGTATCCGTGAAACCGAAGATCTGGTGGAAAGCATCGGCATTGAAAAGACTTTTCAGAAGATAGAGGAGAGCCGCTTGGTTCTTTATTTGTTCAATGTTGAAAGTTTAAGGTTCAATGTTGAATTAATTGAATCGGAGATTGAGCAGCTCAAGGCAAAGACCGGTGATAAAACCCTGCTGATCCTGGCCAATAAAATGGATCTGCTGGAGGATAAAGCGGTGCTGGAAGAGCTGGGTGAAAAGGAAAACCTGATTGCCATTTCGGCCCTGCACAAAAGCGGGCTCGATGAACTGATTGAGCGCCTCACGCGCGAAATCAACCTCGGTGCCCTCCACAACCAGCAAACCATCGTTACCAATGCCCGTCATTTCCACGCCCTGCAGCAGAGCCTGGAGGACATTATCCGCGTGGAGGAAGGCATGGCCAGCGGCATCAGTGGCGACTTCCTCGCCATGGACATCCGCGAGGCGCTGAAGCACCTGGGCAGCATTATTGGCGAGGTCGACGTGGACCAGGACATCCTGGGGGCGATATTCGGGAAGTTTTGTATCGGGAAATAGCTCAAGCTTCCACACAGATCGAATCACTAATAAAAGCAGAACCCATCCCCCCGGTGAACCATTGCATTCTTACCGTCGAGTAAAAAGGGCTAAACCGTGCAAATACGGGTTCACCTACCTCACGTTTACATTTCCGCACTGTAAAGATCACGTGCAATCGCCTCCTTGTCCGGAATTTTCAGCTTAGCTTTTTTCTTCCCGAGGACTTTCATCAATTACTCAACGATGAAGGTGTTTCGATATCGGCAATATCAAGGGCAAAGTCACAAATCAGCTGGTTGATAATG
>CAZUCA010000092.1:0-8171 GCA_964619125.1 uncultured Owenweeksia sp. | reverse complement strand
AAAAAGAAAAAGAACCGGTAAAAACCCCTCCTACCAAAACCCAATTGATTACTGATGGTGATTGGGATATCGACGGTATGCGAATTAAAACCACCATGGATGGCGTGGTAGTTTTTGATAGCCTTGCCAACGTAACCGGCCAGATCGAGTTTTTGGCCAATGGCAAGGTGCTGACCAAAATGCCGGGTGAACCGACCGATACTTCTGAATGGGAACTCAATGGTAACGTGATTAAAATCAACGCGATGCCCTTCCAGATTGATGAACTTACCGCTACCAAGTTCCACTTTACCCATACAGAAAGTGTGAACGAACCCGGCTACCCCAACTACACCATTGCCACCCAGGCCCAACTAAGCCGATAGTTTTTTGTGATTGCCAACCTGTTTGGTAGAGCCCCCGCCCTTAAAAGCGGGGGTTTCCTATTTATACCCATAAAACTTTTCTATTGAAAAAGTCTTAATTTCTTGAGCTCTACGGCAACTGCCTACAAACAGAAAAGATCGATCCTGCTTGGGAAAACTGCGCAAAATTTTACGATCCATCGCCAAATGGCTCGGCATCCTTATTTTGATCGGGCTGGCTTTGCTCCTGCTGATCATAATCCTGATCCGCACTCCCTGGGCGCAGCAAAAAATCACCAACTATGCCACCAACTATGTCTCCGACAAAACCGGTACGGCGGTTGAAATCGACAAGCTCTTTATCACCTTTCGCGGCAATCTGCAGTTGGACGGGCTCTACCTTGAAGGCCTGCAAAGCGATACCCTGCTGTACAGCCACCAGCTGGAAGCAGGCGTGGGTATTTTACCTTTAATCAATGGTAATATTCACATCTCGCGGGTCGACTGGACAGGGTTAAAGGCCAACATTAGTCGCGGTAATGACAGCACTTTTAATTTTCAATTCATAATTGACGCCCTGGCCCCGGCGGACAATAATAGCCAGCCCCCTCCCGCTGACACCACTGATTCCACACCGCCCGGCATTTCGATCGGCCCTATAAAGCTGGCTGACTTCCAACTGCACTATCTCGATTCCATTGCCGGTATGGAGGGTTATCTTCAGCTGGGAGAGCTGAATTTACAAACCGACGACATCGACCCCCTAGAGATGCATTTCGCGGTAGCAGAACTGGATTTCCGCAACAGTTACGGACGGCTGGTGCAGTTTAAACTGCCGCCACCTTCTGAGGACAGAAGCAGCACCCCCTTGCCTGATTTGACCTGGCAAGAGATAAATCTCGAAAACATTGTTTTTAAGTACGCCAGCCCCACTGAGGATTTCGAATCAATTTATAAGCTGGGAAATTTACAGATTGGGGAATCACAGCTACTGCTGTCTGACCAGCAAATCACTGGTTCCACCTTGTTGTTGACCAACAGTGATGTGAAAGTTAAGTTACCGGCGGCCGAGGTAAACAGCAATACAGACCCCAATCCACAAAGCAGTAGCACTTTTAGCTGGCCCGACTGGCAGTTAAATGTCAATGAGCTTGAATTCGACCAGGTTGATTTTCAAATTGATCAGGGCAGCGGGGCCCCCAAGGCGGGAAGTTTTGACCCCCAACATCTTTCACTCCAAAATATCCGCTTCCGCTTGCAGGATGTCCGTCTGGAAGAAGGATTGGCTACTGTTGACTTAAAAGAGCTGGCCTTTAAAGAAGCTGGTGGCTTTGAATTGGCCCATTTTGACGGCGAATTTCAGCTCAAGCCTCAAAATCTGAGCATCAGTTCCCTCGACCTGCAAACTGGCCACAGCGAGCTACACGCTTCACTCAGGGCCAGTTTCAATCACCTTGACAGCCTCCTAAGCAACCCGGCCGGTAACAGTACCCTTTCCCTTCAGTTAGGTGAGTCCACCTCCCTTTCCCTGCGCGATGCCTTTTACTTTAACGACTCGCTGGGTCAGGATAGCCTGATACAGGTGTTGGCGCCCTATCCAATCCGCATTAACGGTGAGCTTTCTGGTCAGCTCTCTGACCTGCGCATAAACCAACTGGAAGTGGAGGCTCTTCGCACAGCCCGCCTAAGCCTTAGCGGCGAGATCAATGGCTTACCTGACACTAACAATATAAGTGTGGATTTGCCCGCTATAAGGCTTCATACCACCGCTGCTGACCTGGCTTTGCTGACCGATACCGGACAATTACCGGCCTATCTCGATATGCAGGCCTCGCTGCAAGGGAGCGTACATCGTTTACGAGCCCGGGTAAATCTGAGTACCCCGAAGGGTCAAGCCCAACTGACCGGCAATTTTGGCGATCTCATGTCAGTCCCGGCGTACCGGGGCCAGCTCAAGCTGCAAACTTTTGAAGTAGGAGCCCTGGCCGGCATCAGTGACTTGAAGCCGGTTTCCCTAAGTCTCGATTTCGACGGACAGGGTAAAGCTCCTGAGAACCTGCAGCTGACCGCTGACATTGACTTTCAACAATTAATTTACCGCGATTACGATTACCGCAATCTGGAACTTTCTGCCCGGGTGGCTCAGCAAAAGGCAGCACTCACGGCCAGTCACCGCGACAGTAATCTGAGCTTTACCCTTGATGCAGCAGCCTTTTTGAAACAAGACTTTACTGATGCAAACCTCAGGCTAAATCTTGAAGGTGCCGATCTACAAGACCTCAACCTGCTAAGTGGCCGGGCTAAAGTGGCCACGGAGCTGGAGGCCTCCTTTTCGGGAAACCCCCGGTCGTTTAAATCTGATCTTATTATGACAAGCGGGCTTTTCATGCGCGGTGAAACCACCTATCGTCTCGACTCCCTTTTTGCCCTTTTGGAAAATGACAGTAGCCACAGCATGCTGGAAATTGATTCTGAATTTTTGCAAGGTTCATTAAGTGGTAACCGCTCCATGGAAAACCTGGTGAGTGCCATCAGAGCCTATGTGCAGGAGGGCTTCAGTAAGGACTCTCTCAAGCAGGTCCAGCAATACCGTGACCTTGATATGAAAGGAGAATTTATCATTGCCGACTCCCCTATTCTTACCGACATCCTGCTGCCGGGCCTCAGCCGCATGGACAGTATTAGGATTACCACCGCCTTTAAGCCCGCCGATGACATTCTGCAGCTCGACGTGGAGGCGCCGGAAATCGTATACCAGGATTTTGAACTCTCGCAGCTTTACCTCGACTTTGATGGCAACCGTGACTCCCTGAAGGTCAACCTAAGCTTTGACCGCTTTTTACGCGATCCCGTCGATATGCATCGTACCCAACTCAACATCGACCTCAATGGCCGGCAAGGCAATGCCTTTTTCGAGGTGCTGGACGCCGAAGAAGAGGAAGTATTTTACACTGCCGTTGATATCAGTGGTAACCAGGAAGAACTGGTGGTGAGTGTCGATCCTGCTCACCTCACCCTCAACGGCAAACCCTGGAATATTCCGGAGGCCAATGCTATTCGCTTCCGGGAAGGCCAGCCCTCATTTGACCAGTTTGTACTAAGTCGTAATGAACAGCAACTGGCCATTCAATCTACCGCAGATAATAATGAAATGAGCATTGAGCTCGATGGCTTTACCCTGCAAGCCTTGTTCTCCATTTTTAATGAGGATGAAGCTCCGGCCAGCGGTCTTCTCAATGGCCAAGTCCGCTTGGTTAACCTCCAGCAAACACCCGGTTTTACCGCTGATCTGCAAATTGAGGAATTTGGTGCCATGGGCAACAAACTGGGAACTCTCAGCCTGAAGGGTAATAACCGCGGCAGTCAGCTCTTCGATCTGGAAGTTGACTTGACAGGACCGCAGGTAGATCTGGCCCTGAACGGCACCTACACCACCTCCGGTAAGGATCAGCAGGTAGATATAAGCATAGACCTGAGCCGTCTGGAAATGCCACTACTGGAAGGCTTTGTTCCCGAGCAACTGGACAGTACCAAGGGGCAGCTTAGTGGTAAGTTTGAGCTCAAGGGAGCCATGGCAGACCTGCGGTACGATGGCAACATCAACTTCCAGCAGGTGCGGCTGGTGCCGGTAAAGCTGGGCACCGTCTTCCGGCTTAACAATGAAAATGTTAAGGTCAACAATGACGGTATTAGCCTAGACAACTTCAGTCTTAGCGATGTAAATGGAAACAAGTTTGTGCTTGACGGCCAGATCGGCCTTGAGCATCTGAACAACCCCAGCTTCGATCTCGAGGTGGAAGCGGAGGATTTCAGGCTGTTGGAGGTAGACGACGAAAACAACCCGGACCTCTATGGCACCGCCGTAGTAAACCTCAAGCTTGAAATTGACGGAGATATGAATCTGCCGGTGGTGGAGGCGCGGGTAAGGCTTACCGAGCAAACCGATGTCACCTATGTAATCCCGGCTTCCACCGCCCAGATGGAAAGTCGCCAGGGCATTGTGCGCTTTCGCAATATGAAAGACAGCATCGACATTTTTGCCGATGAGGAGGATGTGGCCGGTGCTATTACCGGCTTCGATCTCAGCGCCCGCATTATCCTCGAACCTGGCACCCGCATAAAGGTGGTGGTGGATCCACAGGCCGGAGACAACCTCACTGTTATGGGTGAGGCCGGACTTGACTTCAACCTAAGCCCCAATGGCAATATGACCCTCACCGGCCGTTATGAGCTGAGTGATGGCCACTACCAGCTTAATCTCTATGAGCTGGTTAAGAAGAAGTTTATGCTGGTGGAGGGTAGTAAGATAGTGTGGACGGGCGACCCCCAGGGGGCGGAGCTCGACATAACCGCCATCTACAAAACCGAGGCCTCGGCCTCGAGCCTGATGACTGACCCGGGTGGGCGCTACCAGCAGCAGCTTCCTTTTGAGGTGATGCTCTACATTGAGGGCACCATCCGTGAGCCGGAAATTTCCTTTGGCCTCGACATGCCGGAAGACAGTCGTGCCGCCTTTGGAGGCACTGTTTACAGCCAGATCCGCCAGCTCAATGAAAATGAGGCCGAGCTCAATAAGCAAGTGTTCTCGTTGATCGTTTTTGACCGCTTTCTGCCCACCGGCTCGGTTACCGATGATGGCAATCCTACTTCAGACCTGGCACGCAACAGCGTTAGCAAGCTCCTTACCGGGCAGCTCAATAAGCTGGCTGACAAATACATTAAGGGGGTTGAGCTCGATGTGAATGTGGACAGCTACCGCGACTACAGCAGTGGCCAGGGTGAACGTCGTACCGACCTCAATGTGAGTCTTAAAAAAGCCTTTTTCGATGACCGCGTAATTGTAAAAGTGGGTAGCGAAGTGGGAATTGAGGGTGAGCGCCAACCTCAGGAAAAACAGCTGGTAGGTGATGTGAGCGTGGAGTATCTCATCGATGAGGACGGCAACTACCGCCTCCGGGCATTCCGCAAGGATGAGTACCAGGATATAGTGGAAGGACAGGTGATTGTAACCGGCCTGGGCATTCTTTTCAATAAGGAATTTGACACCTGGGAGGAACTGTGGAGCGAGGACACACCTAACGATGAGGCCAAAGAGGAAGAAGAGGAAAGTGAAGGCGAGACCGAAAAAGAGGAGGATGATGAGGACTAAGCGACAATTTAAATGCTGGCTTTATCGTGGCTTGCTTCTGCTGGCGTTACCATTTTTCAGCGCCTGCAATGCCTTGAAATATGTACCTGAAGATGAAAAGCTTTACACCGGTGCTGCGGTGGAGGTAGAGACGCCCGCACCCAAAAATGAGCGCCAGGAATTAAGTTCCGCCCTCAACCGCGCGGTATATCCCAAGCCTAACTCCAGGTTTTTCTGGATGCGGGTAGGGCTGTGGGCCCATTACAAAGTGGAGCGCCAGGAAGCCGGATTTATCACCCGCTTTATCAATAAGCGCTTTGGCGAAGAGCCGGTGTACCTCAGCGACCTGCAACTGGAAGAAGTGGAGAAAATCCTAAAAAACCGCTCCATCAACAACGGCTTCTTTTACCCCCGCATCACCAGCTCCGTGGAGGAAAAAGAGCGCACCGCCTCTGCCCGCTACCGGGTGGAAGTGGGTGAAGCCTACCACCAGGAGACCTACCAATACCTGCGCGACACCATCGAAATCGATAGTCTTATCCGCTATTCAATGGCCGAAACCGATCTCACCCAGGGCACCCGCTTCGACCTTGATTACTTTAAGCAGGAACGACGACGGATAGACAATTACCTGAAGGAACGTGGCTACTACCGCTTCAATGGCGACTACCTGATCTTTGACTCCGACACCAATCAGTACGACGAGCCTCTATTTGATCTCTACCTGGATATGAAGGCGGAGCCACCGCACGAATCGCACGTGCCCTACCGCATTAACCAGGTATACGTATACCCCGACTATACGCTGGAAAATTTTCACAAAGCGGTACACGACACAGTAACTGTTGACAGCATTCACTTCCTGCAGGAGCGGTTGTACTTTAAGCCGCCGCTATTGCGGGAATACATAATTGTGGAGCCGGGGGAACTTTACAATAAGCGCTACAGCGACCTTAGCACCCGCCGGCTCTCGTCCATCGGTATCTATCAGTTCGCCAGCATTCGCTACGATGTGGTTGACTCCTTGCAGAACGATTCGCTGGGCTACCTCAACGCTTCTATTCTGCTCACGCCGGGTAAGAAATATAATATCCGTACCGGTATGCAGGGGGTTACCAAATCTACCGGTTTTGCGGGCCCGGGTTACCATATCACCCTGCAGAACCGCAATGTTTTTAACGGCGGCGAGATCTACGAGGTGTCAGGAAATATTGCCTACGAATTTCAAATCTCGCGGGGCAACAGTAGCGGCCTAAACAATTTCCAGTTTCAGCTGGGTAACTCCCTTAACTGGCCCCGCCTGATAGCGCCCCTTATTAAAGTAGACCCGAAAAAGGCCTACGGCATTCCCAATACCAAGCTCAAACTCAATTACACCCTGCAGCAACGGGCACTTTATTATACCGTTAACTCCTTCCTGGTTTCCTTTGGTTACAACTGGAATTCCAGTAAATACATCTACCACGAGATCAACCCCTTTTCGCTCAATTATACCAGGATCAGCAATATAACCCCTGACTTCCAGTCTATCCTGGATGACAACCGTTTTCTGGAGCGCAGTTTCGAAGACCAGTTTATCCCCGCCATGAATTATACCTTTCAATACAGCGAACTGGGTGAGACGGATAAGAAAAATGAATTCTACTTTAACAGCAGCTTTGAACAGGCCAGCCTCATCACCGACCTACTCAGGAGCAGCAGTGATGACAGCACCCTTTTTGGACTCCCTTACGCCCAGTACCTCAAAGGTGACCTTGATTTTCGTCATTACCTCCAGCTGGGCGAGGAAAGCCAATTGGTGAGCCGCTTTTTTATTGGGGTGGGGTATCCTTATGGCAACTCACAATCCCTACCTTATATCAAGCAGTACTACGCCGGTGGCCCCCACAGTATTCGTGCTTTTGAAGTGCGCTCATTGGGCCCTGGCACCTACAACCCGCCTGATACCGGTGATTTCACCTTTTTCGATCAGTCGGGCGACCTGCGCCTGGAACTCAATACCGAATATCGTTTTCCCCTGGTGAGCCTGCTCAAAGGCGCAGTGTTTTTTGATGCCGGCAATATCTGGCTGTGGAACAACAACCCCGACGTCCCTGGGGGAAAATTCACTGCTGACTGGAGCCAGCAAATAGCAATGGGCACCGGTTTCGGTATTCGCCTCGATATTGATGTACTGGTGCTACGCCTCGATCTGGGCCACCCCCTGCGCTACCCCTATGAAGTGGAGGGCAGCCATTGGGTAAAGAGCCCTGCTTTCAAAAAGCTGGTGTGGAATTTCGCGATTGGGTATCCGTTTTAAATTAAAGGTCAAGATCATTCCGGGCGAAAGTCCAATAGTGATCGGACCGGTCATGCTCAATTTTATAACAAAGCCTGAGACCCGCCCCTGTCTATCGCCAGGCAGGCGATAACCATCGGGCCTAGTCCGGGGTGAAAAAACCTAATTAAAAACTAAGTACTTTACGATCCCTAGGAACCAGCCTTATGAAAAGATTATCAGCATTAATAGTCACCCTCTTTCTATGTTCCTGTGGCACATTAAACGAGTCAGGTTGGCCGTCCCAGGCCTATCGTGACCAGCACAATTACGAAGCAGTAATCACGGCAGAAACTTTCGAAAGGTACCCTGAGTCCTTTGAAGGGAAAATCGATGAATCTCCCCAATACCCTGGAGGTGCTCATGGGCTTATCACCGATAT
>CAZUCA010000091.1:0-8264 GCA_964619125.1 uncultured Owenweeksia sp. | reverse complement strand
CCAATTTCGTGAAATCCTCGAGGGAATAATAGACTTTCAAGTAAGACTTGGGTTTATGTTCTGAAAATCAGTGTTTTGTGTGTCGGTTACGGCTTAGTTTCAAAAATCAAAAGTAGAAAATTTAAAAAAGTGAAGCTGAGGTTCTTCGTTTGTGAAAAAGCACTATTTTTGCGGCCAAATTTAAAGACAGAGTTCTACTAATTTTAATTTTATAAGATGTCTCAAGTAGTAGGAAAGATAGCTCAGGTAATCGGACCGGTGGTTGACGTACACTTCGACACCAGCCAGAACGAACTTCCCCGAATTTACGATTCACTGGAAGTGATTCGTCCTGATGGAACCCGGGTAGTACTGGAAACGCAACAGCATATTGGTGAAGACACCGTGCGCGCCATTGCCATGGACTCAACCGACGGGCTTACCCGTGGGCAGGAAGTGAAAGCTACCGGTAGCCCCATCAAAATGCCTACCGGCGATGCTATCCGCGGCCGTTTGTTTAACGTAATTGGCGAAGCCATCGACGGTATCGGTGAGCTGCCCGAAAGCGAAGGCCTTCCTATTCACCGTGAGGCACCTAAATTCGAAGATCTTTCTACTTCTTCTGAAATCCTTTATACCGGTATTAAAGTAATCGACCTTATCGAGCCTTACTCCAAAGGTGGTAAGATTGGTCTCTTTGGTGGTGCCGGGGTAGGTAAAACTGTATTGATCCAGGAGCTGATTAACAACATCGCCAAGGGTCACGGTGGTCTTTCTGTATTTGCAGGTGTAGGTGAGCGTACCCGTGAGGGTAACGACCTCCTCCGTGAGATGCTTGAATCAGGCATCATCAAGTACGGCGAAGGCTTTATGGAAGAAATGGAGAAAGGCGGCTGGGACCTTTCTAAAGTTGACCTGAATGAAATGAAAGAATCTAAAGCTTCTTTTGTGTTCGGTCAGATGAACGAGCCCCCCGGTGCCCGTGCCCGGGTAGCGCTGTCAGGACTTACCCTGGCTGAGTACTACCGCGACGGTGAAGGCGACAGCGGCGGTGCCGGTAAGGATATCCTTTTCTTCGTTGACAATATTTTCCGCTTTACCCAGGCTGGTTCCGAGATGTCGGCCCTGCTGGGACGTATGCCTTCTGCGGTAGGTTACCAGCCTACGCTGGCTACCGAGATGGGTGCCATGCAAGAGCGTATTACTTCTACCAAGAGCGGTTCTATTACTTCGGTACAGGCGGTATACGTACCTGCGGATGACCTTACTGACCCCGCACCTGCTACCACTTTTGCCCACCTTGATGCTACTACCGTACTTAGCCGTAAACTGGCTGCCCTCGGTATTTACCCTGCAGTAGACCCACTGGATTCTACCTCACGTATCCTCGCTCCCGAAATTATCGGTGACGAGCACTACAACTGTGCCCAGCGTGTGAAGGAGATTCTCCAGCGTCAGAAAGAACTGCAGGATATTATCGCTATCCTCGGTATGGACGAACTTTCTGAAGACGATAAACTGGTGGTATACCGTGCCCGTAAAGTACAGCGCTTCCTGTCTCAGCCTTTCCACGTGGCCGAGCAGTTTACCGGTATCCCCGGAGTGTTTGTAAACATCGAAGACACTATCAAAGGCTTTAACATGATTCTCGACGGTGAGCTGGATAAATATCCTGAAGCTGCCTTCAACCTTAAAGGTACCATCGAAGAAGCTATCGAAGCTGGTGAGAAGATGCTGGCTGAGGCCGAAGCTTAATATTATGGAGTTGAGGAGCTGGGGTGTGTATTCCGGCTCCGATCTTTAATTCCAAACACGTAAGACAATGCTATTAGAAATCATAACTCCTGAAAGTAAGATTCTCGAAGCCCAGGCCGACGCCGTGCAACTGCCTGGTAAGGAAGGCTTGTTTCAGGTGCTCGATAACCACGCTCCCCTGATCAGTACCCTTAAGGAAGGTCAGGTGAAGATTGATCTTTCTGATTCCTATAAAAAGTTTGATGAACTTTCAGGTCAGATTGAGCCGGATAAGAGCAATGATAAAGTACTTTATATGGCTATTAAAGGTGGTGTAGTTGAGGTGGCAAATAATAAGATGATTTTGCTGGCCGATTAATACTCTTAAGCCGTAATTTATTGAGAACCCGCAAATTAGTTTTTGCGGGTTTTTTTATGCGCTAAAGTCGCGCTGCTACTGTTGTTGTAGGAAATTACTGTAGTGTGGTTGCCAAGGGCTAAAAAGGTTCATGATGCCAGATGTCGATGACCTTGTTTTTGATACCTCTTATCGAAAGGAATTGCTTACTAAAAGGCCAATGTTCACTTTCGCCGTCCCAATGAGGTGGTTTTCTCTTATTTATTTGAATGGATTTAATAAGATGCTGATTAGCAGTATTTAGATCTGTCAATATTAGCAAGAGGGCTACTCAAAGGGCTGAACAAACCAAAACAATTCGCTTAGCGAATTCCAGATTATGACCTACTCTACTCCAATCCAATGTGCTGGGCGGCGCATTCGAAGCTACCTGCCCGTACTTCTAATTCTGCTTAGTTTCCAATCCCTGAAGGCGCAATTAGCCATTACCACAGCCGGGCAGACCTATACCATCGATTTCGACAGTACCCTCACCGGGGTAAATGACAGCAGCTTTGCCAGTAAAGGCTTTGCACCGACTCCTGCCGCCGGGCAACTCGATTCCGATGCCTGGGCCTGTGTGGCCCGGACCAATACCAGCGTGGAATTTGGTGGCAGTAGCGCCGGGATTCCCCAAATGAATTACGGCGTAGTTTCTTCCGGTGGCGTTTCTAAACAGGATGGTGGCGTTTACGCATTTGAGGTGGCGAGCGGCGATATTGCGCTGGGTGCCAACCCATCTCCCAACGATTTTACCGACACCTATGGCTCCTTTACCCTTGCGGTGGTAAATAATAGCGGTGGTGCTGTAAGCGGGGTTAACCTGGCTTATGAGCTCCATACCTTTAATGACCAGGCCGATGTTACCACGGTAGATTTCGCTTATCGCTATGGGGGACTTGAGGATACAGTCGCAGCTCTTTCCGTAACTTCTCCACTGGCAGCCGCAGCCACCCCTGTAAGTTGGCAGATGACTCCTTACAGTACCAGCCTCAGTGTAAATATGGCTGCCGGCGATACGATATACCTGCGTTGGTATATCGGTGGTACCGGTAATAACAGTGATGAAATAGCGCTTGACGATATCAGCATCAGCATGGATGCCACCAGCTATACCTATAACGGTGCTGCCTGGAGCCCTGCCGACCCCAGTGGCTTTAGCGGTGGTACCGATACCCTGTATGTGACCAGTGGCAGTGCCAGCCTCACTGCTTCTACTGCGGTGGCCTATGTGGAGGTGGCAGCCGGTGCCAGCCTTGAGATTAACGGAACCCTTAGTGTTACCGACTCCCTCAAAATTATGGCTGATGCCAGTGGCTATGGCCAGGTGCTTGGTGATGTATCCGGCACAGCAATCTGGGAAAGCTATCTCAATGCCAGTAGCGCTTCGCGCTGGTTTAACGTAGGCATTCCCCTGAATGCTACTCTGGCTGACATCAGCTTCAGCAATGGCGCATTTTTTCAAAGCCTTAACGAAGTGGGAGGTGATACCTCCAAGGTAAATATCTGGTGGTACAATAGCGATAAAACCGATGCTAGCACCGGCGAAGGTAGCTGGACACCGGTGGCCAGCCTGTCAGCCCTTACTGATACCGCTGGCTACAGTGTGTACCTGGGGGCTCCCTATTTCGGCAGTTTGCCCACTACCATGCGGGTAAACGGTACTCTCAATAATGACGTTATTAACCAGGCAATAAGCGTAGCCAACGGCGGCTGGAACTTTATTGCCAACCCCTATGCCAGTGCCCTGGACTGGACCCAGCTTTGCCTGGACAATGCCCTTCTCAATCAGAACTATTATGTGTATGAGGACGACAACTCAGCCTGGCTGGGATATAATGCTGCTGTGGGAGTTCCCGATGTAACCCAGGTGCCCGGCATCAGCATTACCGAAGTAACCCAGCATATTGCCCCGGGCCAGGCTATTTTCGTGAATGCCACCGGCATAATGAGCTCACTGGCCTTTGCCAATACCCAGCGTACGCTCTTGTCTAACCCTCCACTGTATCACCAGCAACCGTTGCCCGGCTTATTTCTGGTGGTAACTACCGCTGACGGCCATAGTGACTATACCTACGTGGGGCTGTCTGCGGCAGCTAGCGATAGCCGCGATTTGGAACTGGATGGCGTGAAGAAGATGAACCTGACCCCGGAGGTGCCGAACCTGTATACCAAGCTGTACGGAGAGGCCTATATGTATAACTTCATCAGCGATCAGTTTTCCGCGCGTACTGTACCCCTAAGCCTGGAGGTGAAAGCCGGTACAGATTATCAGATTACCGCCATTATGAAGGGCGACGCCCAAAACTGGCAGGTAGAACTGGAAGATAGCCACCAACAGAAAGTGGACCTTGGCAAAGGAGCAGTGAGCTACCAGGCTGGCGCCAACAATGGTGAGTTTCTGCTGCATCTGAATCAGGCCGGGGTGAGTCTTACAGAAGAAAAGTTGCAAAACCTTTTTGCCTATAGTGAAGGCGGGGATATCGTGGTGAAACACCCTGATTTTGATAATGCTGAGCCGCTCTTAATCAGCTTGTACGATGCGGCTGGGAAATTAGTAGACCAGCAGCAGGCCTCCGCTGCGGAGCGAACCCGCCTTCATGGTCATATGAGTAAGGCCGGTTTTTACATCCTGCAAATTAGTCAGGAAGGACGCATCATCTACACTCAAAAATTAACCTACTAAGAAGGACCTTAAGATGAAGAAGTTAAAGATCAACATTGCAATGGGTCTTATGATGATGCTGTGCTCACTGGCCTTGCAGGCTCAGCCGGCCCAGGGCAGACCGGGCGGTATGAATCCTACTCCAATCGACGGCGGGGTGAGCCTGTTACTGGCAGCCGGAGCAGCATTGGGAGGGCGCAAAGCATATAAGTCCTATAAAGATAGAGAGATGTGATTGTTTAGAGAGAGGCAATCATGCACGAAGGTCCCGTGAGCGCAAGTTCACGGGATTTTTTTTGCCTGTAACTAATTTAAGATGGATTTAGATAGTTGAAAAGTTATCTAAGGTAATCTCACTGAGGTGCCGAAGAAAAAAAAGCCTAATTTTGAATGAAACTTAGGATCTACGCTGATGAAGAGAAAACTACTACTCGCCCTCTGGGCATTACCTTTTATAGGCAGCAGTCAACTCAATCTTCACAAGGCCGGACAAACTTTTACCGTTGACTTTAATGATAGTTATTCGGATGTGAATGTAGGTTCTTATGATGGTTCCGGCTTTGAATCATTACCCGATACCGGTCAGTTGGACAGCGATGCCTGGGAATTCAGCAGCATGGCCGGTAGCGCTTCTTTTGGGGATAGCAGCGCCTACCCTGAGGCAGCAGGTGGTAGTAGTAATGGCGGCGTGTCGGTCGATGGCTTCTATGCTTTCAACCTTGCTTCAAGTGGTAGCAACCCCGCCTTTGGCTGGCAGTCTTCTTCCACCAATTTTGATCCCGGTACTGTTACCCTGAAAGTAATTAATAATACGGGTAGCAGCCTTAATACCTTCCGCCTCGGATTTTTATGCGCTTTTCTCAATGATCAGAATAATGCAGTAGGCGTTAGCGTGAGTTACAGCTTTGATAATATAGTTTTCACAGCCATTCCCGCCCTGGGTCATAGCTCCGTAGAAACTGCTGATGCCCTTGGCTGGCAAAGCGAAAGAAAAACCACGGTGGTACAAGGAGTGTCGTGGGCGGATGGTGATTCACTTTACCTTCAGTTTCAGTCTGATTACCTGAGTGGCAGCGGCAGTAGCTACGATGAAGTGGCCATTGATGATATTTCTCTTGCGGGCTATGCGGCAGATTTCGTGTGGGATGGTAGCAGCTGGTCGCCCAACCAGCCCTTCGGTCCCCAGGGGAGTAGCAATGCCCTGGTATTGGCCGGTGGGGTAGCACCGCTTAGCACTCCTACCACCCTTGCTAATCTCTATGTGGCACCGGGAGGACAGCTCGAAATTGACCCGGCCGTAAGCCTTACCGTTAATCAGCAGGTGATATTTGAAGCCGAGTACATGAATTATTCACAGCTGAAAGGGGAAATTGTAAATGATAGTGCGCGCTACGAGGTTTACCTCGACTCTACCGTGGCCGGACGCTGGTATAATTTTGCTTCCGCGGTGGACGGGCAGGCTTCTGATTTAAGTGGAATTCCTATCGCGGCCACCGGCGTGGCTGCCACCACTAACCTGTGGTACTACGACCCTGCGGTTGACAGTGATGGCAACGGTGAGGGGGATTGGCTGCCGGCTGGCTCTGGCTCCTTTGAACTCAGGGGAAAAGGACTACAGATTTATGCCGGTGACGGCAGCTATTTTGGCGATGCTCCTTTTACAGTAAGCTGCCGGGGCACCCTCAATAATGGCGATCTGAAGGTGGCGGTATCGGATGCCACTACCGAAGATTGGAATCTGCTGCCCAACCCTTATCCCAGCACCCTTAATTTTGACTCGCTTTACCAGGGTACCGCCAATCTTGGTGCCACTTACTATATGCAGGACGGCACCCCTGATACCGACCCCAATAGTTCTACTGACCAGGTGTGGCGCAGCTATAACTCCGCCACGGCACTGGGGGATGGCGGACCTTATATTGCCCCTGGCATGTCCTATTTTGTGAAATATAACGGCAGTGCCGACAGTATTTCTTTTAAAAATAATTACCGCAGCCTTGACACGGTGGTAGAGCGCTTTGCCCAGGCTCCCGCTTACCCCATAATTGCGCTGGAAGTTATGCATCAGCAGAGTGGCCGGACTGATAAAACAGTGCTCTTTTTTGATGCTGCTTTTGATGACAGTGAAGATATCCGCTTTGACGGGGTGAAGTTGATGAACACCGGATACCCCAACCTCTATACCCAAAGCGGTTCTAAAAATTATCAGTACAATGCCCTTAGTGATCAGTTCACCACCAAATCAGTAGCCATGAATTTCAGCGCTGACAGTGACGGTAACTACAAGCTCGCTCTGGACCTGGATGCGGTGCCTGCGGCCTGGAGCCTGGAGCTGGAAGATTTGTTGACGGGCAGTCGCCACAACTTGCGTGGCGGCGCCTACAGTTTTAATCACCTGGTTGCCAATGACAGTGAGCGTTTTATGCTGCACATTAATAACAATGGAGTAGGTGAGGCTGAAATGGAGGTGGCGGATATTTACTGCTACACCAAGGGAAACACTCTTATTGTGGAAGCATCTCAGCTGGAAAATGCCAGTTTAAGGGTGTATTCGCTTAATGGGAAGAAGCTGTTTGAGAGCGAGTCATTTTCAGCTCGTGAGGAAATAGATATGGCGAGTTGGCCAAAGGCGGTGTACCTGCTTGAGTTAAAGCTCGGGGCCGAAGTGCTCTATTCGCGCAAAATTGTAAAATAAGGGATGCTAATTCAAAGAATAGCAAATGATGAATAGGATAATATTAAGCATGATGTTTTGCCTGGCTTTAAGTGTGGTAGTGGCCCAGCCAGGAGGGGGTAACCCGGGTGAAGCGCCCACCCCCATTGATGGGGGAGTGTCATTACTTCTGGCAGCGGGAGCAGCTCTGGGAGGCAAAAAGGCTTATGATGCCTACCGGAAAAAAGAAGACTGAAGCACTCCTTATATATAATAGGAGTAGTAAGCACTGATTTCCGGCTCTTCTCAGGTATCAATTTCGGATTACCAGGATATTGCCGTTAAGGCTAAGCTGGTATTGACGCAATGGCAGGCTGGCATCAGCAGCCGGCGAGCCGTCATTGAGCAGGTACTGTTCACCATTGCAGCGACAAACTGCGTAAATTCCATCGGCCGACACATCGAGGTGGCCACAATCTTCATCATAATGGCTGGGGCAGCCGCGGTCAAAGGCGATATAGCCATTAACCGTGGTTTCACCCGTACGTCGATAAACGATCAGGCCCCGGTAGCCGCCTTCGCTGTAAATAAAGCCGGTGGGTGCTGATAAGGGAAAACTGCTGGGGTTATTCAAATAGATATACTGCTCAAAGGCCACTTCCGGAAAAAAAGGACGCTCGTTTTTTTTGCAGCCTGAGGCAACGCTTAGCAAAAGCAGGGTCAATATGGTGTATAGCGAAGTACGGAGCATGATTCCACTTGTAATTGCCTGCGGGCAAGTTAGCAGTTTTCAGAGAGTTCCATGAAGATTTGCGGGTATTATAAACGATAGAAAT
>CAZUCA010000090.1:0-8664 GCA_964619125.1 uncultured Owenweeksia sp. | reverse complement strand
ACCCCCAGTGGTTTTGAAAATTTTTGTGAGGACGATGAGGGCTACACCAAGTGGTATGTATTGCATGCCGAGGCCAACGCTATCCTTAAGGTGGCGGGCAGCACCCACAGCTGTGCCGGTGGTACGCTCTACCTCACCATGTCGCCCTGCCAGCAGTGCAGTAAGTTAATTCACCAGGCGGGCATCAAACGATTAGTGTACATTGACCGTTATAAGGATGACAGCGGTCTGAAATTTCTGGAAAAGGCCGGCGTTGACATACTGCAGCTCGAAGATATTGCCCTGGCCCATGAAGAACAGTAACATCCTCTATCCCATTTTTTTGAGCATCGCCCTGCTGATTGGCATTATCATCGGGGTGGTGTTCGACTTTCCCACTAAAACTATTGCGCTGAGCGACTACAATCAGCGGGAAGAGAAGCTGCGGCAGATCATCAACTACATCGATTATGAGTACGTGGATGAGCTCAATACCGACAGCATTCTCGATGCTACCATCGCCAGTCTGATGCGCCAGCTCGATCCCCACAGCAGCTATATTCCGGTTGACCAGGTGGAGGCCAGCACCGAGAGTATGCGCGGCAGCTTTTCGGGCATCGGCATTGAGTTCAAAATCATTAAAGACACCCTCACTGTGGTGCGGGTAATAGAAGACGGTCCCGCCGAGCGGGCAGGCCTGAAGCAGGGTGATCGCATCCTGGCGGCGGGCGACAAGCAGCTCTTTGGCTATGGCCTCAGCAGTGACGAGGTGGTACACACCCTTAAGGGGGAAGCGGGCAGCCGGGTGGCCCTGAGTGTGTACAGCCAGCAACGCCAGGGCCTGGATCTCATCACCGTAAAACGGGGTGATGTGCCCATCAACAGCGTGCAGGGCAGCTTTATGCTCGATGAGGAAACCGCCTACATCAAGCTGGTGCGTTTTGCCGAGCGCAGTGGCGATGAGCTGAGAACGGCCATTAAAAAATTAAAGCGCCGCGGCGCCAAAAAGCTGGTACTCGATCTGCGCGACAATCCCGGCGGCTTACTGTCGGTAGCACGCGAAGTGACAGATCAGTTCCTGGAGAAAGGAGAGTTGATCGTATTTACCAAAGATCGCGATGGCGAAACCAATGAGTTGTATGCCACCTCCCGGGGTGCCTTTGAAGATGGCAAGCTGGCGGTGCTGATCAATGAAGGCTCGGCCTCGGCCAGTGAAATTTTAGCGGGCGCCCTACAGGACAATGACCGTGCCTGGATAGTAGGGCGTCGCAGCTTTGGCAAGGGCCTGGTACAGGAGGAGATGACCCTGCAGGACGGCAGTAAGATCCGCCTTACCACCAGCCGCTACTACACTCCCAGCGGGCGCAGCATACAAAAGCCCTTTGCTGAATATGGAGTTCAGGGGGAGGAAGAGAGCTTCCATGCCCGTGAACTGAGGAAGGAAGCCGGTGAAGGCACCGAGTACCATACCCGCTCCGGGCGGACGGTGTTTGGCGGCGGCGGCATTAAACCCGATGTGGAAGTACCGATGGATACCAGTCGCTCGGCCGCCATCCTGTACCACCTTTCCATGCTTACCAATTTCAATGAAAAGAGCTTCAGCTATGTGGATGAAAACCGCACTGCCTTTAAGGGGATGAGCCAGGATGAATTTATGCAGGAGTGGAAGGTGGATGATGAGGTGCTGAGCTACTTCTTCGGCACGGCCATGGCCCGCATCAAAATTCAGACGGAAGAGACCCGCGAGCTGATCAAGGGGCGTATCAAGGCCTTTATCGCCTATAACCTTTATGGTAATGGAGCCTTTCAGGAAGCCTATGCGCCTTATGACCCCACCATCAGGGAGGCACAGCAAATTCTTAACGAGAACCGTTTGATGAAAAAATAAAACCCCGCACCTGTTAAGGCCGGGGCTTTATTTCTTAGGAATGGGGTTGACTACATTTCGTCGTCACCTTCCATTTCTTCTTCCATTTCGTCGGCACCTTCTTCGATTTCATCGCCAACTTCTTCGGCACCTTCCTCGATGTCTTCGCCCATTTCTTCAGCGCCTTCTTCCATATCGTCGGCAGCGTCTTCCATGTCTTCACCTACCTCTTCCATGCTGTCTTCAGCATTTTCTTCGGTAGTTTCAACATTGGTGCAGGCGATACCACCTACAAAGAGCAGAGCGAGGGCAAACAGATTCAACTTTTTCATTGTAAAACAGATATTTGGTTGTTATTAAGGTTACGAATGTAAAATTTTTCCTATTAATTAAGGAGGTGAGCGCCAATTGTTTATTTTCTCAGTAAGGCCTTGATACTCACTAATTCATTTAACCTTTCCGCCAAGTCGCTGATTGCTATACGCTCCTGTGCCATCGTATCCCGGTTGCGAATGGTCACGCTTTTGTCCTCTTTTGTTTGGTGATCCACGGTAACGCAGAGAGGGGTGCCAATGGCATCGTGACGGCGGTAGCGCTTGCCGATGGCGTCTTTTTCGTCGTACTGGCAGTTGAAATCGAACTTGAGCTCATCGATAATTTCGCGGGCAATCTCGGGCAGACCGTCCTTTTTCACCAGCGGTAATACCGCCACTTTTACCGGTGCCAGCGCCATGGGCAGGCGCAATACAGTGCGCTCAGAGCCGTCCGGCAGCTTCTCTTCGGTGTAGGCCGCTGACATGATGGCCAGGAACATACGGTCGAGGCCAATGGAGGTTTCCACCACGTAGGGGGTGTAGCTCTCGTTCAGCTCAGGATCGAAGTATTGCAGCTTCTTACCGCTGTGCTCCTCATGGGCCTTCAGGTCGAAATCGGTACGGCTGTGGATGCCTTCCAACTCCTTGAAGCCGAAGGGGAAATTAAATTCGATATCGGCAGCGGCATTGGCGTAGTGGGCCAGCTTCTCATGGTCGTGGAAGCGGTAGTTGTCTTCACCCAGGTTGAGGGCCTTGTGCCATTTGATGCGCTGCTCCTTCCAGTATTCATACCACTTCATCTCCTCACCGGGACGCACGAAAAACTGCATTTCCATCTGCTCAAATTCGCGCATGCGGAAAATAAACTGCCGGGCTACAATTTCGTTGCGGAAGGCCTTACCGGTTTGGGCAATACCAAAGGGTACCTTCATGCGGCCGGTCTTCTGTACATTGAGGAAGTTTACAAAGATGCCCTGGGCGGTTTCGGGTCGCAGGTACACTTCGTTGGCACCATCGGCAGTGGAGCCCATTTTGGTGCCAAACATCAGGTTGAACTGACGTACCTCGGTCCAGTTCTTAGAGCCGGAAATGGGATCGGCAATGCCCTTTTCCTCGATCAGGGCTTTTACACCCTGCAGGTCACCACTCTCAAGACTGCGGGCCATGCGCTTGATGGTTTCCTCGGCTTCACCCAGGTATTTCTTTACGCGGGGGTTGGTTTCGCGGTACATCTGCTCGTCAAAGTCGTCACCGAAACGCTTTTTGGCCTTGGTGATTTCCTTTTCGGCCTTCTGGCGCAGCTTCTCGGCGTAGTCTTCCAGCAGTACATCAGCGCGGTAGCGCTTCTTACTGTCCTTATTGTCGATCATGGGATCGTTAAAGGCGTCCACGTGACCGCTGGCCTTCCAGGTGGTGGGGTGCATAAAGATGGAGGCGTCGAGGCCCACGATGTTTTCGTGCATCTGCACCATGCTTTTCCACCAGTAATCGCGGATGTTGTTCTTCAGCTCGGCGCCGTTCTGGCCGTAGTCGTACACCGCTTGCAGGCCGTCGTAAATTTCACTGGATTGGAATATAAAACCGTACTCCTTCGCGTGGGAGATTACCTTCTTAAATAGCTCGTCCTGATTCATGGGCGCGAAAATAAGAAGAAGGCGGGAGCTGGGGAGGGCGGTGGACGGGAAATTCTAAGTGGGTAATACGAAGTTGAAGTGCGAAATGTAAGAAACCATAAGGGTGGTTACTTCAACCCCGCAATACTGCGGGACAGGCTGCCGAGGTGCAGGGGGCGCGAAGCAACGCGGGGTTATTTAATCCGTGCTAATCGGTGAAATCAGTGGTTGAATAACCTCTAAGTCTTAAGCCCTAAATTCGAAACTAGGCTCAAAGCCCACAATCGTTGAAAACGCTGTGGTGCTGTGTGGTACTCTGTGGCGCTCTGGTAAATAGCTAAACAGTGAGAGTCTTGCCACGAAGTCACAAAGACTCAAAGTGGCACCAAGTCAAATCTTTGGCGAATCTTAGTGCTGCTTCACGTGGCTTTGCCGGATAGCTTTATTGGTAGGAGAGTTGTGAAAACCCAAAGCAAGGCTCAAAACTCAAATTCGCCCTATTGCCCCTGTTTAGTTTGTGGGGGGACGGTCAATAAATAAGACAGGCTATCTACTACTCAAATATCCCCATAGCTCCGCGGCCACACCCCAGGCGTGGCGGCCCGGGGTGATAACCCGAAACAAATATGAACTACCAGTTTACCCGCTCAACTTTAAAGCCAGCCTCCACAACATATTCCATTGCGGCCGGCAGGCCCGCCTGATGCGCCAGGTGCTGTCAGTTGGGCAGACTTCACCCTTGAAGCTTCAAGCCCGCCTGACCGCCTGACGCTGGTCATTCGGGAGGTTTGAACTAATCGCTTAGCGACTCACCTTAACGTTGAAAGCGCTTGGGCCTTTGGGGCCTTTTTCCACTTCAAAGGTTACGATGTTGTTTTCCACCACCTCTTCCTCGAGGTTATTGACGTGCACAAACACGCTCTGCTGGGTAGCCTTGTCTTTGATAAAGCCATAGCCCTTCTGGTGGTTAAACATGGTTACCACTCCCTTGCGCACGGTGTTGCCATCTTCCACTTCTTCCTGGCGCTGAGGCACGCCGAGCTCGATGTTCTTGGCCTTCACCTTTTCTACCGGTTCGGGTGGGGTGTCGTGGAAATTGCCAAAGGCATCCACATAAGTGATGTTGTCGCCTTCAGTAGGATTGGCCTTGCGCTCCTCCTTGCGGCGGGCCTTGGCTTCCTTCTTTTTTTGTTTCTTCTTTTCTCTTTCCTTCTTACCAAAAGTTTCCTGAGATCTTCCCATATATAATAGTTGAGTTTTAAGATGTTTAATTTACGAAAGTGTAGGCTTTTCCCTTCTTACCGGCCCGGCCGGTACGGCCGATGCGGTGGATGTAGCTATCCATGCTGCTCGGCAGCTGGTAGTTGATCACATGGGTAACGTCTGATACGTCGAGCCCACGGGCAGCCACATCGGTAGCCACCAGTATCTGGATCTTCCCGTTCTTGAATTTATCCAGGGCTTTCTGGCGGTAGTTCTGGGTTTTGTTGCCGTGAATTTCATCGGCACGAATGCCAGCCTGGTTTAGTTTTTTACTCACCCGGTTTACCCAGCGCTTGGTTTCAGCAAATACCAGCACTTTCTCAAAATCGGGCTGCTGTACCATCTGCAATAAGGTGCTGAATTTATCCTGGCCTTCATCCAGGCGGATGATCTCCTGTTCGATATGCTCACCCGTGGCTTCGCCACTGCTCACTTTTACCTCTACCGGATTGCTCAGTAACTGATCAATAAAGGGTTGTTGCTGCCTGTCGAGGGTAGCCGAAAACAAGAGGGTGTGCTTGCGTTTGCTCATGGCAGCGGTAATTTTGCGTACGTCCTGGGCAAAGCCCATATCGAGCATGCGGTCGAACTCATCCAGTACCAGTACCTCAAAATCCTGGAAGTAGAGGGCACGGCGGTTGGAGAGATCCAACAGGCGCCCGGGTGTACCCACCACCAGGTGGCTTTTGCGCTTGAGGTTCTGCATATCGCGGTTGATATTAGTGCCGCCGATAAAGCAGGCACTGTGCAGGTTCAGGCCTTTACTCAGGCTGCGGAATTCCTCTTCAATCTGTACCGCCAGTTCGCGGGTGGGAGCCATTACCAGGGTTTGGAAGTTGCGACCCGACTCCAGCAGGCGATGAATGATGGGGATGAGGAAGGCGCCGGTCTTACCGGTACCGGTGCGGGCAATACCCAGCAGGTCTCTTCCTTCCAACAGGGTTTCCAGGGTTTTGTCCTGGATCTCGGTGGGTTTTTCAAAACCCTTTTTGGCAATGGCCGCTTTGAGCTGAGGGTGCAGCGGCATATCAGCAAAGCTGCGCTCAGTGTGGTAAGGTTCCACCACCTGGGGTATGGCCTTTTGGGTGAGTTGCTTTACGTCTACCGAGCTTTGCTTGCGCCGGTTTTGAGGACGTGCTTTGGGTTTGAAGTTTTGCTTTTTGCGATTGCCACCTCTGGCGGCAGGTTTATTTTGAGTCATAGACATTATATTCTTGTGTTAGGGCCCTGTTGATTGTGCCCGGGCGGGGCTTTGAAGTATACTAAAGTCGCAACCTGTGGTTGGTCGACTTCAGACCTGGCGATTAACCGACAGGAAAAGTTAAAAGGGTTGTGAAATGCCGGAATGGCGGCGCTGTTCGGTAGGCTTCCCTGGAAGCTCCGCAGCGATAGTGAAAAGTAAATTCTGAAGTAATTCGGATAAATGTGTTTGTTGTGGCCCTGCCTTGCCAGGACATGTGGGCAATTAAAAATTCAGCGTACCGATACTTAGCTGAATCTTTTGAGAAAGAGAGGTGTACGTTTGGGACCTCTCTGCTAAGGAAGGGACGGCAAAGGTATAGCTTTAATTTGGATAAATCCTAATTCACCAAAAATGAGGGGATTAAGGAACTTGGTAAGGGATCCTTATATTCGATAGTTAAACCAGATTAGCATGAGCCTTAATCTCAAAACGGTATTAGTTGCCCTAAGCTTTTTATTGGCCGGCAAGGTGCTGACCGCTCAAATTACTTCACTTGAACCCCTGCAGCTCTACCTGGCTGATTACCCCGATTCACTTGATGGTTATGAAACTCAAAATCCGGTGTTGGAGTATTCACCCTCTTTCCGGATGCACAGCGTCTTGAATGATCACTGGTCATGGTTTGTGCAAGTGGGACTTTCAGGGGCCACTCAGCGCATGCAGCGCTTGAACCCTCGCTTTCCCACGGATCCATTTTACTTTGAGTACACCACCTATAGCCGTCTCGATATGGTGACCCGGGTAGGTGGTGAGCTTTGGACCAGTACGGCCGGGGAAGATCTGCTGGTTTTCCGGCAGTCACTTTCGGTGGGCCTTCATCTGCGTTTAACTGAAACGGAAATAGGATTGTTAAACACCGGACACCCCGGAATGAATACCAGAAGCACCATCGCACTGAGATTGGGCGATCGCTCTTATTTGAGCTATTTTATCAATTATGGCTTTAAGCTCAATAATGGCGATTACATCGGCCGGCTTGGGGTCGGCCTGGGACTTGAATATTACCTGTAAGATTAAGACCGATCGCTTAGTCAAAAAGCATCCTGGCATTCTCCGAAAACAGCTTTACGGCGATAGCCAGCAGAATAACGCCAAACACTTTGCGCAGGATGTTAATGCCGGAGCTGCCCAGCTTTTTCTCCAGCCACTTGGCGCTTTTCAATACACCAAAAACCAGGAGGCAATTGAGGAGAATGGCCACCACAATATTTTCAGCAGCATATTCGGCGCGGATGGAAACCAGGGTGGTCATGGTGCCGGCTCCCGCTACCAACGGAAAAGCAATCGGTACAATGGAGGCCGACTTGGGTTCGTCGCCCTTAATCAGGTCGATGCCCAGTACCATTTCCAGCGCCAGGATAAAGAGCACAAAGGAGCCGGCCACCGCAAAGGAGTTCACATCCACCCCCAGGTAGCGGAGGATGTTTTCACCTAAGAAGAGGAACATAATCATGATCGCGGCTGACACCAGGGTGGCTTTCTCACTCTGGATGTGACCCACTTTTTTGCGCAGCGAAATAATGAGAGGTATGCTGCCCATGATATCAATTACGGCGAAGAGGATCATGGTGGCGGCGAAAATCTCTTTTGTGTTGAAATCCATAGCCTTAGCGTTTTGAATTCTGAAAATGGCCGCGAAATTACAGCAAGCTTTTTGAACGACAATGGCTGCAAATAGAATCAGAAATAAACCACGCTCCGTGGGAGTGTGTGGGAAGACGCGGCTAAGCAGGCTTAACGAAATACATATCCACCTTTCCCTTTCCCTTGGCTTCGATTTTCCCGCGGTGTACGAATATGAAATCGGGATCGTCTTTTAGTATTTCATAAGTGGTTTGGCTGATATTCACCTTATCTACTGCCCCGGCACTTTCCATCCGGCTGGCGGTGTTGACGGTGTCGCCCCACACATCATACTGGATTTTTTTCTTCCCTACGATACCGGCCACCACCTGGCCGGTATGAATCCCTAAGCGCATTTGAAAGGCAGGCAATCCCAATTTTTCCCTTTCCTTCTTCCTGCTTTGAATAAATGCATTCATTTTAAGCGCAGCGATGACGGTGTTTTTGGTGGCTTCCGGGCTGGAGGTTGGCAGTCCACCTGCCGCCATATAGGAGTCGCCAATGGTTTTTATTTTTTCGATCTGGCAGGATCCACATATTTCATCGAAGACCTGGTAACAGGCATTTATTTCCTCTACCAGCGCCGCTGGTGATAGCCTCTCCGCTATTTTGGTAAACTCTTTAAAATCGGTAAAGAGTATGCTCACATCCTCAAAATTCCTGGCTTTAGCCCTGCCATACTTTTTAAGCTCCTCCGCAATTTCGGCCGGTAAAATGTTTAATAACAAGGATTCTGAACGGTCCTTCTCGGTGGCAATCTTT
>CAZUCA010000089.1:0-9087 GCA_964619125.1 uncultured Owenweeksia sp. | reverse complement strand
AATATTTCGGGCCAACCAATTGATCAACTAAGTGTCAAAAGCGGAGAATTGCTTCGCTATCCCCTGGCGGAGTTGCCGGCAGGAATTTACCTGCTCCAATCAGAATTTGGCGCCTTACGCGTTATAATTACCGAATAACCCGCCCTAGTTCGGGTTAATTGTTGACCCCGTTTCCCTAAATCCTGACCTGGTGAAAGCCAGTGTCAGGATTTTTTTATGATGATTATCAGCGTATTAGATAAAAAAAGCGAAATTTTTTTAGCCTCAGGCAACGTATCTTTAACCTTGCCCTGTCATAATGGTACGAGGCACTTAACCAAAAAATGGGAACACTGTTACACCTACCAACATCTGAGCAGAAGCTCGTAAAGCAATGTCGCAGAGGGAACCCCCGGGCCCAGCGGGAGCTCTACGAGCGTTTTGCCCCCCAGATGCTGAGCATTTGCCGCCGCTACCTGCGTAGCCTTGAAGATGCGGAGGAGGTACTCAGTAATGCCTTTGTAAAAGTGTTTCGCAAGATTGAACAGTACGATGGTACCGGGGCACTGGGAGGCTGGATTCGACGGATAATGATCAACGAGTCGCTGAACTTTATCCGCTACCACAAAAACCTCTTTGTGGAAGTGGAGGAGGAAAATCACTCCGATTTCAGTCACCAGGATCTGCAGGAAGAGATGAATGCCGAACACCTGCTCAAACTGATAGATGAGTTGCCCCTGGGCTACCGCACGGTGTTTAACCTTTATGCGATAGAGGGCTACAATCACCGCGAGATAGGCGAAATGCTGGGCATCAGTGAAAACACTTCGAAATCGCAGCTGTCGAAGGCCCGGAAACAGCTGCAGGAAAGAATAGGACAAAACGAACTTTTATATAAACGATTATGAACCGCAAACATCCAATAGACGACTTCTTTAAGGAAGAGCTGGATGGCCACCAGCTCAAACCCAAAGCTTCGGTGTGGGAGAAAATCGAAAGTGAAATTCAGCCTGCAAGCAGCAGTCGCAAAGGAGGTTATTTCTTTATGCGTGCTGCCGTTATCTCTTTGTTAATCGGCCTCAGTGCCCTGCTGTACTTCCAGAATAATGAAGATTCGATGCGTCAGCTTAACCCCATAAGCCACAGTAATAACCCTGAAGCTGATGAGGAAGCTAAAAGTGAAGGCAAGGAAGACCATGCGGGCAGCAAAAAACAAAAACCGGAAGCGAAAAGTGAAAAACCAGCCGCTAAAAAGCGCCAGGCCATTCCTGTAATGAACCCTTCTGCCGGCCGTAAAAATATTTATGTGGCCAGACCGCCAGAAGATGACTTCCACCAGGTTAGTGATGAGGAGTTGCTGGCTGTAAATGAGGAACCGCTGCTTACCGAAGAACTGCGGGTGGATGAACCACGGCGCTATAAAGTTAAGGTGAAGCTTAACCCCAATACGGTAAAGGCATTCTATGCCCAGGCCGACAGCAGCGCTCAGGAAGACGGCCGTTTAAGTGAAAAGCTGCTCGCTTACGCCAATAACCAGATGGATAACCTGCTGAGCGGTAAAAAAATTGAGCTACCAAAGGCCGAGCGCAAGCCCCAGCTGGAAATAAATTTACCCAGGATATTTTAACCATAAATGTGTGCAGTGATGAAAAAACTAATGATAAGCGCCCTACTCCTAATAGCCGGATTATCGCTTTCAGCCCAGGATGATAAAGCGGAAGAACTTCGCAGTGAGCTCAAGGCCAAGCTGGCCGAAATGGAAGCTACTACCGAAGGCTGGGCCAGGGAAATGGAGCAGCATCTCAAAGGTTTGCGGGAAGATGAACTCAGTGACGAGGAGATAGAACGGCGTACTGAAGCGATGGAAGCGCAGGCGGAAGCCTATGAAGAAAAGATGGAGCGCTATAGCCGCGAAATTGAACGCTGGGTTGAAAAGCAAGAGCCCTATTACCAGGAGTTGAGCAAGGATTGGGAGAAATGGGAAAAGGAACACAGTGAGGATTGGGAAGAATTTGGACGCCAGATGGAAAGCTGGGGACGCCGGTTTTCAGATGAAATGAGTCGCTGGGCCAAAGATTTTAGTGAGCGCTTTGAAAAGGAAATGGCCGAGCCACCCATGCCCCCTGCAGACGAATCAAAATAATTGCGAACGATAAACGAAAACAGAAAAATGAAAAAGTTGAAGTTAATAATGGCGCTCTTGCTGGCCACACCGCTGGCTTATGGGCAGCCCACCGACAAAGACTCCACTTATAGCGAGGAGATAGAAATTGAAGTAGACGGTAACACAGTGGTTATCGAAACCGATAAAATGGGGCAGCTTAGTGAGCTGGATCTCAATAAACTTATCGCTGAGGTAAGCCGCCGCAGTGCCAAAATAATGGCCCAGCGCGAGGAACTGATAGCTGAAGTAAATGAGCGCGAAGCCCGTGGTGAGATTGATGAGGAACAGGCTGAGGAAATGCGCGAGATGATCGATGAGCGCACTGAGGAAAGTATGGAGCGTATCGGTGAGCTGATGGAAGCCTGGGGCGAATCATATGAGGCCCGCATGGAATTGTGGGAGGAGGAGTATGAGGAAAAAATGGAAGCCTGGGAAGAAGAGGTGGAGCGCATGGCCGAGGCCAATCCCGGCAATTTCCAAATGCCACCATTGCCACCACTGCCGCCTTTACCACCGCTGCCCGAAGGTGATTCCAGGCGTAGGGTAATTATAGGCGACAAAGGCATTATTATCCGTGAATCGGATGAGGGTGACGAACCCTTTGCCCTGCGCTTTGAACGAGAGGAAGAGCACCATCACCATCACGACGGAGACGGAGACGACGATGACCACGGCGATTTTGATGCGACCGACGGTTATTTCGATATCAACTTTGGCTTTAACCAGCAGCTGCTTGGAGGAACCGACTTTGTAAGTGAGGGGCCCCAGCAACAAAACTTCTGGTCATCCAACGTATTTGAACTGGGCCTGGGGGCTAAAACCCGCATCGGTGCTCCCACCAGTAAATTTTACATCAAGTACGGTGGTGAAATCAGCTGGCACGACTTCCGCCTTACTGACGACAACATCCTGATGGAAGGAGCCGATTCAGTAATATTTGGTGAAAGCATATTATATGATAACATCGAAAAGAGCAAGTATAAGATTGCCTATATCAACCTGCCAGTGTTGCTCCAGCTCGACTTCAGTCAGCCCGGTGAAAGGGATGAGGCATTTACGATGGGTGTGGGTGGCTATGCCGGTTTACGCATCAGCGCTAAACGCAAGCTTGAATACCGCAACAATCCCTATAACGAAATAGAGGAGCAGGCCAAATCCGACTTCTTTACTAATCAGTTTCGCTACGGGGTGATGGCTCAAGTCGGTTTCGATAGTTTTAAGATTACCGCTAAGTACGATCTGAACAACTTTTTCCGCGAAAACCGCGGCCCCGAATACCAGATGGCTTCCCTTACCCTGGGCTGGAGCCTGTAAATAGGAGCGGTGATAAAGCTTTAAATTCCTTCTCCCTGCGGGTGGAAGGAATTTTTTTTGGTTATTTATCCCCCTTTAATGCAGCCATTCGACTCAAAATAGCAGGCAAAGCCATTCAAAAAAATGCTCCGGAAATTACACCAGTTTATCAAGCTTAAATCAGGTATCGCCGAGAATAGCGAGCATTTGCAACAGCTGGAATCCAGGCTGCAGCGGCAGTTGGAATTTCTGGCTTCCTGGCAGCAACTGATGGCGCCGGAACTGATTCCCATTGCCGAAAGCTGGTTGGAGGAGGTCAGTTGGCAGCTGAAGGAAAAGTACGACTGCGGTGATTTTGCAACCGCCATCAGCAAAAATGACATCATGTTTGCCTATCACCTCTATGCCAACGGCACCGCGGTGAAAAAAGCAGTGGCCGGTTATTTCAGGGTAGGATGCACTGCTTCTCACGCCCTGCGGCAGATATTGGATCAACGTCAGCTACAGCCGGCCTCACTGCTCGATTTTGGCTCCGGTTATGGGCGCATGTCGCGTTTCCTGCCGGGCTACTTTCCAGAAAGTGATATTACTGTGTCGGAGGTGAAACCGCTGGCCCTGAAATTTCAGCAGCAACATTTAGGGCTAAAAACCCTGAGCCATGGCCCCTCGCCAGCTGATTTTCCCGCCACGAAGTTCGACGCCATTGTGGCCCTGTCGGTATTTACTCACCTGCCCCAAACCCTATTTGAAGCCTGGTTTGCCACTTTAGTTAAAGCCTTAAATCCTGGTGGAAGCCTGGTTCTCACCTATAAGGACCTGGAAATTGAACAGCCACAGGCTGTTTCGCAGTCTGGCAGCAGTGAGGATTTTCTGTACCTCAAAAAATCGGAAGACGCCCTCTTTCCCTTTGTGGAAGACAGTAACCTCGATGAGCAGGAATATGGCGTCAGCTTCGTACGGCGCTCTTACCTGCAGCAGCTGGCCGGGGCAGAAGGGCTAAGTATTGAATTTTTGGGTGATGAGCTGGCCAGGGCTCAGCAGGCTGCCATTTTAAAAAAGGACCACTAAGAAGCAGAACTACTCTACAGTGGCATTTTTAAAAGAGATTGTAGATTAGACCCCATGGATGATATCATGGTGGTGTTTAAAACACTGGAGGAGATGAGCAGTCTTGAGCTCCATCACCTTTATAAGCTGCGTACGGATATTTTTGTGGTGGAGCAGAAATGTGCTTACCCGGAGGTTGATGATTGTGATCTTGCCGCTTTCCATACCTTGTTGTTTAGTGACGGCGAGCTGCTGGCCTGCGCGCGCTTATTACCACCGGGGCAAAACTATCCTCAGCCTTCTATTGGCCGGGTGGCGGTGCGTGAAGATGTAAGAGGCCGGGGCTATGCCCGCGAAGTTTTCAGACAAACCCTACACCTGGCCGCTGAACTTCACCCGCGCAAAGAAATTAAAGTACAGGCCCAAACCTACCTGGAGCCTTTCTACCAGGCCTTTGGCTTTAAAACCATCTCCGACCCCTACCCCGATTTTGGGGTGATGCATGTGGATATGATCTTACCTGCTTGATGACCATGCTGCAGAAGCTCAGGACATTATTAACTAAGAAAGACTTCTTCCTGATTATAGGTACCGGTAGAAGCGGTACCAGCCTGCTGGCCGGAATGCTCGATTACCACAGTGGCTTGCAGGTGGGCTTTGAACGATATGCTGTAAGCTACCTGAAAGGCCATGATCTGCCCGCAGCAAAATCAAAATTACTCAGTGAGCGCATCGGTAATTTTAAAAGAGGATGTGTGCGGGAGCGGGCTCAATCAAGCAAATATTGGGGTAACAAAATCACCACTGAGCAAATAGCAGCCCTGGAAGATTGTGCAACCTGGCCCGCCTACCTCGATGAATTTCTTGCTGAGGTTATCGGAAAGCGCAAGGTGGTTTTCATTATTCGGGAGGGCAGGAGTTGTGTGCGCTCTAAAATGAACCGCACCAATCGGTCTTATGATGAGGTATTGGCCAACTATAAATCGAGTGTACGTATCCTGGAATATTTCCGGGCGGGTGGTTTAGATATGCTCGAATGCCGCTACGAAGACCTGGTGAGCAACCCGCAGGCCGAACTGCAAAGGGTCTGCAGCCACCTGGGGGTAAAATACGAAGCCACTATGCTGGCTGGCTCGGCAAACCGTAAGATGACCAGCGATTACCAGTATGCGGAAATACGCCCAGCCCGGGAAAACCAACAGTTTCCGGAACACTGGATCCGTGACATGAAGCAGGAACTTATAAAAACCGGCTATCTCCCCTCCGCTTAGGGCGGGAAGCACCGTCGCGGGCGATCTTACTCGTCGTAGCTTACCACTACCTTTTCAGAGGTAGGGTGACTTTGGCAGGTAAGTACAAAACCATCTTCCACCTCATCGTCTTCCAGGGCGTAGTTCATGTCCATTTCTACTGAACCCTCCAGGATCTTGGCCCGGCAAGTACAGCATACTGCACCCTTACAGGCGTAAGGAACGTCAGCGCCGGCATCGAGGGCGGCATCCAGAATAGACTCACCGGTTGAGGGCAGGTCGAAATGTGTTTCCTCTCCGTCGAGGATAACGGTGATCTTGCTTTGCAGCTTCTCGCTGGTTTTGTCAGCCGATACCTTGGTCTTGTGCTCAATCTTTTGTGAGGGCGAAGTAAAGAGCTCGTAATGAACGTGGTCCTTAGCCACACCCAGCTGCTCGGTGAGGGTGGAGCTTACACTGTTGATCATGGCTTCCGGCCCACAGAGGAAGTAGGCATCCACCTCTTTACATTCAAAAAAGCGCTCGGCAAACTGATGGCATTTACCGTTGTCAATCCGGCCCTTCAGGAAATCACTGCCCTGGTCCTCGCGGCTCAGTACGTGGTGTACCTCGAGGCGGTTCATATAAAGGTTTTTCAAACCATCGATCTGGTTTTTGAAGATGATGGTATTACTGGTTTTGTTGCCGTAAAATAGGGTGAAGCGGCTGTTGGGCTCAAGCTCCAACACCGATTTCATAATACTGTAAATAGGAGTGATGCCAGAGCCGGCCGCAAAAGCCACGTAGTTATGACTGGCATCGGGGTCAATGGCAGCGGTAAATTTACCGTCAGGGGTCATCACGTTTACCTCGGTGCCTACCGTGAGTTTGGTATTGGCCCAGCTGCTGAATTTTCCCCCTTCCACTTTTTTAATGGCCACGCGTAGTTCGCCATCAGCAGGGCTGCTGCAGAGGGAGTAGGAGCGACGCACCTTTTCACCATCAATTTCCGCTTCCATGGTAAGGTACTGACCGGGCATAAAGCGGTAATGCTCTGCCAGATCTTCAGGAATGGCAAAAGCTACCGACACGCAATCACTGGTTTCGCGGGTGATGTCATCCACCTTAAGGCTGTGAAAACGAGGCCGGGTGGCACTCCGCTCGCTGGTGATAAGTGGCTTTTTCTCTTCTTTTTGTTTCCTGAAAAATTTTAACATGGTCATCACAAATTTCCGCAAAAGTAACCCCCACGGATTGAAGGAACAATCTTTGCGACCTATTACTTTAGCCAATGATGCCTATCTTTGTAATCTGCCAAAAAACCTCATAGGTAATGACGAAAGAAGCCAATTTGGAAGAAAGATTTCAACAGTATGTTGACGCTGAGAATAAAGTTGAGCCGAAAGACTGGATGCCGGAGAAGTATCGCAAGACGCTGATCCGCCAGATTAGTCAGCATGCCCACTCGGAAGTAGTGGGGATGTTGCCCGAAGCCAACTGGATTACCCGTGCGCCTTCACTGCGCCGCAAGGTGGCCCTGCTGGCCAAGGTTCAGGATGAAGCCGGTCACGGTCTCTATCTCTATTCGGCGGCAGAAACACTCGGTGCTGATCGCATGGATATGGTGGAGGATCTGCTCAGTGGTAAAGCCAAATACTCTTCCATCTTCAATTACCCGACCATGACCTGGGCCGATATCGGTGCCATTGGCTGGCTGGTTGATGGAGCTGCTATTGCCAACCAGGTAATGCTGTGCCGCACTTCCTATGGTCCTTACTCCCGCGCTATGGTGCGCATTTGTAAGGAGGAGAGTTTTCACCAGCGCCAGGGCTATGAAATTACCATGACCCTGGCCCGTGGCACGGAGCTGCAAAAGAAAATGGCTCAGGATGCCCTGAACCGCTGGTGGTGGCCATCGCTGATGATGTTTGGTCCTACCGATGACAATTCGCCCAACTCTGCCCAGAGCATGAAGTGGAAGATCAAGCGCAAGAGTAATGACGAGCTGCGCCAGGAGTTTATTGATAAAACGGTTCCCCAGGCTGAGTTTCTTGGCCTTACTATTCCTGACCCTGACCTGAAATGGAATGAGGAGAAAGGTCAGTATGACCACGGTGAGATTGACTGGGAAGAGTTTTACAATGTGATTAAGGGCAATGGCCCCTGCAACAAGCAGCGCCTGGATGCCCGCAATAAGGCCCATGACGAAGGTGCCTGGGTACGCGAAGCTGCCAATGCCTACTCGCGCAAGGAGGCCGAAAGGAGAAAGAAACAGAGCAGTGCAGCATAATGAAGCTGAAAGAGGAAATAAAAAGGAAAGTAGAATATATCCTCAATACAGAGCGGGACGCGGAGGTGCTGAATCAGCTTAACGAGGCACTTACTTCCTACGAGAAAAAACTCGAACTATCGGCCTGGGAAAGAACCACGGAGAAGGAAAGGCAGAAAATTCGTCAGGCATTTGATAGCATGGAAGACGAAAGCAATACCATCAGTTATGAGGAAATGCTGGCGCATCTTGGTTCATGGAAAGAAAGATTAGGTTCTCGCAAATAATTCTTACACAGCTTGATATTATCGACGCCTACCTTTTAGAACATTGGGGTGAAAACGCAACGGATACTTTTAATAACAAATTTAAAACAACTGTAATTCAACTAGCGAAGACCCCAGAAATGGGAACGCCCACGGAGTCGGGGAGATATTCATTTCCCTTAAGGATGTATAGGGTACATTATACTTTTGATGACAGCTTTTTGAAAGTGGCTTTTATACAAGACATGCGCAGTAGTAAAGAAATGATCGACATAGAATGAGCAACAAAGACAACTGGAAGATTTGGGAAGTATTTATCCGCTCCCGTAATGGTCTAAGTCACAAACATGTGGGCAGTTTGCATGCCCCTGATGCCGACATGGCCATTAAAAATGCCCGCGACGTGTATACCCGCCGCAGCGAGGGAATCAGCATTTGGGTGGTGCCTTCTGAGGCCATCACAGCCAGCAGCCCTGACGAAAGTGAGCCGCTGTTTGCCCCGGCCGACGACAAGGTGTACCGTCATCCTACCTTCTACGACATTCCCGACGAGATCGGACATATGTAGGTAGTAGGTAAAAGATTAAGGTTCTAAGGTTTTAAAGTTTCCTGCCCCCTGCGACAGCATACGGGCTAAGGTTTTAAGGTTGGAGAATCCAGCCCAATTTCAAATTGATTGTTTTGAACAAGGAATTATTACAATACACACTTCGCCTTGGTGATAATGCCCTAATTCTTGGCCAGCGCCTGGCTGAGTGGTGTGGCCATGGTCCTATTCTCGAACAGGACATCGCCCTTTCCAACATTGCCCTCGATCAGCTGGGCCAGGCCCGCATGCTG
>CAZUCA010000088.1:1162-9101 GCA_964619125.1 uncultured Owenweeksia sp. | reverse complement strand
GCAAGATGCAAATTCTGAGGTGAAATTCATTTAGGGGTGAATGGGTGGGCCTTAGTCGTTTTACCAGAGATACCTAACTGTTTATTTCAAAATTATTTTTTCCTGAAAGCGATCTTTACCCATAATTGCTTTTAGCAGATAAACACCCCTGGCGAGGTCACCAAGGGAAAGCTTGCTAAGGGTGGGGCCATTTACTGCTACCGTGCCGGCGCGCAATGTTTTTCCGGAGATGTCCACCAGCTGGTAGTGCAGTGTTTGCCTTTGGCTACTGACCAGGTCAAGGGTTAGCTGGTCGGAAGCCGGATTGGGATACACCGCAAAGTAATTTTGGGTGGCGGGGGTAATTTCATCGCTACCGATGGTATAGCCCACCGTGAAGTGCTGACGCAGCTCGGTACCAAAATTTTCGTTCAGGTTATCGATAAAAAAAGCACCACCATCATTTAAAAAGCGTGCGAAGCCCGAGCCGTCATTATTGGCAAAAAAGCTTAGGCCATCCTTATCGCGATCCTTTAAACTGAAAATATAGCAGCCAGGGCTAAGCTCAAAGGGAATCTGGTATATCTGGTTATTCTGCAGATTGTCACCCGAATCAATGACGGTTCCATCAAGTGAGGATAAGCTCCAATGTGTTTCATGGGCGGCATCATTAGTTTTAAGGAAGAGGATCACCTTGGAGGGGTAAGTTTTGGGCGCTGTAAATGTGGAGCTGTAGCTATCGTTAAGGGGGTACTCATCGGTTTGGCCGTTGGGCAGCTCCACGCTGGCTTCAAATTGAAGCGACTGCCCGTTTAGCGACCACCAGTCCATCTCATCCCCAAATGGCAGTTCTACCACCGCTGTTTGCATGGTGGCCAGGTTGCCGGTCCAGTTAAAAGCCTTCCAAGACTGCCCTTTGAGACCATAGCGAATCACGCAACTACTGAGGCTTTGCGCTCCCAGATTACGGATTTTGACCTGTGCGGTTCCACAAACCGGATTAATACGTCCAAATTCATCCTCGTCGGAGGGAGCCAAAATCCGCTCAAGTTCCACATCGTTTTGATGAACGGGGTCTTTATACTGAATCAGTTGTGCTGCATAATTATATCCCGCTGGTGTTTCATTGGGCGGTACCGTGTAGCTATAGGCCTCAATGTCGAGGTTGAGGTCAACCGAGTTGCCCGAAACGTGCTGGGAAAGCTGGTGGCGTCGAAATAGCGACTTATCGCCGGGGCACCAGTTGGCGCGGTCATATAGCCAGGTGCCGGGCTGGGGCCAGATGGGGTTTAAGCCACAGTCATCACGCCAAATGGCCTGGCTGGCTACCTGCTGACCGTTTACCTTCAGGTAATAGTTTTTCTTACAGAATTCAGCACAATTAAGTGAGTTTACAAAACCGTGGCCGGAGAAGTTGACCCGCAGATCCATGCCGGTGGTCAGGGGGTCGAGGGCAATAGTCTTCTGAGGGAGATGATCATTTTCAAAATCAGCAGAATTCAGGTAACTGCCACTTCCCATGTATAAGTTGTCGATGCGGGTCACCTCGCGAGGGGGTGTTCCTTCGATAAGGGCGAATTTGATATCGGCACTGAAGCCTGCGCTCCAGCCCTGGTAAAAGACTTCGATCTCAACCGAATCCTTTAGCAGGGGGTAAAAGTCGGTGAGGTCATATACAAAATCATGGCCCCAACTGGCGGCAAAGCCATTGGCATAAGGGGTCATTACCCTCGCCAATTCAAAGGTCTCTTTTACTTCAAATACATTCCAGCTGGTGTCAATTTGTAAAGGGTTGGTGCTGAGGGTGTCGATAGTAGCAATACTTGAGTCCAATATCCCGCTAGGGTGCAGCAGGCTTACCCGGGTGGTGTAGTCCCAATCGCTGCAGCCGCCGTTGGCACAGCCAAGGCGGTAATACATCAGTATTTTGTGATAGCTCTTACTGCCATCGGGAAACAAGGCTTTCTCGCTATAGCGTTCATACCAGGTCATCTGGGTTTTATTGTGGACACTTACCCAGGTGGTGTCTCCCGGAGACGCGGAAAGATAAGTGGTGAAGAAGCTAAAAAGGACTAGTATAAGTTGTTTCATTTTAAGAGGAAATGAATTTCTGGTGGCGGAAAGATACAAACAATCAGAGCTTAAGAGGATGAGTCGGCTTTGGTGAAAGTAAAACTGCGCTTCCCTAAATTAGCCCTGTAACCTTCGCTGCCAATGTTGCCTAATGACTTCCGGGAAGTGGCGCAGGCCAGGGAAACAATGTCACCCAAATCAGCCTTTAGGCTAAAGTATTTGACTTAAAGCCAAGCGTCATTAGTTATGATAAAACTGATCCTACGATTGATTGTAACCACTCTGAGCGTATTTGTCACTGCCTGGATTCTGGGCGATGCGGTGGTACTCACCAATTTCGCAACGGCCATTTTGGTAGCCCTGGTGCTGGCGGTGTTTAATGTAACCCTGAAGCCACTATTGATACTTTTGACTTTACCGGTAACGGTGGTCACTTTTGGTCTATTCCTGTTGGTAGTCAATGCCATCATCATTATGGCTGCTGACTCCCTTATCGGTGGCTTTGACGTGCTGAATTTCTGGTACGCCCTTCTTTTCAGCCTTATCCTCAGTGTGGTAAACTCTATGCTGGTAGGCCTGGGTGAGAAATCAAAAGCCTAAGGAATTTGCTGATCTCCCTCCCGGGGAATCGGTCCCTCCAGACTATCCCGTAAAATTCGCAGTTCCTCAATTTCGGTAACCCCTCCACTCACGGCGTATTTCATCACTTCGCCTGAGTTGGATTCAAGAGTTTCCACAAAGCGGGCCGGCACCAAAAACATATTACCGGAGATGTTATAGGAATGGGGGATGTACACCGTAATCAGGTCACAGCTGTGATCCAGTTTCTCGAAATTGTTATTGGTGATAAATCCCATTCTGCGCACCGGCGAATTTTCCATAAAGCGCACCAACACCGGTTTACTGAAACTTTTTTTATTGCCTACGAAAGCCTGCATCAGGTCTTTTACCGCCGTGTAGATTACATTGATAAGCGGGGCGCGCCTGATGTAGCCTTCAAATATGTTGAGGAGCTTGTCGCTGATCAGGTGTTGAGCCACCACCCCGATTACGGTTATGAAAATCAGGATTAGCAGCAGTCCCAGTCCGGGGACGTTGAAGGGCAAAAGCCCGTCGATCATTACAAACACTTTCCAGATTACATAGAGGGTAACGGAAATGGGCACAATGTATATCAGGCCCTGGAAAAAATACTTTAATAATACTTTCATCATCTTCTGAGTGTTGCCTGTTGTTTTTTAGGCAGTTTAGTAACCACCAGGGTATAGGAGTGGTTTATCCATTCTTTAAGTTCATCATCGCCAATGCTGCCATCCAGCACAATACCGTTCCAGTGCTTTTTATTCATGTGATAGGCACCGCTTACGGCCGGGTACTTTGCGCGAATTTGGGGCACTAGTTCGGGGTCACACTTCAGGCTTACGGTAGGAGGAGTGTTTTCCAGCGCACAGAGGGCAAACATCTTTCCGAGTACCTTAAATACCAGGGTCTCACCGTCAAAAGGAAATCCTTCGCTGGTACCGGGTAGCTTCAGGCAGTAATCTCGTAATTCTTCAATATGCATTTGCGGGTTGCACTAAATTCAGTTTCAAATGTCACACTTTCTTGCTATTTTTAAGACTAGCTCCCAAAAATGATGAGGTGATGATGCATGGTGTGGATTTGGAGAAGGCCCTCCAACAGGAAAGACGGCGAAAAAGGAAAAGGAAACCCGATCAGTTGCTGGATGAGTTTAAAGCTTTATTGGCGGCTGATGATGCCCTGGATGAAAGGGTGATGAACAATATTTTCGGGTCAGGGCAAGCACGGGGAAAGCTACGTATGGAGTCGCTGGATCCCGCCCGTATTTATCAGCTCGATCACATTAAATCTATCTGCACCCGCTTCCGGCTGCGTTTCCTCGATGCGAGCCTCTTTAAGGGGGAGATTCCCTATAAAGCCATTGCGCAAATAAAGCAGCTCCAGCGCTCACAGCAGGTTGAATTAGCAAATTTCAAGATGGTTGCTCCGGCGCCTTTGTTTCATTTGAAACATAAAGACAGGGACCCATTGCTTTTTGCACCCCTGGGAGGGGGCTATTATTACCTTATTCACAAATGGGGGCATGACTTGCATCCCCTGCGCGAGTTGGCGGTATTTCCCTTCCGCAACTTTCAAAGCCTGCTGGGGACCCTTGCCGGGCTGGCGCTGCTGATAGTGATGTGTATACCCGATTCAGTGATGATGGGCCCTTACGATAACAGTAGCCTGGGCATACGGGCTATCTTTTTCTTTTACCTCCTTATTGCTTTTTGTGGATTGACTGCCCTCTATGGCTTCACCCTTATGCGTGATTTCAACTCCAGCTTGTGGGACAGTAAATATGTAGATTAGGAGCCTAGCTGCTCCACAAATTCCAGAGGGCCGATACTATCGCTTACTGCATAGTCGCCGATATGGGTACGTCGTAAAGCCACCAGGTAACCGCCAGAATTAAGGGCCTTGCCGAAGTCATGGGCCAGGCTGCGGATATAGGTGCCTTTGCTGCACTTCACCCTGAAGTCCACTTCCCCTTCACGCTGGGCCATAATCTCAAATTCGTGAATGTGTACACGCCGGCTGGGCAGACTGGTATCCTCACCCTTGCGGGCCAGGTTGTAAGCCCGCTCACCGTCTTTCTTTACGGCCGAAAATAAGGGGGGAATCTGATCTATCTCGCCTTTAAACTGAGCGGTGGTGGCCTCGACCAGCGCCGGGGTGATGTGGTCAATGGAAAACCTTTCATTCACCTCGGTTTCGGCGTCATAGCTGGGGGTGGTTTCCCCCAGGCGAATGGTGCCGGTATAAACTTTGGGCAACCCCATCAGCTCATTGATCTGCTTGGTAAAGCGGCCGGTACATACCAGCAGCAGGCCGGTAGCCAAGGGGTCGAGGGTGCCGGCATGGCCCACCTTAATTTTTTTGATGCCCAGCTTTTTCTTCAAGGCATAGCGCAGCTTATTGACTACGTCAAAGGAGGTCCACTCCAGTGGTTTGTCAATTAAGAGCAGTTGCCCGTTCAGGTAATCCTCAGACTGCAATTTGATATTCGAACATAAAGGTGGACAGGATGGCAAGAATACCAACCAGGAAACAATAGAGGGCAAAGTAGTTAAGGGATGCCCTTTTAACGATGTCTATCATCCAGGCACAGGCCCACAGTCCGGTAATAAAAGCGCCGCCAAAACCGAGGGTAAGATGCATGGGCTGAATTATATCCACGTCAAAAGCGCCGTCGAGTACATCTTTGGCAATTTTACCAAAGATCAGTGGTACTACCATAAGGAATGAGAAGCGGGCTGCTTTGGTTTTATCCATCCCCAGCAGGATACTGGTGGAAATGGTGGCACCGCTGCGACTGATTCCCGGCAGGATGGCAATAGCCTGGGCTATACCGATAATAAAGGCGCGGGTATTGTTTACCGAATTATTGCCCGTTTTGGCATTATTGGCGAAAATGAGCAGCACCCCGGTTACCAGCAACATACTACCTACCAGCAGCACCTGTCCCCCGAAGAGCGATTCAATAAAGTCTTCCAGGAAAACGCCGGCCAGAGCCGCCGGAATCATCGAAATAACAATCGCCAGGCTGAAGCGGAATTGTTCGTTGTTCTTAAACTGAAAAAGTCCGGTAAAGATCTGAATCACCTCGGCGCGAAACACAATAAGGGTAGCCAGTGCAGTGGCGAAGTGTACCACTACAGTAAAAAGGAGGCTCTCCTCGGGCACGCTTTGATCGCCAAACAGGGCTTTGGCAAGTTCAAGGTGACCACTACTGCTCACCGGTAAAAATTCTGTTAAACCCTGGATGATTCCTAAAAATAGTGCTTCCAGTCTACCCATTGCTCGAACTTCCTCTTTTCATAATGGCAAAAATTTCCAGCAGTAAACCGGCCATGATGATAATGGGGGCTACTACTATGCGGCGGGGTGCAAATATCTCCGGATTAAAAACAGAGGGATCGTCGCTGCCGCCACCGGCCATTAAAATAAAGCCAATTACAATCAGCACGATGCCTGCCAACATGAGGACGTAATTGCTACGTTCGAAAATAAAGCTTTGCTTTTCCATTGTTAGAAATAAAGTTGATCAGTTGTGAGATTCAAATATTTTTTGAGTGCAAAAAAGGTACAGCTCATGGCGATAATTATACCCAGTACCATGATCCCTCCGAACAGAATCCCAAGATTTATAGGATTTTGCAGGCTGGCAAGATCTGGTACCTTTTGCGTAAGGTAAAAAATACTGGCTGCCAATAAGGCAATGGCCAGCAATGAGCCCAGCAGGCCATGGCGGATACTGCGCCAGATGTAGGGCTTGCGGATAAATGATTTGGTGGCTCCCACCAGTTGCATGGTTTTGATGATGAAACGGCGTGAGTAAATCGAAAGCCGGATTGAACTATTGATAAGGGCTACACTGATTAAGGTTAGCAATATAGAGCCTCCAACCAGAAAAAGCCCAATTCGTTCAATATTGTCGTTCATCATTTGAATCAGGGGTTTGTCGTACACCACCTCAGAAACAAACTCTTTACTGCCGTAGTCTTTTTCCAGTTCGGCCAGCCACTCTTCGGTTACATAGGCCGCGTTTAGCCGCACCTCAATACTGTTTTGCAGGGGGTTATAACCCAAAAAATCCATAAAGTCCTCATCGAGCTGGGCTTTCAGTTCTTCGGCCGCTTCCTCACGGCTGATGTAGCGCGTGTTTTTCACCTTGTCAGAAACATCGAGTGACTTTTGAAACTGCCTCACTTCTATTTCCGAAGCTTCATTGGAGAGCAGCAGGGTGATGGTGAAGTTTTCGCGTACCTGGTTAGCAATGGCGTTGGCGTTGAGCACCAAAAAGCCAAATACCCCCAGCACAAATAAAACCAGGGCAATACTTATAACTACCGACAGGTAAGCAGAACGGAGTCTCCTGCGGGTATATTTTTCGGCGGGATTGCTCATTTACACTAAAATTGCGGGCTAAAATAGTAAAAATTGGCGCCGGCCTTAGTTAATGCTTCGTTAAGGCGCCATTGTGGCTCAAGTGACCGGATGGGGAGGCAAAATGTTCGAAATTGCGGAAATGCGCTTTTGGTATTAATGCAGTATATCAATGTTTTAAGATAATTTTTTTTCATTTTTGAGATAGAAAGCTAATCTTAGCCCCAAATGCGCTGACTCATGAAAAATATCGGTCTATACCTTATTCCTCTTTTGGTGCTGGCTGCCATGGCCGTTTGCCTCGATCAAAGCCATCCTGGTGTCATTCCATTCTGGCAGGCGGGTGAGGAGCGTGAGGCCGTGGAGGAAGTGACCGATGCCGATAGCCTTAAACTGGAATCATCTTCAGGTCCCTCCCGCAGTGTGGTTGATCTGATAGACGATGACTACCCCGATTCGGCAGTGGATTACAGCGGGGAAGATGCCTATGAAGAGCCGGTGACCAGCTATGATGATAGCCGGAACAATACTGTAAGTAGCTCCTCAACCACCCCGCAATGGAGGATAGTGGTGGCCAGTGTGCAGGGGCAGGCCCAGGCTGAGAGCCTTTTGTCGCGCCCGCAGTATCAGGGCATGGAAGCGGTATACGCACCGGAGGTGGACAGTTACCGGATTGTAGGATCGACCCATCAAAACCTGGGGCAGGCGCAGCAATCACTACAGGAATTGCAGGCCAGATTTCCGGCCGCCTGGATCAGTCATTTCTGATTCCCAATTTAGGAGTCCTTTTTCTTAAGCAGTTTTTTGATGCGGGTTGAAAGTTCTTTCGGGCTGAAAGGCTTGGTCATATAATCATCAGCACCCAGCTCAAAGGCCTTTAGTACAGCATTTTCAGAATTGAGGGAGGTGAGTAGTAGCACCGGGGCATGGGTGCCTC
>CAZUCA010000088.1:0-1152 GCA_964619125.1 uncultured Owenweeksia sp. | reverse complement strand
TTTCCTTAAGAATTTTCAAAAGCTCAAAACCGCTGATAAAGGGCATCATCACATCCGAGATTATGATGTCGTATTTTTCGCTATCGATCTTCTCGATGGCTTTTTCGCCGTCTTCGGCGGTTTCAACGTCATATCCTTCTTTAGTGAGCTTAAAAGCCAGGGCATCCCTTATTAAGGGCTCGTCGTCAACGATGAGTATCTTTACGTGGTCGGTCATAAGTTAATCTAAGTCTGAATCAGCTCAGCAATTAGCAAACCAATTTGACGCGGCTAAGGTAGTTTGTAAATTAATTGGGAGCAAAAGCTTTTGAGTGTAAGGATATTAAGGAATTGATATTTAAAATATATTAAAATTGATACTGAGCAATGGAAATTCCTGAAATTGGAAAATTGTCAGAAAGTGCCCGCATTGTGTTTATATCCGGGGCGGGTGTTAGTGCCGAAAGCGGGGTAAAGACCTTTAGGGATAATGGGGGCTTATGGGAATCACACAATATTCACGATGTGGCTACCCCAGAGGCCTGGGCCCGGAACCCGGAGCTGGTGCAGCGCTTTTATAATGAGCGCCGAAAACAACTCATGCAAGTGAAGCCTAATTTGGCACACCAAATTATAGCGGAACTTGAGCAGTTTTTCGAGGTAAAAGTGGTTACCCAGAACGTAGACGATCTCCATGAGCGGGCCGGTTCTACCGCGGTGCTACACCTGCACGGTGAACTGCGGAAAGTGCGCAGCTCTCTCGATGCGGAATTAGTTTATGAACTGGAAGGCTGGGAACTCAAAATGGGCGACCTTTGTGAGAAGGGGTCGCAGCTAAGGCCTCATGTGGTTTGGTTTGGTGAAATGGTGCCCATGATAGAGCCGGCCGCGGCAGTGGTGGCCGAAGCCGACCTGCTGGTGGTTGTTGGCACCTCATTGCAGGTATATCCGGCTGCCGGTTTGCTGCACGCCGCCGCCGCTGCCACACCGGTAGTGGCAATTGACCCTGCCCCACTCGATCTTTCTGGTTTTCCGGGGGTTGAACATTGGCAGCTCAAGGCCGGAGAAGGAATGAGATTGCTCAAGGATAAATTATTGAAAGCCATATAAATGCCTGTCTTCATAATAAATTGTATATTTGCAAGCTCTAAGAGGGGACGTGTGTCCCCTCTT
>CAZUCA010000087.1:0-9584 GCA_964619125.1 uncultured Owenweeksia sp. | reverse complement strand
CGCTAAGGCTCAAAGCCGCACTAAGCCAAGCCTCCTTTGTGTTTCTTACTGTCTTGGTGATTTGGTGGCATCCACCTGACCAAATAAACCTCTTACCACCGATACGGTTAGCATACCGTCAAACTCCTATTGTCATGCACACCGTAATCCCCTTTGACGAACCCCATCTTCGCGGTATTCGCCTCCATGGTAAAATTGATAAGACCAGCTTTATCGAGGCTATGCGTAAAATTATGACCGATATCGAATCGCCGGGACACTTCAATCTCTACCTGGAGATGGAACCGGATGAAGGCATTAGCGGCAACGCCTTGTGGGAGAGTTTTAAGTTCACCCTGGAGGAAGGCCGGGAAGCAGTAAAAAAGATTGACAAGATTGCCGTGGTAACCGGTGAAAGCTGGTTGCGCGGCTGGACAGCAGTTGAAAGCGCCCTCCTGCCCGGTGTAAAGGAAAAAGCTTTTAAACCCTCCCAAAAAGAAGAAGCCTTAAAATGGATCCGAAAACCTGACTAGCACCCCACACCATTCCTCTCCTACTGCCTTAAAATGAATGAAATAAATAAGCGGTAGATTTTGAAAACCGGGAAAAATATATACCTTTAATAAGCTTTTCGATAAAAAGCTAAGCTAACTACCCCCACATTTTAGTGTAAGAATTTTCTGGATCTGCACTATGTTTTTTTCAGATGATCTCAGGTTCTAATTTGAGAGGCAAAATACAACCAACCAACCTGAGGAAGGCTGTTTTCCGTTTTGGCGAATGGCCTTCCTGTTTTGTGGTCGCTGGTGCTTAATTTACAATTCCTTAAGTTGTTTATCGGCCCACAGTTCTCCGCTATATTTTATATTCGTCTCCTATGGCTATCAAACCTAAAGTACATCTCATTTTGGGCAGCGGTGGTGCCCGTGGCATCGCTCATATTGGGGTGATTGAAAGACTGGAAGAAGAAGGTTATGAAATTGCAGAAGTAATTGGCTGTTCGATGGGCGCCATTGTTGGGGCCCTTTTTGCGGCCGGTCATCTCAAAGATTATAAGGAGTGGTTGATGAGCCTTAGTAAATCAGCCATCTGGAAGATGATGGATTTTACTCTTACCAAACAGGGTTTTGTAAAGGGTGACCGCCTCTTTGCCCCCATGACGGAGGTAGTGGGACCCAGGCTAATTGAGGAACTTTCCATTCCCTTTACCGCGGTAGCCACTAATATGAACACCCGCGAGGAGGTCTGTTTCCGTAAAGGAGACCTTTACCAGGCTTTGCGTGCCAGCATCTCTATCCCAGGACTGTTTACACCGGTGAAAATCAACGACGAAGTATTGGTAGACGGTGGGGTACTCAATCCCCTGCCGGTAAATCTGCTTAGGCATAAAGAGAGCGGCGCCATTACCGTAGCGGTAAACATCAACGCCAAAACCCTCGAAGAACATTGTCCAGCCGAGGGAGAAATTAAGAATACAACATCAAACAACTGGATCCCCCTTCAGTGGCCATTTTCCAAGAAAAAAAATGGCAAGACTTCAGAGAATTTTTCAGTCATTGACCTGATGCAAACCACCTTTGATTTTACCCAGGATCGCCTGACCGAGGCTATGTTGGAATTGCACCCACCGGATGTACTGATAGATGTCCCGCGCACAACTTGTGGTATCCTGGAGTTTCACCGGGCCGCAGAAATAATTGAACTGGGACGCCAAAGCTTCGACACTGCTTTCGCGGCTTATGAAAACCACCTGAACCAGGCATAGAACAGGGCGAATCCCCCCAGGAAGATCATACCCAGCCAGGCGAGAACAATCATCCAGCGGGGAGGGCGAGCCTCCTTGGGAATCTGTGTAGATCGTATGGCTCGCAGATTAAGGAAACCAACCAGGGGAGCGATCATAAAGGAAATGGAAGTGGCCAGTTCCACCAAAAATCCCAGATCTTTAACAAACCAGCTGATCAGCCCAAAACTCATCAATGAAATCAACAGGAGCAGCAGGATATAACTACGCCGTTCATTAAAGTTGCTTTTGTGGGAGTAAAAGAGCAGGCGTATATTTTCCATATTCACTCTACCGGCTGCATCCTGGGCGGTGAAGCAGGTGCTGAACATAGCAGCAAAAGCAGCGATCGCCACCACCCAGTAGGCCCAGCCACCAATATTCTCAGTAAACAAATGCATGAGCTGGCGCGAAAAAGCCACTGGCTGACCCGACAATTGCTGGCCACTGCCATAAAGGGTAAAGGCTCCCAGGCCCAAAAACACCAATCCCAGGAAGGCCGTTAGCAGATAACCGGCATTAAACTCCTGCAAACTCGACTTCAGATCTACCAGCTGTCCGCGAGCACGGGCATGAGCCACCGCCCACAAACTGGGCCATGAGGAAGCCTCAACAGCCGTGGGCATCCAACCGGTAAGCATTACCAGCAAAATCAATCCCCCTTCGCTAAAGATATTGGGGGTAACAAAATTCGGTGACCGGGCCGGCATGCCGTTGCTTAGCGCAATCACAAAGGCCAGCATGACCGCCAGAAACAGAAGGGCAATAATGTATTTAAGGGATTTTTCGAGAAAGCGATATTGGCCGATGATAAGAATGGTAGTGATCCCGGCGAGCAATCCGACGGAGGCCAACTGCAAATTGAAATGCTCCACTGCAAAAATATTGGCCAACAACCCAGCTGTAACCACGGTAAGGGCGGCAATAATCACAAACATGGTGAGCAGGTTCACCAGCAGGTAAAGCATCAATACCCAACGTCCCTGCCTGAGGTAACCGTGCAACAGGGTTTGCTGAGTGGCGCCGGTATAGCGGACTCCAAATTCAAAGAAGGGGTATTTAAAAAGGTTGGCCAGGATGATCACCAGTAGCATTTGAGCGCCGTAATTAGCGCCGGCACGGGTGCTTAGTACCAAGTGCGAGGTACCAATGGCGGCACTGGCAAAGAGTAATCCCGGGCCTAAATTCTGAAGTAGGTTGCGCAGATATAGAGTAGTTTTGCCTGACATATGGGCCTAAAATTAGCAATAGCGGTCAAAGGTCAAAGGGGCTTGATAAACTTACCCGTGCTACTTAGCGAAACTAATTAACTCAACCCTACCCTACTACCCAAGTAATTCACTATCTTCGCGCCCTCATTTTTAATTCATTAATTAACCGGGTCAGCGTACCCTTTTAAAACAATTAATGCATGGCAACTAAAATTAGATTGCAGCGCCACGGTCGCAAAGGCCGTCCCATCTTCCACATCGTAGTAGCCGACAGCCGCTCTAAGCGCGACGGTCGTTATATTGAGCGTCTGGGTCAGTACAACCCAAACACCAATCCTGCTACCATCGAAATCAACTTTGACAGCGCCCTTGGTTGGGTAATGAATGGTGCCGAGCCTACCAATACTGCTCGCGCTATTCTTAAGTACAAAGGGGTGATGATGAAGAAACACCTGTTGGAAGGTGTGAAAAAAGGTGCTTTCGACGAAGCCGAAGCTGAGAAGCGATTCGAAGCCTGGGTAGGTGAGAAAGCCGGAAAAATTGAAGGCAAGAAAGAAAGCCTGGCCAAAGCTGATGAAGACGCTAAAGCCGCCGCTCTTGCCGCCGAAGCAGAAGTAAACAAAGCTCGTGAAGCCGAACTGGCCGCAGCTAACGCTCCTGCCGAGGAAGAAGTTGCTGAAGAGGAAGCCACTGCCGAAGCTCCTGCTGCTGAAGAGCAAGCCGAAGAAGAGGTAAAGGCCGAAACTAAAGCCGAAGAAGAAACTAAGGAAGGCGAATAATTTTTAGCGGTGGTCAAAGACGATTGCTTTTACCTGGGCCATATCAGCCGTAAGCACGGCTATAAAGGCGAAGTAGTAGCAGTATTTGACACCGATCAGCCGGAAAAGTATCGGGAATTGGAATCAGTTTTCGTGGATAGCCACGGTGAACTGATTCCTTTTTTTATTGAAGAGCTCGCCACCAATTCCAAGGGCCATTTTATTCTGCGCTTTGAGGATGTTGACAGTGACCAGGAAGCAGAGAAAATGGTGGGTCGTGAGCTTTACCTCCCCCTTGCTGTCCTCCCCCCGCTTAGCGGCAAGGCCTTTTACTTTCACGAAGTGGTTGATTTTGAAGTGATCGACGCCAAGGCCGGTTCCATCGGACGGGTGCAGGAAGTAGTAGACAGCAGCGCCCAGCCCATCTTTAAAATTATGGATGGCGATACCGAGATCCTTATCCCCGCCGTGGACGATTTCATCGTGAGCATCGATCGCGATAAGAAGCAGATTCACCTGGCGACGCCGGAGGGATTGATTGAGCTTTACCGCCATGCGGATTAAGCCTCCATTTAAATTCAAACAATTTTCCATCGCCCATGATCGCTGTGCCCATAAGGTGGGTACCGACGGGGTATTGCTGGGCGCCTGGGCAGAGAGCAATCACCCGAAAAGAATTCTTGACGTGGGCAGCGGCAGCGGCCTGATCGCCCTTATGCTCGCCCAACGCTTTCCAATGGCCAGGGTTACCGGAATCGAAATGCATTCCCCCTCCGCCAGGCAGGCCAGCGAAAATGCAGCTGCCTCTCCTTTTGCAGACCGCATCGACATTATAGAGGGCGATTTTTTAAAACAGCCATTTGAATGCACTTTTGACCTCATCGTCAGCAATCCTCCCTTCTTTAAAGCCGGCTACCACTCGGGGAAGGACGAGCGCGACCGCGCCCGCCAGGAGGAATTTCTACCTCAAAGGCCATTTTTAAATAAAGTGGAAGAGCTCTTAAACCCAAGCGGGCATTTGGCGGTAATTCTCCCCCGCGCCGAAGCCCGGGATTTTATAACACAAACCCTCACGCTCACCCGCCCCCTGCACTTACAGAAATTGCTAAAAATAAAAGGCTCACCCACCGCTGCAGACAAGCGCTGGCTGCTACAGCTTGGATTTGAGAAAGGCGATGCCAGCACCGCCTACTTTCGCCTGCGCGAGGAAAATGGTCAATATTCAGAGCAATACCGGGAACTTACACGCGAATTCCACCCTGATTTCTAACTTGCCCCGCATTAACAGTGGCTTTTTGACCAAACAGATTTACATCCACGTTGGCCCCGGTAAAACCGGCAGTTCGGCCCTGCAGAAATATCTGCTCGAAAACCGGCAGCAACTCCTGCAGCAGGGTATTTTCTATCCTGCCCACTCAATTGACAAAAGTGGGATCAGTTCAGGGAACTTCTGGAGCATTTACAAGGAGACTAAAAATGCGGCGGCAGAGATATCGGCCGAAAAGTTGAACCAACTGATGGCCGATTTTGAAAAGCAGAAGGCCCACACTCTCATTCTTTCCAGTGAGGCTTTCTTTATGCGCATCCCGGAAATAACGAAACTGATTCCCGGAGCCCGCTTGATTTGCTATTTGCGCAGTCCCATTGACAATATTGAGTCGGTGTACAATCAAAGCGTAAAGCGCCACGGCAATAGCAAAACTTTCGCCGAGACCTTTCCCCAGCCCAATTTTGCCATTCTGCGCCAGTTAGAAGCCTATCTCAAAAGCCTGCGGGACGAGCGGTTTATATTACGCTATTATCACCCCGATTGCTTTAATGAAGGCAGCATCATCAACGACTTTTTTAAAGCTCTGGACCTGCCGCTGCCGGCACCCACCAAAGCTGATCAAATCAATCCTTCCTACAGTTTAGAGGCACTGGAATTAAAGCGCCGCCTAAACGAGCTTTCCCTATCGCCGCTGGCGCTTCTAAAACTCGACGACCTTCTCCAGAACTTCCGGGGTACCCAAGAATTTTCACTGTTGCCACCCTCTGACTATGCCGAATTTAAGCAGCTGGTACTGCGGAATCTCGGTCAGTTCTTTAAACTCCACCCTTTTCCCGATTCTGACTGCCTGATCAGTGCTATTGAGCGTGAAAAACAAAAGCCCTATTATTCCCAGGCTGACAGTACCGTCCAGTCAGGGGCATTACTCCTTTATTTGAAGAATATGGATTCAGGACTTTATCAATATCTGATGGATAAGACTGATCAGCGTGAAGGAGGGCTCAGCGGCCAACTCAAGCTTTGGGGGTTCCGATTGAAGTCGGCCCTGTATTCCTTATCCTCCCGCCAACGAGGCTGATTAGTCGGTTGTTTCCCGTAAGGCCATCTGGATGTGGGCCAGATGATGCTGCCCGTGCCAGGCGTAAAGCCCCACACACTCTGCCACTGTAATGCTCATTTTATTTTCAGGATGATAAAAGCTGCGGGATAGTTCGGGGGTATTGAGATTACGGATCAGGGCAAGCCAGCGTTCATGCAAATTTTCAAGCAGTGCCAGCGACACCTCTATGGCCACGGTATCGGTATCGGCCAGCCGGGCCCAGCCTTTTTCCTGATAGGATTTAATTATCGGATTATCCTCGGTCAGCGCCATCTTCATCCGTATATAACCGTTCATATGACTATCAGCGATGTGGTGCACTAACTGCCTTACGCTCCAGCCTCCCTGGCGATAGCGCGCCGCGAGCTGGTCCTCGTCCACCGCCTTCAGGGTGGTGCGCAAGGCACCCGGAAAAGCTTCCAGTGAGCGCACCCAACTCTGATACAGATCAGGCTCGATGGTTTTCGGAGACTTGAATTTGCCGATGGGATATTTTTTTATTTCCAGTGCCTGACCAGCCATTCCGGGAGTTGCTTTTTTGATTGGTTATTTCCCTCCAACCACCGGCAATTGTGGAGGTTCACAACTTTCTCAAAATTGAATTAATAACCCCGGTAGGGTACTTCCTTTTCATTGAAAAAGATCCCATTTTCACGCAGTTCCTCCAGCATGGGCTGATAAATTTCGCGGGTAATGGGAATCTGCACACCCGGGGTGCTGATGGTGCCGGTAAGCACATTCTTAAGGGCAATGCCCAGCGGCAGGCCAACCGTAAGGGCCATAGCGGTTTCCTGGTGGTTTTTGCCAATGCACACCATACTGGACTCGATCATTTTTTGCTCGCCCTTATGTTCGTAGCCGAACTTGTGGAACATCACAATCATATCCTTGTCATTATCGGCCATGCGCCAGCGATCTTCCAGAATTTTCTGCAACATCTGGGCAGGAGTGGCATTTTTAAGTCCGATGACCTCATCTTCAAAAATTCCAAGCCAGCTGAGCTTTTCCATCAGTTCAGAATCCTGGGGAATATTGAGGTAGTGCATAAGTTTTAACTCTACCGAGTCATTGGGGTTGTAAGCGAGAAAGGTATTGGTAAAGTCGCGCTTGCTCATCTTGTCCGAATCAGGCAAAACATAGCTGTCATCGGTCATGCCCAGTTTTACAAAAACATCCCAGGCCCGGCAAAAACCCGGTCTGCGCAAGGTGCCGCGATAAATGGTGGGGATATCCTGTAAGCCATAAGTAGCGCGATAGCGCAGCGAATCGCGATTCGCATAGCCCTCAAAGCGCCCATAGCCCTCCACTTCGATAAACTCAGTACGGCGGAAAAGCTGATGATAGGGTATGAACTTGTACTTGCCTTCCTGAATAAACTTTACCGCTCCACCCGATCCGGCCAGTACTACGTTGCGGGGGTTCCAGCTGAATTTATAATTCCAGGGATTATTGTCACTCTCCGGTGCCACCAGGCCCCCGGTAAAACTTTCAAACAAAAGCATTTTGCCACCCTGGTCGCGAATCTCATCCAGCACTTTCATGGCACTGAGGTGGTCTATGCCCGGATCCACGCCAATCTCGTTGATCATAATCACTCCCGCTGCCCTGGCTTCAGTATCGAGAGCCTCCATTTCGGGGCTGATATAGGAGGCAGTGAGCATATGCTTTTTAAAGCGCAGGCAATCACGCGCTACTTCCATATGCATATGCGCCGGCAGCATACTAATTACAATGTCATGGGCGGCGATCATATTACTGCGCTGCTCCGCATCGCGTACATCGAGCAAATGAGCGCTGAAGTTGGGATGCCAGCCCGCTTTTTCCTCAGCGAGCTCCAATTGCTGATCAGCAATACTAAGCTTCCATTGATACTGATCAGCGTGTTGGGCGATGTATTTGATGAGACTGTAGGTAGAACGGCCTGCACCGATGAGCAAGATGTTTTTCATAGGCGAACAAAATTAGAATTCTGATCGAGCTGCCCAAGTCAAAGCATTCAAAAGCTAACTTTGCTGCCAATATTTAGCTTTGCTATATGCGTATTTTACTTTGCTTTCTGCTCACCCTCAGCTGCACCCTGTCTGCCCAGGTCAATGTGGTTATTGAAGACGAATCGGACCAGGGCTTTTACCTGGGAATAAATCGCTACCTGCAGCATCCCGAGGAGCAGCACAAAGTAATTCTTAAGAATCTCGACACCATTCCCTATTCCATCCAGATAGAAACGGATACATTCAACTTCAGCAAAACCATTCATCTGCGTCAGGCCGGCACCTACCGCTACCTGCTCAGCAAAAACAGCCGCGGTCAACTGCGACTGCGCTACCGGGGTGAAGGTCAGGCAGGGCAAGACTTTCAAAGCTTAAGCTACTCGCGCGACATTCCCTGGCCCGAAGGCTGGCAGCCCAAATCTCCTGCCATCAGAAAAGTGCCAGCTGCCGTGGTGGCTGCGCGTAACAGAGACTTAAGCGATGATGAAGAAGGTGAAACAAGAGTTCCGCTGAGCATGCCAGACAGCCTGGTGAAAAACTCTGAGGTATTGCTGCCTGACAACGACACCGCCACAAATGCCAGTATGCTGGTTAAGGTGGATACAAAGCCGGAGGAGCCAGACTTCCCCAGCCTTATCAAAGCCCTGGAGGCAGAAGACTTTGAGTTTGAGCGCCTGAAGCAGGCATTGGCCTACGCCGGCACGCAAAGCCTTACCACGGCCGAAGTAAAGGAAATCTTCCGCCGTTTCCACTATGATCACTCCCGGCTCGATTTTCTGCGTCAGAGCTTATCAGCGATAAGGGATCCGCAAAACCTGGATCAGTTGAAAGCAGAACTCGAATATATTCTGAGCCGTCAGCAATTAGAACAAATAATCAGCGATGAAAACTAATTTCACTCTCAAAGCGGCCTCCTTACTGGCGTTTACCGCCGTGATCCTGGGGGCCATGGGTGCCCATGCCCTCGAAAGCCGGCTTAGCGCCGATGCTCTCGAAAGCTTTAAAACCGGAGTACGCTATCAAATGTGGCACGCATTAGCCTTGTTGGCAGTGAGTTTTGCCCCGGCAAAACTCTCACCCTTAAAATACGTTAGTTGGTTCTGGCTTTTGGGAGTCATATTATTTTCAGGAAGCATTTACCTGCTTAGCACTCAGTCCATCAGTGGGCTGGCCCTTTCCTTCCTCGGCCCGATAACCCCAATTGGCGGGCTGTTGATGATTAGCGGCTGGGCACTCCTTTTCTTGAAGGCGCTTAGGAGTTCCTGAAAAATTTTAAGACTTTCGTTTAAAGCTACTTTTTTAGAAGAAAATAAAAATGCCGCTTTGCAATAAACCCTAAATTTGCAAGCCTCAAACCCTAAGTGAAACAAATCTCAGACTTATGAATCTCACGGAAATTAAGCCTGCCAAGGCAGATTTGAGTTTGTACAAAATTACAGACGCTAAGGCACGCTGGAATCTGAAGCCGGAAGACCTGGAGGAAATTTCGATTG
>CAZUCA010000086.1:0-9612 GCA_964619125.1 uncultured Owenweeksia sp. | reverse complement strand
GAGCGTTTCCTTGGTAAGGAAGAGGTCAGGGGTTCAAATCCCCTCATTGGCTCTAAGTGAAAGACCACGGTGGTCTTGCTTAGCATAGATTAAATTCAAAAATTTAAGTTTTTAACCATGGCAAAAGAGAATTTTGTTCGTAACAAACCGCACTTGAATATCGGTACTATCGGACACGTTGACCACGGTAAGACCACTTTGACTGCCGCCATCACTAACGTTTTGGCTAAGGCTGGTTTTGGCGAAAAACGTGATTTCGATTCTATTGATAACGCTCCTGAAGAAAAAGAAAGGGGTATTACTATTAACTCTGCCCACGTAGAGTATGAAACTGCTAACCGTCACTACGCTCACGTTGACTGCCCAGGTCACGCTGACTACGTAAAGAACATGGTTACCGGTGCTGCTCAGATGGACGGTGCTATCCTGGTAGTAGCTTCTACTGATGGCCCTATGCCACAAACCCGTGAGCACATCCTGCTTGGTCGTCAGGTAGGTATTCCTCGTATTGTTGTGTTCATGAATAAAGTGGACATGGTAGACGATGAAGAGCTGCTTGAACTGGTGGAGATGGAAATCCGTGAGCTGCTGTCTTTCTACGAATATGACGGTGACAACACTCCGGTAATCAAAGGTTCTGCCCTTGGTGCCCTTAACGGCGAAGACAAGTGGGAGCAAACCGTAATGGAACTGATGGAAGCTTGTGACACCTGGATCGAAGAGCCAGAGCGTGACAACGAGAAGCCTTTCCTGATGCCTATCGAAGACGTGTTCTCAATCACTGGTCGTGGTACTGTTGCTACCGGCCGTATTGAAACTGGTGTAGCTAACACCGGCGATCCTGTTGATATCATCGGTTTCGGTGACGAGAAACTCACTTCTACCATCACTGGTGTTGAGATGTTCCGTAAGATCCTTGACCGCGGTGAAGCTGGTGATAACGTAGGTATCCTGCTCCGTGGTATTGAAAAGTCTGACATCCGTCGTGGTATGGTAATCTGCAAGCCAGGTTCTATCACCCCACACACCAAATTCAAAGCTGAGGTTTATATCCTTAAGAAAGAAGAAGGTGGACGTCACACTCCTTTCCATAACAAGTACCGTCCTCAGTTCTACCTCCGTACTACTGACGTAACTGGTGAGATTCACCTGCCCGAAGGTACTGAGATGGTAATGCCTGGTGATAACATTTCTATCACCGTTGAACTGATCGCTCCTGTTGCTATCAACAAAGGTCTGCGTTTCGCTATCCGTGAGGGTGGTCGTACCGTAGGTGCCGGTCAGGTAACTGAAATTACTGAGTAAGATTAAATCTTCTCAAATACATAAACTTTAGGTAGTAAAGGTGTCTCGCTTTGCGGGACGCCTTTCTGCCTGAAATACGGGCGTAGCTCAGCTGGTAGAGCAGTGGTCTCCAAAACCGAAGGTCGTGAGTTCGAATCTTACCGCCCGTGCTAAGAGTAATTAAGATGAGTAAAGTAAAATCTTATTTCCAGGAATCATATGAGGAATTAGTTCATAAGACCTCCTGGCCATCATGGGCTGAATTGCAGAAAACAGCAGTATTGGTAGCAGTAGCCTCCGTGGTTATTGCTTTACTCATTTTCGCGATGGACAAGGTGATCAGTACTGCGCTGGAAGGCTTTTATGAAATTTTCTCTTAATAAGCAGAAGCCGGTATAAAGATGAGCGAAAGCGGAAAACAATGGTATGTAGTCAGAGCTATTTCCGGACAGGAAAATAAGATCAAGGGCTACATCGAAAATGAAATAGATTACCAGAATCTGCAGGATTATTTCGGTCAGGTGTTGGTGCCTACCGAAAAAGTTTACCAGATCCGCAATGGTAAAAAGGTAAGCAAAGAGCGCAACTACTTCCCCGGATATATTATGGTGGAAGCCAATCTCACTGGTGAGATGGTTCACATCATAAAGAATATCAACGGGGTGATCGGCTTTTTGGGTGAAACCAAAGGCGGCGATCCCGTGCCTTTGCGCCAGTCAGAAGTGAACCGTATGCTTGGTAAAGTAGATGAACTCTCTGACGTTGATGAGAAGATTAACATCCCTTTTATTGTGGGCGAAACAGTAAAAGTTATCGATGGTCCTTTCAATGGTTTTAATGGTACTATTGAGAAGATCAACGAAGAGAAGCGCAAGCTTGAAGTAATGGTGAAAATCTTCGGTAGAAAAACTCCTCTCGAGCTTAGCTATATGCAAGTAGAGAAGGAGTCTTAAAAAAGAATGTGAGCTCTGAATAAGTCCGGGGAAGCTTCCATCCACGGCAATTGTTTAGACAATTAATAAATATTAGAAAGAAGAAAATGGCAAAAGAAGTAAGCGCTCTAATCAAGCTTCAGGTAAGAGGTGGTGCTGCAAACCCTTCGCCTCCCGTAGGTCCCGCACTGGGTGCCAAGGGGGTGAACATTATGGAGTTCTGTAAGCAGTTCAACGCCCGTACCCAGGACAAGCAAGGAAAAGTGCTGCCGGTTATTATTACTGTTTATGCCGACAAGTCGTTCGACTTTGTAATCAAAACACCACCGGCTGCAGTACAGTTAATGGAAGCTGCTAAAGTAAAGAAGGGTTCTCCACAGAGTAACCTCCAGAAAGTTGGTAAAGTATCATGGGATAGCGTAAAAGCTATTGCTGAAGATAAAATGGCCGACCTCAATGCCTTTACTATCGAATCGGCTATGAGTATGGTTGCCGGTACTGCGCGCAGTATGGGTCTCACAATCACCGGTACTAAACCATATTAATTTCTAAAGAACTTAAGTAATGGCTGTAGTAAGCAAGAATAGAAAAGCGGCACTGGAAAAACTCGATAAGAATAAGAACTATTCTTTGGATGATGCCAGTGCTTTGGTGAAAGATATGAGCAGCACCAAATTCGACTCTACCGTTGATTTGGCCGTACGCCTGGGTGTAGACCCACGTAAAGCCAACCAGATGGTACGCGGTGTTGTAACCCTGCCTCACGGTACCGGTAAAGACGTGAAGGTACTGGCCCTGGTTACGCCTGACAAAGAGCAGGAAGCTAAGGACGCCGGTGCTGACTATGCCGGTCTCGACGAATACATTGAAAAGATCAAAGGTGGATGGACTGATGTGGACGTAATCGTAACCATGCCTAGCGTAATGGGTAAGATTGGTCCTTTGGGTCGTATCCTCGGTCCCCGTGGTTTGATGCCAAACCCTAAAACCGGTACTGTAACCATGGATGTGGCTAAAGCCGTATCTGAGGTGAAAGCCGGTAAGATCGACTTTAAAGTGGATCGCTACGGAATCGTGCATGCAACCGTTGGGAAGACTTCATTTGAAGCCGGAAAGATCAAGGAAAATGCAGAGGAACTGATTAAGACCCTCCTGCGTATGAAGCCAAGTGCTGCTAAAGGTACTTATGTGAAAAGCATCAGTATGAGCGGTACCATGACTCCCGGGATTGCGATCGATCCTAAATCTGTTTAATCCATCTGAAAAGATCCTTGGAAAATGACCAGAGAAGAAAAAAATAAAGAAATAGACAATCTGACAGAAGTACTCAAAGGCACGGACTTTGTGTACATCGCTGACATTGCCGGACTTGATGCCCAGCAGACCAGCGATCTGCGCAGACTTTGCTTCAAAAACGGAGTGAAGATCAATGTGGTGAAAAACACCCTCCTGAAAAAAGCGATGGAGAAGTCTGAAAAGAGCTTCGACGACCTTTTTGACACTCTGAAGGGTAACACCAGCATCATGATCTCTGAAACGGGTAATGCCCCTGCTAAGCTCATTAAGGAGTTTAGAAAGAAAGGCCCTAAGAAGCCTATCCTTAAGGGTGCCTACGTTGAAGAGGCAATTTACAAAGGTGATGAGCAACTCGATGCCCTTGCTGCCCTCAAAAGCCGCGAAGAGCTTATCGGTGACGTTATCACCCTGCTGCAATCTCCTGCCAAGAATGTTATCTCTGCCCTGCAGAGTGGCAAGAACACCCTGGGCGGCCTGATGAAGGCTCTCGAGGAAAGAGGAGACGCAGCTTAATTAACTGTGTACGCACTCATGCTTCCACATAAAGCGTAATTATTAATTTTTATTAAACTAATACCGAAATGGCGGATATTAAAGAACTAGGCGATCAGCTGGTAAACCTTACCGTAAAAGAAGTAAACGAACTGGCTGACTACCTGAAAGAAGAGCATGGCATTGAGCCTGCCGCTGCAGCAGTAGCCGTAGCCGGACCAGCTGGTGGTGGCGAAGGCGGTGGTGCCGAAGAGAAAACTGAATTTGACGTAATCCTTAAGTCTGCAGGTGGCTCTAAGCTGGCCGTTGTAAAACTGGTTAAAGAACTGACCGGTCTTGGCCTGAAAGAAGCTAAAGCCCTGGTAGACGAAGCTCCTAAGCCTTTGAAAGAAGGTGTTGCTAAAGACGAGGCTGATGCACTGAAATCTCAATTGGAAGAAGCCGGTGCAGAAGTTGAGATTAAGTAATAGCTTAATTTAAACGTCTTCTAAAGATTTGGTTTAGGTCTTCCCCGTTAACTGCGGGGATAGGCCTAAACCCTTTTGTGTTTATTTAACTTTATTTTTCTCAAATGTCCAAAAACCCAGTTACCAAAAAATTCGAGGAGAGAGTAAATTTTGCATCGATTAAGAATGCATTTGACTATCCTGACTTTTTGGATATTCAACTTCGTTCCTTCCACGACTTTTTCCAACTCGACACCAAACCAGCTGACCGGGAGAACGAAGGACTTTACAAGACCTTTAGTGAAAACTTTCCTATCACGGACGCCAGAAACCAGTTTGTACTGGAGTTTCTGGATTACTTTATCGATCCTCCCCGCTATAGCGAAGAGGAGTGTATCGCCCGTGGTCTGACCTTTAGCGTGCCCCTCAAGGCCCGCCTTAAACTGTATTGTACCGATCCTGAACACGAGGACTTCGAGACTATTGTTCAGGATGTGTACCTGGGTACCATCCCTTATATGTCACCTAGGGGTACCTTTATTGTAAATGGTGCCGAGCGCGTTATCGTATCGCAGCTCCACCGTTCACCTGGTGTGTTTTTTGGACAGAGCTACCACGCTAACGGTACCAAGCTCTATTCAGCTCGTATTATTCCTTTTAAGGGAAGCTGGATTGAGTTTGCCACCGACATTAACAGCGTGATGTATGCTTACATCGATCGTAAGAAGAAGTTACCTCTTACCACCCTGCTCCGCTCAATTGGTTATGAGCGCGATAAGGATATCCTCGAAATATTTGACCTCGCTGAAGAGGTTAAGGTGTCGAAATCAGGACTGAAGAAAGTACTGGGTAGAAAACTGGCTGCCCGCGTACTGAAAACCTGGATCGAGGACTTTGTGGACGAAGATACCGGTGAAGTGGTGTCTATTGAGCGTAACGAGGTAGTACTCGATCGCGATACCGTGCTTGAGAAAGAGCATATTGAAGAAATCGTTGATGCTGACGTTCAGACCATCCTCCTGCACAAAGAGGATATCGAAGCTTCTGAATACAGCATCATTCACAATACCCTGCAAAAAGACCCCACCAACTCCGAGAAGGAAGCGGTGGAGCACATCTACCGTCAGCTGCGTAATGCCGAGCCACCAGACGAGGAAACTGCCCGTGGTATCATCGACAAGCTGTTCTTCTCCGAGCAGCGTTACAACCTCGGTGAAGTAGGTCGTTACCGCCTCAATAAGAAACTGGGTCTCGACATCGAGAGCGACGTGCAGGTACTGACTAAGGAAGATATCCTTAGCATCGTAAAATATTTGATCGAGCTGATCAACTCTAAAGCAGAGGTTGATGATATCGATCACCTGAGCAACCGTAGGGTACGTACCGTTGGGGAGCAAATGGCCAACCAGTTTGGTGTAGGCCTGGCCCGTATGGCCCGTACTATCCGTGAGCGTATGAATGTGCGCGACAATGAGGTGTTTACCCCGATTGACCTGATCAACGCCAAGACCCTGTCTTCAGTGATCAACTCTTTCTTCGGCACCAACCAGCTGTCGCAGTTTATGGACCAGACTAACCCGCTTGCCGAGGTTACTCACAAGCGTAGGCTGTCTGCCCTCGGACCTGGTGGTCTTTCGCGTGAAAGAGCCGGCTTTGAGGTACGTGACGTTCACTATACCCACTACGGTCGCCTTTGCCCCATTGAAACCCCTGAAGGACCAAACATTGGTTTGATCTCTTCAATGTGTGTTTACGCAAAAGTAAACCGCATGGGCTTCCTCGAAACTCCTTATCGCCAGGTAGAAGAAGGAAAGATTGACTTCGGTAAATCTCCGGTATACCTGAGCGCCGAGGAAGAGGAAGAACGCGTAATCGCCCAGGCCAACGCCCCACTTAAAGACGACGGTAACTTCGTTAACGATCGTGTGAAAGTACGTGAGGAAGCGGATTATCCCTTGGTTGAGCCTGAGAAGATCGACTACATGGACGTATCGCCGAACCAGATCGCTTCGATTTCGGCTTCGATGATTCCATTCCTGGAACACGATGATGCGAACCGGGCCCTGATGGGATCAAACATGATGCGTCAGGCAGTTCCACTGCTTCGCCCCGAAGCCCCTATCGTAGGTACTGGTCTTGAAGGCCGCGTAGCTACCGACTCACGGGTGCTGATCAACGCGGAAGGCGATGGCGAAGTGGATTATGTAGACGCTGAGAAAATCAGAATTAAGTATGATCGCACCGACGACGATCGCCTGGTGAGCTTTGAAGATGACTTCAAAACTTACAACCTGGTGAAGTTCCGCAAAACCAATCAGGGTACCTGCATCAACATTAAGCCTATCGTAAGCAAGGGTGAGCGTGTTAGCAAAGGTCAGGTGCTTTGTGAAGGTTATGCCACCGAAAAAGGTGAGCTGGCCCTCGGTCGTAACATGCAGGTAGCATTTATGCCCTGGAAAGGTTACAACTTTGAGGATGCGATTGTAATTTCAGAAAGAGTAGTGCGTGAGGATATCTTCACCTCTATTCATATTGACGAGTACTCACTCGACGTGCGCGATACCAAGCTGGGAGCCGAGGAGCTTACTGCTGATATCCCTAACGTAAGTGAGGAAGCCACCAAAGATCTTGACGAGAACGGTATCATCCGCGTGGGAGCTGAAGTTTCGGCCGGCGATATCCTGATCGGTAAGATCACTCCTAAAGGTGAATCGGATCCTACTCCGGAAGAGAAACTGCTGCGTGCCATCTTTGGTGACAAGGCCGGTGACGTTAAAGACGCTTCACTGAAAGCTTCTCCTTCACTGAAAGGGGTGGTAATTGACAAGAAACTGTTTGCCCGTTCGGTAAAAGACAAGAAGACCCGTCAAACCGATAAGGAGCAACTGGACAAGCTTGAGGATGAATTCAACATGCAGGTTGAAACTGTACGTCAGAAATTCCTCGAGAAGCTGAATATTCTGGTAGCAGGTAAAACCAGCCAGGGTGTGAAAAACGATCTCAATGAGGAAGTAATTCCCAAGGGTACCAAGTTTACCCAAAAGGCCCTCAACAGCATCGATGACTACACCCGTATCACTGGCGGTACCTGGACTACTGACGCTGATAAAAACGAGATGATCGCTACTCTCATCCACAACTACAAGATCAAGGTTAACGATCTGTTGGGTGTGTACAAGCGTGAGCGTTTCACCATCAGCATTGGTGACGAACTGCCTTCTGGTATCGTGAAAATGGCCAAAGTGTACATCGCTAAGAAGCGCAAGCTGAAAGTAGGTGATAAGATGGCCGGTCGCCACGGTAACAAAGGTATCGTAGCTAAGATCGTGCGTGACGAAGACATGCCCTTCCTCGAAGATGGCACCCCGGTTGACATTGTACTCAACCCACTGGGGGTACCCTCGCGGATGAATATCGGTCAGATTTATGAGACCGTACTGGGCTGGGCCGGTAAAAAGCTCAACAAGAAGTTTGCTACCCCCATCTTCGATGGTGCTTCTATCGATGATATTAACCAGTATACTGATCAGGCCGGTATTCCACGCTTTGGCCATACCTACCTTTACGACGGTGGTACCGGTAAGCGTTTTGACCAGGCTGCATCAGTAGGTGTGATTTACATGCTGAAACTGGGTCATATGGTAGACGACAAGATGCACGCACGTTCTATCGGACCATACTCACTCATCACGCAACAGCCCCTCGGTGGTAAAGCCCAGTTTGGTGGCCAGCGTTTCGGTGAGATGGAGGTATGGGCACTGGAGGCCTTCGGTGCTTCTAACATCCTGCGCGAAATCCTGACTGTGAAGTCGGATGACGTACTGGGACGTGCCAAGACCTACGAAACCATCGTGAAAGGAGAGCCGATGCCGGAACCCGGTATCCCCGAATCGTTCAACGTACTGTTGCACGAACTCAACGGGCTAGGTTTGAAAATCACTCTGGATTAATCGTCACATTTTTAAGAATTTAATTTTCCGATATACATGGCTTTAAGGAAAAACGATAAAAACAGTTACAGCAGCAACTTCCAGAGCATTACCATTAGCCTGGCTTCGCCTGAGTTCCTTCTGGAGCGCTCGCACGGTGAAGTGCTGAAACCCGAAACAATCAACTATCGTACGCACAAACCTGAGCGCGATGGTCTGTTTTGTGAGCGCATCTTCGGTCCTGTAAAGGATTACGAATGTGCCTGCGGTAAGTACAAGCGTATCCGTTACAAGGGTATCGTGTGTGATCGCTGTGGGGTAGAAGTAACTGAAAAGAAGGTGAGGAGAGAGCGTGTAGGTCACATCAACCTGGTGGTTCCTGTGGCTCACATCTGGTACTTCAAATCACTGCCCAACAAAATTGGCTACTTGCTGGGTCTGCCCACCAAGAAGCTCGATATGATTATTTACTACGAACGTTACGTAGTAATCCAGTCAGGTGCCGCTACCAAGCCTGACGGTTCTCCCTTTGGCTTTATGGAATACCTCACCGAAGAGGAATACCTGGAAGCCCTGGAGCGCCTGCCGGTAGAAAACCAGTACCTCGACGAAAGCGATCCCAATAAGTTTATCGCCAAGATGGGGGCTGAGGCCCTGATCGGCCTGTTGAGCCGTCTTGACCTCGATCAGCTTTCCTATGATCTGCGTCACAAGGCCAACACCGAAACTTCACAACAGCGTAAGCAGGAGGCCCTTAAGCGCCTGCAGGTAGTGGAAGCTTTCCGCGATGCCAATACCCGTATCGAGAACCGCCCCGAGTGGATGATCGTGAAGGTGGTACCGGTTATTCCACCCGAACTGCGTCCGCTGGTGCCCTTGGACGGTGGCCGTTTTGCCACCTCCGACCTGAACGACCTCTATCGTCGGGTGATCATCCGTAACAACCGTCTTAAGCGTCTGCTTGAGATCAAGGCTCCGGAAGTGATCCTGCGTAACGAGAAGCGTATGCTCCAGGAGGCGGTAGACTCACTGTTTGATAACACCCGTAAATCGAGCGCTGTAAAAACTGACAGCAACCGTGCCCTGAAATCACTTTCAGACTCTCTGAAAGGTAAGCAAGGTCGTTTCCGTCAAAACCTGCTTGGTAAGCGGGTTGACTACTCGGCTCGTTCGGTGATCGTGGTAGGTCCTGAAATGAAGCTGCACGAATGTGGTCTTCCCAAAGATATGGCC
>CAZUCA010000085.1:0-9799 GCA_964619125.1 uncultured Owenweeksia sp. | reverse complement strand
TATCGTTAACGATCAATCAATTATTAACGGTGTGCTATTTTTATCTCCTAAACCTAGCCAACCTAATTTTGAACTCTACCTATGAACTCTCTGGCAACCACCACAAACCGCACTGCTGCTCAGCGGGGGCAGCTACTCTCGCCCCCGCTAAAGCTTATGTTGGTAGATGATAAAGACCTTTCTCATTTTATCATGCGAAAATTTATCGCAATGCACCTGCCCAACTCTACGGCAGTGCATACCTATACTGACCCAGTGAAGGCGCTGAATGAGATTGAATCGATAAACCCAGATATCATATACCTCGACCTCTGCCTGCCCATGGTTGACCATGGCTATCGCTTTCTCGAAGAAATGGAAAACAGAAACCTGCCTCAAAAAGTGATTATTCTCACGGCAGCTGTTGACCAGGAAAGCCGACGCCGGAGTTTCGAGTACAGTAATGTGGTTGACTTTATATCCAAACCAATAACTCCACAAGACCTCTTCAGGTCTATTAAAATAAACGCGTAACAAGCAGCTGACTTTTAGGCGAGGCAGACTCTCTCACTGGCAAATATTTACAATACTTGTCAATCCATTCTCCCCACCTAAACCGTAAGTGCTTTCAACTAAAACCCCGCTATGAACAATAACTCTTATGACCTGGTGTCATACGATGAAGCCTCTCCAGAAGTAAAAGTCATCTATGATGACACTATGAAAACCTTGCAACTTCCCTTTGTTCTCAACTGGTTTAAGTGCCAGGGAAACAACGCCACCTTACTGGAGGGAAACTGGAGCAAGCTCAAAAATACTCTGCTGAAAGGCACGGTACCGAACGTACTGAAGCAGCTAATTATATACAATGTATCGCGTACCCGTGGGTGTGACTATTGCGCTCAGGCACACGGTGTTTTTGCCAACAGCATGAAGGCTGATATTAGTGAAGACCCCTCTTATCAGGCCACCGACCTGCAAAGCCCCTATTTACCAAAGAGCTACAAAACGGCTATTGAAATTGTGACCGAAGCGGCATTGCGCCCACAGGGAATCAGCGATGAGCACTATGAGGAGTTGTACTCAGCCGGCTTTAGCGCCGCCGAGGTACAGGAACTTATGGCCCAGGCTGACCTGGTAAACATGCTTAACACCCTGGCTGACCTCAGCAACATTCAGCTTGATAACGAGCTGGCTGAAGCTGTTGTATAAAGTCACTCTACTCCACTCAAAAGATGTTAAACCAGGAACAAGTAAGCCGTATTGGCTTTGAAGCTTTTAGTCAGTTCACCAGTAGATTGAGTAAAACCAATTCACTGGAGGAGGTACAAGAGTGTTTGCAACACAATCTGAAATACCTCTTCGACTTCAGCACCATGAAAATTACTTACCAGGGAAACGGGCATGCCCTGCAGATGTATACCGGTATTGGTAAGCAGGGCAGTTTACGCAAGGATTCAGCGGAGGTATCAGAATTTGAGAAAAAACTGCGCAACTCAGGCGTACCCACCATTTCCTTTAATACTGAAGCCGGGGATGTATTTAACGATATGACCGGTATGGTACACCCCCTTGGACAAACCTGGGGCTGGAACTACCAGGGCGGGCATGATCGTGACCTTACGCTGTGCATCGCCCTAGATCCGGATCAGGACCTTAGCAGCCGGGATATGACCTTTTTAAAGCTCTTTGCCGAAAACCTGGAAAGCAAGCTTTTACAATTGGCGCTCTACAGTGAACTGGCCGATAAAAACAAATATCTCAATGAAGCGCTGCGTACCATTCGCGAAAAGAACAGCGAAATTCAGGCGATAATGGAGCAGCAAAATGAAGTGATAGAATTACAGACCGGGGAACTGAAAGCCAAAAACAAAAAGCTATTGGATATTTCCATGCTCAATGCCCACCGTGTTAGGGAGCCGTTGTCGCGCATTGTTGGCCTGATACAGGTAATGGAACACTCCGAAAATGACGAAATACCTCAAATATTTAATATGCTGTCAACCAGCAGCAAAGATCTCGACCAAGCCCTGCGGGAGGTCATTAAGGTGGCCGAAACCGAATTTGAAAACTACAACTCTCATTAACCATGAAAATTCTACTCGTTGACGATCAACCGATCGCGAACCTAATTTTACGGAAGCTCATAGAAACCCGGAGACCGGAAGCCCAAATAATGGAATTTACCGATGCCCGGCAGGCACTGGAGTCCATCAATGACTTTGATCCCTACCTTATTTTCCTCGACATTAACATGCCGCATATGAACGGCTGGGAGTTTCTTGAAGAAATGGCCGTGCGCGACTATCCTCATAAAGTAGCCATCCTCACTTCGTCTACCAGCAGCCTCGACAGTAAGCGCTCGCAGGAATATGAAAACGTGGTAGACTTCTTTGTAAAGCCACTCGGCATCGATAGCCTGCATCACTTTCTCGACAGCATTGAGGTAGTTTCATAATCAGCTACTTAAACCAAGAAAGTCAGCTGACACAGCCCGGCCGTACGCCATTCTTCCCGGCGGTTTCTTACTTTTGACAGTAATACAAAATGGGCGGTCACAGCACTTTAAAGGTTTACATTGAAGCTCCCCAACAAAAGGGGGGCATGCCCCTTATTGCTATTCCACCGGAGATCGCCGAGCCCTATTTGGGTGATAAAAACAAACGGCGGATGGTTCTCACTTTTGAAAATGGTAAAAAATTCCACCGTGCCCTGCAGCGCAACAAAGATGGCTTTTGCTTTATGGTATTGGGAAAAAGTACTTTGAAAGAAGCGGGAAAAATACCCGGTGCGGAAGCAAAGGTTATTCTGGAGGTAGATAACAGTAAGTACGGCATGCCAATGCCGGAGGAGTTCGCTGAAGTATTGCGCCAGGAACCTGAGGGGAAAAAAGCATTTCTGGCCCTGACCCCCGGCCTGCAAAGAAGCTTTCTCTTTTACATCAATGGTGGCAAAAGTATTGACACCCGCATCCGGCGTTCTCTTAAATTGATCGAAAACCTTAAACAAGGCATAATTTCAGCCGGAAAGCAGAGTTAGTCCGACAAAGGCAATTTTGATTAATGCCGCGGGTTGATCCTGGAAAACTGCAGGACATCATAAAAGCAGTTTTCATATAAGTGCAGCTCGCGAAAGCAAGCTTCCTGCTCAAAGCCCAATCTTTTAATCAGCCTTTGGGAGGGGATATTGTCAGGCAGTATCATGGCGCATAAACTATGCAGCCCAATCACCTCAAAGGCATAGTCCACAATCCGGCTTACCGCCTCGGTACCGAAACCTTTGCCCCACTCGGCCCTTAACAGAGAATAACCCACTTCACCGCGGTAGTTTTGATAATCAATTTCCTTTATGGTGAGGAGAGCAAGGTAGCGACCATCCTCCTTTGCAAAAGCGCACCAACGCACCAGCCGGCCTGCCAGATGTTCTTTTTGGGCATTTTCCCACCATTGGTTTTGACGGGCCGGAGTATCAAGCAGAGCCTGCTTGGTGGCAGCCCGCATTGCATTATCACTAAGGCCTTTGAGGGCATAGGCCTTAAACACTTCCGTAAGTGGTTTGAGATGGAGCCTTTCGGTTTCCAGTTCCTGGGGGGCCAATATGGCGGCCGGGTCTAAATGTAAATGCATTGAGCTGATTTTATGCTGCTACAGTGGATCTTTCGGCTAAGAACTCCCCAAAGAACACCTCAATCCACTGCCCAAAGTTACACCCTCCCATCTACAAAAAGCCCATCGCTGCAAATCCGGGTTTTCAGGAGTAGCCCCAAGGGTGGCATTTCACCAGGCTACCTCCCTGTCCTCGGGAGACATCGATCTTTAAGCAGCTAATTGAATTATACAAGCCTAGCTTTCAACTCATTGCAATATCACTAAAACATCAGCCCCCTCCTTCTGTTCTAAATTGGTGCATTAGCAATTACCCGTTGCAAATCATCAAATGGAAGACCTCCAAAAACTAAGTGTAGATAATATTAATAAGCTGGTTGAAAAGCTTTGTAACGACGAGCCGGTGCGTTGTAACCTGCCCGGTGGCGGAAAGATCAACATTGAAAAGCCGCTGCCTTATTTGCTGATTTACCGCTTGCAGGAGAATGGTAAGGATCCCGGCACCGTACGGCTGATTTTAAGTGAGCCTTCATACTTGCTTATTGGCCACGAAGACTTCAAAGGCTACCAGCAATTGCTGAACACACTGGCTGGTAAACTGGCCAGTAAATATAATTCCTACCTCCTGTTTGAACTTTGGAGCGGTGCCCCTGACAGTCAGCACTTTCGCATCAAGGGCCCTGCTGACCGCATCCCCTCTACCATCGCCGAGCTTGAAAATCAGCTCCAAAGTCTCGACGGCCATTACGATCAGCTGGCCTTGTATTGTGAGGTAAACGATACCGAGGACAGACACCCACCTAACAGCCCTAACCTACTCAGCATTGAAGAACTTAAAAATGCCGGTTGCCTGCTGGTAGGGATGGAAATACCACCGGTTTTCAGAAGCAGAACCGGACAGCTATACCCACTGTTTTTCAGGAGTTTTCACGACCAACTAGCCCACATTCTGCACCTGGTATTTTATGACTTTATCCGGGTGCAAACCAGTAGCGGTGTCAGCAGCTATAGTTCGCTGGGGCGGGCCACAGTGGATCGCAATGCCCTCGAAATTGACCAGAAACTTTGCGAAATAGAAAAGCAATTTCAATTTCTGTGGCTGGTGTCACCGGCCAATATTCACGAGGTAAAGCAGCGCTTTTTCGAGAGCAATTTTCAAGAAGTGCCTGATTACCACTACCGCCTCCTACCCATCGACCCGGATGTGGTAAAGCGTGAGCTCTATAATCTGAGGATTGAAGACGTAGCCGACCCTGCCCTTTCTCTCCTTTTCAGGGACAAGCGCGAGGAGCTGGATCTGCAAATTACCATGTTGAACCAACGTGGTACCCGTGACTTTTACTACAGCAGCATATGCCTTTACAAGGGAGTGGAAAGCCCCTTGCTCGCTCAGGCCCGGGAAATTCTTGAAAAGGTGGAAGAAACAGAAACCACGGCTGACAATAATCTGATTGGGGCCGAGGAATTTGGCCGCCTGTCCGAAAAGGAGTTCAAAAACCTGCAGCAACAGGATGAGCATTTTCATAGCAAGGTTCATATCCGCAAAGATGTCAACGTCATCATGGTATCAAAGGGTGAGCTCTTTATCCCGGCTGACTATAAAATGCCCCGGCAGGAAGCCGAAGCTTTGATTCAGCACGAAATAGGCACCCATGTGCTTACCCATTACAATGGCCGGCAGCAGATATTGCAGCAGCTGGCTTATGGGCTGGCCGACTACGATGCCCTGCAGGAAGGCCTGGCGGTAATGGCCGAGTACCTGGTAGGAGGCCTGTCGGCCAACCGTCTCAGGATTCTCGCCGCCCGGGTGGTGGCTGGCGCGGCCCTGAGTGATGGTGCCAGCTTCCAGGAGATTTTCAGGCAGCTCAGCATTCAATATGGACTTACTGCCGAACGGGCTTTTAATGTTACCTCACGAATAATGCAGGGCGGCGGTTTTTTAAAGGACATTATTTACCTGCATGGCCTGGTTCAGTTGCGCCAGTACCTGCAGGACGGTGGTGAACTGGAACCGCTATTACTGGGTAAAATCGCCGTAAAGCATATTTCTATCATGAATGACCTGCGCGAACGGGGCCTCTTACAGCCCCCACAGTTAATACCCAGCTACCTCAATAAAGAAGAAACCAGAATTAAAATCAATAAAATCAGGGAGGGTTTACCTCTCCCCCAAATGATAAGTGCATGAAGATAGTCTTTGTAATAAACGATATTGACAATGAGAAGCCCACAAATTCCACCCCTATCCTGATGTGGCGGGCTCATAGTCGCGGGCATCAAGTATACGCCATGAGCGTAGGCAACTTCTCCTTTAAGCATGATGAGCTGCTGAGCGTCAACTGCCGTCATGTGTCTAAGCGGGCTAAACCCAAATCACCAGCTGATTTTCTTAAAAACCTGCAAAAAAATGACAAGCTGGAAAAACTCTACTCGAACGAAATCGATGTGATTTTTCTGCGCAATAACCCCACCGAGGAAGATGCCGGACGGCAATGGGCTGAGCACGCAGGGGTGGCATTTGGACGCATGATGCAGCAGGAAGGGGTATTAGTGCTCAACGATGCCTACTCACTGTCCCATGCATTTATCGATAAGCTCTATTTTGAGGAGCTGCCTGCCAGTATCAAGCCTCGTTCCATTATCACCCGTAACCGTGAAGAGATAATGGCCTTTTATGAGGAGTGCAATAAAAATATCGTGCTCAAACCGCTGGAGGGTTCTGGAGGGCAGAATGTGTACCGCATCGACCGGCACGAAAAAAACCTCAACCAGATAATCGAAAACATCAGTCAGTATGGCTACATCATTGCCCAGGAATTTTTGCCGGAAGTGAAAAACGGAGATGTACGAATCATACTAATGAATGGTCGCATCCTGGAAGAAGATGGCAAACAAGCCATCATCAGGAGGGTCGCCGGCGAAGGTGAGTTCCGCAGCAATTTTGCCCTGGGAGCCTCTGCCGACAAGGCACCTCTTACCGATGCTATGCAGCGCATCGTTGATCTTACCGCTCCCAAGCTTATTCGCGATGGTTTATTCCTGGTTGGCCTGGATGTGGTGAAGGACAAACTGATAGAACTCAACGTACTGAGCCCTGGCGGCCTGGAACACTTTGAGGATATCGGCCTGCCCGATTTCACTACTTCCATTATTGAGGCCATCGAAAGAAAACTTGCCTACAAAACTGAATACGGCCAACAGGTACCCAACAAGGTACTGGCCACCATGATATAATAATATTTTATGAGCAGTATCGAAGCACAAAAAAAGAATGACCTGAAGGTAAAGCGGGTCATTGGTGAATATGACGTTGGAATTCCGGGCAACTTCCTACTGGTTACAGCCGGGGTTCATGGTAATGAACCCAGTGGAGTGCTGGCTTTGCAAAAGGTATTTAAAGTACTGGAGCGTAAGGCGCCAAAGCTACGCGGAGTGTTCCTGGGGCTGGCCGGCAATGTTAAGGCGCTCAATCAAAACCGGCGCTACATCGACCAGGATCTCAACCGGGTATGGCCCGATAAACACTTTAAAGTGCCGGACAAGCCTAACCACGAAGAGCAGGAAATGCTGGACATCCATCGCGTTTTAGAGAAATACCCGCCTGAAAACTTTGAGCAACGTTTTTTTGTGGATTGCCACTCCACCTCGGCCGATAGCCTGCCCTATATATCGGTGCAGAAAATCGGCCACAACGATCACTGGGCACATAGCTTCCCCCTGTATATCGTGCGGGGATTCAGCGACCTGATCAATGGTTCCATCGACAATCACTTCAGTAAAAACAATTTTACCGGCTTTGCTTATGAGGGAGGGCAACACTTTGAGGAAAGCACCACTACCCATCAGGAAGCCATTATTTGGCTGGCACTGGAGAATGCCGGACTGCTGGCCCTGGATGAGCTCGGGGAGATGCCCGCAGCAGTACAAGACCTGCTCAGCAAGGAAAAGAGCAAAACTTTTGAAATCATACACCGTCACCACCTAAACGAGGGAGACCGCTTTGAAATGAAGGCCGGCTACAGCAATTTCCAACCCATTAAAAAAGGCGAAGTGCTGGCCATTCACAACGGTGAGGAAGTGATCTCACAGTGGGATGAATACATTTTTATGCCCCTCTATCAGAAACAAGGCAACGACGGTTTTTTTGTGGTGAAGGAGGTGACCGAATAAGAAGGCCCGCCCTTTAAGAAAGGGCAGGCCTGGTAAACTCTGTGTTAAACAGACAGAATATCTTTTGGCGGGCGCTTTTCGGATCCTTTTCTAAGGCTTAACGGTCATCTCCAGTAGCCCTCAGCCCTCAAGCCCGGTCATAAAGATAATAAGCTTCTGAATAAAAAAATGTTTCTAATAAAATTGAACTCTAAATGCGTTCCTGGCCAAAAACAAGCTGTTGGGAAAGGGTGCTTATAAAGCAGTACATGCTGTAGCAGAGCTCAGATACAGACGAATTAGCGCTTCTGTTGAATCGGGAAAAAGCCTCTTCCACCAGCTGGTGGCTGCTTTGCAAGGCCCGAAATACGGTAAAATCACCGTCGCTGATCTCATATACCACCTGGCATATTGCAGCGCTTTCCTGCAAAAAAATATATCCCAATTCCAGTGCCTGCTCCATCCTTTCCTCTTCCAGAAATTCGATAGCCAGCACAAGCTGAGTGAGCGTGTTCGTCCAATCTAACTGATCGTTCATCTTCATTTCATAACTGCCAAGCCAGACATGTGCCAAAGCCCCTAATGAGCAAATCACCACAACTTACGTTGAATACTTTACCCCATTTGCTGATAACATTAGCTTTATCAGTAACGGCCCAACTGTAACAACTGGTAATCAGGTAATTTAGATCACCCAAATTAAATACTTTCTAATTTCAAATGAAAAAAGTCTGTGTTAAATCCCTTCCTTTAAAGGATGTAATCAGGGATCTGGCCGATGAATTCGGTACCGACTATACGGAAGAGTGTAAGGAATACAAGCTATTAATCCCTGCCGAACATGGGCAGGGACAAATTACCGGCATCAATTTTCCCTCCGGCCTGGGCATTATCATTTATGATTGCCAGTTTACCGACGACCTTGAGATTTGCTTTACCATCAACGACATCCATCCCGCCAAGTTTTTATATGTAACAGAGGGACAGCTTGATCACTCTTTTGAAGATGAGTTTGCGCCCCACAGCATCAGCCGTTACCAAAGTGCCATTGTAGCCAGTAGTGGTCATAACGGCCATAGTCTTAATTTCAACAAGGGCGAAAGAGTAAAAATGAGTAGCCTCGAAATTGATCGCCGTCAATTTCAAAATCACATTAACTGCTCCATAAGCTCGCTGGCCCCCTCCCTGCAGCAGTTACTCAACGACGTTAATGCCGACGCCACCTTTTATCATGAAGGTGATTACAGCCTCTATCTGGCTGATCTCTTTAGTGAGATTGAGCAATTTGACGCAGAAGGGCTGGTACGGGAGCTTTTCCTCGAAGGGAAGTCGTACCAGATGCTTACCCATCAAATTATTCAATATGAAGATGATCTTAATGGGGGTGCCGGCACCCAGGTACTGCGCCGCTCAGAGCTGGACAAAATAATCCTCGCTATGCGCACCATCCAACAAGAATTACCAAACCTCGACACCGTAAAGGAACTGGCAGCCCGGGTTGGCCTTAATGAAAACAAACTTCAGGAAGGTTTCCGCAACCTTACCGGTAGCACTGTAAATCAGTACATCCAGAACGCCCGCATGGATGCAGCTAAAGAGTTACTGATATCTTCTGATCTGTCCATTAGTGAAATCGTCTACAGCATCGGGCTCTCCAACCGGGGCTATTTTTCAAAAGTGTTTAAGGAAAAGTACCAGGTTTCCCCCAGCATTTTCCGAAACCGGCGCCGAAGCAGCGAAGACGATGATTAAAGTAAAAACCCTAAGCTAGTCAGCTTAGGTTAGCATTAATAACACTGCACCGGGAAAGGTGGCCGGTAACAGTCTGGCTGCAGGTGCTGTAACAGCACTTTTTTCACCCGGGCAGCATCCATACCCCGCTTTCCGCCTACCGATCCTGCCATTAATTACATTGCTGCAAGCAATACGGTTCCAGGGCTAATGGCGGTCCCCTCATATTAAAATATCCCACTGTGCCTGCAATCTTCGCTCAGGCAGATTATCGATATAATCACACCTAAAAACTACAGATACACAAGGAATTAATTATATTTTTCACAAGTTTA
>CAZUCA010000084.1:0-10145 GCA_964619125.1 uncultured Owenweeksia sp. | reverse complement strand
GAAATGAAATTTTAAACCTTTTTCGCTGTAACGGTAGTTTTCAGGCAGGGCGAAGGTGTCGTCCTCAAACCAATAGCCGGCATCGGAGTAACTCAGGGAAGTATCTACCTCATTTTCAACAATAAATTTCCGTTCGGCCAGCAACACCAGCTGGCTATATTTTGCCGGTACAACCAGTTTTTCCAAACTGAGAGGACTACCATTGTCGCTGTCAAAGGTGAAGTAATAATCAAATGACACCGGATGGGCACCACCGGTAAAGCTATAGGCGTTGAGCATAATACCCAGCAAGCCATTCTTGTTGAGATAAACCTCGAATTGGCGTTTATACTCCCAGGGCAGCTTGTAGCCGGGCATTTCACTGGTAATTTGCTGGTATTCGGCCACCAGGTTATCAGCTACCTGCTCGGGGGTGCGGGCGTCTGTCTCGGCGTTGTCAGTTTCAGAAATTTGCTTGCTCATAAACTGATTAATCTTTCTGCGGGCCGCTTCAGAGCTACCTTTCTCAAATACCAGTTTTTCGATGTGCACATCCAGGCAAACTTCCTGCTGGCTACTGTCTTTACAGGCCAGGCTGCGATCAATAGCTTTAATCTGATAGCTCAATGAGTCGGCTTGAGCAGCACCCTCTTCGGCAGGAACCGCCGAGGGCTGGCACGAGGTGATACAAATGGTCAATAACAGACCAAACAAGGCAGAATAAGATCGCAGCATGGCAGGTTTAAATCAGGGTTTTCAATTTAACTATTTTTGGGGCTAATTGATTTAACGCATGAAAATCTATCCCATCCATACCGGTAATTTTAAGCTCGACGGCGGTGCCATGTTTGGCGTGGTGCCTAAAACCCTTTGGAGTCGTACCAACCCACCTGATGATAATAACCTTTGCAGCTGGGCGATGCGTTCTATGCTAATAGAAGACGGTAACCGCCTGATTTTGGTGGATACCGGCATCGGCGATAAGCAAAGTGACAAGTTTTTTGGCTTTTATTACCTGCACGGGCCGCAGTCGCTCGATAGTAGCCTGGCCCAACACGGCTTCCATCGCGATGATATTACGGATGTGTTTCTTACCCACCTTCATTTCGATCACTGTGGGGGAGCGATTCAGTGGAATAAGGATAAAACCGGCTATGAACCGGCTTTTAAAAATGCCCGCTTCTGGAGTAATGAGCGTCATTGGCATTGGGCTGTGCATCCCAATGCCCGCGAAAAAGCGTCCTTCCTTAAGGAGAACATTATGCCCATCCAGGAAAGTGGCCAGCTTAACTTTGTGAAGGTGGCCGAAAAAGACGGCATTTACAACACTGAACTGGGCTTTGAGGTATTATTGGTAAGCGGTCATACGGACGCCCAGATGTGTCCCATCCTGCGCTACCAGGATAAGACGCTGGTTTTTATGGCAGACTTATTGCCCAGTACCGGGCATATTCCCTTGCCATATGTGATGGGATACGACACCCGTCCGCTGATTACCCTTGAAGAAAAAGGCAACTTTTTGAATATTGCGGCCCGGGAAAATTATTACCTCTTTTTAGAGCACGATTATCAAAATGAACTCTGTACCCTCAAGGAAACTGAGAAAGGAGTGCGCCTTGATCAGAGTTTCAGCTTTAATGACATATTTAGTTAAACCCACAGAATTACTAAAACCCCATGAAATTAGTTAAGATTTGTGCCGCTCTGCTCCCCATATTAGCCTTCGGGCAGGAGAGCAACTACTGGCAGCAGCAGGTAGCCTATGAGATGGCGATCGATATGGACGTAAAGTCGCATCGCTTCACTGGTGAGCAGAAGTTGCGCTATACCAATAATTCACCCGATACCATTGAGGAAGTTTTTTACCATCTCTACTTCAATGCCTTTCAGCCACAAAGCATGATGGACCTTCGTTCGCGTCATATTGCCGATCCCGATAAACGGGTGGGGGCGCGTATCGAAAAGCTCGATGAAGATGAAATTGGCTATCACCAAGTAGAAAGCCTGAGTCAGGATGGCGCTCCCCTGCAGTATGAGGTTCGGGAGACGGTGCTCAAAGCCGCTTTGGCCACCCCGCTTTTACCCGGCGAGACCACCGAGCTCAACATGAAATTCAACAGCCAGGTACCGGTGCAGATCCGCCGCAGTGGCCGCGATAATGCGGAAGGCATAGATTACACCATGACGCAGTGGTACCCTAAGCTGGCGGCTTATGACGAAGATGGCTGGCATCCTGATCCCTATGTGGGGCGTGAGTTTTATGCAGACTTCGGCAATTTTGACGTCACCATTAATATCGATTCGGATCAAAAATTAGCCGCTACAGGCGTTCTGCAGAACCCTGACAATTACTGGGAGACGCAGGCAGAGGAAAACGGTGTAAAAAAACTTGGCTATAAAGAGCTACGCGATAAAAAGCGCAGCTGGCATTTTATTGCTGAGCAAGTACATGATTTTGCCTGGGCAGCCGATGAAAAGTACCTGCATTACCAAACAGAGGGAAATAACGGTCTGGAGTTAAACTTCTTCTTCCTGGAAAAATATATTGATACCTGGGAGCAGTTACCGGCTGCTACTGTTCGCTTTTTTGAGTTGATGAACAAGAGTTTTGGCACTTATCCCTATCCCCAGTTTTCAGTAATTCAGGGCGGTGATGGCGGTATGGAGTATCCCATGTGCACCATGCTGAAGGGCACCGGTAAACTCAAGGGACTCATTGGTGTGATGGCACATGAGTCGGCTCATAACTGGTATTACGGCGTTTTGGCCAGCAATGAATTTCAATATCCCTGGATGGATGAAGGCTTTACCAGCTTCGCGGAAGATGAAGTACTGAATATGATGGCGGCAAAGCCGGAGCTCAACCCCCATGAAAATGCCTACCAGAATTACTTTTTCATGGTGAAGAAGGATGAGGTGGAACCCCTTGCTACCCCTGCCGATTATTTCAGCCGCAATCGCAGCTATGGCATTTCGGCTTATTCACGGGGCACTATTTTCCTCAATCAGCTCAAGTACATTATGGGTGAAGATAGTTTTAACAAGGCCATGCTGGTTTATTTTGACCGCTGGAAATTCAAGCATCCTGATCCCTGGGACTTCCTGCGGGTAATGGAAAGGGAAAGTGGCCTGCAACTGGACTGGTACCTCAACTTTATGCTGAATACAGAAAAGACCATCGATTATGCCATAAAAGGGGTGGAAGCCAGAGAAAGTGATCAACTCCTCATAGAGCTTGAGCGCAAAGGGGAAATGCCTATGCCGGTGGATGTATACATTAGCACCAGCGATGGCAGGAACTTACGCTATACTATTCCCCTGGTTTCCATGTTTGGTGCCAAGCATCAGGAGGATGTAGAGGTGGCGAAACCCTGGGCCTGGACCGCACCGGTTTATCGATTATCAGTGCCAGTATCGCCCGAGGTGGTTGAATCGGTTATCATTGACCCTCTAAATTACACCGCTGATACGGACCGCGAAAACAACCGCAAATCCTTTGAAAAAAAAAGCAGCGGAAGCAATTAATTAAACAGTAGGTTTGAAATAATTGAAAAGCGCCCCCAAGGGGCGCTTTTTTTATCTGTGGATTATCATGGGTTTTTGTCTTGAAAATTACGCCTGGATAACAGAGGCATACTGAAACGGGATAAGAGACGTAAAAGCTCATGATTTTGCTCCCGGGTTTGCAGTAACTCGCGGAAGAGACGGTTAAGGGCGTATTCTTTTTTCTCGAGCTCTGTATTTAGTTCCGCTATCTTTATTTTCAGTTTATCGATCTCAATCCTTCCGGGTATCAGATCGACGAACTCCATTTGCAGGCAGTCCATCATGGCGCTGAGCTCGTCCAGGGTGATATTGCCACTTCCCCGTTCAATTCTACTGAGTTTTGATTGGGAGATACCGAGGGAATAGGCCATAAATTCCTGTGAATACCCCATTGCTTTTCTCTGCTCTTTCAGCAGGTAAATGAGTTTTGCAGCATTTATCATATCAGGGTAGCTAAGCGTTACTACTGCGGCAAATAGGGACTAAGTAAGATAGTGAAATTTACTGAAATTAGTATAGCAGCTTTGAAGCCTTACTCAGCTTAAAAAAGCAGGTTTTTCAAGATGAGGAATATCCCAAAAAGTATGAGTATCCCACCTAAAATCTTCTCTACCATTTGAATACGGCGTCCCTGTAGTTGCTCTTTAAATTTATGGGCAAAGTAGATCTTAAATAGATCGATAAACAGGTAGAATCCCAGCACCAGTGCATAGAAGATGATGAGGTGGTCACTGCGGTTGTCAAGCAGGGGGCCGATGGCCAGGGTGGTAGCCAGCCAGTAAAACAGAACGCCTACATTAAAGAAGTTTAAAAAGAAACCCTTGAGGAAGAAGTGGCGCTTGCGGGAGGGTACTACTGCCCGCTGAAACTGCCCGGAGACCTTTGATTTTAAGAGGTAATACACCCCAAAAAGCACTACCGCCAGGCCGCTGCCCAGGCTGATCCAGATGTTGTTCTGCAGGGTGTCAATAAAGGTTTGGCTGCCGAAATAGGCGACAAGAATAAAAATAAGATCGGCCGCGGCTGCACCCAGATCCAGCACCAGGGCCTTGGTGCGACTTTTGGAAATGCTGGTTTCTATCACCACAAAAAACACCGGCCCGGCGGCGAAGCTCAGCGTGAGCGCCAGCGGCAGGGCATACAATAAGATTTCTAGCATAGGCTAGCGGGTAATTCTAAGAATTCTGCTGCGAAGAACGCTTTTGCTCAAGCTCGCGCCCGAGTCGCTTTAGCTCGGCCCTGGCTTCTTCAGCCGACCGGCTCAGCTCCTCTGTCTTTGACAAAAGGCTTTCGTTTTCCGTTACTAATTCATCTATACGCTTCTGACGGTCCTCCAGCTGCTTATTCTTTTCGGCGATATTGCTCTTAAGGGTGGCCACATGCGCATTCAGGCCCTTAATCTCGCGATTAAGGCTGTTGGTGTTCATGATGGTGTAAATGATGTAGATAAGGAAGCCTACCGCAAATACAATATTGGTAATAAAAAGACTGTTGTAGGTACGGTCCACAAAAAACATTAAAAAGAGGGCCACGCTGATAATAATCAGGCCGAGAACCAGCACTGTAAATTCTAAAGTCTTCCTTTTCATGGTTGGTAGGTTTTGCAGCTATGCCGGCTAAAAGTACATATTTTCAGGCAGGCACAAAATCAAGCTGCTTTTTGTCCAGATCGGCGCTTTTCACCCGTATCATGATCTGATCACCCAGCTGGAAAATCTTGCCATTGCGGTCACCTTCAATCAGGAAGTTTTTCTCGTCAAAGACGTAATAGTCGTCTTTAAAATCGCGGATACGAATCATGCCTTCGCACTTGCTTTCGTTGAGCTCTACAAACACGCCCCATTCGGTAACGCCGCTTATCACCCCCATGAATTCTTCACCTACATGATCTTCCATAAACTTCACCTGCATGTACTTGATAGAGTCGCGTTCGGCTTCGGTAGCCAGTTTCTCGCGGTCGCTGCTATGTTCGCAAAGCTCCTCAATAGGGTTGGGATTCGGCGATTTGCCGCCATCGAGGTAATGCTGCAGTAAGCGGTGCACCATCATGTCGGGATAGCGGCGGATGGGGGAGGTAAAATGGGTGTAGTAGTCGAAGGCCAGGCCATAATGACCAATATTGGCGGTGCTGTACACGGCCTTAGCCATGCTGCGTATGGTGAGGGTTTCGATCATATTGGCTTCACCCTTGCCCTTTACGTCGCTCAGCATGCGGTTGAGGCTGCTCGAAATGGCGTGGCGGCTACTGGTTTTTACCTCGTAGCCAAACTGCTTTACAAAATTGCCAAGATCATTAAGCCGATCCGCTTTAGGCTCATCATGGATGCGGTATACAAAGGTGTCGCCACTGGGTTCCTTCTTTTGGGGGTTATACCCTACAAATTCAGCTACATGCTTATTGGCCAGCAGCATAAATTCCTCAATAAGATGATTGGCCTCTTTACTTTCTTTAAAGTACACCCCGGTAGGGTTGCTGTTGTCATCCAGGATGAACTTCACCTCTACCTTGTCGAAGGCCAGAGCGCCCTTTTGCATACGGCGCTGACGCATTTTAAGGGCCATGCTGTTGAGGGTGTTGATTTCTTCTGCCAGGTCGCCTTTACCGCTTTCTATCACCTCCTGCGCTTCCTGGTAGGTAAAGCGTCGGTCGGAGTAAATTACGGTACGTCCAAACCAGCGGTCGAGTACATCGCCGCGCTCATTCATTTCGAATACCGCTGAAAAGGTGAGCTTTTCTTCATGAGGCCGCAGTGAACACACTTTATTACTCAACTTCTCAGGAAGCATTGGCACTACCCGGTCTACCAGGTAAACCGAGGTGCCGCGCTCCACTGCTTCTTCTTCCAGCTTGCTGTTTTCGCTTACGTAATGGGTTACGTCAGCAATGTGCACCCCTACTTCCCAGTTGCCGTTATCGAGTTTGCGCAGGGAGAGGGCATCGTCAAAATCCTTGGCATCGGCAGGGTCGATGGTGAAAGTCAAGACCTCCCGGAAATCGCGGCGCTTTTTGATTTCGTCAGGGCTTATGCTTTCGTCGATGCGTTCGGCCTCCACTTCCACATGGCGTGGAAATTCACGGGGCAGACCGTACTCGGCCAGGATGGAGTGGATTTCCACCTCGTGCTCACCGGGGTTACCCAGTACTTCTATCACCTCACCAAAAGGGCTGGAGGCATGCTCGGGCCAGTCAGTGATTTTTGCTATCGCCTTCTGGCCGTGTTTGGCGCCATTGAGATTTTCTTTAGGGATGTAAAGATCCACCAGCATCTTTTTGTTGTCGGGTACCAGGAAGCCAAAGTTTTTTGACATTTCAATAATGCCGACAAACTCTGTTTTATCGCGTTCCAGGATCTCTACAATCTCACCTTCTGGCTTTTTGCCCCGGCGCTGGGCGTACATCAACACTTTCACCAGGTCACCATTAAGGGCATGGCCGGTATTTTTGGGAGTGATATACACGTCGTCTTCCAGCTCTTCGCTTATTACGTAAGCCGAGCCTTTCATGGTCATGTCTACATAACCGGTGATATAATGCTCAAAGTGCTTAAAGCGATATTTGCCACGGCTGGTAGTTTCTACCAGGTCATCTTTAGCTAGCTTCTCCAGGCTTTCGATCACCAGTTGGCGTTCATAGCCATCTTTAATATTCAGGCGTGAGGAGACTTGCTTGTGATTAAGGCTGCTGTGGGCATCTTCTTTCAGTATGCCTATAATGGCCTTTTCAAGCTTCTGCAGTCTCTTGCGTTTCTTTTGCTGTTGTTTGTTTGGTTTACTCATAATTCATCAATGCGAAGTTAAGGTTGAAGGCACCGAATATGTTTGGGAAAAAATAATTCGAAAGTGGCTGTTGCAGAGGATTCTCCGTTCAGGGAAACTGTCAGGCGAAAAAAAAATTGAAAATACTTGTCCTATGGGGGGGGCGTTTTTCGTACTGCCCTCAGTACCCTCTGGTCTGGCTTGTAGTCAGTGGTTTGACAAGCCTCCTTAGATGGTTGCAAGTTGGGACATTTTTTTTAAACCCAATAACCCAACATATTCCCTAATCTCCGAACCCCGTTAATGGTGAAGGCCTTAACGGGGTTTTTTAATGCATTCAGGTCACGCCGTAAAATCAGCGAAGCGGAACGTTCACGGGGGTGGATAATATACTTCTGCCTGAATAGTAACAAGAACCAAATCAGCATATTAGGGAGGCGATCATTGATTTTGGCAGATTGAATGCTCCAGGATCGCAAACTAAGGGAGGCGGCAAAATTGTCCTTGAGGCCAGAATCTCAGCGTACTTCCTTAAAACCTTAAAACATGTATTGGAAAACTATTTTAAAATCAAGCCTGCTGCTGGTGGCATGCACTCTCAGCGGCACTCTCAGTGCCCAGGTCTTTACTAAAGTAGGTAACGGCATAAGTATTAATCATGCTAGCATTTATGGAACCTGCAGCTATGCCGATAACGGCGAAGTTTATTTTGGCTATTTGGGAAATGACTTTAACCCTTACAGCCGGCACGGCTACGTAGCAAAGTGGGATGGCCTGCAATGGGTGCAGTATCCTGAACTACCCCAATCGGAAGTGAGTGCAATCGCCATGTACCAGGGCGATCTTTACGCGGCCGCTCATAATTATGGCACGGGCAATGTTTATCGCTTTGATGGCAATAGCTGGCAGCCCATCTTCAGCACCCTAAGCGGTTATGTAGTGGATTTGGAAGTGCATAATAACCAACTGATTTGTGCCGGTAATTTTAGCGAAAGCACTACCGGAAATTACAGTATAGTAGGTTATGATGGCAATGCCCCGGTGGCTTTTCCCACCCTCGAAGTCAACGACAGCGTGAGAGATATAAATGTGATTAACAATGAGATTTGGGCCGCAGGCGATTTCGAAAATAACAGCAGTTTCGGCGATACCGTACACTTAAAGAAACTCACGGCCGGTACTAACTGGGAGTACCCCGCCATTGCGCATAAACCAGCGGTTGGCGGGTATAACTATAGCCATGGAATATTTGAATACAATGGCAATATTTACCTGCTGGGGTATTATAGCATCAGTAAGATAGCTAATGATACCGCCTATTTGATAAGCCAGAATTACGCTTATGATTATGCCGAATTCAACGGCCAAATGTACCTGACCGGGAATACGATGAAAATTTTTGATGGTAACAGTGCCAGTACTATTGGGAATGCTCCCAGTGCAGTACAAGCAGTGGTGAGCAATGGCAGTGACATATTTGGCTTCTTTGGCGACACTATCTACAATGGCGATAAAAGTTTCCATCATGTATTTAGAGGGAACAGCCAGTTTGGCATTCTCAGTGGCCGGTCTTATATCGACAACAATGCTAACTGTACTTATGACGCGGCCACGGACCAGGTGGTTGGCCGTATGAAATTCCAGGCACAGGGCAACCCTTCCGCCACTATTACTACCAATTATCGTAGTGGCACCTATAATGTGGCCCTTGCTCCCGGTACCTATGCCTTCTCAAATATTACCAACCTGAGCGCAATGAACCGTTACCTGGTGCCCACCTGCAACAATGCCACCGGCATTACCATTCAGGCTAACCAGTCCTACACCGAAGATATGGTGATAAAACATGACGGCACCATCGATGTAGAGTCGCGTTTCAGCTCTTACCTCTGGCACCGTGCCCGCCAGGGATTTACCGAAGGCTACACCGTAAAACTGCGCAACCCCGGCGCCGCCATTAGTGGCAATATTGATATGACCGTTACTCTTCCTCCCACCGTAAGCCTGGTGAGTAGCGTGCCGCAAGCTAGCAGTAGCAGTGGCAATATCTATACCTTCAGCTTTAATGGTATTGGTGAAAGGGAGGAGAAAAAAGTAGATATGCTGGTGAAAATAAACCTTTCCACCAACAGTATCGGCGATACTATCTGGTTTTACTCCGCCGTAACGGGAGTAGCAGCCGACGCCGACCTGAGTAATAATATGGATACCATTTACTCTTACATAGTGGGAGCCTGTGATCCCAACGACAAAACTCCCAGTGTTTCAGAAGCCCTGCCAGGTTTAAGCGAGCTCGATTATCACGTGCGTTTCCAGAATACCGGGACCGATACCGCCTACAATGTAGTGGTGGTAGATACCCTCGAAAGCTACTTTGATCCGGCCAGTATCGTTATCAATGATGCCAGCCATGACTATGGTTTTGACATCGTTGACGGCAATATACTGGTTTGGACTTTCAACAACATTCTGTTACCCGACAGTGGCGCTAACCAAATGGGAAGCCGTGGCTATGTAAACTTCAGCATTGACGTGGATCCGAACCTGCAAATCGGTGATGAAATAGACAATGACGTGGAAATTTACTTCGACTACCAACCGGCGGTGCATACCAATCACGCCATCACCGCCATTGTGCAGTGGGTGAGTATAGACGAAGAGGAGGCCCGGCAGTCGTTGGCTGAGGTGTATCCTAACCCTGCCGGTGATTTTGTAAACGTTCGCAATACCTCTGGTCGTGAGCTTGAAATGGCCGTATTCAGCGTAAGTGGCAGCAAAGTGGCCAGCTTCAGCCTGGCTCGCGATGTCACTGAGCGCATCGATCTCTCTCAGTTTTCAGCGGGTGTGTACCTCTTTAAAATTGG
>CAZUCA010000083.1:0-10698 GCA_964619125.1 uncultured Owenweeksia sp. | reverse complement strand
GCCGCGGTGCTGAAGTTGGCGGGAAGGATAAACCCACATACCAGCAGGATGGGGCCGAGTAGGGGGAGGAACGACTTCTTGAAATTCTTGATATCGGCGATGGGGGCCTTGGCCAGATAACGTGCCAGGTATAGCATTAAGACGATACTGGCAAAGGCGGAGGTCTGGAAGGTCCAGCCCAGGATAGGAATCTTGATCCAGCGGGCAGCGTCAGCCACACTGTGCCCCTGGGTGAGGGTGTAGATGAGCAGCAGAATGGCAATGGGGAGCATTAGCAGCGAAATAGGGCCGTACACCCGGTAGTTGACCTTATGGGCACCATACATCAGTACCAGCCCCAGTAAGAGGTGTACACCGTGCTTGGCCAGCATACCAAGGGTGTTGCCACCGCCATACAGGAAAGCCAGGTTGCTGCTGGCACTGTATACCGGCATCAGGCTGAACAGGGCCAGGATAATCGCAATTACCCAGAGAGTGCGGTCGCCTTTTATATTTCGCAAAAATGCAGTCATCTGCTGGTGGTCTTCCTCGCTAGTTTAGAGTTTGCGTACTGCCTGCTTAAACTGGCGTCCGCGGTCCTCGTAGTTTTCAAACAGGTCGAAGCTGGCGCAAGCCGGGCTGAGCAGAACACTTTCTCCTTTTTCGCCCAGTTTGTAGGCCATTCGTACCGCCTCGTCCATATCGGCGGCGTCGATCACCAATTCCACTTTATCTTCAAATTCCTGGTGAATTTTACTGTTGTCGGCCCCGAGGCAAATAATGGCACGCACCTTTTGCTCCACCAGCGAATAGAGCTGGCTGTAGTCGTTGCCCTTGTCTACCCCTCCGGCAATCCAGATGGTGGGGCCTTGCATACTGTCCAGGGCATACCAGGTGGAATTTACGTTGGTTGCTTTGCTATCGTTGATAAACTGGATGCCGTAGATTTCAAGTACCGGCTCCAGGCGGTGCTCAATACTCTCGAAGCCAGCCAGGCTTTCGCGGATTACTTCTTTGCGGATGCCCAACAGCTTTCCGGCTAATCCTGATGCCATGCTGTTGTGTTTGTTGTGTTTGCCCTGCAGGGCGAGTTCATTAATGCTCATTTCTTCCTGGTCTTTTAATTTGATTAAGATGTTTTGTTCTGCATTGAGCCATGCCCCTGTCTCCATTGCTGCATGCTTAAGGCTGAAGGGGATAAGGCTGGCCCGGCCAGCGCGCTGTTTCAGATGCTCCACAGTAATGGGGTCGTCAGCGCAATAGATTAAAAAGTCGTTTTCATCCTGATTTTTGGTGATCGCCAATTTGGCAGCGGCGTAGTTTTCCAGCTGGTAGTTATAGCGATCAAGATGATCAGGGGTGATATTGGTGATAATGGCGATATAGGGTTTGAAAGCCACGATATCGTCAAGCTGAAAGCTTGAGACTTCCAGCACATAGTAGTCTTTAGGCTCTTCACAAAGAGTGGCGGCAAAGCTGTTGCCAACGTTACCAGCCATAGCCACGCTCACCCCGGCTTGCTTTAAGATGTGATGAGTAAGCAGTGTGGTGGTGGTTTTGCCATTGCTGCCGGTGATGGCGATAATCTTGCCGCTACAGTGGCGATAGCCAAATTCAATTTCGGAGATAAGCTCTATTCCGGCCTGGCGAATCTTTTGTACAATTGCCGCCTTCTCGGGGATACCCGGGCTCTTAACCACCAGCTCCGCATCCAAAATGCGATCAATACTGTGCTGACCTTCCTCAAAAGGAATTTCTTTTTCCTCCAGCAGCTTCTTAAACTTGGGTTTAATACTGCCGCCATCGGAAACCCAGATCTGGCAGCCCAGTTTTTGAGCCAGCAAAGCCGCCCCCACGCCGCTTTCACCGGCCCCTAAGATTGCTATGTTCTTAGCTTCTGTCAAGGCTTAGCGCAGTTTGAGGGTTACGAAAGTTAGTACGGCGAGGAAAATCCCGATAATCCAAAAGCGGGTTACAATCTTACTTTCGTGATAACCTCTCTTCTGGTAATGGTGGTGTAGTGGCGACATCAGGAAAATCCTGCGGCCTTCACCGTATTTTTTCTTGCTGTACTTAAAATAGCTCACCTGCAGTACCACACTGAGGTTTTCAACGAGGAAGATTCCACATACGATGGGGATGAGTAATTCTTTGCGGATAACGATGGCAAACACAGCGATTATGCCCCCGATGGAAAGGCTGCCGGTATCGCCCATAAATACCTGGGCGGGGTGGGTGTTGTACCACAAAAAGCCGATGCAGGCTCCTACAAAGGCGGCAATAAACACCACCAACTCACCGGTGAGCGGGATGTACATGATGTTGAGGTAATCGGCAAAGATGATGCTGCCCGACACATAGGCGAATATGCCCAGGGTAATGCCGATGATGGCCGAGGTACCGGTGGCCAGTCCATCGATGCCATCGGTAAGGTTGGCACCGTTGGATACGGCGGTGATTATAAAGATCACAATAGGGATAAAGAGCAGCCAGGCGTAATCGGCAGCATCTGCACCGATCCAGTCAATTAAACCGGTGTAATCAAGTTCGTTGTTTTTAAAGAAGGGGATGGTGGTTTTCAGCGATTTTTCGGCCGGGCCATATTCAGGCAGGGTTTGTACCACGCGGTCGCCGGGAGTGATTTCCACCGTTTCGGCGCTTTTTATGCGATCTTTAACCGTAACCTCGGGGTGAAAGAAAAGAATGCTACCTACGATAAGGCCCAGCCCAATCTGGCCGGCCACCTTAAAAATACCGGGTAAGCCTTTCTTGTCCTTCTTGAAAACCTTGATGTAATCATCGAGAAATCCTACTGCTCCCATCCAAACCGTGGTGATGAGGAGAATGATGATATAGATGTTTTCCAGCTTTGCAAATAGTAGTACAGGCACCAGAATGCCCATCAGAATTATCAGGCCACCCATGGTGGGGGTTCCGGCTTTTTCAGATTGTCCTTCCAGGCCCAGGTCACGGATACTTTCACCTACCTGCTTACGCTGAAGCATATTGATGAGGCTTTTGCCGAAAACCAGGCAGATAAGCAAGCTGAAGATAACCGCCATGGCCGCTCTGAAGGTGATAAATTGAAATACACCGGCGCCGGGTATATCGTATTCTTGCTGAAGGTATGTGAAGAGGTAATAGAGCATCAGTTCTGGTTAGGCGTTAAGGTTTCACGGGCAATTGCCATGTCATCGAAAGGCAGTTTCTCGCCTTTTATATCCTGGTACTTTTCGTGGCCTTTGCCGGCAATAAGGATGATGTCATTCTTGTTGGCCAGGCGAGCGGCAGTTTTAATGGCTTCCTTGCGATTGCTAATGCTGATATATTTACGGCTCAGGTGGGCATCCACGCCCTTCTCCATGTCGGCAATAATGGCTTCAGGATCTTCAAAACGGGGATTGTCGGAAGTGAAGATTACCTGATCACTCAGCTGGGTGGCAATATGGGCCATAGTGGGGCGCTTGCTGGCATCGCGGTTACCACCACAACCCACCACGGTAATGACCTGCTCATTGCCGGTTCTGATCTGAGCGATGGTTTCCAGTACATTTTTGAGGGCATCGGGGGTGTGGGCGTAATCCACAATGGCTATTACCCCATCATTCGAAAGAAAATACTGAAAGCGGCCTTCCACCGGTTTCAGGCTGCTCAGGGCTGTAGCTACCTGCAATTCGTCTTCGCCCAGCAAGGTGGCAATACCGTAAACCGCTGCCAGGTTGAGGGCGTTAAACTTGCCAATAAGGTTGGTCCAAAGCTCCTGCTTGCCCAGTTGTAGCAACATGCCGTTGAGCTGATGCTCCATGATCTTCACCTTGTAATTGGTGTCGGTCTTAAGGGCAAAGCCATAGGGCGCCGCCTTGCAGTGGATCAGCATTGTTTTACTGTGCTTGTCATCACGGTTTACCAGTGCCCAGGCATCGGCAGGCAGACCATCGAAAAGCATCTTCTTGGCGAGGATGTAGTCATCAAAGGTCTTGTGGTAATCGAGATGATCATGACTGATATTGGTAAAAACGGCACCGGCAAACTTGAGCCCGGCAATGCGCCGCTGTTCTATGCCATGGCTGCTGGCCTCCATAAAGCAATAGTGGCAACCGGCGTCCACCATTGCCCGGAGGTGTTGATTGAGAGAAACCGGATCGGGGGTAGTATGGGTGGCTGGCAATTCTTCTTTGCCCACCATGATGTTTACGGTGGAAAGTAAACCAGCCTTTTTGCCCAGCAGCATAAAAAGGCGGTGACACAGGGTAGCGACGGTGGTTTTGCCATTGGTGCCGGTAATGCCTACCAGTGACAATTTCTCAGATGGGTTATCGTAAAAGTTGGCGGCAACAATGCCCAGGGTTTGGTGAGCGTCCTTTACCTGCACATAGGTAACCTTTTCATGCTGTTGCTCGGGCATGCGCTCGCAAATCACGCTGCGCGCACCTTCCTTGATGGCCTGTTCGATAAAATCATGCCCGTCAACCACGCTGCCCGGAATGGCTACAAACAGGGATTCCTTTACCACCTGGCGTGAGTCAAACACTACTTTTTCTACCGCCAGGTTGGTGTTGCCAATGGCATCAATAATGGGAGCTTTGTACAGTATGTCTTTCAGGAGTTTCATGTTGCTCATCCGAGTTTCAATTCTACCATTACTGAGGGGTCAATGGCACTACCCGCCGGTGGATATTGCCAGATTACCTTGCCGTTGCCTTTCACTTTTACCCGGTAGCCGTGATTTTCGAGAATGCTCAAAACTTCCGCACCGGGCTTACCCCGCAGATCGGGAATTTTTTTACCGTTCCAATCGAGGGACCTGGGCTTGCTGGCTGGCGATAGCTGGGCCAGGGAAGTTTTGGCTTCACTTAGGGGCAGCTCTTGGGGGGTGCTGGCGTATATACGTTGAGCAATTTCAGAAAAGACCGGAGCAGCCACGGTTGAGCCGTAATATCCCCGGTGATAACTGGGTTTGTTAATCACCACAATGCAACTGTACCTGGGATTGTCAGCGGGGAAGTAGCCGGCGAAAGAGGCCTGGTAGTCGCGGCTGCCCTGCTTCCAGTAATTTAGCTGGCAGGTACCGGTTTTACCGGCCATGCTTACCAGAGAGTTTTGAATATTAGTGGCGGTGCCGTTTTCTACCACCCCTTCCAGCATATCCTGCAGTTTTACAAGGGTTTCGTCAGAACAGATGGCCGGGTTTATCACCTCTATTTCCTCTTCCTCCACCTGTTTACCGTGCTTTTGAATTTCATTGATAAAGCGGGGTTTTACCATCACGCCGTCATTGGCAACGGCATTGTAAAAGGTGAGCATTTGGAGAGGGGTGAAGCTCACCTGGTAGCCAAAAGCCATCCAGGGAAGGGTAATGCCACTCCAGCTACGATCACTGGGTTTGGGAATGCGGGGCTGGCCTTCTCCCCTGATGGGCAGGCCCAGGGGTTCATGTAAACCAAGGGTATAAAGGCGGTCTACAAAACGCTGCGGGTTGTCACGGTAGTTATCATAAATGAGTTTCACCACCCCTACGTTACTCGACACTTCAAAGGCGCGCTTGAGACTTACCTTGCCGTAACCGCCCTTGCCGTTTTTATAGTTGGAGTCCTTAACCCGCTTTTTGTAAATCTCATAAAGACCATTTTCGGTATCCACAATGGTGCTGGTGTCGGCCACACCATCTTCAAGGGCTACCATCAGCGAGGCCAACTTAAAAGTGGAGCCGGGCTCGGTGCTTTCCCAAACGGCGTAGTTGCGCTTTTCAAAGTAGGTGCCTTCTTCAGTCCGGCCCAGGTTAGCAATGCCTTTTACCGCTCCGGTTTCCACCTCCATCACCACCGCACAGCCGTGGTCGGCTTCAAATTTTTCCAGGGCTTTCAGCAGCTCATGGTGTACGATATCCTGGATTTTGGTGTCGATAGTGGTCACTACATCCAAACCGTCCTCGGGCTCTATTTCATAGGAGTCGGTTACCGGCTTCCAGTTGCCGTTGCTTACTTTCTGTTTCAGGCGTTTGCCATTAGTGCCGCTGAGGTAGTGCGAAAAGGCCCCCTCAATACCGGTGCGTCCGCGCTGGTGGTCGTAGCCAATCGTGCGCTCGGCAATTTTGCCCAGGGGCATCTTACGGAAGTTCTTTTGTTCATAGATCAATCCCCCTTTAAAGCGGCCCTGGTTGAAAATGGGGAATTGCTTTATTTTTTGCAGCTGGGCAAAGCTTACGTCTTCGCCGAGCTTCACGTAGCGGTTGCCCTGGTCGCGTTTCATGCGCAGGTATGATGACCATTGCAGGTAGTTGCGCTGCGGAAAGCTGATGGCAAGCTCTGCTGCCAGGGCCTGGAGGTTGCTGCTGAAAATGTCGGCATCAACCGTTACCGGATCAAAGTAGAGGTCGTATACCGGCATGGAAGTCGCCAGTAACTTGCCATCACTGCTAAAGATGTTTCCCCGGTCGGCTTCGATGCTGATCTCACGGATGGCTTCACGCTGTGAACGTTCACGCAGGGCGGGACCTTCGCCATATTGAATGAGAAAGAGCTTACCCAATACCAGTACTCCCATCACAAAAAACGGGATGGCGGTTATGTACATGCGGTTCAGTATGCCTTTTTTCTCTTCCAAAATCAGTCTTCTTCGCTTTCGCTGCTCTTAATCACAATGGGGGGCTCGTCTGACTTTTCCAGTCCCAGTGCCGCTGCCTTTTGCATTACTTTATACTCCATACTCTCTACCATCAGGCGCGAGCGGGTGTCGATATATTCTGAGCTCAATTCCTTCATTTTGGCCCGCAGTCGGGCAATCTCATGCACCTTGCGGTCCGCACTATGGCTACTGGCAATCATGATAAGTGCCAGCAGGCTGAGGTAAAGGCCAAAGGGCCAGTTTTTAGACCACTGCTCGCTTACCAGGAAGCTGCCGGTAAACACCCCTTTCAGGGGGTTCACCATTTTTTGTTTTGGTTTTTCTGCCGTCGCCTCACTCATCTTTCATCATCACTTTTTCCGCGGCCCGTAACTTGGCACTGCGTGCACGTGGATTTTCACTCAGCTCTTCGGCCGGGGCGGTAATAGGTTTGCGGGTAACCGGCTCCAGAGGGCGCAGCAGGTTGCCGTAAAAATCTTTTTTGGGTTCTCCCTCAATATTGCCGTAGCGGAAGAAATTCTTCACTGGCCGGTCTTCGAGGGAGTGGTAAGCCAGGGTAACCATGCGGCCACCGGGCTTTAACATTTCACTGGTTTGCTCAAGCAGCTCGTGGATCACCGCCAGCTCATCGTTCACCTCAATGCGAATAGCCTGAAAGATCTGCGCCCAGAAACGGGCCGGTTTATGGCGGGGCTCAAATTTTTTCAATGCTTCGCGCAGGTCCGCGGTGGTTTCCAACGGCCGGGCGGCAACAATTGCGTTTACGATCGGCCAGGGACGATTTATCTCCCCGTAGTCTTTAAAAAGACGAAAGAGCTCTTTGTCTTCGTACTCGTTCAAAACCTTGGCAGCATTAAGGGGGCGCTCTGGGTTCATGCGCATATCGAGGGGGCCTTCAAAACGGATGCTAAAGCCGCGCTCGGGCTCATCAATCTGGTGTGAGGAAATGCCGAAGTCAGCCAGTAAGCCATCAATTTCGCGTACCCCGTATACTCGCAGCATTTTTTTGAGGTGGCGGAAGTTGCTCTTTACCAGGGTGAAGTTTTTGCTATCGGGGATGTTCGCTTCCGCGTCGGGATCCTGGTCAAAGGCATAGAGATGACCACTGCTGAGGTGTTTGAGGATTTCACGGCTATGGCCGCCGCCTCCGAAGGTTACATCCACGTAAATACCCTCGGGCCTGATTTGCATCAGCTCAATGCACTCCTGAAGCAATACCGGTTTATGATAATCCATCCTCGGGCTCGTTGAGGCTGCCCATTACGTCCTCCGCCAATGCTCCAAAGTCCACTTCGGGATCGTTGATGGATTCCTCGTAGGCATCCTTGTTCCAAACTTCTATCATCCCTACGGCCGATGACAATACTAATTCGCTCTTTAGATCAGCGAAGCTCATCAGGTCTTTCGGCACGTTCAAGCGGCCGTTGGCATCTACTTCAAGCAGCTTCACCCCAGCTGTAAAGCGGCGGATGAAGTCATTGTTTTTCTTTACAAAGCGGTTGAGCTTGTTAACCTTGCTCATGGTTTTCTCCCACTCGTCCATGGGGTAGAGTTCCAAACAGTGTTGAAAGACACTGCGCTTAAGCACAAAACCGCGATCGAGTACGGGCAATAGCTGCTTCTTAAGGCCGGCGGGTATGGCTACCCGGCCCTTTGCATCCATTTTACATTCATATACTCCAATCAGGTTCAGCATCTTAGCTTTTCTGCACTTTCAACCTCAAAAATAGAATTATTGTCCCACATTCTCCCACTAACCCCCACTTTGTTGATAAGTTTTCCCACCTTGTTAACTATGAAGGCCACACACTTATTGTTCAGATTGACGAAATCCCTTGTGGGCAATGCGATTGGGGAAATGTGGAAAAAGTGGGGAAAAGTGGGGTGCAGCTTCAAAGGTCACAGTGGAAACTTGAAGGATAAGCATTGTAAGATTGCCTGGTTGAGGTCAGAGCAGATAGGATTTAAGGTTTTTAAGTGGTAAAGTTTTAAGCCTTTAATCCTACCGGTGTGACTGGAGCCAAGCTGTGGGGCGGGCTTGCCCCAATGGCTGGCGCGGGTGGGCAGTTGTGGGTGAAGGTTTAAAGTTCGAAGTTGATGGGCAGCACTGCCTGATTCTGCCTTTCCCGGCAAGCTTAAATCTCATATGTTCACCAACTGCTAACCTGAAAAGCTTGTCATGAAAAAACTGCTTCTACCATCCATAGTTACCTTCTTGTATTCCTTCAATTAACTTTCCGCACAGCTAGAGCCAAGAATCACACTTAAGGGTTGGTACAATATTATGGCCTCGATTAAAACCTCGGCATGGGTGCTGAAAGTCAGCATGCAGTGGAAGTTGGTTTTCTAGTGGATAGAAACGCTGGGGAGTTTGGTACCCCGGCCTTTTATCTGCTCTATCATCACCGCGTGGCTAATCAGGGCAGAGGTTCGCTATTCCTGGGTATGGGTGGTCGATTGTATTCCTGCTCTCCCGATCCGGAGGCCTTTGTTACCTTGCCAATGACCTTCAGGTATGACTATAATGATTCTACTTATGCCATAGGGGCGCGCCTTACCGGGTTGGTTAGTGAATCAGGTCCCTTTGCTGAGCCGGCACTAGGGGTGAGTTATATTTTTTAGCCCAAGCTGTACCGCCCCAGCAATTAGCATAAGGTAGAGAGCTAAAGCCTTCCTATCTTCGCGGCATGCATATTCACTCCGCCGAATTCATTTGTAGCAATACCGACATTAAGAAGTGTCCCGAGCCTAACAAACCCGAGTACGCCTTTATCGGCCGCTCCAATGTGGGCAAGAGTAGTCTCATCAACAAAATGGTGCAGCGTAAAGGCCTGGCCAAGACTTCCGGCCGCCCCGGCAAAACCCAGCTGATCAACCACTTTTTGGTCAACGATGAGTGGTATCTCACTGACCTGCCCGGCTATGGCTACGCCAAAGTGAGCAAAAAGGCCAAGGAGAAATTCCAGAAGCTGATTGAGGATTACATCCTTGAGCGCAGTAACCTGGTTAACCTCTTTGTGCTGGTGGATTCGCGCCATGAGCCCCAACTTATCGACCTGGAGTTTATGGAGTGGCTGGGGGAAAGTGGTATTCCCTTTACCATTGTGTTTACCAAAGCCGATAAGCTGAAAGGAGGTAATAAGCTCAACAAGAACATTAAGGCCTACAGCAAAAAGATGCTCGAAAGCTGGGAGGAGATGCCCTTATTCTTCACCACTTCTGCCGAAACCGGCGAGGGTACCGAGCAATTGCTCAATTACATCGGTCAGCTCAATCGTGACTTTGGTCATCAGTTTACCACCACTCCGCCGGCGGCAGATCCGCAGTAGTTATTTCTGAAAGAGATCGAGCTTTTCACCCAACTGCTGGGCAAACTTGCGCATATCGCCGGCCGCTTCCTTCTCGCCGGTGGCACGCTCGAGGGTGTCGCTTAGTCCCAGCAGGGTTTGGTGTACCAGGCGCTTCATTTCATCGGCCAGCAGGTCCTTGGTCCACAGGTCTATTTTCATAGTGTCACCTTGCTTTTTGTCCCATACCGAGAGCAGCATTGCTTTAGCTTTGGCGTGATTTACGCCACCATCGCTGGCACTCCACTCAAGTGATTCGGGTACTTTGTTTTCGTCGAGTCCTACCAGGAATTTTATTTCAGAATTGTGCTGAGCCATGCTAAAGTGGTTTTAAGGCGTTGTAGTTCTAAGATTTTAAGCCTGCCTGTGGGCAAGCGGGATTTTAAAGTGGTAAGCTTTGGCTTTGAAGCTGGAAGTTATACCATGCCTCAGCAAGGCTGGGCCTGGAAGCTGCAAAGCTAAGGATTGCACTTAAGACTTTAGGCCTGTAGTACAGTGTTGATCATGGCTTATAACCACTCAGTTTTAAAATTTTTCGCGCATCGCTTTCACGCGCCAGCTCCGGCAGGCTTAGTCCTTCATTTTTCTCCATATAATTCCTGACTATTTGCCAGCCCACCCAGCGGCCAATCATCCCGGGTGTTTCTGCATCAAATTTCATCCTGAATTTGGAAAAGGGGGCCAGCTGGATAAAGCGACGCTTCAGGTCGCTGCCGGTGTCAAAGAGGTAGTTGTGTTCGATAAAATA
>CAZUCA010000082.1:0-10878 GCA_964619125.1 uncultured Owenweeksia sp. | reverse complement strand
AGCCTTAGAAAATGCAGTGGGTTATAAGCAAAAAAAAAGCCGCTTCAATGCCTTGAAAATTGGGCTCTGGAGAGTGGAAGTAGTAAAAAAAACAGTTGTAATTGAAGTTGTTTAAGCAGGGAGTCCGGGGTTTAAGTATTTAGGGAGTGGATAGGAAAGTATGGCAGGAAAGTGTAAATTAAAAGCAAGATCAAAGCTGAGAGCTAATAGTCTATTCTACCCCTAGGAAAGAAACCCGTGGCAATTGCAATAAAACTTGCTGCTCGGCTACCCTGGGGGAAGTGGTATTGTCAATAAGGTTTTCGTAATCTAGCTGGTCAATGCACAAAATAGCTCCCGGGCCAATACGGTCCAGAACCTACATTATGGGAATTTATGGGGTTTCAACAAACTATAGCTCAGGGGATGTGGACACCAGGGGGCGTTGGAGGTTTTCCGCTTTCAGGCTTGCCTGGCCGGCCTTATTGGAGGTGAGCTCTCATTACTTTAGCACATTTCAGTTTTGAAAGGATAGGATTACGGTTATTTTTGTATTCTCACATCCTAAAACATTCTGATGAAACGCTATCTGATCCTACTTTTTGCCGTATGTCTTAGCCTGCCTGCCCTGGCCCAGCGCTATCGCAATCCCAGTCAGTATTACCGGCAGTTTGCTAATGAAAACCGGAAAATAGACCGCAAGAACCTTATTTTTTTAACCGCCGTGGTAAAAGGGGAGGAAAAGCGCCGTACTGACAAATACCAGGAAATGGTATTGGATCAATTAAGGGATAGCAAAAAGGAGGTGGATCGGATCGGGCCTTACGAAGAATATGATATCCTGCAACGGGAGTACTCCCAGGGCCTTGAAAATTATATCAAGGTGTACCAGGTTGGCTTCGATTCGGCCGCTTATTTTTATAAAAACCGCTACGCCAACTACGATACTCTCCAGGCCTATCATAAGTATATGGCCAAAGCGGAGGGAAAGATGTTCGATGCTGCCTACAAGCTGAGGGCCAGTGAGGATCACTTCGCCAAACGTTATTACGTAGAGCCTAATCGCGACCCTGAGATTGAAGATGCCTTTCGTCGTCTCGATGAGGTTATTCTCTATACCCGCGATATGGATCTGGCTTTTTTCAAAGTGAATCAGGAAGTACAAAACTGGCTGGATGCCATTGCGGCCGAAAAGCGCGATACTCTGCATCAATTGGTTACCCAGTTGCGACGGGCAATACGTAGTGCTCAGGAAGACATTGCCTCTTATGAAGATTTTGAAGGGGAGGATGATCTGTATAAGATGGTGAAGGATTATTTGGCGGAGATCAACGAAGAGGTGGATGAAAATTTCCGTCCGCTCTCTGATGCTTTTGCCAATGCCTATCTCGATCCGGATGAATACCGTGATGCCGAGCGCGCTCTTGAACGGGTACAACGCTGGCATGAGCAGGTACGGGCTGATTATTTGGACACCAGAGCGGATGTGATAGAGGACTACTTTCCCGAATAAACCCGGATTAATGCTCAGGAAAGTGATTGGCGGGCTATTGGTGTTGGGAATCCTGATTGTAGTGCTAATACTGGCAATCAATCAGCTGGTGATTGCCCGGGCCAGCCCCTATGTTTTTGATGATCCCGGCGAGCTTCCTCACACCAAGGTGGCGGTGCTGCTGGGAACCAGCCGCTACCTAACTTCCGGTGAAGAAAACCTCTATTTTAAATACCGGATGGATGCCGCTGCTGAATTGTATCGACTCTCTATAGTGGAACATATTCTGGTGAGTGGCGACAATGGTACCCAGGCCTATAATGAGCCGGTAGCTATGCGCAAGGCCCTGGTAGAACGGGGTATTCCCGAAGAGGATATTACCCTGGATTATGCCGGTTTTAGAACCCTCGACAGCATGTTGCGCGCCTGGAAAATTTTTGGTCAAAAGAAATTTATTGTGGTATCACAGCGCTTCCATAATCACCGGGCGGTTTATATAGCGCGCAATAAGGGGATTGATGCGGTGGGCTATAATGCCCGGGATGTAAAACAAACGGCGGGAATTAAAACCCGCGCCCGCGAGTACCTGGCCCGCGTAAAAATGATGCTCGATTTATACCTGCTTCACACCGAGCCCAAATATTACGGGGAGGAAGAAAAAATCGGTTGAGGACGCAACGCCTGCGCCTGCCACTGCATCATTGAATAAAAGCTTCAGTGATGAAAACCTTATTGAACCTGGCCGCCCTGGCCATGCTGTTGATTTCCTGCCAAAAGGAGGACCAATCCGGTAGATGTGGGGATGACTCCCTAAGGGATAAAGATATAGCCTGTAATCAGATATATAAGCCGGTGTGCGGCTGTGATGGTGAAACCTACAGCAATGCCTGTGAGGCGAAATTTGGCAATGGCATAACCCGCTACAGCGAGGGGGCCTGTGGGTGTGAATATCCCTATACTGGAAATGTGGTTGACTATACCGGCCTTGATGGCTGCGGCCTGATGATCGAACTCAACAATGGAGATAGGCTTGAACCGGTAAAGCTACCAGATGGCTTCGTTCTGAAGGAAGGTCAGTACCTGAAGCTCAATTATAGCCCTCTTACTCACGTAGGCTCCATTTGTATGGCCGGAACCATTGCCCATATCACATGTGTGGCTGAAATTGAATCCGGTCCTTGTTACCCGGTGTATTTTGCCGATATCTTTGATGATGCCATATGGGACACCCACCTTGATGACCTGAACATAAAGCATGCTTCAATAGCCGGTGACTGCCTAACAGTGGAGCTGAGTTATGGTGGTGGCTGCAGCGAGCATGACTTTGAGCTGGTGCTGCAGCCGGTAATGTGTATTCCTCCCAGTGTTGAGGTGGTGCAATTGACTTTGCTGCACAATGCCAATGGTGATGCCTGCGAGGCCTTGATTACTGACAATTTGAGCTTTGACCTCAGTAGCATCCGCATTAATGGCGTTGACAGCCTGCAAATTGAGTTAAGTGATAATAAATTCAAGCTCTACCCCGAAAAGCTGGTGTATAAATATTAGACTGCTCAGACGTTTCTAAAAACAAAAATCCCCCTGACACTCTAACCAGGGGGATTTTTAATTGAAACTATTGATGTAAACTAACTCTATACTACTTCAGTATCTCCTTTACTTTGGCGGAGATAGCCTTGCCGTCTGCTTTACCGGCCAATTCCTTTGTGGCGGTTCCCATCAGCTTACCCATATCCTGGGGGCCTTTGGCATCAACTCTTACGATCAGTTCTCTAAGATAAGCCTCCAGTTCCTGCTCACTCATTTGTTTCGGTAAGAAGTCCTCGATAACCGATAACTGGGATTGCTCAACTTCGGCGAGGTCATCCCGTCCTTGTTGCTGGTAAATTTCCAGAGAATCTTTGCGTTGCTTCTGCAGGCGCTGCAGGATCTTTAGCTCCTCGTCCTCCGTAAGTTCGCTGCCAGCTCCCTTCTCAGTTTTGGCCAGCATCAGGGCCGATTTTATGGCCCGTAAGGCTTCCAGGCGCTGCTTGTCGCGACTCTTCATGGCCGCCTTCATTTCATCCGCAATTTTTTGGGATAAGCTCATAGTCGATTCAGGTATTAATCTACATTGTCGTGTAGAAAACTGTTGTTTGTTTTAATGTCCGTGCCGTGCTCGCCATCTTCAATGCTGAAGCGCCCGCTGTGATTCTGGGAGCTGTAGCTGTGATCCTCAATCTTTACCCCCTGCCTTTTGTAGGCGGGTTCATTATCGGTTTCATCAATTGAATAGGGGTTTTGCTTAAAGCGATAGTTAAAAGCCTTGAGCTTCGCCCGCCGCTCTTTGGCCTGCAGTTGCCGGCTTTCCTCAATGGTCATTTCGGTTGGATCCACCTCGCGCTGTGACCGCTTCTGAGTAGATTCCGCGCTTTTCTTTAGTGAGAAATTAACTTCCTCATCTTCCGGTTCTGACTTGTTGTTGCCCGCTCCATTCGGCTTAGCATTCTTCAGTTGGCTCTCCAGCTGGGTATAATCCTCCAGGGTATAACGGATAAGCTTCTCCTCGTTCCTGGCCTGCGGCTTTTCCTCCCGCTTTGGGGTGGGTGTTTCCTGGGGTTTTGAGGCCCGGGGCTCTTTAATAGGCTCCTCATCCTCCAGTACAAAAACCCTTCTGTTATTATCACGGGTATCTTCTTCCCCGGCATTGCCAATTTCAAAAACCGGCATGGCGTCGTCCTCATTTTCTTCGGTAGCCGGGCTTTGTTTTTCTTCCGCTAATGTTTCCTGCTCTTCCCCGGCTTTAATTTCATTGTTTGAATGTGAAGAGGGCTCAACCTCATCCTCAGCATCTGGCATTTCTTCCGGTGCTTCCAGGCTGAAGGTCACCCCGGCATTGTGCTCCTCGGGAGCAGCTTGGGGCTCCGGCTCCGGAGCGGCATTATCTTCGGGCTCCGGCTGGCTAAATTCAAAAAGCTCGGGCTGGGGAGTACCTTTGGCTTTGGTGCGCTTGGCCCGGGCCAGCTCCTTTTCGATCAGGTCATCGCTGTCAGCCTCCTCGTTCTGGGGTAATGGCTTATTAAAGACAGTATTGGAGATGGCCTGATCATCCTCTAAAGGGTGCACCACCTTTTTAGGCTCACGACCAATAACCTGCACCTGCTGGTCAGGGGCAAAGCCGGTAGCCACAATGGTGACACCTACGTCATTGGCCAGATCTTCATCTTCACCAATACCCATTATGATGTTGGCGCTACCACCGGCTTCCTTCTGGATAAAGTCGTTGATCTCACCGATTTCGTCAATAGTGATTTCCTCCTGTCCGCTTACAATCAGCAGCAACACGTTTTTGGCGCCCCGGATGTGATTGTCGTTGAGCAGGGGAGAGTCCAGTGCCATCCGGATAGCTTCACTGGCCCGGTTTTCACCTGAGGCTGTGGCCGATCCCATAATAGCGGTACCACTGTTTGCCAATACCGTTTTGGCATCGCGCAAGTCAATGTTGGTAGTGTAGTGATGGGTAATTACTTCGGCGATACCACGGGCGGCGGTGGCCAACACTTCGTCTGCCTTGGCAAAGCCGGCTTTAAAGCCGAGGTTTCCGTATACTTCGCGTAGTTTGTTGTTGTTGATTACCACCAGTGAATCTACTGCGTTACGCAGTTGCTCCACTCCCTTCTCGGCCTGCATCTTCCGGTTGTTTCCCTCAAAAAGGAAAGGGATGGTACAAATACCCACCGTAAGGATGCCCATGTCCTTGGCCGCCTTGGCGATAACGGGGGCGGCACCGGTACCTGTACCGCCGCCCATACCGGCCGTAATAAACACCATCTTGGTGTTGTGCTCGAGCAGAGCTTTGATTTCTTCAATACTTTCGTGAGCGGCCTGCTGGCCAATTTCAGGGTTGGCACCGGCACCTAGCCCTTCGGTAAGGGTTACCCCCAGTTGTATTTTATTAGGCACGGGGCTATTGCCAAGCGCCTGTGAATCGGTGTTACACACCACGAAATCGACCCCACGGATGCCCATGCCGTACATGTGGTTTACCGCGTTGCTTCCGCCTCCACCTACGCCGATGACCTTGATTACCGAAGACTGGTTTTTCGGCATATCAAAAGCAATAGTGTCATTGGTTATTTGCTCGCTCATATCTGGTGTTGGTTTTTATAAATCGTCATTCAAAAAATTGCGGAACTTCTCAGCCCAGTTTTCAAAAACATTTTTCTTGCGTCGTCCTTCTTTTTCACGATCCTCCTCTAGCTCCTCCCGCTGCTCTTCCTCCTCACCGGGGTTCTCTTCTTCAAGCTGTTCCTGGGGTGCAGGCTGCAAAGGCTGGGCCGGCCGGCCGTAGGTTTGGGGCTCATCCTGGTTGGGATCCACCACCGAAATTTCATCCTGGCTGTCGGTAGAAAGTCCCTTCAGCACTAAGCCTACCGCAGTGGCATAGGCCGGTGAGCTGTACTCGTCATCCGATTCGCTGGCCAGGTGTTCATTGGGATAGCCAATGCGGGTGTCCATGCCGGTTACAAATTCCACCAGCTGCTTGATATGCTTGAGCTGACTGCCACCACCGGTAAGGACAATGCCGGCGATCAGTTTCTTTTTATTCTCGTCGTAGCCGTAATTCTTAATCTCCAGGTACACCTGCTCAATGATTTCCACTACCCGGGCATGAATAATCTTACTGAGGTTTTTCAGGGAAATTTCCTTAGGCTCGCGGCCACGCAAGCCGGGAATACTCACAATTTCATTCTCCTTGTTTTCTCCCGGCCAGGCCGATCCAAATTTGATTTTCAGCAGCTCCGCCTGTTTTTCAATGATGGAGCAACCCTCTTTAATGTCTTCCGTTATCACATTGCCACCAAAGGGTATCACGGCCGTGTGGCGGATAATACCGTCCTTGAAAATGGCCAGGTCGGTGGTGCCGCCTCCGATGTCAACCAGTACCACGCCCGCTTCTTTTTCTTCCTGCGATAGCACCGCTTCGGCCGACGCCAGCGGTTCGAGCGTGATGTCGGCCACGTTGAGATCACTGCTCTTTACACAGCGGCCAATATTTTTGATGGAGCTTATCTGGCCCACCACAATGTGGAAGTTGGCCTCAAGGCGGCTGCCGTACATACCGCGGGGCTCGCGAATCTCGGCTTGTCCGTCTACCTTATACTCCTGGGGCAGCACGTGAATAATTTCTTCACCAGGCAGCATCACCAGGTTGTGCACGTTTTCGATGAGGTTGTCGATATCGCGGTTTTCAATAACATCGTCCGCATTCTGACGGATAATGTAGTCGCTGTGCTGCAGGCTGCGAATATGCTGGCCGGCAATGCCTACCACCACCGACTTTATACTGAGGCCGGAAGAGTTTTCTGCTTCCTGCAGAGCTTGTTTTATCGACTCGATGGTTTGAGTGATATTGGTTACCACTCCCCGGTGTACACCCAGGCTGCGGGCCTTGCCCATGCCTAGTATCTCCAGCTTGCCATATTCATTGCTACGGCCAATCATTGCTACGATTTTGGTCGTGCCAATGTCAAGTCCTACGGCTATTTGGTTAGCGTCCATACTTATCTTTTTGTGCAAACTACCTGCTGCTTAAACGCCAGGTTAAGGCTGCTTATGCTTTCGAGGTTTTCCGTGTTTACCACATTTTCATAAAAAATCCTGAGCTTGTTCATTTTGTTGGCCAGGTCAAGGGGTTTTCCCAGGTATACCTTGTGATGGCCAGGCCTTGGATACAAAATCCAGCTGCTATCCTCATCAACATGCAAGCCGTCAATAAAGTCAGCGAAATAGGCTTGCTGTTTTAATTCCTGCACAAACTCAAAGATCTTGCGACGGTTTTCAGGATCCACCATGCCGGTTACCAGCGGTACCCGGGCAGTGTATTCGGTGGACAGTGCCATGCTATCTCCCTCTTCATCAACATAATATCCTCCCCGGGATGACTGCACTCTGAAGACCGGCTTTTTCTGCTTTACACTAATCCTTAAAACGCCATCTAAAGCCGAATATACCTCGGCTTTGCGGATAGAAGGGTGATTATCAAGTCTTTCTTCTAACAGGTTTATGTTAATTTCTTTGCAGTATAAACTGTCTAAAAAAGGGTAGTTCTCGCGAACAATTTCCTCAACCTCTGCGGCAGTTACGAAATAGCTGCCACTGTCGAAGTCAATAGCCACCTGAATCCCCTCAATGCGGGTGTGGTCGCGACAGTTGCTGCTGAATGCCAGTAATACAATCATCAGTATAAAGCCGCCAATCCAACCTGCTATGTTGAGAATTTTGCTCATTGGAGAAGCTTCATTTTTAAAGGGTTTACCAGGCGGTCAATATCCCCCGCGCCAATGGTTAGAATTACGCCCTTTTTTTGACGCGCCATTCTGCCCAGGATTTCATTGCTGCCCAATATTTCTTTCTTGTTCAGTTCCACTTTGCTCAATAGCATATTGGCATTCACACCGGGAATGGGCTTTTCACGTGCCGGGTAAATGTCCATCAGTATCAGTTCGTCGAGCTGGCTCAGGGCCTCGCCAAAACCATCGGCATAGTCGCGGGTGCGACTGTAGAGGTGAGGTTGGAAAATGCCGGTAAGGCTTAAACCGGGGTAGAGCTCCCGCACCGAAGTGATGAGGGCTTTTATCTCCTCCGGATGGTGGGCATAGTCATCAATATAAACCAGCTCCTCCTGTTTGATGTGGTATTCAAAACGGCGTTTTACCCCTCTGAAATTAGCGATGCCTTTGCTGATCTGTTCACTATTGAGGCCAAATTGCAGGGCCAGCGCTGCTGCTGCCGTGGCATTTTCCACATTGTGTCGTCCGGGTAGGCCGGTGCGGATATCGGCAATGAGCTGACCTTGACTGGTCTTCAGATCGAATACATAACTGTGATCCTCAATGCGGAGATTGGTAGCCTCATAGTCGGCTTCCTCTTCTACGGCATAGCTCAGACCGGAAATTCCGGTGCGCTTGTGGGTAACCAGCGGGCCGCTTACCGCGGCCGCAAACTGCTTAAAGGTCCTTTGCAATTCCTCGGCGGTACCGTAAATATCGAGGTGATCGGAGTCAATAGAAGTTATAATGGCACCAGCAGGTTGCAATTGCAGGAAGCTGCGGTCGTACTCATCGGCTTCCGCAACCAGGATGTCGTTGTCTTCGCCGGCCAGGAAGTTGCTTTGATAATTCACCGCAATACCTCCCAAAAAGGCGGTAATGGCCGCACCGGCATCCCGAAAGAGGTGGGCCAGCAGGGCGGAAGTGGTAGTTTTGCCATGGGTGCCGGCTACGGCCAGGCAGCGATGAGCGTTGCTGATGGTGCCCAGTACCCGGGCCCGTTTGGCCATTTCATAACCGTGGTCCTTAAAGAAATTGAACTCAAGGTGGTCATCGGGTACCGCCGGGGTGTAAATGATAAGGGTGGTTTCAGGCTGGCGGAATTCCTGCGGGATGAGCTCCCTGTCATCTTCGTAGTGGATGGCAATACCCTCCCTTTCCAGGGTTTCACACAGTGGACTGCGTACACGATCATAACCGGCCACCGATTTTCCCTGGCTGTGGAAGTAGCGGGCCAGGGCGCTCATGCCGATGCCACCGATGCCGATTAAGTATATGTTTTGTTTTTCAAGCATTTGCCTTCACCATCTTTAAAACCTCTTTGGCTATGTCATCGGCCGCATTTGGGAGCGCGAATTTCCCAATGTTTTTCTCCAGCTCAGTCTTGGTTTCCATCAACTTATTAACAGCTTTTTTGAAGCCTTCATTGTCTCCGCTCTCCTTAAAAACCAGGGCAGCATCTTCTTCGGCCAGCGCCATGGCATTTTTGCTTTGGTGATCTTCGGCCACATTGGGTGAGGGGATAAGTAAACTGGCTTTGGTGGCCACCGCCAGTTCCGAAATAGTACCGGCACCGGCCCGGGAAATGATATAATCAGCGCAGTAGGCATTTTCCATCCTGCTGATGAAGGCTTGTAACTTAAATTGGTCGCCCTGGCGGCTACCGTAGCGTTGCTCCAGTTCATCGTAATACAACTTACCACTTTGCCACAGCAGGTTGAGGTTCAGACTAAGCAGATGTTCCAGATTTTCACCAATGAGTTGATTGATGCGGCGGGCACCAAGGCTGCCACCCAGTACCAGCAAAGTGGGGCGCTCAGGGTTAAGACCAAAGCTGGCGATGGCTTCCTGCCGGTTGGGGTTAATTTGTTGTACCGTTTTGCGGATGGGATTACCGGTTAGCAGGATTTTGTCCTTGGCGAAATAGCGCTCCATTTTGGGGTAGGCTACACACACCTTTTGCACCCGGGGTCCGAGAATTTTATTGGTAATGCCAGGCAATGAATTTTGCTCCTGGATGAGGCAGGGAATACCTTTTTTGGAGGCTACGTATAACAAGGGGCCGCTGGCGAAGCCGCCGGTGCCTATAACCGCATCGGGTTTGAATTTTTTAACCAGCTGGCGGCATTTGCTCAGGCTGCTGAAGAGTTTAAAAGGAAACATCAGGTTGCTGGCGGTGAGCTTACGCTGGATGCCGCTGATCCACAAGCCTTCTATATTGTAGCCGGCCTGGGGTACCCTTTCCATTTCCATGCGGTCACTGGCCCCTACAAATAGAAATTCCGAATCGGGGGCCATTTCCTTGAGCTTGTCGGCGATGGCTACCGCCGGAAAGATGTGCCCTCCGGTGCCCCCGCCGCTGATCATAAATCTGTACTTAGGCATGGGCTACTTCTGTTTTGGGTTCTTCTATTTCATCTTCCTCATCTCCTTCCTTACCTCTGCTTACACTGAGGATAATGCCGATGGCGATACAGGTCATCCAGATGCTGGAGCCTCCGGCGCTGATGAGCGGTAAGGTTTGCCCGGTTACGGGCAGCAGATTTACCGCTACGCCCAGGTTAACAAATGCCTGAATAAGGATGGCAAAACCGGTGCCGGTGGCCACCAGCATACCAAATTTGGTGGGCGCCTTGGTGGCAATACTCAATACCCGTACCAGGAAGAGCACGTAAAAGAAAATAACAATCACGCCGCCTATCATCCCAAACTCTTCTACAATAACCGCATAGATAAAGTCGGAGTTGGACTGGGGTAAAAAGTTTTTCTGGATACTCTTACCCGGACCTTTGCCAAAGACCTGTCCCTCGGCAATGGCCATTTTGGCCTTGGTTACCTGGTAGTTTTCCTCACTATCGCCGGATCGGAAGCTTTCAATGCGGCTTTGCCAGGTTTCTACCCGGTTACTGATGTTAGGGAAGGCCAGGGTAAGCACTATAAACAAGGCTAGCCCGGCAATACCTCCCAGGGCAATAATGCCCAGGTTTTTGAGCGGGTAGCCGCCGATAAATAAAACCAGCATAGCCACCGCAAAGACCAGGGCCGCGGTGCTGAAGTTGGCGGGAAGGATAAACCCACATACCAGCAGGATGGGGC
>CAZUCA010000081.1:0-10943 GCA_964619125.1 uncultured Owenweeksia sp. | reverse complement strand
GAAGTGGAATTGGATCCCGACTATAATCTGAGAGCTCTCGATTTTATCGACCAGCAAACCGGTTATGCCTGTGGTTATGATGGCGTAATAATCAAGACCATGGATGGCGGTAGCAGTTGGACCAAACTTAGCTCCAATACCTCCGCTGCCTTGTTCAGCATTGATTTCATTGATAAAGCTAAGGGCTTTGCGGTGGGTGAAGGAAGCACTATGCTCCGTAGCCTTGATTCCGGCCAAAGCTGGCAACGCCTTCCCTTGAATGTAGCGGGCAATATAGAGTTTCGTTCGCTTAAGTTTTTTAACCAAAGCCTGGGCTATGCCGTAGGTCATAACAGCATTTTCAGAACCCGCGATGGAGGCAATAGCTGGGAGGAAACGGTGATTGCTAATCTTTTTGGCATCATGCAGGAAGTGACCTTTGCTGATTCGGCCAGGGCCATGATAGTTTGCAGCAATGGGGTTGTACTAACCACTGGAAATGGCGGTAATGATTGGTATCGCAATTTGGATTTTGAAGTCGAGGGAACGGTGGGAATTTCAGCAATGGCCGATGGCTACGCCTTGCTTTTTGATAACAGCACTATGCATTTAACGGAGGACTTTGGTCAATCCTGGTTGGGTCTTAATGATACTCCCAGAGATCTTTTCGACCTGCTCCTGGTCAATGATGACTTTGGCATTGCAGTGGGTCGGGGAAAATATTCAGGTGGTGATTTCGGCTCTTATAGTGGCGCAATTTATCATACCGGCGACCGGGGTGTTCATTGGTCTCTTAGTGACGAAAGTGGCGATTTTGATGTCTTACATCAATGCAGTTTTCCCAGTGATACCCTCGGTTATATTGTCGGCTCTCACTCCGTAGTGAAGGTGGAAGTGAGATAAGGCAGGGCTTAAAAGTTTTAATTTCAAAAAAAAGAGGTGATCCCGGCAGGAATCACCTCCTTCACGTTTAACTATCCTAAGTCAGGATTAACGGTCGAAACGACCCAAATTCATCACTTTATCCCAGGCGGCTACAAAGTCTTTTACAAACTTTTCCTGTGAATCTTCACAAGCGTACACTTCGGCCAGTGCCCGCAATTCAGAGTTGGAACCGAAAATCAGGTCCACCCGGGTGCCGGTCCACTTAAGGTCATTGCTTTTGCGGTCGCGCCCCTCAAAGAGCTTTTCCTCTTCTGAGGTTTCTTTCCAGGCAGTACCCAGGTCCAGCAGGTTTACAAAGAAATCATTGCTAAGGGTTTCCGGCCTGGCAGTAAACACACCATGGTCAGACTGGTCGTAGTTGGCGTTCAGGACCCGCATTCCACCTACCAGCACCGTCATTTCGGCCGGAGTGAGCGTTAGCAGCTGAGCCCGGTCTACCAACAGGTTTTCAGGCGAAGCGGTGATATTATCGCGCTTGCGGTAGTAATTGCGAAAGCCATCTGCCGTAGGTTCCAGGGCATCAAAAGCCTCCACATCGGTTTTTTCCTGGCTGGCATCGGTACGGCCGGGTCGGAAAGGCACTGTTAGCTTATGGCCACCTTCAGCGGCAGCTTTTTCCACTGCCGCGCAGCCACCTAAGACAATCAGATCGGCGAGCGACACCTTTTTGCCGCCAGTTTGCTCCTGGTTAAAGGTTTCCTGTAATTGCTCCAGTTTGCTAATTACCTCCGAGAGTTGGGGCGGGTTATTTACTTCCCAACCATTTTGAGGTTCCAAACGAATGCGGGCACCATTGGCGCCACCACGTTTATCGGAGTCGCGGTAGGTTGAGGCCGATGCCCATGCCGTGGTAACCAACTGCGAAACTGACAGGCCTGAATTCAACAAACGCTTTTTAAGATCAGCAATGTCGGCGTCGTCAATCAGTTCATGATCTACGGCCGGCACCGGATCCTGCCAAAGCAACTCTTCCTGCGGTACTTCCGGTCCGAGGTAGCGCTCAACCGGACCCATGTCGCGATGGGTAAGCTTGTACCATGCTCGCGCAAAGGCATCGGCAAATTCATCCGGGTTTTCGTAAAAACGGCGGGATATCTTTTCATACTCAGGATCAACCTTCAGCGAGAGGTCGGTGGTGAGCATAAAGGGCGCATGTTTTTTGGAAGGATCATGTGCGTCGGGGATACTGTTGGCGCCGGCGCCGTCTTTGGGTTGCCACTGGTAGGCTCCACCGGGACCCTTTATGCACTCCCACTCAAAACCAAAGAGGTTTTCGAAGAAATTGTTGCTCCACTGGGTGGGGGTTTTGGTCCAGGTTCCTTCAATACCACTGGTAATGGTATCGGCGCCCATGCCGCTGTTGTAGGAGTTTTTCCAACCCAGGCCCATTTCGGCAATGGTAGCACCTGCTGGTTCCACCCCCACGTATTTTTCCGGGTCGGCAGCGCCATGAGTTTTCCCAAAGGTATGTCCGCCGGCAATAAGGGCTACGGTTTCTTCATCGTTCATCGCCATGCGGCCAAAGGTTTCACGGATATGATCGGCTGCCGCTTTTGGATCGGGATTGCCGTCTGGCCCTTCGGGGTTAACATAAATAAGACCCATATGAGTTGCTCCCAGCGGATCTTCCAGTTTATCACCGTTGGCAAAGCGATCTTTGTTGCCCAGCCATTCGCCTTCAGAACCCCAGTAAATATCATTTTCGGGTTCCCAGATATCTTCGCGGCCACCGCCAAAGCCGAAGGTTTTAAAGCCCATTGATTCAAGGGCGCAATTGCCGGCCAGAATCATCAGGTCTGCCCAGGATATTTTCCGACCGTATTTCTTTTTGATAGGCCACAGCAGCAGGCGGGCTTTGTCGAGATTAGCGTTATCGGGCCAACTGTTGAGAGGAGCAAAGCGCTGGCTGCCGGAGCCGCCACCGCCACGGCCATCGGAAATGCGGTAGGTGCCGGCACTGTGCCAGGCCATCCGGATGAAAAAGGGACCATAGTGCCCATAATCAGCCGGCCACCATTCCTGTGAGTCCGTCATCAGGTCGTAGAGATCCTGCTTTACCGCCTTTAGATCCAGACTTTTAAACTCCTCGGCATAATTGAAATCCTTATCCATAGGATCCGAGAGCTCTGAATGTTGACGTAGAATGCCTAAATTCAGTTGATTGGGCCACCAGTCGCGGTTGGAGGTACCGCTACCGGCAGTATATTTTACCGCCCCACCACTGAAAGGACACTTGCTGGATTCGTTTACTTCCCAAACCTTGTGGTTGTCAGAGGTACCCGAATGTGTATTATTTGCCATGATTGATAGGTTTAAATTATTGAAGTCTGAATTTACAATCAAAAAAGCTGATAACTAATAGATGGCCCGGATAAGTTGATCTGCTAATCCTATCAGAAAAATAGTATCTCCGTAGGACTAGAATGAAGCATTTTGCCGGTCGCGAAGAGGGGGCTGGCAGTTCCAGGCGCTGTCTTTTTGATGCGCCTTTCTGAATCCACTCGGCCAAAATGAGTGTCTAAATTGCCGTTAAAGCGATGTTGTCGGTAAGCGTTCGATTGCCTGAATTTGCCCCAGCTGCTTTTAACGATTAGTTTTGGGTCGCCGGTGCAGTCGATTATTTTCAAGCCGCTGGTGACAAACCTTACTGAGGATTTTATGGGATGAAAAAATCACTTGCCCTTTTGTTAACATTGCTGTTTGCTGCGTGTAACCGGCCGGCTACAGATTATCCTGCCAAAGCAGATGGCTATAATGTGCTCTTTATTGCCGTTGATGATCTCAACGACTGGGTAGGAGTACTGAAGGGACACCCACAGGCCCGCACTCCTAACATTGACCGGCTCGCCTCCATGGGTACCTTGTTTAGCAATGCCCATGCGGCGGCACCTTCCTGCAATCCTTCCAGGGTATCAATTATGACTGGTCTCAGGCCCACAACCAGTGGTATATACAATAATCGTCAACCCTGGCGCGAGGTATTGGCTGAGATCACCACTTTACCGGCTTACTTCAGGCAGCAGGGTTACACCACCCTGGGTGCAGGCAAGCTGTTTCATCCCCCTTATCCTGATGTAGAGGCCTGGGACGATTATTTTCCTTCTAAAACCAAGGTCAAACCCGATGATCCCATGCCCGCGCATCGTCCCCTGAACGGTATTCCCAATGCCCGCAATTTTGACTGGGGGCCGCTGGAAGTTGAAAATCAGGCCATGGGTGACGTTAAGGTGGTGGATTGGGTGAGCGCTCAACTGGAGAAGAAGCATGACCGGCCCTTTTTCCTGGCTGCTGGTATTTACCGCCCCCATTTGCCCTGGTATGTCCCCCAAAAATACTTTGACAACTTTCCGCTGGATTCGGTGCAATTGCCGCCGGTGCTGGCTGATGATCTTGATGACCTTCCTGAGGCGGGGGTTGAAATTGCCCGTCGCCATCATGATCATGAACGCGTTATTGAGCATCATCAGTGGCAAAAGGCGGTTCAGGCCTATCTTGCTGCCATTCAATTCGCTGACGATCAGGTAGGACGAATACTGGATGCGCTGGCGGCAAGCCCCTATAAAGACAGCACCATTATCGTTTTGTGGTCTGACCATGGCTGGCATCTGGGTGAAAAGTCGCACTGGCGCAAGTTTGCCCTATGGGAACGTTCCACTCACGTTCCCTTTATTGTAGTGGCTCCCGGCGTGACCACTGCCGGATCAAGAATCGATCAGCCGGTGAGTCTTCTCAATATTTATCCCACCCTGCTGGATCTTGCCGGATTACCCGCTAATGAAAAGCTGGAAGGTTATAGCCTCACCACTATGCTGAAGGCCGCCGACAGCCTGGTGGCTCCCCCGGTTCTTACCAGTCTTAGTGACGCTGACCACAGTGTGCGCGACCGCCAATGGCGCTATATACGCTATAAGGACGGCAGCGAAGAGCTATATGACCATGCCGGGGATCAGCATGAATGGTATAATCTGGCTGCCGATAGTTTACTGAGCGGGGTAAAGGAGGAATTAGCTCGCAGCATACCCCAGCACACTGCGGAAGCGGCTCCGCAGCATCATTCTTTAGCTAACTAATTACCAGCTTGAGCAATTGCTCATAATTTGGCAAAACTGCGCTATTATCTCCCTGCACAATCTGCTTGCCATTATGCCCTTAAACCACTAATTTTCTTGGGCTATAAAATGAGCTGCCGCGGGGTAGCAATTTAATTCAGAGATTAAAATGGAAACCTCCAATCGCATTAGCATTACCGTAGAAACTACCGTAGCTCAGCCTGTAGCCAAAGTTTGGAAGCTATGGACGGAGCCTGAGCATATTACCCATTGGAATTTTGCATCGGATGACTGGCACTGTCCCCAGGCTCATAATATTCCTCACGCCGGGGAAAAATTTTCATGGCGCATGGAAGCCAAGGATGGCAGCATGGGCTTTGACTTCAGTGGTACCTATGAGCAGGTAACGCCCCGGGAGCATATTTCCTATAAAATGGATGACGGCCGCCGTGCCATTATTGAGTTCGCCGACCAGGGGCAGAAAACCAAGGTGACTGAAACTTTTGAGGCCGAGAAAACTAATCCGATAGATATGCAGCGCCAGGGTTGGCAGGCTATCCTCAACAATTTTAAGCGCTACGCCGAAAAACAGGGGGATGGCTGATCAGGCTGTGATGAGAGCAGTAGTCTGTAAGCGTTTTGGCCTGCCTGATGCGCCCGGCGTTCTGGAGTTGAAGGAAATTCCCAAACCGCTGCCGAATAAAGCCGAACTGCTTATCAGGGTTCGCGCAACCAGCGTAAACGATTACGACTGGAGTATGGTAAGGGGGCAACCATTAATTTACCGGCTGCTATTTGGATTTTTTAAACCTAAACATCCGGTGCCAGGTATGGAACTTTCAGGAACAGTGGAAGCGGTGGGTGAGGATGTCGATCTGTTTGAGGTTGGGGATGAGGTGTACGGCGATATTTCCGCTTTTGGCTTTGGCAGTTTTGCCGGCTACCTTTGTGTAAATCAACAAGCGGTAGTGTCTAAACCGGCGGATATCAGTTTTGAGGAAGCGGCCGCCCTGCCACATGCCTCCATGCTCGCCTATCAGGCGCTGGTGGAAAGCGGCGGTCTGCAAAGCGGACAGAAGATACTTATCAACGGTGCCGGTGGCGGAGTGGGTACGCTGGCCTTCCAGATTGCGAAGCAATATCAGGCAGAGGTCAGTGGGGTGGATAGCGGTGAAAAATTGACGATGATGAAAGCCCTGGGTTTTGATCATGTCATCGATTATCGAAAGGAGGATTTTTGCAAGGGCCAAACTCAATACGACCTGATAATTGATGCGAAAACTACGCGTGGCCCTTTTGCCTATGCAGCGGTTTTGAAGCGCGGTGGAAAATATGTAACGGTAGGGGGCCGGGTACTGCCCTTGCTGCAATGCCTCTTACTTAGCCCCTTGGTAAAACGGCTGCGTGGATGCAGCATCCGTATTTTGGCCTTAAAACCCAATAAGGACCTCGATTATATAATGCAGCTTTACCGGGAAGAGCGACTCAAACCCGTAATTGATGGCCCTTATGCCATGTCAAAGACACCCTGGGCTATTCGCTATTTCGGGGAAGGGAAGCATAGTGGTAAGGTGGTAATTAAAGTGGACTAAAGCAGCCCGGTCCCTAAATTCCTGAAGAGAAGGCGAAGGTTTACAACAGCCCAAATGTTCAGCCCAATTAGATCTGCCCCAATAATTTTTTGAGACGGATGTAGGCGGGGTTTAATTTTTGGAAAGCCCTGTTAGCCCTGCGAAAGCTGGCTAGTTTTCGTAGCAGTCCTGGCTGGGATGCCTTTTGTTTGTCAAATATTTCACAGCCGTAGCGATAAAGTTCAATATCCCACCGTAGTAGTTCCTTAAGTTCCGCTAATTCCTGCGGTGAAGGGGGGGTGAATTTATGCCTTGCCTTGCCTTGGTTTTCGCGTACATAATAAATCAGTTTCCACCCAAGCGCTTTGGCCAGCATCAGCAGGGAAAGATCAAATTCTTCCGTAATGCCTATTACCTTAAAGTGGTTGGCCAGGTTTTGCTTGGCCCTGGCCAGGGCTTCATCTTCATGCCCCCTGATATCAGTGATGCCCGAAGCGTAGGCCGTCTGCAGATTGTAGCCGTAAGGGCAGTTGGCAAAATCAATTATGCCCTTAAGATTTGCAGGCAGGAACTCAAATTTTTCCGGGTGATCAAAGGTGTAGCGATAGTGAGAAATCACATGTTCAACAGGGTTGCGCAGGTAGGTGTAGTAGCGGAAAGGACGTTCTGAAAAGCGATGGTAGCCGAATGGAAAATGTCCCATAACCACCTCCAGATCTGGCTCGTCTTCAAAACCATTTTCAACTTCTGCCTGGGTATATATCAAATTCAGGGCACCTGCCTTTTTATGGCGCCGGCGTACCAACCCCTGCAAGCTCAGGCCTGCCGTTTTGGGGATGTGCATGATATAGTGAAGCGGCTCGCTCATGCCGCTAAAGTAGCTCTAAAAGGCAAAGATGAAAACGGGACTGGTATTTCCTGCTTCCTGGCTTCTTTCTCTTACTGTCCTGCCATCTGCCCAAAAGTATCTGTGATCAGCTTTTCACCCACAGGGTGTCAACAAAGTACTCTTTGCTATCGGTAAAGTGATGTTTTACGCTGAAACCACAATCCTGCGCCAATTGCTTTATTTCTTTGAGACTGTATTTGCGCGAAATTTCCATATGGATCGGCTCGGAATGCTCAAAATGATAGCTTTTGCCCAGGGCTTTAATTTCCACTTCCTGCTCTACCTTACTCATAAGGTAGCTGCGGCACTCGCCGGTAAAGGGATCATAGGTAGGGTAGTGGTCGAAGTTTTGCAACTGGAAATTACCCCCTAATTCACGGTTGATACGTTCGAGTAAATTCAGGTTAAAGGCCTTGGTGATACCTCCTTCGTCATTGTATGCACGCAGGATGGTGCGGGGATCTTTTTTGAGGTCAATGCCACACAACAACTGGTCGCCGGGGCGAATCACCTTGGCAAGCTTATTAAAGAAAGCATGTGCCCGTTCGGGGGTGAAGTTACCGATATTACTGCCCAGGAAGAGGATCACCTTAGGGGCATTGTCCAGCTCATTCAACCTTTCGAGGGCCGTGAAGTATTCGTAGTTAAGGGTGCTGACCCTGAGAGTGGGAAAGAGGGTGCTGAGGTCCCTGCTCAGCAGTTTCAGCACATTGGCAGAAATATCAACCGGGAAATATTCAAATGTCACTTCCTGATCCAGGAAATGCTGCAGCAGTAGTTTGGTTTTGTAGCCATCACCAGCTCCCAACTCCACCAGGTTAAACTTTTTTCCAGGATCTACCGCTTTCAGTATTTCCTGCTTTTGCCGGTCGAAAATTTCGTACTCACAGCCGGTGAGGTAGTATTCCGGCATCTGCATAATTTGTTGAAAAATCTCATCGCCCCTGGCATCGTAAAAGTAGCGTGAGGATAAAAACTTCGGATCGGCACTCAGGCCTTCATCAATGTCGTGGGCAAAATGGGTTTGGATGCCCTCTAAGGTATTTCCCATATCAGGTAGTTAGGTACAGAGTTAGTTCAGATCTATTTTATCGGGCCAGGCGCAGACCGGTAAATTGCCAGCGCAAGTGAGGGTGAAAAAAGTTACGGTAGGTTTTGCGGCTGTGGCCAGGTGAGGTTGCCACCGAGGCTCCCCGCAATACCATTTGGTTTATCATGAATTTGCCATTGTATTCGCTGGCCGGGCCGTCATATTTTTTAAAGCCAGGGTAGGGGAGGTAAGCTGAGTTGGTCCATTCCCAGCGCTGTCCCCACTGCAGCTCGTCGGCCGCTACTTCCCACTCCTGCTCGGTGGGCAGGCGCAAGCCTTTCCATTCGGCAAAAGCCGCCGCTTCATAATAGGAGATGTGGGCTACCGGTTCCTCCGGGTTGAGCTCTGTAAGTCCGCTCAGGCTGAAGCGTTGCCATATGCCGTTGGATTTTTCCCAGTAGAGCGGGGCTTTTATCTGTTGATCTTTTACCCAGGCCCAACCGTCGCTATGCCAATATTGAAACTGCTGATAACCTCCGTCTTCAATAAACTGCAGCCACTCCGCATTGCTAACCAGTTTACGATTTATTTCATAGCTCTCCAGGTATACTTTATGCCGGGGACGCTCATTGTCGTAACTGAAATGCTGGCCGTGGTAACCGATTTGGTGAATGCCCTCCGGTGCACTTAACCAGCCTTCAGTGTGCTCAGCTTCACCCTCTTTAAAGCTGCTTTCGTAGCTGGGGTAAAAGGGTTGATTGGCAAGGATATATTTGAAGTCTGTTAGGAACAGCTCCTGGTGCTGCTGCTCGTGATTTAGGCCCAGCTCCAGTAACTCCAGCACTTCCCTGCTACTGTTTTCCGCCAGAAATGCTTCCATTTTTTCATCCACAAAATGGCGGTAGGCGTACACATCCTTTAAAGGCGGGCGGGTTAGTCCTCCCCGCTGGTCGCGTTCCAGGCGATCGCCTAAACCCTCGTAATAGCTGTTGAAGTAAAAGGCAAAACGGGGGTCATAAACCTGGTAGTGCGGCTGGAATCGCTCCAGAATCATGGCTTCAAAAAACCAGCTGGTGTGGCCCAGGTGCCATTTGGGCGGGCTTACATCGGTAATGGGTTGCGAGAGATGATCTTCCTCCGAAAGGGGCTTCATCAATAGCTCGGTATATTGCCGTACCGCCTTATATTTTTGAATAGGGTCACTGCCAATATCTTGTCTGGAAGGGGGGTAAATTGTATTGCTCATAATCTGCTGCATTAACCTGCCGGTACCGGCTATGGTTTAAAACACTTTTTCATATTCTTCTCTTTCGATCCGTTTGTCCCGCGCTGATTTTTCTTCCAGGATCTCAAAGACGTTGTTTTTGATGTTGTGCGCGATGTCCCCGGTGGGAAGATCGTTGCAGTCAAGTCCAAAGGGATCTTCTATTTCCTCGGCCATCAGTTCAATGCCGATAAAGGCAAAGAAGATGAACATCACAATCAATACCGACCAAAAACCGAACTGTGGAATCATGGCAAATGGCAGCAGCACGCCATACACGGTAATGAATATTTTAAGGTAAACATTATAGGAGAAGGGAATAGGAGTTTTTTTAATTCTTTCGCAAGCCCCGAGGATGTCGAGCAGTGCCTGCAGCTGCGGTTTAAAGTTGAGGTGATCTTCGCCACTGATGAAGTTATTGCGATGATGGTACTGCACCAGGCGATGGATCTGCAGAGAAATGTGATTGGGTATATGACCTTTGCTTTGGTATTCACGGCGCTCCTCGTCAGTAATAAAAATGAGTTCGTCGAGTTGTACCCCGTGGCGCAGGTGTTCCTTAAGGGCAATGCAGAAATTGCTGATATACACCGCCAGCTGATGTTTTTCCTTTTGATGTCCTGCCGGAAAGGTGGTAGCCCCCATTATAGCCAGGTTGCGGCAATGATTTACCAGGGCTCCCCATTGCTTGCGCCCTTCCCACCAGCGGTCATAGGCACTGTTGGTCCTGAATACCAGAATGATGCTTAGTACCACCCCCAGAAGTGAGAAAATGGCACCGATACTCAGATCGTTTATTGCACCACTGAAATGAAAATTGAGGAAGCTCAGAATCAAAGTGTAAACCCCGATCACTAAGGTGGCACGCACTACGCGGGTCATGGTCCAGCTGCGAAAGAGATGTCCCATGTCGCCAAACCAGTTCTTATTGGTTTTGTAGTAAATCATGTTGGTTGAAAGTCCTGCTTTAGTGGTTGTTGTGTTAATGCCATTCAATATAATAAGATTCAGCCGGTATGGGCCGGCAAGCACTCAAACCTCCTCGAGGTACTTATGTACAAAGCTGATGGCCATCGCCCCCTCACCCACGGCTGAGGCCACCCGGTTCATAGCACCTGACCTTACATCGCCGGCGGCAAAAATGCCTGCCTTGCTGGTCTCCAGTAAATAGGGCTCCCTTGTGAGCTTCCATTCCTTGCTGAATTTTTCGTCCACC
>CAZUCA010000080.1:0-11015 GCA_964619125.1 uncultured Owenweeksia sp. | reverse complement strand
TGGCGAAGGTCAAATACTATTACGACCCAAAGACACTATCCTATAAGAAAATAGACAAAACCCCGGGCTACCGCCTGCGTAAGTCGTTTATTTTCGTAGGAGCAGCAGCTTTAATGGGGCTAATCTTTTTTGTGATTGCTGATAATCTTATCCAATCACCCAACGAAAAGCGCAAGCAGCGTGAACTGGAATTTATGAAAATCCAGTATCAGATCCTGCAGGAGCGTATGGACCAGGTATCGGCTGTACTCAGCGATCTGCAGCAGCGCGATGACGAAATTTACCGGGTGGTGTTCGAAGCCGAACCAATCCCCACTTCTATCCGCAAGGCCGGCTTTGGCGGGGTAAACCGCTACCGCAAACTCGATGGTTTTGACAACAGCCAGTTGGTGAAAGAAAGCGCCGAAAGGGTAGACCAGCTTACCAAGCAAGTATACGTACAGAGCAAAAGCTTTGATGAAATTGTAAATATGGCCGAGGACAAATCCAAGCTCCTAGCCGCCATCCCTGCCATCCAACCAGTGGCTAATGAAGATTTGCGCCGCCTCGCCTCAGGCTATGGCTACCGGGTTGACCCCTTTACCAAAGCGCGCAAAATGCACTACGGTATGGACTTCTCTGCCGAAATAGGTACGCCCATTTACGCCACCGGTAACGGCACCATCATCCGTGCCGACAGCCGTAGCAGTGGTTTTGGCAAGCACGTGCGCATCGACCACGGCTATGGCTACAAAACCATTTATGCCCACATGAGCAAGTACAATGTGCGGGTAGGTCAAAAGGTGAAGCGCGGCGAAATCATTGGTTATGTTGGCAACACCGGTCGTTCGCGCGGCCCTCACCTGCACTATGAGGTACACCTCGATAAGGACCGCCTCAACCCGGTGAACTTCTACTACGGTGAACTGACTCCGGAAGAATTTGCCACCGTGATTGACCTGGCCAGTCAGCCCAACCAATCCTTTGACTAATGGAGGAGACCGAAAAACGTTACTACAGCATCGGCGAAGTCGCCCAGATACTGGACGTTAAAACTTCACTGGTGCGCTTCTGGGAAAAGGAGTTTGATATCCTCAAGCCCAAGCGCAATAAAAAGGGCAATCGTCTTTTTACTCATAGGGACCTGGGCAACCTCAAGTTGATTTATCACCTGGTAAAGGAAAGGGGCTTTACCCTCGAAGGTGCCAAGGTAAAGCTGCGCGAGAATCGTGAAGACACCGCTAAAAACGCCGAGGTGGTAGAGAGGCTGCAAAATGTAAAACAAGCGCTGCTTGATATCAAACGCGGCCTCTGACGACAGTTTGGAGCCTATCCGCTCCCGCTTAGCACTCTTTCCCTGCCATTTACCACCCTTACTGCGCATTTGGCAGCCCTTCCCCCTTGGCACTTCGATTGCTTGGCTTAAGTTTGTCTAAAATCAAATCAAGCAAATGAAAAAAGGACTTATTGCTCTTTTAGTAATTGGAGGTCTCATCCTCATCTTTTTCCTGATGTTTCAGGGTAAATACAATTCAATGGTTACAATGAAGGAAAACACCGTGGGCCAATGGGCCAATGTGGAGACTTCCTACCAACGCCGGGCCGACCTGATCCCCAACCTGGTGAACACCGTAAAAGGCTATGCCGATTTTGAGCAGGAAACCCTGACTGAGGTTATTGAAGCCCGCAGCAAAGCCACCTCCATCCAGGTGGATGCCAACGACCTCGATCCGGAGCAAATTCAAAAATTCCAGGCTGCCCAGGATCAACTCAGTGGCGCCCTCAGCCGCCTGCTGGTTACAGTGGAGCGCTATCCCAACCTCAAGGCCAACCAAAATTTCCTGGCCTTGCAAAGCCAGCTTGAAGGCACTGAAAACCGTATTTCGGTGGAACGCCGCAAGTTCAACGAAACAGTGCGATCCTACAACACTTACATCAAGAAGTTTCCCAACGTGATTATTGCCAACATGACTGGCTTTGACGAAAAAGGATATTTCGAGGCCAGCGAAGGCTCAGAAGTAGCCCCAACGGTTGAATTTTAGAAGATGAAGGAAAAGGCCGAAGAGTTTTTCAGCAAGGAAGAGGAAGCGCGCATCCTGCAGGCGGTAAAGGAGGCCGAAAACCGCACCAGCGGTGAAATACGGGTGCACCTAGAGAACCATACTGACGAGCCCAACCTCGAGCATGCGAAAAAGGTATTTCACAAAGTAGGCATGGACAAAACTGCCCTCCGCAATGGGGTGCTTTTTTATCTCGCGGTACAGGATCACCAGTTTTCCATTGTCGGCGACAAAGGCATTAATGAAGCCGTCCCCGGCAATTTTTGGGACGAGATCCGCGACACCATGCAGGGCCATTTCCGCCAGGGACACTTTACCGAGGGCCTGGTGGAAGGCATCACCATGGCCGGCCACGCCCTGAAGAAATATTTTCCCGTACAGGACGACGACATCAATGAGTTGCCTGACGAAATCTCAAAATCCTGACCCTTGTATAAACTCAGAATACTACTCCCACTACTCCTAATTGGCTTTTGGCTGGGTGCCCAGCGCTTTCCCGAGCCCATGAGCCCACCGCGGCTGGTAAATGACTTTGCCGATATTCTCAACGATAGCCAGGAACGTGCCCTGGAGCAAAAGTTGTTGCGCTACACTGACACTACTTCTACCGAAATTGCGGTGGTTACCGTTAGCAGTCTCAATGGGGAGGAAATCAACCTTTATGCGGCCGAGTTGGGCCAGCAGTGGGGGGTAGGTCGCAAAGGCAAGGATAACGGCCTGGTTTTGCTGGTGGCACCCAACGAGCGCCAGGTGGCCATTCAGAATGGCTATGGCCTCGAAGAATACCTCACAGATGCCAACTCGCGCCTGATAATTGAGAACTATATAATTCCTGAATTTAAAAAGGGTGATTATTACGCGGGAATCGAAGCCGGTACCGAACAAGTTTTTGCCCTGCTCAGCGGCAACTTTGAGGGTAAACCCAACCGTCGCAGCGGTAAACGCAAATTCCCACCGCTGCTCATCTTCATTATCATTGCTATAATTTTTGCTGTTTTCCGCAATCGCCGTGGCGGTGGCCGCGGAGGTTACCGCGGTGGCGGCGGCGTTTGGATCGGCGGCATGGGCGGCGGCTTCGGTGGTGGTGGTGGCTCCTTTGGCGGCGGCTTCGGCGGCTTTGGTGGCGGCTCTTTTGGCGGTGGCGGTGCCAGTGGCAGCTGGTAAAGAATGTAGTACCTGATTACCTAAACCCATTTCTATGGAAATACAAATGGTGAAAGGCTTCCGCCTGATGGGGATTGCCCTGCCACATAAAACCAGCAATAAAGATGGACAATCCATGCGCGATTGCGGTAGCTTGTGGGAACGCTTTCAAAGGGAGCAAATCCGGGAATTTATCCATGCCAGGGAAGATGATACCGTTTATGCCGTGTACCACCATTACAGTAGCGATCACGAGGGTGACTTTGCTTTTTTTATAGGTTGCCGGGTAGCCGGCAGCACTGATGTCCCGGCCGGCCTCGAGGATCTGAAAATCCCCGGGGGCACATATTATCGCAGCGTTGCCCGGGGAAAAATGCCCGACTGCATTATCGGGCAATGGCAGGAAATCTGGCAAGCGGATATTGAGCGCTCCTTCCAATACGACTTTGAGGTATACGACGAGCGCAGTGCCGATGATCAGGCGGCCGAGGTTGATATTTTTCTCTCTAAAAGTTAAAAGCTTAACTTTCAAGGGAAATCACAACGACTATGAAAGCTGCCTTACTTGCTGTGACCTGTACCCTGGTACTATCCACCGGCGTCAACGCCCAAACCGATTCCCTCAATGCCTACGCCTTCGACTTCTGGCTGGGCAAATGGGATCTGAAATGGAAAAACGCCAAGGGCGAAACCCTCAAGGGGCAGAATCACATTATTCGCATTTTAGACGGCAAGGTTATCCAGGAAAATTTTTCTTCGCCCACCGGCTTTGAAGGTAAAAGCTGGACCACCTACAACGCCAAAACAGGGAGCTGGCACCAGACCTGGGTCGACAATCAATCGGGCTATCTCACCTTTGAAGGCCAGCGCAGCGGTGACACCGTAATTTTTGCCATGGCGCCTGCCATCACCGACAGCAGCTACCTGGAGCGGCGCATGATATTTTACGACATCGAGGCAGAGCGCTTTACCTGGGATTGGCAGGCCAAAACCGCCGCTGACAGCCCCTGGCAGTTGCGCTGGCGTATTTTCTACACCCGACGCCCCTGACCAACTGATGTTTATCATATTTATTGCGGCAAAATAATTGGTAATTTGAGATAGTCTTTATGCCTTACTATCAATTTAACGACATGCCATTTCCAACCATTAGCACACTGGAGCAGTTGCAGTACAACCTGAACCTCGGTTCAGGATACGACGGCTATACCGAGCTAATGAAAGCAGTGTCATTGACCAGGGAGGAGCTCGCTAAAATCTGCCGCTGGAGCAACAGCCACCACACCCGCATCTGTCTGTACGATACTCCCGGCATGGAGGCGCTAATTACCTGCTGGGAAGGGGAGCAGCAATCGACCATTCACAACTATGACTTCAACAACGGCTGGGTCAAAATTTTACAGGGCCAGCTATGGCTGGAATTTTTTAAGGTAAAGGAGGGCAGGCCCCAACTCGATACCGAGATGCAACTGTACAATGGTAGCACCTTTCACCTCAATGACACCCTGGGATATCACCGCTTCAGCAACCGCTCAACCCAGCGCGCCATCGCCCTGATCCTTTACAGTGATAAGCTTACCCACTGGAAGGCCTACAATGAGGAAACCGAAGGTTTTGAAGTGGTACGCACCCATTACGACCTCAATCTTGACCCCTCAAACTAAGGTTAGCGTGGCCAAGCTGGCTTATTATTAAGCCCTTTCTGGCCATACTCCCGGCTACCGGCTTATCTTTGCCCAAATTTAGCTTTGGCAATGATTTACATTGAACGCAAGGAAAGATTCAGTGCAGCCCACCAACTGTACAATCCCAACTGGAGCGAGGAGAAAAACAGCGAGGTCTTTGGCAAGTGCGCCAACAAGAATTTTCACGGCCACAACTACACCCTCACGGTTACGGTACGGGGTAAAATCAACCCTGACACCGGTTTCGTGATGAACCTGGTGGATCTCAAAAAAATCATCAAAAAAAATATCATTGAGAAGCTGGACCACAGCAACCTCAACCATGATGTTGATTTCATGAAGGGAAAATTCAGCAGCACCGAGGTTCTGGCCGCCGAAATCTGGAAGGTGATTCAACCCGAGATTGCCAGCCATGGCTGTGAGCTCTATAAGGTGCGCCTCGATGAAACCCTTAACAACGCGGTGGAATATTTTGGTGAAGGCTAAGGCCTGCTGCTAACCATCACCGGCTGTGAACTCTGAACACTGCCTTAGCTTATATAAATCAAGCTTTTAAAACCAAGACTAATCTCAGGTCTCACTTGAAAATATTTAAATCTAACATCTGACTATGACTGCATATATCTTCCCCGGACAAGGGGCCCAGTTCCCCGGTATGGGCAAGGATCTTTATGAAAGCAATGAAAGCGCGCGGAAGCTCTTTGAACGCGCCAATGAAATACTCGGTTTCCGCATAACCGATATTATGTTTGAGGGCAGTGCTGAAGACCTGAAGGAAACCAAGGTGACCCAGCCAGCGGTATTTCTGCATTCGGTAATTCTGGCCAAAACTCTGGCTGATTTTAATCCCGCTATGGTGGCCGGCCACTCACTGGGCGAATTTTCGGCCCTGGTAGCCGCCGATTGTCTCTCTTTTGATGACGGTCTTAAGCTGGTAAGTCAGCGCGCCCAGGCCATGCAGTATGCCTGTGAGCAAAAACCAAGCACCATGGCCGCAGTACTGGGTCTGGAAGACAGCGCAGTGGAGCAGGTGTGTCGTGAAATTGACGGCATCGTAGTGCCTGCCAATTACAATTGCCCTGGTCAACTGGTGATCAGTGGTTCAGAAGGCGCTATCACCCTGGCCATTGAAAAGTTAAAAGAGATGGGCGCGAAACGTGCCCTCAAGCTACCGGTTGGAGGTGCCTTCCATTCGCCGCTGATGAAGCCGGCCCAGGAAAAGCTGGCAGCAGCCATAGAAGCAGCAAGCTTTAACACACCCCGCTGCCCCATCTATCAAAATGTGACCACCACCGCGGTGACCAATCCTGAGGAGATAAAATTCAACCTCAATGCCCAGCTTACCGCCCCGGTAAAATGGACCCAAAGTGTACAGCAAATGATCAAAGACGGAGCTACTGAGTTTATAGAGGTAGGCCCTGGTAAAGTGCTGCAGGGGCTGGTTAAAAAAATAGACCGCAGCGCCGATACCAAAAGTGCTTAATGACAAAATGGAAATTCTTCAGCCTGGCCGCCTGCATGCTACTGGTAGCCTGCAATATGGGAAGTGACAACAGCGACCCTCTCTACCAGGCTGCCACCGGAGACGGTGCCCTAAGGGCTCATGTCGATTCGGTAAATACTAAAGTAGAAAAACACCGCCGTAAGCGTGACATGCGGCTAATTACGCTCGACTCAGTAAACCAGGATTTAATTGACACTGAGTACGCTTACTGGGAGCAGTTGCGCTTTTACAGCAATAAAAGTGGCTTGCGGATGATTGCCCTGGAAGGAAAAAACAACCGTGGCAACCGGCTGGAAGAATTTCACTTTGATAAGGAAGGTAAACTTATCTATAGCTACTTAAGGGAGGAGTCAGACTCCTCCCGTTATGAATTTTATTACGTTTTGAATGAATTGGTTTTTGCCCTCAAAAATGATGAGCGACAAAACCCAAAAACTGACAGTATTAAGTTGCGATCGATCCTGATGGTCAAAGAAGCCGTAGAACTTCGTAAACTTATCGCCCAAAAAACATTAGTGCCTTGATAAAAAGTGCCGCCTGGCGTAGCCACAGCAATATAGCCCTGGTAAAATACTGGGGTAAGTATGCCCGACAGATACCTGCCAACCCCAGCCTCAGTTTTACCCTTGACGCCTGCCATACCGAAACTGAACTTAGCCTGGAAACGAAGGAAACCGATGCGCGTTTTTCGGTGGAGGTGCTTTTAGACGGGGTTGAGCAGGCTGGCTTTCGCCCCAAAATTGAAAGCTTTTTTGACCGCATCGCCACGGAGGCGCCCTTTCTTGAGGACTACCACTTCAGAATCAATACCCACAATAGTTTCCCCCACAGCAGCGGAATCGCCAGCAGCGCCTCGGGTATGAGTGCCCTCGCCCTTTGCCTGCTCTCCATCAGGGAGGAACTATTGGGCGAGAAGGAAAAAGATTTTTATCGCAAGGCCAGTGAGTGGGCCCGCCTGGGATCAGGCAGTGCCAGCCGTTCGGTATATGGCGGTCTGGTGGAGTGGGGACAATTTGCAGGACTGCCTGACAGCAGTGACGAATATGCTGTGCCCTATTCAGGGGAGGTGGATGAAGTTTTTAACAGCTTTTGTGACTATGTGCTGTTGGTGGAAGTAGGATCAAAGAGTGTAAGCAGCACCGCCGGCCACAACCTGATGGACGGACACCCCTTCGCCCAGCGTCGCTTTTTACAGGCTCACGACAACCTTAGCAAACTGAGCAACCTGATGAAAAGTGGTGACCTCAGCGGCTTTGGAGAATTAGTGGAAAGTGAAGCCCTCACCCTTCATGCCATGATGATGAGCTCACACCCTTACTTTATCCTGATGAAGCCCAATACCCTCAGCATTCTCGAAAAAGTGTGGCAATACCGGCGCGAAACCAAAAACCCGCTCTATTTCACCCTCGATGCCGGGGCCAACGTACACCTGCTCTTTCCTCAGTCGATAGAACCTCAGGTGAAAGAGTTCGTTAACGATTCGTTATCAAGCCATTTAAAAAACGGACAGTATATTTGCGATCGTGTTGGACAAGGTCCGCTTAAGCTAAGCTAATGACAAAGAACCCGCTATATTACGCTAAGATCCTGCTCTTCGGGGAGTATGGCATCATTAACGACTCGCAGGGTCTCTCCATTCCCTACAACTTTTACCGTGGTGCTTTTAAGCAGGAAAAGCATCTGGAAGGCAAAGCCAAAAAATCCAATGAGCACCTGTGGCAGTTTTTAGGCTACCTGCAGGAAATGCAGGCCAGTGGTGAGCTTATCGCCGAATTGCGCCTTGACGACCTGCGCCAGGACCTTGAAAGGGGATTTTACTTTGATAGCAGTATTCCTGAAGGATATGGAGTAGGTAGTAGTGGAGCCCTGGTGGCGGCCATTTACGACAAATATGCCGCCAACAGAATTGATCCCGAAGAGGATATTGACAAAGATTCAATTATCCGTCTTAAGCAGCTTTTTGGGCAGATGGAATCCTACTTCCACGGCAAGAGCAGTGGCCTCGATCCTTTGATCTGCTACCTGAAATTACCGGTACTGATCAGCTCTAAGGAAGACCTCGGCACTGTTACCCTGCCCGAACCCGGCCGCGGCAAAGGCGCTATTTTCCTGCTCAACAGCGGGCAACCCGGCGAAACCCAGCCCATGGTAAACATCTTTATGGAAAAGATGAAAAACCAGGGCTTCCGCCAGCTGATGAAGGATGAGTTCACCAGGTACAACGACGCCTGCATTCAGGCTTTCCTGAAAGGCGACAGCAAGCCGCTTTTCAGTAACCTCAAGAAACTCAGCAACCTGGTACTGGAATATTTCACCCCCATGATTCCCCAGAGTGTACACGCACTGTGGAAAAAGGGCATTGAAACCAATGCTTACTACCTCAAGCTTTGTGGCTCCGGTGGTGGTGGCTTTGTGCTGGGCTTTACTCCGGACTATGACAAGGCCCGGGCCATGCTGAAGGATTATCAACCAGAACTTATTCATCGCTTCTAAGCCCGATGCTCTCCAGAAAGCAAAGGCTGCTCCTCTTTAAGCTTTCTGCCTTGCTTTCGATGGTGAGGTGGTATAACATATTTTTCCTGGCCCTGTCGCAGTACCTGGCGGTAATCTTTTTGCTCAACGAACCTTCGCGCTGGCTACGTACCCTCAGTAACCCCAACCTGCACTACATTGTGTTTGCCTCCCTTTTCTGCGTGTCGGGGGGCTACATAATCAACAACTTTTATGACCTCGAAAAGGACCTGATTAATCGTCCCAATAAAACCATCTACGAAAAGATTGTAAAGCAGAGTACCGCCCTGCGGCTTTACTTTCTCTTTAATGTAATCGGAGCCTTGCTGGGTTTACTGGTAAGCTTTAATGTATTTCTCTACTTCTCGGCCTTCATCTTCCTTCTGTGGTTTTACTCCCACAAGCTCAAAAAGATCACCTTTATCGGGAACCTGGCGGCGGCCTTACTGGCCATCACGCCCTTCTTCGCCATTTTCATCTACTACCACCTCGAAGACCTGCTTATTTTCACCTACGTCAGCTTTATGCTGCTGATCATTTTTATCCGCGAAATCATTAAGGATCTCGAGGCCCTTAAAGGCGATGTAATTATTGGTTACCATACTCTGCCGGTTACACTGGGTGTGAGAAGCACCAAATGGCTGATTACCGCCTTCGCCCTGATTGGCGCCATACCGGCCGGCCTTATTTTTTATAAAACCGCCTTCAGCGGCATCAGTTATTATCTCTTTGCCGGTGGCCTCGGCGTGTTTGCCTCCCTCATCATGCTTTGGCTGGCCGAAAAAAAGCAACATTACCATTACCTCAACAATCTATATCGCCTCCTGATCATCGGTGGTATTCTCGGCTTGATGCTGTTTGGTCTGCGCTAAGTAATCCGCCTGAACCAGCCCTGGTCCCATTTTAATGGGCCCAGATCCCGAGCGGGAATATTCTTTGGCGCTGATGGGCTTGCAGATGCCACTTTTGCAGAGTCAAAAAAGCAAACCTCAAAATGAAAAAACTCATCTTTAGCCTTACGGCAATAGCCGTTTTAGCAAGTGCTTGTGGCAAGTCCGCCGACTGTTCCGCCGGCAGTGGCAATGTGGTTAGTAGAACCTACGAAACTGACGATTTCAGCCAGCTCGAACTGAGCGGCAGTGAAGATATTTACATCAGCCAGGGTAGTGAGCTGAGGGTGGAAATAGAAGCCCAGTCAAACATACATGATGAACTCATTGCCGAAGTTAATTCAGGTAAATTTCAGCTTAAAGTTAAAGACTGCATAGTGGCTTATGAGCCCATAAAGGTATACCTCACCCTACCGACTCTAACAGAGCTGGAGGTATCAGGCTCCGGCAGCATTGTGGTTTTGGATCCATACCATACTTCCCAATGCCATCTTAGCATCAGTGGCTCCGGCGATATTCACCATGATCTGCAATGTGATGAGCTCGCGGTGGAGCTAAGTGGATCAGGTGACCTTTATTTGGAAGGGCACAGTTCTTATCAATTTATTAACCTCAGCGGGTCCGGTGATTACTATGGTCTGAAACTTCAAAGTGATACCGCTGTGGTAAACATCAGTGGCTCGGGCAAGGCCGGGATCAGTGTAAACCATTACCTGCATGCCAACCTTAGTGGCAGTGGTAACCTGTATTATCAGGGCAGCCCGGCCACCGCCATTATCACTACCGGCTCAGGCAGGGTGATCCAAAAATAACAGCCTCCAAATACCAAAACTCCGCTTCACCAGCGGAGTTTTTTTTTAACTTATACTCTTTAAACCCAATCCGGATGGCATATGATGAATATCTCGCCGAGCGCCTGCGCCGCTGTCTGAACGGCAGGGCTGCTGCCAGCATTGAAGAGAAAAAAATGATGGGTGGGCTGTGCTTTATGGTAAACGATAAAATGTGCGTAGGAGTGGTGAAAAACCAGCTTATGGCCCGCATTGACCCCGACCAGGAGCAGGATGCCTTAAAAAGAAACGGTGCCCGACCCATGGATTTTACCGGCCGTCCCATGAAAGGCTTTGTATTTGTGAGCCCCGAAGGTATCGACCAGGAAGATGATCTGGAATACTGGGTAAGCCTTTGCCTCAACTTTAACCCTAAGGCGAAATCCAGCAAACGTAAGAAAAAGACCTAGCCG
>CAZUCA010000079.1:0-11698 GCA_964619125.1 uncultured Owenweeksia sp. | reverse complement strand
AGCGACGCTTCAGGTCGCTGCCGGTGTCAAAGAGGTAGTTGTGTTCGATAAAATAGCTCCAGATCGTGCGCTCGTTGTCCTTACAAAAGCTGAGCTCGTCAGGGCTGTATTTGATAATTACTGCCTGGTCTTTTTGCGGCATCATCTTTTCCAGCAAATACAGAATTTTGCCGTGGTAAACCATATCGTCGAGCAGGCTGCTGTTCACTTTAGGTGGTGCTACCCGGGGTGTGATAACTGCCTCCATGGCATCCCTGATCATAAAAGTGGGTTGGCGGTAAAAAGCCATGTAGCGGGGCAGGTCATCATAAAATTTGCGCTCAGGGCCCAGGTAAAGGTCCATGCCTATAAAGCATACTGAATCGGCGTACAGCACCGGGTATTCAAAATCGAGGTTGGAGATATAACCGTAAAATTTAATTTTTTCAGCCTGCGGAAAGTGGTAGTAATAATGCTTCATGCTGAAATTGAGGTTTTCATTCAGCGCCTTTTCATTGTCAAATACTTGTTGTACTGCCTTGTAAAGTTCCAGCTGTTTGGGATCCCGGCGCTGGCTTTTCCAGAACCTCGGATTGGTGCCACCGCTGAAAAATTCGGGGTATTCTGCCGCCAGTCGCTCTATTTCCTGCGCCATTTTAGTGCTGTCGCTGTTGAAAAAAGCCTGGTCAAAGCGAATTATTTCACTTTCTTTTTTTACTCCTGACAGGTCGACATCATCATGATCGTCAAAGCATTGGGTTAGTAGCAGGGGGGGCATCAGCAATAGCAATAGCACTCTAATCAATCTCGGCATAGTGATGTTATGATGTCAGTTTATAATTTTAACCTCAAAATTATAGGTTGTGAAAAACGTAGCTACCAAACTTCTTATTTTATTTCTGGGCAGTGCTTTTGCCTTACAGGCACAGGACGAAAATTCATTTCGCTTTGGCATTCACGGCGAACCTGCCATCAGTTATATCTCAACTGACCACCCCGGTTACGAATCATCGGCACCATTGAAATTCGGTTTCGGACTGATCGCCGAGTATTATTTCGCCGAACATTATGCCTTTTCCAGCGGCGTTACCGTAATTCAGCGGGGTGGGGAGCTTGAAGGGGTACCACTAACCATTAATGGCAACACCGTAGCGGGCCGTGGTAATTTCAACGGCAGTTATCTGCAGTTGCCGGTGCGGCTCAAAATGACTACCCGTGAGTTTGGCTACTTTACCGGCTTTGCTGAGTTCGGTGGTGCCCTGGCCCTTAATATCGATGAAAAAGTGAGCTTTGAGCCTCAACTGGCTGAAAACGAGATGGATGATGATTATGTGAATTTCTTCAACGCTCTTTTTACTATAGGTTTGGGAGGTGAGTATAACCTGGGAGGAAGTACTTCACTTACTGCTGGTTTGTATTATAATCGCAGCCTTATTGACAATCTTGAAGACGACCTGGATGTAATGGGCGACCTTACCTCCGGTAGCTATGAATATCGCTTCGACTACGTAAGCCTGAGAGTAGGAATCCTGTTTTAAGATGGACGCAGCTAAAGTAGCCGACCACATTAGCAACTGGATGAGCGATTACCTCAGCAGTGCCGGTGTAAAGGGCTTTGTGGTAGGGGTGTCAGGTGGGGTGGACTCGGCCGTAACTTCGGCCCTGGCGGCCCGTACCGGTTTCCCGGTATTATGTGTGGAAATGCCTATACACCAAAATAAACAACAGGTGGACCGGGCTATGGAGCACATTCACAGTCTCCAGCAAAAACACTCCAATGTTTCCTATTCGTCGGTAGACCTTAGTGCTGTATTTGATGCGTTTATTGATGAGTTGCCCCGGGTTAGCGATTCGGAGCAACGGCAAATGTCGCTGGTCAACAGCCGGGCGCGATTGCGCATGACCACTCTTTATTATTTTGCGGCCCTGCACGGTTACCTGGTAGCTGGCACCGGCAATAAGGTGGAAGACTTCGGGGTAGGCTTTTTTACCAAGTATGGTGATGGAGGTGTGGATCTCAGTCCTATTGCCGATATCAACAAAAGCCAGGTTTATGAGCTGGCTCGTTATCTGCAGGTACCTGAAAGTATTTTGCAGGCACCGCCAACTGATGGTTTGTGGGGCGATGATCGAACCGACGAAGATCAGATCGGCGCTTCCTACCCGGAGTTGGAATGGGCGATGAATGCCGCTGAGGCAGGCCGGCAGTTAGAGGAGTTTGAAGGTCGGCACCGGGAGGTGTATGAAATTTATCAGCACCTGCACACGGCCAACCGGCATAAAATGCAGCCGGTACCAGTATGTGTAATTCCGCAGGATATACTATCCTGACAGAATTATCTTATATTTGATTTTCTCGTCTGAGCACTAGAACAGTGCAGATTCTCAGGAGTTATAGTCAGGAGTTCAACTAAGAAAATGGATGACAATGATCAGGGTATTACTTGCAGACGATCACGCGGTGGTAAGAAAAGGCTTACAGCTTTTTATAGGATATGAAGATAATCTTACCTTGGTCGGAGAGGCTTCCAATGGTGAGGATTTAATGGAGCTGGTGGAGCAGCAAGAGGCAGACATACTGCTTCTGGATCTCGATATGCCGAAGATGAATGGCATTACTGCCATCCGTAAAATCAAGGCAATAGCGCCGGAATTGAGGATTATTGTGCTGACCATGCACCCGGAAGATATTTATGGTAAAACGGCCCTGCAGATGGGCGCCAGTGGCTACGTCATTAAGGATGAGGAGCCCAAAAAACTCATCAAGGCCATTAATGAAGTACATGAGGGCAAGCAGATTTTCAGTGAGCAAATTCTGAAACCAGGCAAAAAGAATAAGCCTATAAAACTCAGTCAGCGCGAAATAGAGGTGCTGAAGCTGCTGTCGACGGGTCGCTCCAACAAGGAAATTTCCGAAGAGCTGGAAATCAGCGACAAAACCGTGAGCACCTATAAACTGCGGCTGCTCAATAAGATCGGGGCCAAGTCAGTAGTGGACCTGATTAACTTCTCTAAGAATTACCCGGAAATACTTTACCCCGGAAGTTAAACGACCTCAGTTTTTAGGCGGAGCAAACTTGTGTTTTACTCTTTCAATTGAGATAGGGGGAGGGTTCCGTATCCCTCTTTTTTATTAAGCTCATCTATTTCAGTGCCTATTGACTGGCATTGACTACTTTTGCGCCACTAAAAATTTTTCACCTTGGCAAATATTGTCGCCATAGTTGGCCGCCCCAATGTGGGCAAATCCACTTTTTTTAACCGTCTTACCCAAACCCGCGAGGCTATTGTTGACTCGGTGGCTGGGGTAACACGTGATCGTCTTTACGGGAAATTTGAATGGACCGGACGTGAGTTTTCGGTGATTGATACCGGCGGTTATATCAAAGGCTCGGAAGACGTATTTGAAGGTGAGATCCGCAAGCAGGTACTTATTGCCATCGAGGAAGCCAACCTTATAATGTTTGTGGTAGATGCCGAAGAAGGTGTTACCGGAATGGACCAGGAAGTGGCCAATATGCTGCGCAAAACCAAAAAACCGGTATTGCTGGTGGCCAATAAGGTCGACAATGCCATGCGGCAAACGATGAGTGCCGAATTTTATTCACTGGGCCTGGGTGAGGTATTTAATATTTCCGCCATTAATGGCTCCGGCACCGGCGAGCTGCTGGACGAAGTAGTAAAGTTGATGCCGAAGGAGGAGGAGAGAGAAGAAGAGGACCTACCCCGCATAGCGGTAATTGGCCGCCCTAATGTGGGCAAGTCATCATTTATCAATGCCCTTACCGGTCAGGAGCGGAACATTGTAACTGATGTAGCCGGCACTACCCGCGATTCTATCAATACGCGCTATAAGCTATTTGGCAAAGATTTTTTATTGGTGGATACCGCCGGGGTGCGCAAAAAATCAAAGGTGCATGAAGACCTGGAGTTTTATTCGGTGATGCGCTCTATCCGGGCTATTGAAAACTCGGATGTGTGCGTGTTGATGATCGATGCGGAACGGGGGCTTGAAAGTCAGGATTTATCGCTCTTCAGCCTGGTGGTAAAGAATAAAAAAGGCATTTTGATCTTGGTGAATAAATGGGATCTAATTGAGAAAGATACCTCTACCGCAGAGCAGTACCGTAAAAAGCTCCTGGCACGCTTGGAGCCCTTTACCGACGTGCCGGTATTATTTGTATCGGTACTCAATAAGCAACGGATTTTTCAGGCGGTGGAAGAAGCTACTGCCGTTTACGATCGCCGCGCTACCCGTATCAGTACCAGCAAGCTCAATGATACCATGCTGGAGATAATTGGCAATACACCGCCACCGGCTATTAAAGGCAAGTATATCAGGATAAAATTCTGTACACAGTTACCTACCCGAACTCCCTCCTTTGCCTTTTTTGCGAATCTGCCCCAATATGTGAAGGAGCCTTACAAGCGTTTTCTCGAGAATAAACTGCGGGAAAATTTTAACTTTAAAGGCGTACCAATTCAGGTATATATTCGCAAAAAATAGTTAGATGAAATTGTGGTATTTGATAGGCTTCCTGGCACTGGGAGGCACCCTCTGTGCGCAGTTGCCGGCGCCAACCGAACTGCTCCGGATAGATAATGCCTTTGAGCGCAAGGCCTTTGAACAGCTGCAACAGAGGGACACCAACCATTTGGCTCTCTTGCTGGCGGCCAGTGGGGAAATGGATAGTCTCCGCTTTCAAAAATACCGCAATCAACTCGATCTTATTTTTAAAGAGCTTGATTCGGCCAGGCTGGTAAGGAAAAAACCCTCAAAACAGATTGAAAAATTATTTGAATCGGTGCACGATGAGCTGTTGGTGAAGTACGAATTCGAAAATCAATTTGTCGAAATTTTCGAGCGTGGTTATTACAACTGTGTTTCTGCTACCGCCGTATACAGTTATATGCTAGGGCGGATGGGCATAAAACATGTTATAATTGAAACCCCTGACCACGTGTATGCCGCTGCCAACCTGCAGGGTGAAGAGTGGATAATGGAAAGTACCGATCCGGTGCAGGGTTTTTATGAAATTACTGAAAAGGACCGTGAAAGGGAGCTCGATCGTCTGGTAGAACAAAAGATTATTACCAGGGAGCAGCGTTTTTCAGATAAGCTGGATTCGATTCTCCAGCATCTCTATCCCAGTGATGGAATTAGTGGCAGTCGCCTGGTGAGTTTGCAGTACCTAAACCAGGCCTTATATGATCTGGAGGATGAAAAACGCTGGGAGGGATTTCAAAACAGTTTGAAAGCCTATTTACTGGCGCCAGGTGAAAAACAATCACTGCTCTTGCAGGAAAGCCTGGGGATTTGGTTGGCGGAAGAAAAAATTGATAATCCTGTTTATTACCGGGCCATCGCCTTTTTCATCGGCAATGACAGCAGCGCCAGCCATCGCAAAAAGGTGCTGGAGGCCTTTCCCTATTACGGACAGCTTTACCTGCAGGATACGCTTACACCAGGGCAATTTGATTCAATCACCACTGCTTACCAAAGAGGTTTATACGCAGACCCGGCAGGCCTGGGCGAGATAGCAGTCTATAGCCGCCTTTTTAAGGCTCAGAAGCGGCTTGATGGGGGTGATGCTGTGGCAGCTTATCCATTCGGACGTCAGGCAGTATTGTTGGATCCGCAATTGAAGGATGCGCGCGACCAGATCATGGGGGTAATGGGCCGTATTATTGTAGAGCAGAGCTGGTCTAATGCCAATATCCTCGACAGCTTGCGCAGCTTGCACAGCCAGGTGCCCTTGCTTAGGGACGAACAGCTGTGGAATGGTATTTATGGCGAAACCATACTCCAGGAAATTTTTTTACTGCTGGACCAAAACCGCCTCGGTGCTGCCAGGAAACTACGCCGTGAGTTTGAAAAGATGATGGATGATCCGGCACTCGATGCCGTGGTGACAAAGAGCTTAATTGGAGCTGTTTATGCCCGCTTGGCGCTGAAGGATTATAACATCAGTAAGGCGGCCGCAGCTAAAACCATTAGAAAAGGCCTTGAGTACGCCCCGATGAGTAGTGACCTTCTACGCTACAAAAAAATGATGCGGATCTAAAAATCTGAATTTTCGATAGAGTAAGTGATTTCTTTTTTAACTGCAGCATCGCGGCCCTTGGCGATTTCAAATACGGCATAAATCGTCAACTCTACCGTTACAAAATAGCCTGGATCTAGCTGGTGATCGAGATAGGCCTTATTGGGACTGCCTTTGAGGGTAGGCAGGCGGTATTGACTAAGCTCCGCCTGGTTAAGGTCCTCCCATGAGGTCCCCGCAGGCAGGCCATAAAAGGCTACTTCCCTGCTATCTTCCTTAAGTTCGAAAATTACCCGGAAGAGGTTTTGGGCAGGGTCGATATTCCCTTGCTTCTTTAGCAGAATCTCAGGTTCTGCCAGGTCTTCCCCGCGGTAATCACGCCTTAAAAGGCCTGGCAGCGGCCGGCCTTGATGATATTCTATCTGTAGCTTTTCCCTGCCACTTTTAAAATAGCGGGTGTACAGACCGTGCTCTCTACCCATTTCGTATTCCACTGTGCGTATAAGCCTGCCTTCACGATCGTACACCTCGGCTCTACCATCCAGATGTCCGTTGTTGTAAATTGCCTTTTTCCATAGCTTGCCATTGGGATAATATGATTTGGCTACCCCGTTGGTGACTCCGTCCTTTACCTGCACTTCACTCTTCACCTTCGATTCAGAATTGACATGGGTAACGGTGCCATCTTTGGACTGTTTGGTTTTGGGTTTGGTGTCTCCGGGCGATGAGCAGGCCAGGGCTAAAAGCGAAAAACTAAGGATCAGGCTCAGGTGTTTGGCGTTCATAGGATTATAATTTTGACTTGAAAGGGCCATGGAGTTTTGAGGTTCAGCGCTAAAAGCAAAATAGCGTGAACACGATAATAAATTAAGCGAGGGCCAGGAGAGGCCGTCGCTAAAAATAATAACTTTAGTTGATCGCCTCTATCTTATGGGGCTTCATAGCGGCCATTTCAATCTCCCCTTCCACTTCGTAAGTGGCGTAGATGTAAACCATCTTGGTGATACCATAGCCGGGTTCCGTCCTAATTGTAAGTACCCCCTTATTGCCTGCCATCTCCATTTTGCGTTGCTTGAGCAGTGCATTATCCCCTTGCCACTACTGCTTCTCCTCCAGCAGGTAAAACTGGGGATGACGGCAGCTGTCGGGTAAACTGAAGGTATAGCTGATGTAGCCCTCTTCCGCCAGTTTATTTTCCTCACTTACCGTAATCAGCGCTTTTTCAGCATTAAGGTTGCTGTCCAGGCTACTTTCAGCTGAAGGCAGAGGCAAACCATGGTGATATTCGGTTTCCAGAGCGGGTTTGCCCTCCTGATTGTAGCGGGTATAGCGTCCGTGCTTTTTTCCATCCTTATAGTTAACAGTAGCGCTGAGCTGGCCATCGGGGTTATACATTTTGGCGGTACCGGTAAGCTGGCCCTGATGATACTTCAGTTCGGCATAACTGCCATCCTCATTTTTGCGGGTGGCACTGCTGTCTGCAATCGCGTTTAAATCCACTTCCCGGGGGGCGGCAGTTTCTTCGGCAGGCTGGCTGTGTTCCTCGCCAGAGGTGCAGGCCTGGAGGGCAATGACGGTGCCCAGCAGTATTAGTTTTTTCATTTTTCGGTTAATTTTTGGAAAATTTGTTCGAGTTTCTGCTCTTGTTGCTTCATCTCCAGCACGGCCGCATCCTGCTTTACCGCAAATTGAAAGATGTCGCTACGAATATCACTCTGCCCGGGCAGGGCTTCTATCAGCCAGATATTTCCTTTTTCATGGGTGGCCTTTTTAACGCCGGCAATTTTTTCCAATTGCTTTTCGGTGAAAGCCTTGTCAAATTCTACCCGGTATACCTTCACGCCTTGCAGGTTGGTAAGGTCAGCGGTAGGGCGATCCGCCACAATTTTACCGTTGTTGATAATAATTACCCGATCGCAAAGCATTTCCACTTCCTGCATAATGTGGGTGCTGAGCATTACCGTTTTGGCTTTACCGATTTCCTTAATGAGGTTACGGATTTCCACCAGTTGGTTGGGGTCGAGGCCGGTAGTGGGCTCATCCAGGATCAGTACCTCGGGATTGTGCAGCATCGCTGCCGCCAGGCCGGCCCTTTGTCGGTAACCCTTTGAGAGCTGCCCCAGCTTCTTATGGCTTTCCTTGCTGAGCCCTACTTTTTCTATTATGGTGGGGATTTCCTTTTTGCTGGTATGATGGATGCCTGCCATAAAGGCCAGAAATTCCTTTACGTACATATCGAGGTAGAGCGGGTTGTGCTCCGGCAGGTAGCCCACCTTTCTACGCACCGCCAGGCTGTCCTCGCTTACATCAATGCCGGCCACCAATGCCTGACCTTCGCTCTGGGGCAGGTAGCCGGTTAGGATCTTCATCATGGTGGATTTACCCGCCCCGTTGGGACCAAGGAAACCTACGATCTCACCGCTGTTGATGGCAAAGCTCACCTCATTCAGCGCTTTTTGATCTCCGTATAATTTGGTAATATTCTTTACTGTAATCGACATAGGCAAATACTCAGCGCGAATCTAAGAAAAGTTGAACTGGAAAATTTTTGTTAAAGCCTTATGTTTAACCGCTCAATAACCTAGCAATGTTAAAAAGGGCCTTGCAAATCTGCCATCGCCATTCGGCCCTGAAAGTTAATGGCAATGATGCCAGCAGAATATTTAAAGATCTGATGACTAGAGCAGAGAGAGAGAGCTTATCGCCTTTGTGGCCCAAAACCTTGGCTTTAAGTTCTGCTTTGAGGAGTATAGTTTAAAGTAATTGGCCACTTTTGTGCTCAATTTGTAACCCAGCTTTTTTGAATGCAAGGAACGGTCATGAAATCAACCGGCAGTTGGTACCGCGTGCGGAGCGAGACAGGCGAAAGCTATGATTGCCGTATTGTGGGTAAGCTCCGGCTTAAGGGCATCAAAAGTACCAACCCAGTGGCGGTAGGCGATGTGGTTGATTTTGAACTGGAGGAAGGCGAGCAAACGGGAGTGATCAACCGTATTCATGAGCGCCGGAATTATATTATCCGCAAGGCGGTCAATCTCAGCAAACAAACCCAGATCATCGCCACTAACCTCGATCAGGCCATGCTGATTGTAACTTTGGAGTTCCCCAAAACCTATCCCCGCTTTATCGACCGCTTCCTGGTAACAGCCGAGGCCTATGATATCCCCGCTACCCTGGTTTTTAATAAGGTGGATCTCTACAGTGAGGCCGCTATGCAGGATCTGGAATATTATACTTTGGCCTATCTCGATGCCGGCTATAAAGTGTTGCACACTTCGGCTAGTGAAGAGCTGGGGCTGGAAGATTTTAAAGCTGCCCTTAAAGACAAAGTGAGCCTGCTCAGCGGTCATTCGGGAGTGGGAAAATCTACCCTGGTGAATAAAGTGGAGCCCGGCTTGAATTTAAAGACCGGTAAAATCAGTAAAAGCCATCAATCGGGTCTGCACACCACCACCTTTGCCGAGATGTTTCCCCTCAGCTTTGGGGGCTTTATCATCGATACCCCGGGAATTCGCGGATTTGGCCTGGTGGACATGGATAAATATGAAATTGGTGATTACTTTCCCGAAATATTTGAACTTAAACAAGAATGTAAATTCAACAACTGCCTGCATATTGAGGAGCCGGGCTGTGCGGTAAAGGCCGCTCTCGAAGAGCATCAGATACCCTTTACCCGCTACGAGAGCTACCTCGACTTTGTACAGGGCGTTGATGAAGATGAAACTTATCGAACTGATGATTATGAATAGTAAATTATTTGTAGCCTTTTCGGCCATGGCCGTTTTAACCGCCTGTGGTGGTGCTCAGCAGAGCGCTCCCGAGCAGCTTGAAACCAATAATTCCCCCCTTTCGGAGCAACTGGTGATGAGTACCCTGTGGTTTCAGAACTCCTATGGTGCTGAATTGGCCTATGAGCAGGCTTACGAGCTGGCCACCACGAGAATGCAGCAGAACCTGCGTCGTATGCGTAATGACTCCAGGCCGGTTGCGGTAATCGTGGATATTGATGAAACCGTGCTCGATAACAGCCCTTATGAGGCCCGCCTGATTCAGAGTGGAGAAAGTTATAACTCCGCCAGCTGGGCCAAGTGGGTGCAGGAATCACAAGCCCGTATCCTGCCTGGGGCTAAAAGCTTCCTTACCATGGCCGAGCAGATGGGAGTGGAGGTGTTTTACATCAGTAATCGCAGCGAAGACCTGATGGCTCCTACCATCGAAAACCTGCGACGCTATGGTCTTCCCCACGCCAATGAAGATCACCTGCTGCTGAAAACAGAGACCTCTGATAAAACCATGCGCCGTGAGATGGTACGCAACACCCACAAAGTGATTTTGCTTGTAGGCGATCAACCCGGTGATTTTAGTGAAGAGTTTCACGATTATATGAATGGCCCGATGCGCGACAGCCTGCGTCGCAGTTTTATCATGCTGCCCAATCCTATGTATGGCGAATTTGAAAGTAAGCTATATGAAGATCGCGATCCGGGCGCGGAGCAAAAGGCCTTTATGAGAAAGAGGGCGCTAAGGATAGAATAGTAATGCGATTGGTAATACAACGGGTGAGCAGGGCGGCCATACGTGTAAACGGCGCTCCTGCCTTATCCATGGGCCAGGGTTTAGTGGTGCTGCTTGGCATTGAGCAAGAAGATGAGCGAGCAGATGCCGATTGGCTAATTAAGAAGCTTATGGCCATGCGCATCTTTAGTGATGATGAAGGCAGAATGAACCTCTCTCTGATGGACCAGGAGGGTGACCTGATGCTGGTGAGCCAGTTTACTTTACATGCTTCCACCAAAAAGGGAAACCGCCCCAGCTTTATTAAAGCCGCTAAACCAGAAGTAGCTATCCCGTTGTACGAATACTTCGTAGCTACTGCTAAGGACATGTTGCGGTTCAGGCAAAAGCTGGTGACCGGTGAGTTTGGGGCTGATATGCAGGTGGAGCTTAATAATGATGGTCCGGTAACGATCACTATTGACTCAAAAAACCGGGAATAAAAAATTTAAAATTATTGCGATTATGAGTGAGGGGATAAAAGAGCTGCAAAAGACAGTGGACAAGTGGATTCAGGAGCATGGCGTACGCTATTTCAACGAACTTACCAATATGGCTCAGCTCACTGAAGAAGTAGGGGAGGTGGCCCGTATTATTGCCCGTCGCTACGGCGAGCAGAGTGAAAAGGAAAGTGATAAGTCCAAGGACTTGGGCGAAGAACTGGCCGACGTGCTCTTTGTAGTACTCTGCCTCGCTAATCAAACTGATACTGATCTGCAAGCCGCTTTTGACCGGCGCATGGAGAAGAAGACCAGGCGCGATCATGACCGGCATCACTCCAATGAAAAACTGAAATAAAAAAGGCACTCCAACTGGAGTGCCTTTTTGCTATTGGCTAAGTGATTTTACAGTTTCAGGCTAAGACCGGTCCAGAGCCAAAGACCAGGTAGCTGTACATTGCCGCGGTCATAATAGGGAGTGTCCAGCAGGTTTTGAGCAGCCAGGTACAACTCGGCAACTTTGAAACGGTAGCTGGCGCGGGCGTTGATCAGTAGTACATCTTCATACTCGGCTGATACACCGGTTTCGGCACTGCGATAACGGCCGTTGCGATCCTGGTAGCTGATGCTGTAGCTCAGTTTGAAGTTGGTAAACAAGCCTTGTTGTGCACGCAGGCAGAG
>CAZUCA010000078.1:0-11947 GCA_964619125.1 uncultured Owenweeksia sp. | reverse complement strand
TTGTTTTTCAGATAGTCAAATACGTAAAGGGATTGATAGTCAAACTCCTCTTTATCGGTGAAGAGATGGCTGTAACCGAGCTCGATAAAATCGAATTTCAAGCTTTTCAACCAGGGGGCGTTCTGCCAGCGGTAGCTCGCTTCCAGGCCGTTGAAGTTCACCTCGGTGGTATTGCTGGCCCGCAGTTCGCAGGTGTCGCATTGCTGAATCCAGTCAATAATATCGCTGCCCTCGCGACGGAAGAGGCTGAGGTTGAAAAAGCTGTTCTCACCCAGGTGCTTATAGCCAATCTCATAGTTAAGAGAGTTTTCCGGCTTAAGGTCTTTACTGCCTACGGCACCGCCAAGACGGTAGTAGAGATCGGTATAGCTGGGCAGGCGGAATGAACGGTTGATGGAGCTGTATATTTTATGTTGCCTGCTAAATAAGTAACCAGCGGTAAGAGCCGGGTAAAAACCGCTTTGGTAAGCCGTGTTGTAATTTATCAGCAAGGCTCCCGAAAGGCTAAGTGCCCCGAACTTTTTGCTTTGCTCAGCTGCCAGGGAAACGTTGTGGCGTTGCTGCCCCAGGTAGTAGCTGCCGCGGCTGTTGTTGACATCAATCGGGGCCGCCAGGCTGTCGCCGAGATTATTGCTGATAATGCCTTCGTAGCGATAGTCAGCGGACAGAGCAGTTTTGCCCGCCCGGCTGCTAAACTTCGCCTCCAGTTTGGCACCCATTACATCGCTGCGGTGGTAGTTGTGACCACCATACCATCCCGGGGCAGTATCATTTGCCATCACATAATAGCCGTTTTGGTACTGGTAGTAGTCGTCACCTTCTCTGAAGAGTTGGAACTCATCCCAGTTGCGGCGCCAATACAACTGACGGTTCAGCTGTAGCTTTTCACCAGATTGCATACCGGCATTTACAAAGAGGGTACGGGTTTTCTCAAACTGATCCGGGAAGTTGTCGGAGTAGAAACTCTGCGCACCGAATTGTTGCCAGCTGTAACCGCCACTCAGGTTGAGCTTTTGCTCGCCCAGAGTGATGCGGCTCTGGGCTGCCAGGTTATTGTGGTTGAAGTCAGTGTTTTCTTTGAAACCCGCCGACCGGGAATGACTCAATGAAATTGAGCTCTGGTGATTTTCGCCGGTCAGGCGCTGGCCCAGGCCCAGGCTGATAGAGCCAAAAGATCCCGCTGACAGATCAATTTCAGTCTGGTTACTGCTGGCCTCTTTAGTGATAATGTTTACCGCCCCGCTAAAGGCAGTGCCGCCAAAAATATAGGAGCCCCCGCCCATCAGGATTTCAATCCGTTCAATATCGGATTTCTGCACTGGCAGATTCATCAGGTGGTGCCCGGTTTGCGGGTCGCTCAGGCGTACACCATTGAGTAGGACCAAAACCTGCTCAAAGCTGCCCCCGCGTATGCTGAGGTCGGTTTGGGTGCCAAATATTCCTCTTTGGCGGGCATCAATCCCGGCGGCAAAATCCAGTAGTTCGGCCACAGTGTTTACCGGTGCCTGGCTGATTTCATCGCCTTTGAGTACCATTACATTTCGGTTGGCTTCCCTGAGGTTAGTTTGAAAGTGGGAGGCAGATACTACTGCCGTGTCTAGTACTAAATCCTGTCCGGTGAGAGGAATACTGGCTAGCCCGGCCAGGTAAAACAGGTACTTTTTCATTGTTGTGTTCTTCTAACTTATAAAAAAAGCCCCAAAGCATGGGGCTTTGGGGCAGGTTGCGAAATTATAAAATGAGGTGTTCAGAAACTAAAAACCCAGTTTAATTCCCCCTAAAAAGTTGATGCCAGCCATGGGGTAGTAAAAGTTCTCGGTCACCTTTTCGCCCCATATGTAGCTGTAAGTGTAGCCATTCGGTGCGTAGTCCACGTCCATCAAATTGGATATGAGCAGGTGCAACTGCAGCCTGCGGGCAAACTTTTGCGGTATATCGTATTGCAGGCGTAAGTCGGTAACGGTGTAAGGCTTGAGGCTCTTTGCAATGCTGGTGGTATTGTCAAGGTATTGCCGGCCTACGTATTTGCCGAGCAGGCTAAGCTGGAAGCCCTGAAAGGGTTGCACGGCCAACTCTAGACTACCCACTGCCCCGGGTGAAAAAGAGATGTCAGTGCTGCTGAAGTGAGTGGTGTCGTAGCTGCCACTGCCGTAGTCAAAAACGTAGTCCGTGTAGTCCAGTATCCTGTTTTCACTCAGGCTAAGGTTACCCCCAATCTGTAACCAGCTATTGACCTTATGCTGCACCACTAATTCTACGCCCAGGCGATAGCTTTCCGGTACATTAACCCTGATGGGCGAACCTACATCATTGAGCTGACCCGTAAGCACCAATTGATCCCGGTAGTGCATGTAGTAGAGATTGGCGCTTATAAGGCTGGTGCGGGGAGACCATTCATAGCCGGCTTCATAATCGGTTAATTGCTCAGGCTGGGGGTAGAGATTAGTGGGGGCATCGAGGAAGTCGCTGCGAACCGGTTCGCGGTGAGCTACGGCTACCGAAGCATATACCCGCTGCCTGTTGGCAAGGTCATAACTAAAACCCGCCTTGGGATTTAAGAAGTCATAACGGTCGTCGATGGCGATATTGCTACCCCCATCATCAATGCCATTACCAGTATAGGTCACCACCCGGTATTGCAAATCGGCATAAGCACTGAGGTCCCCAAGGTCAAGGCTGGCTTTTAAATAGCTATTGCCATCGTACTTAATGCTGTTGTTATCGTAATAGCGATCGCCGAGTTCGCTGTCGCTGGCATAACGGGCCCAGATTATTTCACCATAGTGATCGCCGTCATAACGATTGAGAGCGCCGCCCAGGGTAAGGTTTACAAAGCGGGTTTCGTGCTCTATACTGTAGGTGGCTCCCGCTAAGCCGTTGTTGAGCCAGCGCCGGCGGATTATGTCACTGCTGGCAATGGTATCGCTACCAAGTATTACCGGGTTGAGACCGTAATGGGCCAGTTCGTCATTATTGCGGTACTGCTCATAATATCCCCGGCCCCAGGTATAGTGGAGAGCCATATTGGCGGACAGTCTTTGGCCAAAACGATGGGAGAGGTGAAGCTGGTAGTGATCCTGCTTGTAGTTATCTACCTCGTTTTCGTAAGTGTAATAGTTATAAGTGCGGGGATCAGATTCCACCAAATTGGCCGAATCGGTGGGGCGGTATTCATTGCGGGCTATATGGGCCTGCAAAAGGCTATCGTTGTTATTGAGTTTAGCTTCGGGAATACCCCACCAGGCCTGGTAGGTTCTTTCGGCGCCACCAAAATGGATGAGCTGAACACTGGTGTTTTTGGAGAAATAACTGCCGGAGAGGTAATAAGAGCGCAGGTCAGACTGGGCACGGTCAATAAAACCATCGCTCTGGATGGATGACAAGCGTGCTTCTACTGCCCAATGATTGTTGAGCAGGCCACTGCCTACCTGGAGGTTGCTTTTAAGAGTGTTAAAAGAACCGGCGGTAAGTTCGCTGGCGGCGTAGGGCTTGCTGGGCATGCCGCTGGTCAGCAGGTTTATGCTGGCACCAAAAGCCCCGGCGCCATTGGTAGAGGTGCCCACCCCGCGCTGTACTTGCAGGCTGTTGGTGCTGCTGGCCAGGTCAGGGGTGTTAACCCAAAATACACCATGACTCTCCGGATCGTTGAGGGGAATACCATTTACCGTTACATTAATGCGGGTGATATCACTGCCACGAATGCGCATGCCGGTATAACCGATACCGGCCCCGGCATCGGAGCTCACAACCGTGGAGGGCAGGTCCCTTAAAATAAAAGGCATATCGCGGCCCTGGTCACGGGCCTCAATCTGCTCTTCACTGAGGTTGCTTTTGGCTATGGGGGTATTCTCTGCCGCTCTCACCGCCGAAATATTCACAGCGTCCAGTAGCTCGTCTTTTTCTTCCAGTTTAAAATCGAGCTTCATCATCTGCGCTTCCAGCAGAATAGTTTTGCTCTTTGGCTGGTAGCCCATAAAGCTGGCCTCCAGCTCATAGGATCCCTCCTCCTTGAGTTTGAGGCGGTAGTAGCCAAATTGATCGGTAACGGTGCCTGCACCGCCGGGAATTACGGTAACGGTGGCCCCCATCAAGGGCTCGCCCGCCTCGTCAGTTACAATACCGGTAACAGATTGGGCCCTTAACAGAGGGCTCAATGCCAGCAAGGCAGCAAAAGCAAATAGCTTCTTCATGATAAAATCAGAATTTTACCACGAATAAAAGGGGCTATTACTCGCTTAGGTGAATATTTGTGTTGAATAAAAAAACCAATCCCTTGGCAGCATTACCCGCCCAGGTTCTATGGGTGTAATCTCAGCCCCGCCGCCAGGCAGGACACCCCTTATGAGATATAAATCTGCGGCAAAGCTACGGCGCTGTGCGGGATTGCCCAGCGTTTTCGGCCAAAAGTTCTTCTACAGCGGCAATGGCGTTTTTAAAGCGCTCAAAGCCATGGCCTTTAACGATGCGATAGGAGCGCCCCCTTTTCTCTATTTCACGACGGTGGGCTTCAAAAATATCGATACGGTTTTCCGGGTTTTCCCGCAGTGGATCCGGGGTCCAGGGCAGGTCGGGATAACATATCAGGTAGTGGTGGTCGATCTCGTCAAAGAGTTCATCCACCAGCTCATTGTGTACCTGGGCAAAAACCAGTTTTTCCCATACCAGGAAGTTGATCAGGTCGGTGTCAAGGAAGGCCAGCGCTACCGGGCGGCTTAGGGTTGACTGTTGGTGCTGGTGATGGCCGCTTCTTATTTTGTCAAGCATGGCAAAGTCATAGCCGGGGCCATGTTGCTCAAGAAAAATACGCGCATATTCGGAGGCAAAAGGAGCCTGGAAATGTTCGGCTAACTGCCTGCATAACTGCGACTTGCCACTGGATTCAGGGCCGGTAAGTACGATTTTGGTTAGTACACCCATTGGATTAACCCGTTGATTGCTAAAATGGTATATACCAGAAACAGGGCTGCGGTAAGATACAGACGCCGGTTGAGGTAGAGCCAGATCGACACGCTGTCGATCACTATCCAATAATACCAATTATCGGGTATAAGGTTGATCATCATTAAGGTGGCGAATACCGCAAAAACGGTGGTGAAAGAATCAACAAAGGGAGTGGCGGCATCGGAAAGGCTCCGCAACAGGTAACCCGAAAGTAAAACCAGCGCCCCGCCACTTAGGATCACCATTGCATGTAGTTTCCAGCTCAGGCTAAGGCCAAGTTCACCGCCGTTCTCATTCCAGTGTACCCAGCCATACACCGCCGCAAAGAGGTAAAACAGCTGTAGCAGCGATTCGGCATAAATGCGCTTCTTAAAGCATAGGTAGAGGTAGATGGTGGAGCTGATCAGGGCGAAGAGCCAACACCACACGATTCCTTCGGTAATTAAAAGGGTGTAGCTAAGGCCTGAAACTACGCCAAGGGCTTCGAGAGTCCTCAGACGACTCATGGGCGGTAGTCGGGAATTTCATGACCCGAAACATCACCGTTGAGCACTTTTATTACAAAGCTGTATTGCTGGCCTCCGGCATAGGCCTCGTTCACCAGCTGGTTGAGACTACTAAACACCAAATCAGATGGCCCGAAGACCTGGGTGCTCATATTATTGGTTTGCACTTTTAAACCCTCGACGCGATGCAATTTCTCCAAAAAGGCATCAATGGGAGGGATAAAATTCTGCACCAGGGGGTACATTGATATTTCAACCGAGATGGGGGGTGGGCTTGGCATGGTGAATAGCTTCAGAAATTTCCTTTAATATTTGGGGGTTTTCTTCCGAGGCATGGCCAACAACAACAATATCGGCTCCGGCCTCACAAAGTTCAGTTGCTTTCTGAGCGCTGCGGATGCCACCACCAACAATAATCGGGGTATCTACCGCCTGACGCACGGCCTTGATCATTTCCGCGCTCACCGGGTTTTGGGCGCCCGAGCCTCCATCGAGGTACATCAGCTTAAGACCCAGCATCTCACCGGCCATAGCCGTACAAGCCGCAATAGCGGGTTTGTCGTGGGGAATGGGATGGCTGTTGCTCATGTAACTGGCGGTGGTAGGTCGGCCGCTGTCCACCAGCATATAGCCGGTGGCAAGGGTTTCAAGACCGGCCTGCTTCACATATGGAGCTGCCACTACATGGGTGCCGATCAATAGATCGGGGTTGCGCCCCGAAATAAGGGACAGGAATAGAATGGCATCGGCCTGGTCAGAAACCTGAAGGGCACTGCCGGGAAAGAGGATTACCGGAACAGTGGTCAGTTTTTTCAGCTTGCTGATACAACTGTCAAGGGCATCGCTGGTAAGCAGGCTGCCTCCCAAAAAGATCAGATCGCCATAACCCTGATTAATTTGTGCGCACAACTTTTCCAACTCTGCCTCGCTGGGAGTGTCGGGGTCGATCAGTACCGCCAGGAGTTTGCGTTTATCCTCACGTACTTTAACGATGTGCTCAATAATTTTTTTAGCCATAATATCCAGCTGGCAAACCTAATAAAGTTATTGCAAGTTTTAGTGCTGCGAAAATAGGCTTAACGGATTAATCAAGCCAGCCATAGCTGAGGTGAAGCTCCTTAAGTTGCTCAAAGTAAAGCTTCACCCGCTGCGGGTTTTGGCCGTCACCGTTAAAAATAAGCCCCCTCGTTTTTTGCCGCTGCCTGAATAAAAATGGCGCTACTTTTAACTGTGTTTTGAAATGAAATCGGCGGTTGCCGGTTATCTTTACCATCACTTCTTTTGCGCCCCAAAAATGGATTAATTGCTGAACCTCAGTGCCGGGGTTTATCGCTTTTAATTCGGTACTACTCATAAATTTTGGCGCCACCCGTTTAAAGCTTTCCCGGTACACTTCCAGGTCAATGCCTACATCGAGATCTTTGCTGATGATGGCCGCGGCATAGGGAAAGCAATGACTCATGGAAAGCTTAAAGCCATTTTTAAGGAAGGGCTTGCCGCTTTCATGGTAATGCACTTCCGGCAGCTCATCGAAGCAATTATCGAGCAGGCGCCGGAGGGCCAGAAACTCCATTTTTTTCTTGTGGTTGCGGATTCCACTGAATTTTTGGGCGTCAGAAGGGTGTAGGAAAACCGCTTCCCTGAGTTCTTCTTCAGTCTCCGTAATCTCCCACAGGTAAAGGGATGCCAGTTTTCCGAGTTTTCGTTTGGCTATCAGGGGCATGGCTTAATCTATCGAAATTTTATGATGCCGAAGTTCGGGTTATATTTGCCAATCATAAAAATCTCCTGAATAAAATCTAATTAATAATGAGTGATACAGTAGAAAAGTATATTCCTTACAAGGTAAAGGACATTAGCCTCGCCGACTGGGGTAGAAAGGAAATTGAGTTGGCCGAAGCCGAGATGCCTGGTTTGATGGCGCTGCGTGAAGAGTACGGCAAGGACAAGCCCCTTAAGGGAGCCCGCATTGCCGGTTGTCTTCACATGACCATTCAAACGGCCGTTCTTATCGAAACGCTGGTGGAGCTGGGTGCTGATGTTACCTGGAGCTCATGCAACATCTTTTCTACCCAGGATCACGCTGCCGCTGCTATTGCTGCTGCCGGAATTCCTGTTTATGCCTGGAAAGGTATGACTGAAGAGGAGTTTAACTGGTGCATTGAGCAAACCCTTTTCTTTGGCGAAGAGCGTACCCCACTCAATATGATCCTCGATGACGGTGGTGATCTCACTAATATGGTGTTGGATGAGTATCCCGAGCTGGCCAAGGAAGTGCGTGGGCTGTCCGAAGAAACCACTACCGGTGTACACCGCCTTTACGAAAGAGTGCGTAAGGGTACCCTGCCCATGCCGGCCATCAACGTGAACGATTCGGTGACCAAATCGAAGTTTGACAACAAATATGGCTGCCGTGAGTCAGCCGTAGACGCCATCCGTCGTGCTACCGACGTAATGATTGCCGGTAAAGTGGCAGTAGTAGGCGGCTATGGTGACGTAGGTAAAGGAACCGCCGCTTCACTGCGCGGAGCCGGAGCCCGGGTTATCGTTACCGAAATCGACCCCATTTGTGCACTGCAGGCTGCTATGGACGGCTTTGAGGTGAAGAAGATGGTGAACGCGGTGAAGGAAGCCGACATTGTGATTACCGCCACTGGTAATAAGGACATCATCACCGGCGAGCACTTCCAGCTGATGAAAGACAAAACTATCGTTTGTAATATCGGTCACTTCGACAATGAGATTGACGTAGCCTGGCTGAAGGAAAACCACGGTGAAAGCCATGTGGAGATCAAAGCACAGGTGGATAAGTACACCGTTAATGGCAAGGATATCATCCTGCTGGCCGAAGGGCGCCTGGTAAACCTGGGTTGTGCCACCGGACACCCCAGCTTTGTGATGAGCAACAGCTTCACCAACCAGACTTTGGCCCAGATCGAGCTTTGGAACCGTGCCGATAAGTATAATAATGAGGTCTACACCCTGCCTAAGCATCTCGATGAGAAGGTGGCCGAGCTGCACCTGGCTAAAATAGGGGTGGAACTGGAAGAGTTAAGCGCTGAACAGGCCGAATACATTGGCGTTGAGCAGAATGGACCCTTCAAGCCGGAATACTACCGCTACTAGGGTAATTATAATTTTTTCTACAAAAAGGGTGTCCGATTTTATGGTCGGATACCCTTTTTTATTTTATTTGTAGCTCTCTACTTGAACTATGAACGCTATAGATGACCGGATTTTTGAGTTGATTGCCGAGCACACCTCTGACTTGGTGTGTGTGCATGACTCAGAAAATACCATACGTTTTGCGACACCCTCTGCCAGGGTGATCCTGGGCTATGCGCCGGAAAAACTGGTGGGGCGTAAGCTTACCGATTTTCTGGCACCGGAGTTTATCAGCGAAATGGACTTTACCACCCTGCGCCGCTTTTTTGATAACCCCGGTACGCGGATCCGCTACCAGGTAAAGCATGGCAACAATCGCCTGCGCTGGCTCGAAAGTACCTTTACCCGCATTGAGAAGGATCAGGATAAGTCCAAATTCAGTTTATTAAGCAGTACCCGCGACATTACTGAAAGCGTGCATCTTACCGATGATCTGATGAGTGCCCTGGCCAGCGAACAGAAGTTTTCGCAGTTTAAGGCCAACCTGTACTCCGTGGCCAGCCATGAGTTTAAAACTCCGCTGGCGGTAATGCAGGCCCAAATCGAAATGCTGCGCATTAAGAATGACCCCAAGGTGCTCAGTCGTTCGCTGGGTTCGATGGAGGAGGAGATTGATCGCCTCAACCAGATGATTGCCGATATGCTGGAGCTCAAAAAGCTCACTACCGGCAAGGTGAATTTAAAACCGGAGCCTCTGGAACCCGCCCAGCTCATTGAGGAGCTGATAGACAAAGACTGCAAAAAAGCCTACGGCGATATTGCAATAGACTTCGACCGCGAAAATGCACCGGAGCGTGAATTTGTGGCTGATTATTCTTTGGTTCGCTACATCTTCAGTAATTTATTGATCAACGCCTGTAAATATTCGGGTAGCAGTAAGCAAATAGAGGTTAAGCTCAAATATCAGCCAGACACGGTGCGCTTTGAAGTGCGCGATTATGGCATCGGTATACCTGATGAAGATCAGGCCTATATTTTTAACTCTTTTTATCGCGCTAAGAATGTGAGTAACATTCACGGCACCGGGGTTGGACTTTCAATTGTGAAGGAGTTTGTAGACCTGCACAAGGGAAACATCGACTTTAACAGCAAGCCCGGCGCCGGCAGTGTATTTATTGTTGAATTACCATACTCAATCGCTTTATGAACAAAAAAGTATTAGTTGTAGAGGATAACGACAAACTGCGAGAAACAGTTGTGACACTCCTCGAGGATCATTTCGAAGTATATGAAGCTCCTAATGGTCGCGAGGGAATTGACAAGGCCCGCCTTCATATGCCGGACATTATTATCAGTGATATTATGATGCCCGAAACCAATGGCTATGAATTGGTGGATGAGCTGAAGGGCAATGACCGCACCCGCCATATTCCTATTATTCTGCTCACCGCGCTGAGCGAGGACGAGAAGATGATAGAAGGCTATAACTATGGTGCCGACGATTATATCGTAAAGCCCTTTAAGTTTGACGTGCTGCTGAGCCGTCTGCACAACCTGCTCAAAACACGTGAGGAACTAAAGAAGATCTATAACAAATCAGCCCCTATTCACCATGAATTTGGTGTAAAAGACCCTATGCTTTCGCATATGGAAGCCTTGCTGGTAAATCATTTTAAATTCCGCAATTTCTCTATTCCCGAAATCGCCGAAATGATGAATATGACGCCTTCCAAGCTGGAGCGCGAAGTGAAGCGTCTTACCGGCATGACACCGATTAAATATCTCAACGATTTTCGCCTGGCCAAAGCCAAGAGTATGCTGGAGAAGGGAGATATGAGTATTTTTGAGGTAAGTTATGCCCTTGGTTTCAAGAGCATGAGCTATTTTGGAAAAGCTTATAAAGAGAAGTATGGAATCGCTCCGTCAAAAACCTCTGAAATATAATGGGATTATCTATAATGATCGTGGATAACGATCAGGTAAATAGTTTTGTATTAAAGAATATCATCACCAGGAACTACAGCGAAGCTAATATTTCGCTGTACCCTGATGGTGCTGATGCCCTTGATTTTTTGCGCAAGTGCAATGAGGATGGCGGCGACTTTCCCGACGTTATCCTGCTGGACATCTATATGCCCATTATGAATGGCTTTGAATTTCTCGAGCAGTATACCCGTGAATTCAATCACAAACACAGCAGCGTGTTTGCCATGAGTAATTCGCTGAACAAGGAAGATCAGCAGCGTGCCAATGAGTTTGAAGTGGTGAAGGGTTTCATCACCAAGCCGCTGATCTATAACAACATTCAGTTTATTATCGAAACCTACGTGGAGGGAAGTTCGTCAGAAGGAAATGTTTAGAAAGCTGACGATGATTACCATCCACAACAGAAAATAAACGAAGAGTTCACCTACGGACTTAAAGAGATTGCTGGTTTTCATAATTAATGACTTTGTAGATATAAACGCAACTTTTGGGCCAATGGTTGAGTGTATTAGTCAGTCAGTTGTCGAATTATAAGGTCCGTTTACCGCGTCCTTACTGGCCTGAAAAGCTACCGCCGGCAACTTTTTGAGCCGGGGAATTTGGCGGAATGAAATTTGCTTGTATATTTGCACTCCCAAAACGATCGCGGGGTGGAGCAGTTGGTAGCTCGTTGGGCTCATAACCCAAAGGTCGCAGGTTCAAATCCTGTCCCCGCAACAAGCAAAAGCCTTCTCGCATTGCGAGAGGGCTTTTTTCATTTATGACCACGCAAGCATGCTTGCAGGTGGCTATAAATGAAAAAGGACCAGAGACGCGCCAGCGTCATGAGGCTTTATACTTGAGCTGCTCCCCATTTCAGGTCCAGCGACCCGCGGATACGGGGAGCTAATCTTGATAGAGTACGCTTGGGTCGTAGAATTCATAAACGCCCTCTGATTCCCGACGCATGATTCCCCATCTTTGCGCAAAGCACTCATCCATGATCTACGAATTCAATGGCTTCAAGCCAGTCGTTCACAAAACAGCCTTCGTCCATCCTCAAGCTGCGGTTACGGGAAATGTGATCATTGGTGCCGATGTTTACATCGGTCCAGGGGCCGCTATCCGAGGTGATTGGGGGAAGATCGTCATCGAAGACGGATGCAACGTTCAAGAGAACTGCACGGTGCATATGTTTCCCGGAGTTGAAGTAAGGCTGAAGGAGGGGGCCCATGTTGGTCATGGTGCGATCGTCCACGGAGCTCAATTGGGCAAGAATTGCCTGATAGGAATGAATGCTGTGCTGATGGACGAGGTTGAGATCGGAGATGAGTGCATTGTCGGTGCTTTGAGTTTCGTCGCAGCCAAAACCATCATTCCTGCACGCAAAGTGGTCGTTGGAAATCCTGGTAAGATCGTCAAAGACGTTA
>CAZUCA010000077.1:0-12585 GCA_964619125.1 uncultured Owenweeksia sp. | reverse complement strand
CCTTGTAAGCGTGAGACTCGGTCGCGTACCACTGCTCAACCCCTGCTCTTACAGCAAGTAACAAGGATTAACAGCATTCCACATTTTATTACTGCGGAGACAGTCTCAGTCTTAATACCAGAGAACCCCTGCCACAAGCCTATCTGGCAACAGACAGGCCGGTGTTTTCAGGACTCGGCCCTGCTAATCAAAGAAACATTCGACATTGCTGCAGCACAGCCGCCACAAGCGCAGTGGCGACCTCTAATTATTTTTTTCATCTGAAACATCAAGCTACTGATTTAGCGTGGTTTATATTGGTATATTTAAGCTACAAATTCCTAAATCTAATGTTATGTCCAAAAACAAACAAGTTATCATGGCCCTCTTTGTTGGCGCGGTAGTGGGACTTTCTGCCTGCAGTAAAGAGGAAGACAATCTGATGCAAGCCAAGCGATCACTGCCTATGGCAACGGAGATGCAAACAAAAGCAAATCATAGCGGCGTAAATCAAATGGTTGCGCAATTAAAGCAGGCCACCACTCAGTATCACAACTCCCAAACTGCCCTTAACGATGGTTTTTTCAACACCCAGGATTGCATTGAGCTTCCCGGTGTAGGAGGAATGGGGGTCCATTTTGTACGCTTTGACAGGGTAGACAGTATCCACAACCCCCTCGAACCTGAGGTGCTGGTGTACGAAATCAAGAAAAATGGCAGCTACAAGCTAGTGGCTGTTGAATATCTCCACATCGGCAGCACACCCCCGATGTTTGCCGGACAGGTGGCTTTCCACCCCTTCCCGGGACCACAGGCAGATTACGCTTTGCATGTATGGGCATGGAAAGCAAACCCCAGCGGTATTTTTGAAGATTGGAACCCAAATGTAAGCTGCCCCTAAATCAACCCTGATATTATAAAATGAGCTGCCTCTAAACCGGGCAGCTTTTTTTTTTTGCTCCCCCTGATTCCCCCAGGCTGGCGTACGATTGAATCACGTGCCACTACTCAGCCTCAGCCCTGGCAGCAAGAAGCAGCACTAAATACCTATCGCCCCATCTCCTCACTGCAGACCAAGACCGAATCTTTCGGTCAGGTATCTCTTGCCAAGCCTCCTTTTCCTTTAGATCCCCGGCTGGTCTTACGACCGGCAGTAGATGGCTATCAGGTCTCCGCTTCAGGCTTGATAGCCTGGTTGAAAAACCCCTCAGACCCGCTAACTTTACTTATCGGCTGGGAGAGTCAAAACCATGGGAATAAATCAAATAAGCACTTACTGTTATGGAGGCTGATAATAATGCACCGATTAAGTTTTTGACGATAAATGGAATAAAACTGGCCTACCGTAAAGCCGGGCAGGGGCCTCCCCTGTTTTTTATTCACGGCGGCATACAGGACAGCCGGGCCTGGACACCCCAATTGACGACACTGGCAGATGAATTCACCGTGGTAGCCTGGGATGAACCCGGCGCCGGTCAATCCTCCACTGTTCCGGCCAACTTTGGTCTTAGCGACTATGCCGACTGTTTAGCTGGCTTAACTTCCGCGCTTGATTTGGGCAATGTACATCTCGCTGGACTGTCGTGGGGTAGCACCCTGGCACTCGAGTTTTATCGCTGCTACCCCCAGATGGTCCGCAGCATGATATTGATAGGGGGCTATGCCGGCTGGAAGGGCTCCCTGGGAGAGGAGGAGGCCCAAACCCGCCTGCGGGGAGCGCAAAAGATGTTTAACGATCCGGAGCAAGCCTCCAATCCTACTCTCCCCGGCTTATTCCACGGTGAGCCACCAGCCCGGTTTATCCCCCTATTAAATGCCATGAATGCCGATGTCCGCTTGCCCAGCATGCGCAAAGAGCTTGAAATTATGGCGGCCACCGACCTGAGTGATGTCTTAGCCACTATAAGGGTGCCCAGCTTGCTGATCTGGGGTGAGCATGATGAGCGTTCACCGCTGCCCATTGCCAGGGAATTTGAGGCAAAAATCCCACAGGCCCAACTTATTATCATTCCCAACTGCGGGCATGTCGTCAACCTGCAGCAACCGGAAGCTTTTAACGCCGCAGTTAAAAACTTTTGCCGCAACCATCAAAAGGGGTAACCCGCCATGATTTTGATAATGCCGTCAATCGTACAACCACCTTTATAATAGGGCCACGGAGCCACGCCTCCCTGCTCAGTAAAGATTAGTACTTTGCACCGCCCCCTCTCTCACTAAATTGTTGGGGAGTAAGCATTTTACCAGCATGAAAGTACTTAGGCGCATTGCCATTTCTATAGGAATCATAACCCTGATAGCCGCTCTCCTGCTGGGCTTTAAGCTGGGCAGTAAATATTATAAAAGCTATCAGTTTGAAAGGGCTTTAAGCCATACCGTTCTGGATAAAGATCTCACCGCCGGAGCCTATCAAAAGAGCAGGGAACTAAAAGACGGCCAGATTCTTTCTAAAGAGCCGTTCCAGTTATCGGAGGTGCCGCCCATCTGGGAGCGGCTCTCTGAAAATGACTCCTTACTCACTCAATACCAATACTTAAACCAGATCAATTTTTACCTGATCGTTTATAAAAGTGACTCCTTATTGGTGAATGGCATCATAGCCGAACCTAAGGCTGAGGGCCGCTTTCCGGTGATCCTTTTTAACCGGGGTTCCAATAAAAAAGTGGGCAAGGTGGCCAAGGGAAGTACCCTGTTTTCTTTACTGCAGTTTAGCCGCCTGGTGGCGGAGGGGCACGTAATGGTGGCCAGTTGCTATCGCGAGGCGGATGAATTTGGCGGTAAGGATCTTAATGACGTGTTGAACCTAACCAGCACCATCAAAGAAATTGACAAAGCAGACACCACTCGGGTGGGGATGCTGGGCTGGTCGCGGGGAGGCATGATGACTTATTTGGCGCTGCAAAAAAGCAGCCAGATAAAAACTGCCGTGGTGGGCAATGGCCCTACCGACCTGTTTTCCCTCCTGGAGGAGCGGCCAGGCATGGAAAGCCAGGTTTGCGCCAGGCTCATCCCCAATTTCAAGGCCAACCGATCGGCAGCTTTAAAAAAGCGCTCGGTGATTTACTGGGCTGACGAATTGGAAAAAAACAGCAGCCTGCTGATTTTGAGTGGCAGCCAGGACCAGAAGGTAAATCCCAATCAGGCTAAAAAGATTGCTAAGATATTGACGGAGATGGATTATGATTTTGAGCTAAGAGAGTTTGATACCGATCATAAGTTTAGCGGTAAGAAGGAAGAGCTCAATCAGCTGCTGAGCGCTTGGTTTAAGGAAAGGCTATAAATGAGCTCCCTATGTTGGAGCATATTGATCCCACTTACGGTAGCTATTGGAATGGGTTTAGCACTAGCTAAACCTGCCGGCTTTGAATCATTTGTCTAAATCTCTATCTTGTCATACCGGTGCTCACCAACCCCCACGTGGTATTTAGGGGCAGCTGCCGATTAGTGTTGTGAAACATTTACTCTATTTCTAACTAACATTTCACATACACTGGCAAGATGAAGCTTACACCATCACTTTACCTCTCCTTTTTGTTCCTCTGCGGTGCGCACGGCCAAAGTAGAGAACCCATTAATGAAGCCATTGAAGAGGAGGCTGCCGCGGTCGGTCAACGAATTTTCTACGGCGGGGATATTATCACTATGGCCGGGGATAGCCCACAATACGTCGAAGCCGTAGTGGAGCAGGGCGGAGAAATATTATTTGTCGGTACCAAGGCGGAAGCACTAGCCAGATATTCTGGTGAGACCGATCAGGTAGATTTGAAGGGCAAAACCATGCTGCCCGCTTTTCTGGATGGTCACGGGCATTTTTATATGGTCGGCTTTACGGCGCTTAATGCCAATATCCTGCCCCCTCCGGATGGACCAGGCCATAATTTCACCAGTATTGTAAATACCCTCAACGAGTATAAGAATAGTGAGGACGGCCAATTCCTCATTGAAAAACTGGGTTGGATCATTGGTAATGGTTACGATGACTCCCAACTGGAAGAGAAGGATCACCCCAAGGCCTCCGATCTCAATAAGGTAAGCACCGAGCTACCGGTCCTGATCATACATCAATCGGGACACCTGGCCTCGGTAAATAGCAAAGGTTTGGAGATACTGGGCTACACCAAGGAAAGCAAGGATCCTGAGGGTGGTGTTATTCGTCGTGACGCCAAAGGTACACCCAATGGCGTGTTAGAAGAAATGGCCTTCTTCAAAGTGATGGCTTTTATTGGCCAAATGGATGCCGAGCTCAGCGCGAAATGTATCAACAAAGGACAGGAAGAATACGCCCGTAAGGGTTACCTAACTGCCCAGGATGGCCGCACTACCCCCGATCAACTAGCGGCGCTTAAAGACGCTGCCAACCAAAAGGCCTATTACCTTGATATTGTAGCTTACCCCGACATCACCCTGGGCACCGATTATATTGATCAAGCGGATTTTCACCCGGCCAGAAATTATAAAAACCGTTTTCGCATCGGCGGGGTAAAGCTCACCCTCGATGGCTCCCCCCAGGGCAAAACCGCCTGGCTCTCCAAATGCTATCACGTCAACCCCGAAGGGAGAAGCGGCTGCTACAAAGGATATAGTATTATGGACGATTCCGCCGCCACTGCCTACGTGAGTAAAGCCTTCCAGGAAAAATGGCAGATTCTGTGTCACAGCAACGGCGATGCCGCCATCGATCAATATTTACGCGCCCTACAAGCCGCCCAGGCAGAGTTTGGCTATCCCGACCACCGGGCGGTGCTCATTCATGGCCAGACCCTGAGGAAAGATCAGATTCCCAAGTTAAAGCAGCTGAACGTATACCCCTCGCTCTTTCCGATGCACACTTTCTACTGGGGCGACTGGCACTTTGAGTCGGTATTAGGTGAAAGTCGGGCTAAATACATATCTCCCTGCCGCGATGTGGTGGACGCCGGTATGACTATTACCTCCCATCACGATGCCCCCGTTACTTTTCCCAACTCGATGCGGGTACTGGATGCCACCGTAAACCGGGTAACCCGCAGTGGTAAAATTCTGGGGCCGGCACAAAGACTAAGCCCTTACGAAGGCCTGCAAAGCCTAACCATATGGGCGGCCCGGCAATATTTTGAGGAGGATACCAAGGGTACGATTAGCAAAAGCAAACTTGCTGATTTCGTCATCCTTGATCGCAACCCATTAAAAGTAGACCCCAAAACCATTCACCGCATCCAGGTTGTAGAAGCGATTAAGGAAGGGAAAACGGTATTTAAAAAGAGTTAGTTAAATCGGAGGTCACGGAAAAAATCCACCATCCCCTCGGTATCAACATCCGGAGGGTTAAACATTCAGCCCTGACCACCACATGGCCTTTTTAATTGAGAATGTCTACCCTACTGCCCTATCAACGCGAGACTGGCGTGTGCTACCTCATTATTCCTTGCACTGGCGGATCAGGCGACAGACTGGTCTGAACCCCAGGCTCACCCCTGTCCTGACTCTTGCACAATGCAATAGCATCTAGAAGAGCTGTTTTGAGGGACTCAAGCCTTTAGCTGCGCTGACAATTATCATATATTTTCTATTCGGGTGGTGGTAATTTTAAAGGTCATTTCATTGCTATGAACCTTACCCATTTACACCTGCTCATCACTCATCTCCCCATTTTCGGCTCCGTTTTGGGCCTGATGGTTTTAGCTTATGGACTATGGTGCCGAAGCCGTCATACCATAATGGCCGCTTACCTTCTCTTTGTGGTGGCGGCCCTGGGAGCAGGTATTGCCTATGCCACCGGTGAGGTGGCCGAAGAGGCGGTGGAGAGATTGCCTGGTATCGCCAGGGCAAAGATCGACCCGCATGAAGACTTTGCCATTTATGCCCTCTGGTCATCTGTCATAATGGGCGTTACTTCGCTCATCGGCCTTCTCCTGAGTTGGAAAAAATCAGTCTTCACCAGGGAAATGGGCAAATTGATTTTGCTGATAGCCGCTATTAGCTTCAGCCTTGCCGCTTATACCGCTTACCTGGGTGGACAGATCCGCCACAGCGAAGTCAGTGACCTCAAAGCGAACATTGCCATTCCAACTTCAGCGGGCCACCAGCATGAGTAATGAAATCCTACCCACCTCGGCCCTGGCTTCTTAAGCAGTCTCCTCCAACTATTTTCTCTCAATTATCCCCGCACCAGCAACTTTAGTTCTGAAAAGAATAATCGAGCTCCAGTTCAAAGGATAACTCACCATCGTCAATATAAAGCACCGGTGGAAAGCCATTATCCTCGGAATAAAGTTTAAATTCAGTGAAGGCGATGGTATCATCGGAAGAATTTAGTAAATCCCTGTCATAAAGACTTATCACCCTACTACTAAAAACATCATCGAGCTTAATCAAATTAGGGCGTACATCCCAGCTGGTGAGCTCATCATAGTGCTGATCATAATCAACTGCACTTACAAACTCACTGATACCGTTCCGGCTTAGCTTGAAGTAAACATCGGCAGTACCCTCAGGGCTGATTGCATCCCACGGGACTCCAATAGGCTTGAGAGCTGGAAAGTGCTTAAGCCGGACCTCCAGGAGTTGAATTCTATCGGGTGTTATTTGTTCATCGCAATTTTCACCGGTATATCCCTCTTCTATACATACACAGTCGCCCTCAACGCAATGTTGGAATTCGGGGCAATTCACATCAGCACAGAGATTGGGGGGTAAGGAAGAAACTTTTTCTTCTTTTTGGCAGGAAAAAAACATCGCAGCCAGGCACAATAATGCTACTTGAAAAACCTTCATGATTTTGGTTGATTGGTTGGTACACAGTAAATTACAAAAAAGCATCAACAAGATCAGCATTGGCAAGCTTCAGGAAGGGGAATATTAAATAAACTGCCTTGTGATGCCAGTGATTGCAGCTAGCAGTCCTCAGAAACATCAGGCAATGACCGGCTATGTCCGCTTATGGTTAATCTCGCCTTTATCACTACTCACTGACGTGAAATTTCTCCTAAAGTGCTGACAGCCTACAAATACCAGCGCTGCAAACTGAGCATCCCTAAAAGTTTTTTCCTTAGTTTCGGGCCTTGAAAACTGTAGTTGAAAACAACCTGCTCTTTCACTACCCCAATCAGTAAATCAACCATTATTACCAGCTTGAACCGCTTGTGGTGGCAGGGCTGCTATTTTATTTTTTGGTCAGCCTTAGATTAATAGGCATTTAGACGCAAGGAGATGAAGTATATTAAAGGATTTGACGGTCTCAGATGTTATTCCATCTTACTGGTAATACTCACCCATCTCGGTATAGCCCACAGCTTTCCCAGGGGCAGTTACCTGCGCGAACACCTCTTTTACTTTTTTTCAGGCGCCGCGGGGGTAAACATATTTTTTGCCATCAGCGGCTTTCTCATTACCAGCCTGATTTTAAACGAAAAGAAAAAGACCGGTCAGTTTAATCTGAAGTCATTCTTTATGCGCCGCTTTCTGAGGTTGTTGCCGCCGATAGTGCCCTTTTATATCGCCCTCTTTATGTTTATGCAGTTGGGCTATGTGCGGGAAACCATTATCGGCCTTTGGGCTTCTATTTTTTACCTCTTCAACTTTGTGCCCAAGGCAAAAATGGTCTTCTCCACCGAACTGAGCCACACCTGGTCACTGGCGGTGGAAGAGCAGTTTTACATTCTGTGGGCCTTAGTTTACAAGCACCTCACTGCCAAACGAATAATGCGGATTACTTTGGTTCTGCTGGCGGTATGCGTGCTGGCACTATACCTACTACCTACCTTAAGGCTTTCAGTGGCCGGTGAAGGTCATCCCCTAGGCGAGCTTTTCTTTATTAATCGCTGGACCATTCCGGCCATTGGGCCGATCCTGCTTGGTGCCCTTTTTGCCAAACTGAATTTCAGCAACTACCGTAATATCAGAGCCCGTTTTAGTGGCAGCAGCGCCGGCCTTATTAGCCTGCTGGTGTTTATTTCACCGCTGTACCTGCCTGAGTTGCTGATGCCAATGGTAAAGCTGTTTCACGGACTGGGCGCGGTGATGATCCTGCTATGGGTGTTTAACAACCAACAGACGAGGGTAGTAAACATGCTGGAGTGGTCACCGCTGAAATATATCGGCACCATCTCTTACGGACTCTATATCTGGCAGGGCTTCTTTGTAAGGACAAACCCCTTTGCCAACCCCAAAATCTGGGTGCACGAATTTCCCTATAATATCGTCTTCACCTTTGCGGTGGCAATACTGTCCTACGAACTATTTGAAAAACGGATACTGCGGCTAAAGAAGCGTTACAAAGTATTGGCTTCCCCTCAAAGTAATACGGCAACCTTCAGCATGCCCCCACTGCAGCCCGTGCCGGTTCCTGATCACAAGTGGCCGGTAAATCCGGCCAGCCTGCGGCTAAGGGCCAAAAAGTAGTTATCCTCATCGCACCCGAAATTTGCCGGTGGTAGCCCTTTAAGGCTGCCCCCTGCTATTGAAGGCAGGGCCATGATAAAAATCTTTCCTGCGCCTGAGAGTACACTTCATTCACTATTTAGCTGAGCTAAAAATGACAGCTAAGCTTTGTCAGAGTTTAGGGTAAGGTGGAGAGGTTGCTGCTTTCAGCTGCTTTCCCGAATTAAGCTGAATAGTTAAGCTTTGCTTGTTTTTTTGGTCTAGAATAATCAGAATGAGCAAAAAATTTATTTCACTATCTGCAGCAGGTATTCAACTTTTATCCATCCTGTCGCAAAAAATGCAACAAATCATAATTGCTTCTCTGCGCCAATCATAAAATTCGCAATCGAACTCAGTGATGGCGGGCATCTCCGTTTTTAGCAGCCCCAGCCCTACCATACTTTTAGCACTGTTAATCAAATAGTTATAACTATGAAAAACAGTGCAACAACCACCAGGCAGGCATTTCACAACGGTCTTAAAGCTCCTCAGGCTGCAGACAGGATAGACCTTAAAACTGAAAGGGATGCCTTTAACCTCAACCTTAACGGCCGTGCCACCGCCCTTAGCCATCTTACTGCTTTGAAGCACGAAAATGCTAATGAAGCCCTGAAGGGAAACATTGAAAATTACATCGGCATGACCCAAATCCCCACCGGATTGGCCGGTCCCTTACTCATAAGAGGTGGCCATGCCCGGGGCAGTTTCAAAATTCCGATGGCCACCACAGAAGGAGCCCTGGTAGCTTCCTATTCAAGGGGAATGAAGGCGGCCACCCTGGCCGGTGGCATCGATTGCCTCTGCGTTGGGGAGGGCGTACAGCGCAGCCCTTATTTCAAGTTTAATAATATGCACCAGGCCCGCGAACTGGGGCATTGGTGTAAGGAGCACCTTGACCGCTTTAATATCATTGTAAGGGATACCAGCAATTATGCCCAACTGATAGCCCTCCGCTCTGCCAGTGAAGGCAATAGTGTGATCCTCACCTTTGAGTACAGCACCGGCGATGCCGCCGGCCAAAACATGGTGACCATCTGCACTGACCGCATCTGTCGCTACATCCTCAGCCACTTCCCATTTACGCCCCAGGAATGGTACATCGAGAGCAACTACGCCGGCGACAAAAAGGCTACTGCGCTTTCTTTTTCACATGTGCGCGGTAAAAAAGTTACCGCCGAAGTCACGCTCAGCCCTCAGATAGTTAGAGAGGTGCTACGCAGCAGTCCCTGGAAGATAGCTGACTACTGGCAAGCCGCTACCCTTGCCGCCATCCAAAGTGGTAGCATTGGCGCCCAGGGCCATGTAGCCAATGGGCTTACCGCAATGTTTATTGCCTGCGGCCAGGATGTAGCCTGCGTAGCAGAGGCCAGTGTAGGCATTACCCGCATGGAGGTGAACAGCGAAGGTCATCTCTATGCCGCCCTCACCCTACCGGCTTTAATTGTAGGCACCCACGGTGGTGGCACCGGCCTCTTTACCCAAAAGGAGTGTTTGGAGCTGCTGGATTGCTATGGCCCTGGCAAGGCGCAAAAATTTGCAGAAATCTGCACTGCCGTAGCCCTGGCCGGAGAACTTTCAATTGCCGCCGCCATGTCGGTCGATCACTTTACCGCTGCCCACGAAAAGCTGGGTAGAAAATAGAATTTACCAAAACCTAAACCCATGCATACTGAGATATTAAATGCCTTGCGGCTGGGAATGGCCTTTGTAATCATTTTTGGCCTGGCAGAACTGCTTTTTCACCTGCTGGGGGTCAGAGCCGAAATTACCCGTAAGTTCACTCATACCGGCGCCGGGCTGCTAAGCCTTGCCTTTCCCCTCTTTTTGCGCAGTCACTACAGCGTGCTATTGCTGTGTGCGATTTTCGCCCTCTTTCTTTGGCTGAGCATGCGCTTTAAATTCATGCCATCAATAAATGCGGTGGATCGCTTTACCCACGGTAGTTTGCTATTCCCACTGGTAGTGTACCTCTGTTTTTATATCGCCGCAAAAAGTGCCATGCTGCTTTACTTTTACCTCCCCATCCTTATCCTTGCCATCTCCGACCCTTTGGCCGCACTGGCTGGCAAGAGTATACCAATAGGGCCCTACCTGCTGTTTGGTCATAGCAAAACCATGCTTGGATCTACCGTCTTTTTTACATCTGCCTTAGCCTGCAGTATCATTACCCTCTGGCAGCTAAATGGTGCCATTTTAAGCAGTGCCTTCACGGCCGCTCTTGTGATCGCCACCGCCACTACCCTGGCCGAGGCAGCGACCCATAAGGGCTACGATAATCTCCTGATTCCCGCTACGGCGGTGATGACCATTTTTTTGCTGCGTCAGCTTCACCTGATCTAAAAACTCCTGACCATGAAAACCAGTCAATGGCTCACTATTCCCAATCTACTCTCAGGCTATCGCCTGTTGAGCTTTCCTTTGCTGCTTTACCTATGCTTCAGTAGCAATGAAAAGATCTTTGCCACTCTCCTGATCATCAACCTGCTTACCGATGTGTTGGATGGTTTAATAGCCCGCTCATTTAACCAGCAAACCGCTCTGGGCGCCCGCCTCGACTCTATTGCCGACGTTGGCAGCTATATTCTCGCCTTCTGTGGAATCTTTACCTTCAAGGTGACGATAATAGCGCCCTACCTACCCTCCTTCCTCTTCTTTTTGGCATTATACCTGTTGGTACTGGTATTGTTTCCGCTGATTAAGTTTGGCCGCTTTACCAGTTTTCATCTTTACTCCAGTAAGTCGGCCGGCTACCTGCAGGGACTTTTATTCATCACCATTTTTGCCGGTTATTTTAGCCCCTTCCTCTACTACCTGGCCATAGGGTGGGGCATACTGTCGATGGCTGAGCACCTTTGCCTGCAAATTATGCTGCCCCACCTGAAGTCTGATGTTAAAGGTCTCTACTGGGTACTGAAGAAAACAAAAGCAGATTCCAGATGAACAGGGAGGTTTTTGTGATCATCCAGGGCTACTTCCTTATTGGGGCAATTTTGTTCCATCAGGCCCGCAGGGCCCAGCCAGTAGGAAGTAAACCGCCCTGGCGCAAATACCTTGTATATCTGCTGGTAGTAAACCTGGTGGTTTTCAGCATTACCACCCACCGGCTCCTTTTTCGCATCCTGGCCCTTACAATCGTCATCGGTGGATTGGTAGAAATAATGCGGGCCCTAAAGGGCAAATCAAGTGGTTTTACCATTGGCACCCTGGCATTGTACCTGCTGCTGACGGTAGGTTTTATCTCCTTTAGTGGCCTGCCCTCACGGCTACTGCTTTGGACCTACCTTATCATCTTTCTCTTTGATGGCTTCAGCCAGATTTGCGGGCAGCTATTTGGCCGGACGAACCTGGCAGCAACCATCAGCCCGGGTAAAACATTAGAGGGCAGCCTGGGCGCTATGAGCATCACTTTGCTTTCGGCTGCAGGACTCAGCTACCTCTGGGAACTCAATGTATATGACTTTCTGGCGCTGGCCCTATTGATATGTTGTACCGCCCTGCTGGGGGACCTTTTGGCTTCTAGCTTAAAACGCCGTTGTGGTATAAAGGACTTCGGTAAAGTGCTTCCCGGGCACGGTGGCCTGCTCGATCGTTTCGATAGTTTTTTGTTTTCCGGAGCGGTAATCTGGCTGCTCTGGTTGCTTGCTGCTGCTTAGTGAAAGTCCTCTGTTAACCATAAATTTTGTCGTCTGAAAGTCACTGATAAGTGCTGTTTTCAGTACCCTCCCGATATTTTTGCTCAAGCTGTCCCCATTATCCTGAAAACTCGCTTCATCCTTTGGTAACAAAGGTTACACAAGGGCCCTAAACTGAGCGATGTCAGTTTTTTAGCGCCCACCTCCGCCTAACTTTGATATGGTAAAAGAGTTCCGGCACGTCCGGGCCTGAGTCATTAAAGTGACCCGAAACCGATTTAAATGGACCTATAAAAATTATCGCCATGACAACTACCGTAATTGTAGGTGGCAGCTTTGCCGGAATGACAGCTGCCATCGAACTGAAACGCAAAGGCAAGGATAAACACCGGGTAATCCTAATTGATAAATCACCCCTCTTTATGTTTATTCCCTCCCTGATCTGGGTACCCTTCAAACGCAGGGAAATAAAGGACATCTCCTTTAACAAGGCCGACATCCTCAAAAAAAAGGGCGTGGAGTTTATCAAGGCAGAAGCCCTGGAAGTCAACACCGAAACCCAGCTGATTTCTACCAG
>CAZUCA010000076.1:0-12850 GCA_964619125.1 uncultured Owenweeksia sp. | reverse complement strand
AAATTGGAACCACAAAGACAGGAAGGCACCAAGGGTCACCAAGAGGGGGCTTGGTGCTTCTTTGAGCCTGGTAAATTCTTAGAGCTAAGGATTTTAAGCCTTGATTCGAATTTCCCTGTTTAGGATTTAGAGCTACAAGCTGCCACCGCTTACACTGATTTCCGGCAGGGTTTGAAATTGGAACCACAAAGACAGGAAGGCACCAAGGGTCACCAAGAGGGGGCTTGGTGCTTCTTTGAGCCTGGTAAATTCTTAGAGCTAAGGATTTTAAGCCTTGATTCGAATTTCCCTCTTTAGTATTTAGAGCTTAAAACCGCCATCGATTACACTGATTTCCGGCAGGGTTTGAAATTGGAACCACAAAGGCAGCAAGGCATCAAGGGTCACCAAGAGGGGGCTTAGTGCTTCTTTGAGTCTTGGTGACTTGGTGGCCAAGGTTTAGAGTTTAGAATTTAAATTTTGTTTCGAATTTCTCGGTTTAGGATTTAGAGTTTCAAGCCGCCACCGCATACACTGATTCGCACAGATTTTAGGCACTGCTTGAAGTTGGAACCACAAAGACAGAAAGCCACAAAGAAATGACTTAGAGCATCTTAGAGCCTTTGTGACTTGGTGGTAAATTTTAGAGCTAAGGATTTTAAGCCTTGATCCGAATTTCCCTCTTTAGTATTTAGAGCTTAAAACCGCCATCGATTACACTGATTTCCGGCAGGGTTTGAAATTGGAACCACAAAGGCAGCAAGGCACAAAGGGTCACCAAGAGGGGGCTTAGTGCTTCTTTGAGCCTTGGTGACTTAGTGGCGAATTTTTAGAGCAAAGGATTTTAAGCCTTGTTTCGGTTTTCTCCCTTTAGTCTTTAAAGCTTAAAAACCAAAAAGCCCCGACAACTGCCGGGGCTTACTAATATCTAATCAACTATTTTCCTGATCTACTAACTAAACATCTCCTTCACCTTATCGAAGAAGGACTTGTCGCCCTTGCCGGGAGCCGGCTTGAATTCAGGGTCGTGCATCATATTCTCAAAAGCGGCCTTATGCTCCTCAGAGATATTTTTAGGCGTCCACACGTTTACGTGTACCAGCAGGTCGCCGGTGCCATAGCCTTCCACACTGGGCAGGCCTTTGTGGCGCAGGCGCAGGATCTTACCTGACTGCGTGCCAGGGTCCAGCTTAATGCGGGCTTTACCGCTGATGGTAGGCACCTCTGTTTTAGTACCCAGCACTGCTTCGGGGATGCTGATGTAAAGTTCGTAGTGGAGGTTGTTGCCATCGCGTTCCAGCTCGGCGTGCTTCTCTTCCTCAATCACTACAATCAGGTCACCATTTACACCATTAAGAGGGCCGCTGTTACCCTTGCCGGCCACTTTCAATTGCATGCCATCCACCACGCCGGGAGGGATTTTTACCGAAACGGTTTCCTCCTTGCGCACCATACCATATTCGTCGGCAGCGGAGGGTTTGTTTTTAATCACCTGACCCAGTCCGTTACAGGTTGGGCAGGTGGTACTGGTTTGCATCTGGCCAAGAATAGTGTTGGTAACGCGATAGGTCTGGCCGCTGCCTTTACAGGTGGGGCAGCTTTTAAACTCCACTCCGTCGGCAGGTACCTGACGCTTAATGCGCATTTTCTTTTCCACGCCATTGGCAATTTCCTCCAGGCTTAGTTTTACCCGAACCCGCAGATTACTGCCTTTGAACACGCGCCGGCCTCCGCGACCACGGCCGCCTCCGCCACCAAAGCCACCAAAACCACCACCGCCAAAGGCGCCGCCGAATATATCGCCGAACTGGTCGAAGATATCTTCCATATTCATACCGCCGCCGAAGCCACCGCCACCGGCAGCTCCACCCATACCGGCATGCCCAAACTGGTCATAGCGCTGACGCTTCTCGGGGTTGCTCAGTACTTCGTAGGCCTCAGCCGCTTCCTTAAACTTGGTTTCGGCCTCCTTGTCGTCGGGGTTTTTATCGGGGTGATACTTGATCGCCAGTTTGCGGTAGGCCTTTTTGATGGCACTCGCATCGGCGTTCTTATCTACTCCTAATATGTCGTAATAATCTCTCTTAGCCATTTCAGATTTTTTATTCGCCTACGACTACCTTGGCGTAGCGCAGAATTTTGTTCCCAAGCGTATAGCCGGGCTCAATAATATCGATCACCTTGCCCTTGAGCTTATCATCAGGGGCAGGGATGCGGGTGATGGCCTCCATTTTATCGACGTCGAAATCGTCGCCCACGGCACTGTCCATGGGCTTAAGGCCTTTATTTTTAAGGGTGTTGAACAGCTTGTTGTAAATCAGTTGGGTGCCTTCATCGAGCTTACCTTCGTCATTGGCTTTCGCCGCACGGTTGAAGTCGTCGAGTATAGGCAGCAGAGCGTCCATCAGCTCCTGGTTGGCGGTGCTGAACAGTTCCACCCGTTCTTTGGCGGTTCGCTTACGGAAGTTTTCAAACTCGGCATAAAGGCGGAGATTTTGATCTTTCAGCTCACCCAGCTCTTGCTGCAGGGCCTCAAGTTCATCCAGCTTTTCGTCTTTTTGCTCCTCCTGCTGGGCCTCCTGCTCGGCAGTCAGGGTTTCTTCATTTTTGTCCTTGCCTTTATTTTCAGTCACTTCTTTCTCTTTCAAATCCTGTTTGTCGCTCATTTTCACAAAATATTGTTCAGGTGTCCATCTTGTTTCAAATGCCTTGCCAGCAAATATTTGATGCCACTATGACATAAAAAAACACCGGCCTTTTCGGGGCCGGTGCTTCTTGTCATATTTTGTCCTGACTTACTCTGTCAGTTTTTCAAGGGTTCTTTCCAATTGCACCCCGCGCAGATTTTTCGCGATAATCACCCCCTCGGCATCCACCAAAAAGGTAGCAGGGATGGAATTTACATTATAAGTGCGGGCCGCATCAGAGTTCCAGAATTTGAGGTCACTTACGTGGTTGCCCCAATTCAGGTTGTCTTTTTTAATGGCATTCACCCAATCGGTTTTATTGCGATCAAGTGATACGCTGAATACTTCAAAGCCAGCTGCGTTTTTGAAATTGGCATCTTTGTATTTGTTGTAGGTTTTTACCACATTGGGGTTTTCCATGCGACAGGGACGGCACCAGCTGGCCCAGAAGTCGATCAGTACCACCTTTCCCTTCAGGTCAGATAACTTACGGGTTTTACCATCGGGGTCACTAAAGGCCAGCTCCGGGGCTTTGTCACCGATGTTCAATACTTTCTGATCCTCCTCTTCCAATGCCGCGGATTCAACAAAACTCAATCCGATAAAAGAAAGCGAGGCAATAATGAGTAAAAAAGCAGGTTTTCGTAAGAGTTTCATGTATTGAGAGATTTTCGTTTTCATAGGGTCTTAGTATTTAATAGCTTAAGGTTTAAGGTCTGGCATTATTGCATTTTAATAGCAAGGGCAATGCCAGAACCTCTAATTTAATCTATTCTAACAATTTCTGCACCAATTGCCCGCAATCTTTCGTCGATGTTCTGGTAGCCCCGGTCAATCTGTTCGATGTTGTGAATGGTGCTAACACCCTCTGCGCTAAGGGCAGCTATGAGCAGGGCGATGCCGGCTCTGATGTCGGGGCTGGTCATAGTGGTAGCCCGCAAAGGTTGCTGGTGATCCATCCCTACCACCGTAGCGCGGTGCGGGTCGCAAAGTATGATCTGGGCGCCCATGTCAATCAGCTTATCCACAAAGAAAAGGCGGCTTTCAAACATTTTTTGGTGAATGAGTACACTGCCCCGCGCCTGGGTAGCTACCACCAGGGCAATGCTCAGCAGGTCGGGGGTGAATCCGGGCCAGGGGGCATCGGCAATGGTGAGGATTGATCCGTCAATATAGTTTTCGAGCTCGTAATGCTCCTGGGCGGGAATAAAAATGTCATCGCCCTTTCGCTCCAGCTTAATACCCATACGACGGAAGGTGTCAGGAATAATGCCAAGGTCGTCGTAGCTCACGTCCTTAATGGTGATTTCTGACTTGGTCATGGCGGCCATGCCAATCCAGCTGCCAATCTCAATCATATCCGGCAGAACCCGGTGGTCACATCCGCTCAGTTCTTTTACGCCTTCAATGCTAAGCAGGTTAGAACCGATACCAGATATTTTACCGCCCATGTGGTTAATCATCTTGCAAAGCTGTTGTAGGTAAGGTTCGCAGGCGGCATTGTAAATGGTGGTTTTTCCTTCGGCCAAAGCGGCAGCCATCACTATGTTGGCAGTGCCGGTTACGGAAGCTTCATCGAGAAGCATATCAGCACCGGTAAGGGTGTCGGTCTCCACTCCATAAAATGACTCTTCTGGATTGTAGCGGAATTTGGCACCCAGCTTTTGGAAACCCTGAAAGTGGGTATCTAAACGCCGGCGGCCAATTTTGTCGCCCCCCGGCTTGGGTATATAGCCTTTACCAAAACGGGCCAGTAAAGGACCCACAATCATAATAGATCCGCGCAGGGCCCCGCCCTTTTCCTTAAACTCCTCTGACTCGAGATATTCAAGGTGGAGATTATCGGCCTGAAAGGTATAGTTGCCCGCTCCATGACGACGAATGCTTACCCCGAGGTCAGCCAGTATGTCGATCAGCTTATTTACATCCCTGATGTCGGGGATGTTGGTGATATTTACTTTTTCAGCCGTGAGCAGGGTGGCGCAGATGATCTGCAAAGCTTCGTTCTTGGCCCCCTGGGGAACAATTTCCCCCTTTAGTTTGCGGCCTCCGGTAATCTGAAATGTTCCCAAAGTAAAATGTGGTTTTTTTAGTTTTTCTTGTAGCGCTTGCGGCCTTTGCTACGTCCCTTGTGACGCTTGGTGCTATGGCTTTTGTTGGTGTTGGTATTTACCCCGCGTACCAGCTCTTGTTTGTCTTTCAGATCCATGTCCTCCAGTTTTAGCTTGCCATCAGCCAGATCGTTCATCTCGTTGAGAATCACCTGATCGTCTACCGTATCCTTGTTCCAGATCAGGTAGGTCTTTTTCATGTGATTGGCAATGGCCACCTTAAGGCGCTCCTTTTCCTCACCGGCAGGCTGATCCACGGCGTACTGGATCATCTTGCGGATGATATTGCCATAATGACGGTAGCGGCGGTTGTTGGCGGGGTATGGCACCGCTTCGGGTTTTTCCATAAAAGTTTCCTCCTGGGGAGTGGGAAAGGGAGAATCTACGTCGAGCTTAAAGTCGGACATTATGAAAATGTGATCCCATAGCTTGTGCCTGAAATCAGGCACATCCCGTACCTGGGGATTGAGGTTGCCGATAATCTCAATCAAATTCTGTGTTTGCTTATTGCGTTCTTCACGGTCCTCAATGGTCAGCAGGTGCTGTACCATATTCTGGACATTGCGCCCGTATTCGGGGATAATTAGCTTGGGTAAGCTGGTGTTGTATTGCATGGGATAAATCTAAAGTCTTTTTCAGAAGCAGCTCCGGTAAATTATGAGAGCGGATCGACTGCGGGCTAAACTATCAATTCTCAGCGCTATATTCTAGCTGAGTCTCTCCAGTTTGGCAAATTTTAATAATAATTTCTTTTCACCAACATTTTGAAAGTCAATGATCGCTTTCTGATTAGGGCCATTGCCCTCAAGATCCTTAATAACGCCGAATCCAAAACGTTGGTGCTTTACGCGTTGTCCTTTTTCAACGTTAATCAGGGGCTCATGGTTCCCGCTGTCTGCCGCGGCTGTCTCCGACGGCATTTTCCGCAAGGCCTTTCGGTGTGGGGGGAGCTTCGGGGAACTGGCTGATGATGATGAGCCGGAAGGGCGGCCGGCCGGCTTTCGCTGCGGTGCTCGGTTTCGGCTGGGTGTTTTCTTTTCCGTGAGGTCACCGAGCCCCATGCCGTCATCACCCACAAAGGGGCTGAAATCGGGCGTTGCCACATCGAGAAAACTTTCATCGATTTCCTCCAGAAAGCGGCTGGGTTCACAGTCGATGAGCTTGCCCCAGCGGTAGCGCATCTGGGTGTGGGTGAGGTATGCCTCCTGCTCAGCCCGGGTAAGGGCCACATAAAACAAGCGGCGCTCTTCCTCCAGGTCGGCGCGGCTGTTTACCGTCATCATGCTCGGGAAGAGGTTTTCCTCCATCCCCACGATAAACACCACCGGAAACTCAAGTCCCTTGGCCAGGTGAATGGTCATCAGGGAAACCTTGTCATTGTCATCCGGATCCTCGCTATCGCGATCGGTAAGCAGCGCCACATCCTCCAAAAACCCGGGCAGGCTGGGATTGCCATCTTCAATTTCCTTTTGGTGCTCGCTAAACTCCTTTACGGAGTTGAGCAATTCGTTGATGTTTTCCTCGCGGGTCACTCCCTCCGGGGTCTGATCGGCTTTGAGCTCACGCATAACGCCACTGGTACGGGCAATGTGCTCGGCCACATCAAAGGCATCGCCCTGCTGAATCAACACCTGGTAGCTTTCAATCTTGGTTACAAAATCGGCAATCTTTGCTTGGGCGGAGCGATTTATACCGCTGTTGGCACCGTAGATGCCCAGGTTTTGGGCACAGTCAAACAGGCTGATATTTTCGCGGTTGGCAATTACCGTCAGGCGTTCTATAGTAGTGTCGCCAATGCCGCGCTTGGGGTAATTAATGATGCGACGGAAAGCCTCCTCGTCCTTGGGGTTTACCGAAAGGCGGAAGTAAGCCAGCAGATCCTTTACTTCCTTGCGTTGGTAAAAGGACAGTCCTCCGTAAATGCGGTAGGGTATATTCTTGCGGCGCAGGGCATCTTCAATAGCGCGTGACTGTGCATTGGTACGGTACAATACGGCAAAGTCACCGTACTTGAACTTCTTTTCCATGCGGCGCTCCCACACTGTGCGGGCCACAAAGTTACCCTCGTCATTGTCGCTCACCAGTTTCTGGATGGCAATCTTCTCGCCGTCGTTGTTGTCGGTCCACACGTTTTTCTCCAGCTGTTCCTTATTTTTCAGGATCAGGCTGTTGGCGGCACCCACAATGGTTTTGGTGGAGCGGTAGTTTTGTTCAAGCTTAAAGATGCGCACATCGTCGTAGTCCTTTTGGTAGTTGAGGATATTTTTGATGTTGGCACCCCTAAAGGCGTAGATCGACTGGGCATCGTCGCCTACCACACAAATGTTGCCATAGCGGTTGGCCAGTGCTTTTACGATCAGGTACTGGGCGTGGTTGGTATCCTGGTACTCGTCCACCATAATGTAACGGAAGCGGTCCTGGTACTTGGCCAGCACCTCGGGAAACTTGCGCAGCAGGAAGTACGTGTTTAACAACAGGTCATCAAAGTCCATCGATCCACCGCGGAAGCACTTCTCCACATAGTTCTGGTAAATGTCACCCATCTGTGGCATGCGGGCGGCGGCATCGTACTCCTGCAGGTCGGGGCTGCGCTGATATTCCTTGGGGGTGATCAGGGCATTTTTGAGGGCTGAGATGCGGCGGGCCACATTGTTGGTTTTGTATATCTCCTTATCGAGATTGAGGTCCTTAATGGATTGGTTGATCGCCTTCTTGGAGTCCTCGGCATCGTAAATGGTGAAGTTGGAAGGGTAACCAAGGCGATCGGCCTCCACCCTGAGGATGCGGGCAAAGATGGAGTGGAAAGTCCCCATCCAAAGGTTCTTGGCCTCGGAGGCTCCCACAATGGTGCCGATCCGCTCCTTCATTTCGCGAGCCGCCTTATTGGTAAAGGTGAGCGAAAGTATATTAAAGGGATCCACTCCCTTCTCGTCCATCAGGTAAGCTATGCGGTAGGTGAGCACCCGGGTCTTGCCCGAGCCGGCACCGGCAATTACCATTACCGCGCCATCAGTGGCTACCACTGCCTCGCGCTGTGAGGGATTCAGTTGTTTCAGATAGTCTTGCATGCATTCATCTCTTCGAGGCGGCAAAGTACTTATATATATAGGTATGGGGCAAATGGAAAAGGACCCATGGCAGGTATTATCTCTGAGTTTTATTTTGTGGAGTACGTGTTGGTGGTTGTTGGATTGTCTTACTAATAAAACAAACCATAAATGATTTTGAAGACCATTTTTTCCCTTGCGATCATTATTGTTTTTAACCTGCACACCCAGGCGCAAATTCTCACCACTAATCTGGGCGTGGGAGTAGATGCTATAGTGGAGCACAATACTTTTCCCAGTATTACCCTGGGTATCGAAGGGGGTAATTCCAGACACTGGACCGTGTCGGGAGCCTTTATTTATGGCAGCCTTAGAAACGAGGCGATGAACGGCTATGCCGTTGATAAGTCGCATTATGCCTTTGACGTAAATGCCAATTTTTATTTCCGCGAGATGCTGCAGGGTTTTAAGCTCTCGGCCGGTGGTTTTTATGGCCGCAACCTGGTAGATCCGGCCGCAGGTGAGGAGAATATTCCCCCCGCCTGGCGGTCTGATAATTTTGCCGGTTTGCAGTTGGGCCTGGGCTTTTCACAGCGCTTAACGGATACCTGGAGCCTGGGTGTGGATGCCCGGCTTGGACAAGAGTTCTATAGGGCCGATGCGCGCCTTTGGTTGGGCTTAAACCTGGGATATAACTTCCTCGCGTCAACGGATAGATAATAATGCCTTATATATAAAGGAGAGATCCCGGCCTGAAAAGTGTTATTTTTAAGAATGGCCTATTCGCATGAAGATGAAACCGAAAGCCGGGTTGAGGAACCTGACCTCAGTGGCAGTTACACCGCCCGTGATTACCTGAGCTGGCCGGTGGATGAATTGATGGAACTGATCCGGGGCAAGATCTTTAAAATGATCCCGGCGCCGGCACCGGCCCATCAGCGTATCTTTAGTAACCTGTACCTGCAGATGGCGGCCGGACAAAACCAGCTAAAGGGGTGCCGGATCTGGCAGGCCCCACTGGATGTATACCTGGTGCACCCGGGTGAGGATTGGCGTGATGCGGTTAATATAGTTGAGCCTGATCTCTTTATCCTTTGTGATCCCTCTAAAATTAACGAGCGTGGATGTGTAGGTGCTCCCGACTTGGTGGTGGAAATCCTTTCGCCCAGTACCCGTAAAAAGGATATGACCCTGAAGCGCGAACTCTACCAGGAGTACGGCGTGCGTGAGTACTGGATGATTTCTGTTAGCGAACGCATCGTGATCCGCAATCTCATCAATGACAAAGGTGAATATGTCACCCAAACGCCTGCTGTGGAAGGTGAGGTTATAGTCCCGCGTGATTTTCCGGCTTTGAAGGTCGACCTGGAAAAACTCTTCGCTGATCTCCCCGGGGGAGGTTAGAAGCAATGTCTGGTGTTTACAATCCTCTCCCTAAAATTTAATATTCCCTACCTTTTTTGTGCGTCAAAATTGATGATCTTTGCCGCTCTGAAATAGCTTGAAACTCCAAAAGTCAGGGTACGGGTAAAGTTCCCTGTTCAGATTTTTTGGACCATGGCAGTCCCGCTTGCTGAGGCCCCGTGAGGGCTGGTTTTAGGATAGCAATCAAAAATCCTAAAACATTTTTTATCAAGCTATTGCTACGTTTCCAAATTGTTATACATTTGCAGTCCCCTAAAAATAGGGTACCTGTTGATTTTTAACAGCTTATATAATAAAGGTATATGCCAACGATTCAGCAATTAGTTAGAAAGGGAAGGCGTCAGATGACCAAGAAAAGCAAGTCAGCTGCTCTTCAGTCGTCTCCACAGCGTCGCGGTGTTTGCACCCGTGTGTACACCACCACCCCTAAGAAACCTAACTCGGCTATGCGTAAAGTAGCCCGTGTACGCCTCACCAACGGCAATGAAGTGAATGCTTACATTCCAGGTGAAGGTCACAACCTTCAGGAACACAGCATCGTGTTGGTGCGTGGTGGTAGGGTAAAAGACCTTCCCGGTGTTCGTTATCACATCGTACGTGGTGCTCTGGATACAGCCGGTGTAAACGGACGTACTCAGCGCAGAAGTAAGTACGGTGCCAAGAAACCAAAGGATAAAAAATAATTCTCGATAGAGTCCAATGAGAAAGACGAGAGCCAAAAAAAGACCATTGTTACCCGATCCCCAGTTTCAGGATCAGCTGGTAACCCGCTTTGTAAACATGATGATGCTTGATGGCAAGAAGAGTACTGCTTACCGCGTATTCTACGACGCCATCAATATCGTGTCAGAGAAAACCCAGGAAGGAAATGGCCTGGAGTTGTGGAAAGAAGCCCTTAACAATGTGATGCCACACGTAGAGGTGCGCAGCCGCAGGGTAGGGGGTGCTACCTTCCAGATTCCCATGCAGATCCGCCCTGATCGCAAGATTTCAATCGCCATGAAATGGTTGATCTCATTCTCGCGCAAGCGTAACGAGAAGTCAATGGCTCAGAGACTTGCTGCCGAAGTAATGGCTGCTGCCAAGGAAGAAGGTGCGGCTGTGAAAAAGAGAATGGATACTCACAAGATGGCCGATGCCAACAAGGCGTTTGCGCACTTTGGCAGATTCAAATAACAATACTGAAATAAGAATATTTCTTTAGGCATGGCAAAAAGAGATCTAAATTACACCAGAAACATTGGTATTGCCGCTCACATTGACGCTGGCAAAACAACCACTACCGAACGTATTCTTTACTACGGTGGTGTGAGTCACAAAATTGGTGAGGTGCACGATGGTGCCGCCACCATGGACTGGATGGAGCAGGAGCAGGAGCGTGGTATTACCATTACCTCGGCCGCTACCACCCTTAACTGGCCTTACCGCGGTGACAACTACCACGTAAACATTATCGACACCCCCGGACACGTTGACTTTACCGTAGAGGTAAACCGTTCACTTCGTGTGCTGGATGGTTTGGTATTCCTTTTCAGTGCTGTGGATGGTGTTGAGCCACAATCAGAAACCAACTGGAGGCTGGCCAATAACTACAATGTTCCCCGTATTGGTTTTGTAAACAAGATGGACCGCCAGGGTGCTGATTTCCTGAACGTGTGTAAGCAGGTGAAGGAAATGCTTGGTAGTCATGCCTTGCCACTTCAGATCCCAATCGGTTCAGAAGCTGACTTTAAAGGAGTGGTTGACCTTATCAACTTCCGCGGTATTACCTGGAGTGAAGAAGATATGGGTATGACCTTTAACGAGGTTGAAATTCCCGAGGATGTATTGGAGGAAGCTACCGAGTACCGCGAGAAGTTGCTCGAAGCCGTGGCTGAGTTCAACGACACCCTGATGGAAAAATATTTTGAGGATCCTGAGTCTCTTACTGAAAGGGAAATCCTGGATGCTCTTCGCGAAGCTACCATTGCCGGTACCGTGGTGCCAATGATGTGTGGTTCTGCCTTTAAGAACAAGGGTGTACAGGCCATGCTTGACATGGTGATGGAAATCCTTCCTTCTCCTGTTGATGTTGATGCCATCGTAGGTACCAACCCCAACACTGAGCAAGAGGAAAAAAGAAGGCCCACATTTGACGATCCGTTTGCCGGACTGGCCTTTAAAATTGCCACTGACCCATTTGTAGGTCGTTTGTGCTTTACCCGTGCCTATTCAGGTACACTAGAGTCCGGATCTTATGTGCTTAACAGCCGTACCGGAAAGAAAGAAAGAATTGCAAGAATCTTCCAGATGCACGCCAACAAGCAAAACCAGATTGACACCCTTGGTGCTGGTGATATTGGTGCATTGGTAGGTTTTAAAGATATTAAGACAGGTGATACTCTTTGTAATGAGAAGCACCCCATCGTATTGGAGTCAATGGACTTCCCCGAGCCTGTAATCGGTTTGGCAGTTGAGCCTAAGACTCAGGCAGACGTGGATAAGTTGGGTATGGCTTTGGCCAAACTGGCTGAAGAGGATCCCACCTTCCAGGTTCACACCGATGACGATACCGGTCAAACCGTGATCAGCGGTATGGGTGAGCTTCACCTTGATATCATCTGCGACCGTCTTAAGCGTGAGTTTAAGGTGGAGGTGAACCAGGGTGCTCCCCAGGTTTCCTACAAGGAAGCTATCAACGGTACTGTTAATCACCGCGAGGTTTACAAGAAGCAAACCGGTGGTCGTGGTAAATTTGCGGATATCGTAGTTACCATTGGCCCTGGAGATCCTGAAAACCCAGGTTTGATCTTCAACAACGAAGTGAAAGGTGGTAACGTTCCCAAGGAATTTATCCCATCTGTAGAGAAAGGATTCAAGGAAGCCATGAAGAATGGTGTGTTGGCCGGATACCCTGTTGATAGCCTTACTGTAACCCTTTCCGATGGTTCGTTCCACGCGGTTGACTCTGATCAGCTGTCGTTTGAGCTGGCTGCCAAGCTTGCCTACCGTGAGGCCCTTCCTAAGGCCAACCCGGTATTGCTTGAGCCTATCATGAAGCTGGAAGTACTTACTCCCGAGGAAAACATGGGGGACATTGTAGGTGACCTTAACCGTAGAAGGGGAGTGGTTGAAGCAATGGGCGACCGTTCAGGGTCGAAAGTAATTAAGGCTAAAGTTCCACTATCAGAGATGTTTGGCTACGTAACTGCCCTGAGGACTATGTCTTCCGGCCGTGCCACATCCACCATGGAATTTTCACACTTTGCCGAAGCTCCTAAGAACGTAGCTGACGAGGTGATCGCTAAAGTAAAAGGTAAACAACCTGCATAAGACAATAAGTTAAGATGAGTCAGAAGATCAGGATCAAATTAAAATCATACGATTACAACCTGGTAGATAAGTCTGCCGAAAAGATCGTAAAGACTGTAAAAAGCACCGGTGCCATTATTAATGGACCGATTCCTCTTCCAACCAACAAGAGGATCTACACCGTGCTTCGTTCACCTCACGTAAACAAGAAGTCAAGAGAGCAGTTTGAGCTTTCCTCTTACAAGAGATTGCTCGATATCTACTCATCTTCTTCCAAGACCATTGACGCTCTTATGAAGTTGGAGCTGCC
>CAZUCA010000075.1:0-13568 GCA_964619125.1 uncultured Owenweeksia sp. | reverse complement strand
ACTTTTCCCGAACAATTCAAAAGCTACAGCCCTTGCCGCTGCCAACGCTAAACTTATAGTCAGCCGGGAGGATTATATCGATAAAGGCAATTTCAACTCCCGATAAGATTCAGTAAAATAGCTTTATGATTGGTTTTCGCTACAGCCGTTATACAGGCGAGGGTAAAAGTCCCTTCGAAAAACTTTTCGACATCTTTAAGGAGCTTATTCTCCATACCTCTGGTGATGTGGAAGAAGCCCTGGACTGGCTGCGCGAACTGGATGCCGAATACGGTTTGACTACCCCCGATTACAGCATCGCTGATTTCATAGAAGACCTAAAGGACCGGGGATACCTCCGGGAAGAGATAGACCCAAACCCAGGCGATGGGCAGGGCGATGGTGGTAGCCTGAGCCTAACGGCTAAAGCCGAAGGTATTTTGCGCCGCAATGCCCTTGAGCAAATTTTTGGTAAGTTGAAAAAATCCACCAGCGGTAATCACCAAACCAATTACAGTGGAATGGGAGATGAAAAAACCGCCGATTTGCGCAATTACCAGTTTGGCGACAGCCTCGATCAGATTGCCATGAATGAGAGCATTAAAAATGCCTATATCAATCACGGTATTGATCATTTTGACATGACCCAGAAAGATCTGGTGGTAGAGGAAAGCCACTTCAAGGCCCAGATGAGCACAGTACTGATGATTGATATCAGCCACAGCATGATCCTCTATGGTGAAGACCGCATTACTCCGGCTAAAAAGGTGGCCCTGGCGCTGGCTGAACTCATCAAAACCCGCTACCCTAAAGATACTCTTGACATCATAGTGTTTGGTAATGACGCCTGGCAAATTTCACTGGAACAACTACCCTACCTGAAGGTAGGCCCCTATCACACCAATACGGTAGCGGGTCTGGATCTCGCCATTGATTTACTTCGAAAAAAGAAAAACAGCAATAAGCAGATCTTTATGATTACTGATGGCAAGCCCAGCTGCCTTAAAGAGCGTGACGGTAGCTATTACAAAAACAGTTTTGGCCTGGATGAGTATATTGTAAATAAATGCCTCAATAAAGCCGCTGCCTGCCGGCGAATGGGCATCCCGATTACAACTTTTATGATTGCCCGCGACCCCTACCTGCAGCGCTTTGTTCAGCAATTTGCGGAAGCGAATAAGGGCAAGGCCTTTTATACCGGCCTCAGTGGTTTGGGCGATTTTATTTTTAAGGATTATGAATCAAACCGAAGCAAGCGATTGCGCTAAACAAAAAACAATTTTACACCTATGAAGATCAAGTTACCCCCTACTCTTAAAACCGGGCTGTTGCTGGTTTTGCTTTACTCCTGCTCATCAGAAACGCAGCCCGGCAAGGCCGAAAACCTTCAGGGCATTTATTCCTTTAGCACCCGCGAAGGTTTTTACGGCGAAATTTGGTTTGGCGAGGATAACCTGGTTATCAGTAAACGAAACCGGCCGTTGGCCCTTTTCCCCTATCGGGCGGTGGGCGATACCATAAAGATGTATGGCGACACTGTAAGTAAAAATGCTGATCACCTCCTGGATTATATTGTGGTGAAGGAAAGAAGTGATAGCAGCATAACCATAAGGCAGGATACAGTAACCAATTACCTGAAACTAGTGGACCGGGAAGTGCCGCCCATCAATAATGACGGCGCTACTTTTAGAACTATTAAAGAACAGTTCAGAGAGCGATTGAATAGCAGACGATGAAACGTGAAGCCATAAAAACCCTCGGCGATCTCCGTGAGCAGGGATATAAGTCAAAAACCATTAAGCAGGAATTGCGTAGCAACCTGATTGAGTGTATTAAGAATGGCAGCAGTGTATTCGAAGGCATTCACGGTTACGAAAATTCCGTCATTCCCGATGTGGAGCGAGCTATTCTCTCCGGCCACAACATCAATTTTCTGGGCCTGCGGGGGCAGGCCAAAACCAGGATGGCCCGGCTGATGGTAGGTCTGCTCGATGAATACATTCCGATAGTGGCAGGTTCAGAACTGGCCGATGATCCCTTCAGCCCGATTTCGAGCTATGCCCGCAAATTGATTGCCGAAAAGGGTGATGACACCCCTATTGACTGGTTGCATCGCGAGGAGCGCTACTATGAAAAACTGGCTACCCCCGATGTTACGGTAGCAGACCTGATTGGCGATATAGATCCTATTAAGGCCGCTAACCTGCGCCTCTCCTTTGGCGATGAAGGCGTCATTCATTTCGGGATGGTACCCCGGGCCAACCGCAGCATTTTTGTAATTAATGAGTTGCCTGACCTCCAGGCCCGCATTCAGGTGGCACTTTTTAATATTTTACAGGAAGGCGATGTGCAGATCCGGGGCTTTAAGTTGCGCCTGAAACTTGATATCCAGTTTATTTTTACGGCCAACCCCGAAGACTATACCAACCGCGGCAGCATTGTTACTCCCCTTAAAGACCGGATTGGCAGCCAGATTCTGACCCATTACCCCGGCGACCTTGCCACGGCACGCAAAATTACCGCCCAGGAGTCACAGCAACTCAGCGATCAACGCGACAGCATCGACATACCTGAACCCGCCTTTGACCTGCTGGAGCAAATTTCCTTTGAGGCCCGTGACAATGAATATATAGATGCCCGCAGCGGCGTATCGGCTCGCCTCGGTATATCGGCCATGGAAAACCTGCTCAGCACTGCCGAAAGGAGAAATTTACGCAATGGCAGTACTAACACCAGCATCCGCCTGATGGATTTTACCGGCATAGTACCGGCCATTACCGGAAAGGTAGAACTGGTGTATGAAGGAGAACAGGAAGGAGCGGCTCTGGTGGCAGAGCATCTTTTGGGCAAGGCGGTGAAGTCACTGATTTCTGAATACCTCCCTCCCCTTGACAAACTGAAAAACAGTGACCATGACAGCCCCTATCATGAGCTTACCGAATGGTTTGGCCGTGGACATTCGGTGGATTTACTGCAGGAATTTTCAGATAAAAAGTATCGCCAGGTACTCGACGACATTGCACCCTTAAAAAAACTGATACAAGAGGAATGTCCTGATGCCACGGAAAGCGAGCGTTACTTTTTGATGGAAATGGTGCTTTGGGCCCTGGCCGAATACAATAAGCTAAACCGTGAAAAGCTGAGTGAAGGCTTTAACTTCTCGGATCTGTTTAGCAGCTATTTGCGGGGAGGCAGCATTGACCCCGATACAATTAATTGATAGTTGGACAGAAATAAAATAGAAAAGGGCGGTAAAAACCGCCCTTTTTTAATGTGATCCACTGGTTCGCTGCTAACGGTCCAGTTTTACCAGGGTCAGGTTTCTTACCCCAATTACGTGCATAAAGGTATTTTCAAAGCCACCACCGGGGATTTGAATCATCTCAAAACCAGTGCTGAGCATAGTTTTGTCGCCCTGGATAGTTAGTGGCAGGTATACGCCCGAAGTCCAGAGCTTACCCAGAAAATAGCGACCTACATCGTAGCCCTGAAAAGCTATGTTGGTAGGTTCGGCCTTAAAGCGTTTGCGGTATGCGCGCACAAAATCCACCGTGGCCGAATCCTGAAAATCGGCGAAATGGATATCGGGCATGGTGAGCTTAAGATCATTGAGGTAATTGAGATCGAGCGTTTCAATCTGCATCAGTTTGGCAGGACCAACCAGTGAAATATCAAAGCTGCGCAATAGCCTTAAGTTGTTTACCAGGCCGGTAAGGAATACCTGATCTTCAGTAAATACCACCACCACATTGGGACGTTCCTCACTTAAGGCGCCCTCAAGGTCTACGCGACTAATGGGCATGTCAGGTGCGCTGATGGCGTTTTTAACGTAGGCGCCAGTGGGGCGGGGGCTCAGTCGGCTCTTAATCTGTTGCTCCAGTTCATAGGCCCCTTCTTCGCCGTTGATGGCAAAAACCACATTATAATCAAGGTAGTATTCATTGAGAATTTCGGCCACCCGCTGGGCATTGGCCGAGCGATCCTGGCGGGCATTTACCAGGTTTGGCCGTCCTTCCACACTTACGGCCTTGCTGAGGGGGCTAATTACCAGTATTTTTTCCTTGCGCAGCTTATCAGCTACCAGCTCCACATTTTCACGGTACAGCGGCCCGATAACAAGATCGTACTGCCCCCTGCGCACTTCCGGAATCAAGCGGTTCAACTTATAGCGACTGTTCTCAGTGTCGAAAACATTCAGGGTAAGGTTCATCCCGTCATTACTGAGGGTGTCAGCTGCCATCAGCAAGCCGTTGTAAAATTCAAGCGCAATTTTACTGCGGTCGCTCACTCTTTGGGGAACGGTGGTATCAGGGCGGGCAAAGAATGGCAGCATTACCGCCACGCGGTAGTTCTTGTTAATATCCACCTCTATGGTATCTTCAATCACCGCGATTTGCTCCTCGCTAATGATGCCGATATTGTTGAGCGAGTCTTTCTTCTCCTTCTTTTCCTTGCTCACAGGAGGCAACTCCTCGCTGGCCTCCACCTGGCGAAACAACTTTTCAAAAAAGTTGCTCGGCTCCTTCTCTTCGCGCTGGCGGGGAATAATGATATAATTACCCACCTTTAGACCGGCACTGAGTTCGGGGTTGAGTTCCAGCAATTCGGTTTGAGAAATGCGATAGCGCTGCTTAAGTGAGTAAAAACTGTCGCCGGTTTTTACCTGGTATAAAATATAGCCACTGGTGGTGTCTGCCTTGGGTTCGGGACGGTCACTGTTGAGCGTTTCCTGGGGCTTTTTTTCCAGCACTTTCACCACTTCCGGTTTGCGGTTTTTAGGCATCCGCACCATCTGACCGATCTGCAAGCCGTTTTCTATACCCGGATTGAGGATGTAGAGGCTGTCCAGTGAAATATCATATTCGCGACTGATGCTGTATGCGGTTTGCTTAGGTTTCACCTCAATCACATAGTAATTATCGAGCATCTGCCCTCCCAACTCGTTGGTGTCCTTACGGGGAATGTAAATCAACTCTCCAATTCTGAGGCCGGCCGGCAGGCCGTCGTTCTCGGCTTTTATTTCGGCGATACTTACCCCATATTCACGGGCCAATGAATAAAAAGTATCGCCCTTTTTCACCGGATGCTCAATGACACTGGTGTCATTTTTGGAGGCAATTGCAATCGAATCTGCCTTGAGGGGGGCTGGAATCAGGAGCTTCATACCCACATTTAACCCGGCTTTGATTTCGGGGTTAAATTGCTCCAGCCGCTGAATACTGATGTGATACTCCCGGGAGATACCATACTTGGTTTCTCCCCGCTTTACCTGGTGAAAGATAAGTTCTTCCTCCTCCTGAGCCTGTACCTGTACGGCAGCCAGCAGGAGGAATACCAACACTAAAATTTTTCTGATCATTCCCATTCAATTGTTGCAGGGGGCTTGGAGCTGATGTCATACACCACCCGGTTAACCCCTTTAACGCGATTTATGATTTTATTGGATACTTCAGCCAAAAATTCATAGGGCAGATGCACCCAGTCAGCTGTCATACCATCAGTACTTTCAACGGCACGCAGGGCAACCACACTTTCGTAAGTGCGCTCATCACCCATCACCCCTACCGACTGTACCGGCAGGAGCATTGCACCCGCCTGCCAAACCCGGTCATACAAATCATGTTCGCGCAGACCATTAATAAAGATATGGTCAACCTCCTGCAAAATGCGCACCTTTTCCTTAGTAATCTCGCCAATAATGCGAATGGCCAGGCCAGGACCGGGGAAAGGATGACGACCCAGCAGGGATCCGGCGATCCCCAGCTCACGTCCTACCCGGCGTACTTCATCCTTAAAAAGAGTGTTGAGCGGCTCCACCACCTTCAATTTCATAAAATCAGGCAGGCCACCCACATTATGATGCGATTTAATAGTTGCTGAGGGACCTTTTACCGAAACCGATTCAATCACATCCGGATAAATAGTGCCTTGACCCAGCCAACTAACATTTTCAATGGCATGTGCTTCATCGTCAAAAACCTCGATGAACACGCGGCCAATAGCCTTTCGCTTTTGTTCCGGATCTGAAATACCTTCAAGGGCATTGAGGAAGCGCTCAGATGAGTCGACTCCTTTTACATTCAGCCCCATGTGCTTATATTGTTCCAACACGCCTTCAAACTCTCCCTTGCGCAGCACCCCGTTGTTTACAAAAATGCAATGCAGGCGATCGCCAATGGCCTTGTCGAGCAAAACGGCGGTAACGGTGCTGTCTACCCCACCGCTAAGACCGAGAACTACATGGTCATCACCCAATTTCTTCTTCAGGTCAGCCACGGTGTCCTCCACAAAAGAGGCGGGCGTCCAGTCACCCTGGCAGCCGCAGATATTTTTCACAAAATTTTGCAACAGCAATTTGCCGTCTACGCTGTGGTACACCTCGGGGTGAAACTGAATACCATAGGTGGTTTCACCTTCAATCTTAAAGGCGGCGGCCTTTACATCGCGGGTACTGGCAATAATTTTATAATTCGAGGGCAAATCAATAATGGTATCACCATGACTCATCCACACCTGAGTGTGCAAAGGCATTTGCTGCATGAGCTCTGATTCCTCATCAATATAGTGAAGATTGGCCCTGCCATACTCACGACTGTCAGAAGCTTCCACTTTACCGCCAAAGGCCTGTACCAGATATTGAGCACCATAACAAACTCCCAGCAACGGTAATTTGCCTTTAAAAGCCTGGAGATCAATATTGGGAGAATTGGCATCACGTACCGACGAGGGGCTGCCGCTGATTATCACCCCTTTCACCACTTCAGGATCAATAGCAGGGATATTATTATAGGGATGTATTTCGCAGTAAACATTCAGTTCACGCACCCGGCGGGCAATTAGCTGGGTATATTGTGAGCCACAATCGAGAATAAGGATCATTTCGTGCATGGGCGCAAATTTAGAAGGATTTGCCAAGCCTGCCCTCAAAAATGACCACTGCCTGCCAAATTTTATTCACGTGCTTACTCACAAAATAAACATAGGCGATCAAAATGAAGTTGCTACTTTTGGTGTAATTCAAAACAAAACCAACTCAAATGAAAGCACTAAAAATCATCCTGGTTATTCTGGTTGTTATCATCGGTGGCTATGCCATCTGGATGAGCACCCTGCCAGCGGAGTATTACGTTGAAAGAAGCACTACCATTGACGCCAAACCTGACCATGTGTACGCTACCGTAAGCGATTTCAAAACCTGGAAAGACTGGAGTAAATGGCACCGCATGGACCCCGACATGGAGGTTACCTATGGTGACAAGTCCGAAGGAGAGGGCGCGTCTTACAGCTGGAAAGGCGAAAAGGCCGGTGCCGGCACACAAACCATCACCAAAACAGTGCCCCCAAAAAGCATGGACACTCATATTGCCTTTGAAGGTATGGGTGAATCTGACGGCCATTGGAAGTTTGAACCTACCGATGACAATCGGACTAAGGTTACCTGGGCCTTTGAAGGTGAATTTCCTTTTTTCCTGAGGGTGTTTAACCTGGGGATGGACGAAACCGTGGGCGCTGATTTTGAAGAAGGCCTGGCTAACCTGAAACAGGTGGTGGAAGAAAAAGCCAAGGCCGAGCAGCAAACGGCGATAGACATCCGTCGTGATGAGGTTGAGGCCAAAAACTATTACAGCATTGCCCATGACCTGTCATGGGATGAGCTGAATTCAGAGCTTTTTGCTGAAAACTATGGCAAATTAATGGCTTACCTCGGCGACGATGCCCAGAATATGACTATGGCTCCCTTTGCTATTTACCACGACTGGGATATGGAAAACAAGCGCGCCAAAATGGAAATTGCCATTGCCGCTGACTCCGATAAACCGGCTAAAGGTGATATTAAGAAAGGTATGACTTATGGTGGTCCGGTAATCAGAACCATCCATACCGGTGGCTATGATACCGAAGCTGAGCACAACGCCATGTACGAATACACCCAGCAAAATCAACTCGAAATTGTAGGAAGCCCCTGGGAAGTATTTATCAACGACCCTGAGGAAGTGCCTGACACCAGCCAATGGCAGGTGGAAATTTTCTACCCGGTGAGTGAAATGTCGGCTGAAAAGGCCGAAGAATAAATATTTTTGTCCTTTTAGAACCCTGGCCCCCGGCCGGGGTTTTTTTATACTAAAATAAAAGTTTAAACATTGAAATTTACATTTTCACTTTGCCTGAGCTTACTGGCTCTCATAGGTTGGGGCCAGGACGGTCTTATTAAAGGCCGGGTTTACGACGCTATCAACAATGAGCCCCTCCCCTTTGCCAACGTAGTTATTAAGGGCAGCAGCACCGGCACTACCACTGATGCTGATGGTAATTATGAGCTTAAGGTGGCACCCGGCCTTTACAATGTGGAAGCCAGCTTTGTAGGCTACAGCCCTAAAACCGAATTCGAAATACAGGTAACCAGGGCCAAGCCCCGCTTCCTTGATTTTGCCTTAAGCCAGGCACAGCAGAGCTTAAAGGAAGTGGAAGTTTCGGCCCAACAGCAATTTCAACGCAAAGCCGAAAGTCCGGTTTCGGTAAATACCCTCGGCATTAATGAAATTCAGCGCAACCCCGGCGGTAACCAGGATATTTCCAAGGTGATACAGGCCTTACCCGGGGTAGCTTCCACCCCCAGTTTCCGCAATGACATCATTATCCGTGGTGGCGGTCCCAATGAAAATAAGTTCTACCTGGACGGCATTGAAATACCGGCCATAAACCACTTCGCTACTCAGGGTAGTAGTGGCGGACCGGTAGGCCTGATCAACGTGAATTTTATTCGCGAGGTAGATTTATATACCTCTGCCTTTCCCGTAAATCAGGCCAATGCCCTTAGTTCAGTAATGGCTCTAAAACTCAAAGATGGCCGCAATGACAATTTGGGAGGTACCTTCCAGGTCGGCGCCTCAGAAGTGGGTCTTACCCTCGAAGGCCCCTTAAGTGAGAACACCACTTTTATTGCTTCGGCCCGGCGCAGCTATCTTCAGTTTTTGTTTGGTCTGCTGGAACTGTCATTCCTGCCTACCTACAATGATTTCCAACTGAAAGTGAAGCACCGCATTGATGACAAAAACCAGATCACCTTTCTCGGCCTGGGCGCCATAGACAACTTCAGGCTAAACCTCGATGCCAATGAAACACTGGCTCAGCAGTATCAGTTGCAGTTTCTACCGGTCAATGAGCAATGGAATTACTCGGTAGGCACCAAGTATACGCACTTTGGTAAAAACTCTTACACCAATATTATCCTGAGCCGCTTTATGCTCAATAACACCGCCGAAAAATTTCTCGACAACGACGAATCGGCGGTGCAATTATTGGATTACCAATCGCAGGAGATTGAAAATAAGCTACGGGTGGAAAACTTCTACCGCCAGGGAAATTGGCGTTTTAACACCGGCCTGGGATTTGAGGAAGCTAAGTACAACACCCGCACCGTAGACCTGAGGGTACCAGCCGGCTTCCCCATTCTTGATTACCAGAGTGATTTACGTCTGTATAAATATGCCTTTTTCGCTTCCGCCAGCCGCTCCTTTTTTGAAGAAAGACTGCAGTTGACCGCTGGCCTCAGGGCTGATGCCAATACCTTTAATGAGAAGATGGCCAACCCCTTAAACCAACTCTCACCCAAGCTGGCTTTCAGCTATAATTTCAACGGTGAACTGAGCTTTAATGCCAGTACCGGTGTTTACTACCAGCTCCCCCCCTACACCACCCTGGGCTTCAGAGACAATAACCAAAGGCTGGTAAATGAAGACCTGGACTACATCCAGGCCATACATTATGTAGCTGGTTTTAGCTACTACCTGCCTTTTGCCGCCAAAATTAGCCTGGAAGGGTTTTATAAAGATTATGCCCAATACCCCTTCCTTACTCAGGACAGCCTGACACTGGCCAACCTGGGTGGGGATTTTGGGGTAGTAGGCAACGGAGCAGCAAACAGCTCAGCCGAAGTGCAATCCTATGGCCTCGAATTTCTATACCAGCAAAAGCTGTACAAAGGCTGGTTTGGCACCTTGGCCTACACCCTGGTTACCAGTGAATTTGAAGATAAAAATGGAGACCTTGTAGCCTCTGCCTGGGACAATCAACACATAGTTACCCTCACTGCCGGGAAAAAATTCGGCGAAAACTGGGAATTAGGGGTTCAGTATCAGTTTCTTGGTGGTGCTCCCTACACACCCGGCGACCTCTACAATTCCAGTTTTGTGGATGTATATGATGTCAATCAACGGGTACTGCCCGACTACGATCGCTTGAACCAGCTCCGCTATGATAACTTTAACCGTCTGAACCTGAGAATTGACAAGAAGTGGTTTTTTCCCCGCTTCAGCCTCGATCTCTACCTGGACGTGCAAAATGCCCTGGCTCAAAGTGTGGCCGGTGAACCATTTTACATTATCGACCCCGAAAACCCCGACCCATATACCGACCCCCAAAGCGGTGAGGAGCGTTACCGCCTCATCGCCCTTGATAACGAAAGTGGTACCGTGGTACCCAGCATAGGTTTGATTGTGGAATTCTGATCATAAGATTTAGCAATTGCTTAATTTTAGATCTTCCTCTTAACCACCTGATTTCCGGAACTTGAGGAGCATAATTTTTAGCCATGAAAAAACCGACCGCAACCGACCTCCAGCAAATTTTTGAACCATTGAGCGAGGTGCCGGAAGCGGAGCTGACCTACCTGATTGAGCACTCCCGGTTTTTTCAGCTTAAGGAGGATGAGTATCTCTTTAAGGCCGGTGATACTGCCCTCAACATGCACCTCATAGTTGCAGGTAAGCTGCGGATATTTGCCATGCAAAACGGGCAGCAGCAGGAGTATATGATAGTTGAGAAGGGTGCTATCAGCGGGCTTCTACCCTACTCTCGCCTTAAGGAGGTCAGGGGCTATGGCCAGGCGCTTGAAGACTGCTGGATTCTGGCTTTTCCCAAAGAAAAAATGCCCGATTTGATTCGTGAGAATTATCACCTTACCGAGGAATTGGTACACTTGATGAGTTCCCGCATCCGCGAATTCACCACCTTTCAGCAGCAAAATGAAAAGATGATGGCCCTGGGTAAATTATCAGCGGGGCTGGCTCATGAGCTCAATAATCCGGCCTCGGCTATCGTTCGCAGCAGTAAGGAACTGCAAAGTCACCTCAGGCAGCAACCAGGCCATTTTAAAAGGGTAATGGCGATGCAGGTTTCGCCCGACCAAGTGGATAAAATTGCCAACCTCCTATTCGAACGACTGGGTCAGGTTCAGCCCCGCTTAGGCATGATGCAGCGCCAGCAGCTGGAAGACGAGCTCAGCGCATGTCTCACCCAATTTAAGGTTGCCGCCGCCGATGAAATAGCCGAAAACCTGGTGGAATATAATTTTAGCTGCGATGAACTCAGGCAGCTGCGCAACATCAGCGGTGAGCACCACTTCAGCGCTACTGTTCATTGGATAAACGAAAGCCTTATCACCGAAAAAATGGTACGTGAAATTGAGGATGCCAGCAGCCGCATTGCCGAACTGGTAAGCAGCGTAAAGAACTTCACCCAAATGGACCGCAGCCAGGATATGGCGCCCACTGATATCCATCAAAGCCTCGACAACACGCTGTTGATGCTAAAACACAAATTCAAGAAAAACAATGTAAGCCTGGAGCGCGAATTCGCCGAAGATCTCCCCATGCCTGAGGCTATGGTAAACCAGCTCAACCAGGTATGGACCAATTTGATTGACAATGCTCTTGATGCCCTCGAAGATTCGCAGGATGCCCGGCTTGCCATCAAAACCTCGCAGGAGCATAATCATGTAAAAATTCGATTCAGGGATAATGGCCCCGGCATTCCGGAAGAGGTGGTGAACCGCATCTGGGATCCCTTTTTCACCACCAAGGATGTGGGCAAGGGCAATGGGCTGGGTCTTGACGTGGTCAAGCGAATTATAGAGCGGCATCATGGCAGTATACAGGTAAAATCCAAAGCAGGCAACACCGAGTTTGAAGTTTGCCTGCCGCTGAAGCATTAGCGGGAGCGGGACACAACAACCACTACACTATGAAAAAACCGATCATTCTGGCACTCGACGATGATCCCCAGGTACTGCGGGCAGTGGGTCGTGATCTTAAGAATCGCTACCGCCATGACTACCGCGTTATTTCCACCGACCTCCCCGCGGAGGCCCTGGAGAGCCTGCAGGAGCTGAAAAACAAGGACGACGATATTGCCCTTTTTGTCTGCGACCAGCGCATGCCGGGCATGCTGGGAGTAGAGTTTCTCGAAAAGGCTCGCCAGTTGTTTCCCCGCGCCAAAAGAGTCTTACTTACGGCCTACTCAGATACCGATGCCGCCATAAAGGCCATCAACGAGGTACAACTTGATTACTACCTGATAAAACCCTGGGACCCTCCCGAAGAAAAAATGTACCCTGTGCTCGACGACCTGCTCGATGACTGGATCAGTGATTACCAACCTGAAAATGACGGTATCAGAGTAGTGGGCTATCAGTTTTCGCCCCGCAGCCACCAGCTTAAGGACTATCTCGCCGGCAACCTCTTTCCTTACCGCTGGTACGATGTGGAAAGCTCCCCCCGGGGGCGTGAGTTGGTTGAATTAAACCATATTGAAAGTAAGGACTTACCGGCGGTTTTTTTTGAAGATGGCTCCTATTTCGGCAATCCAGACATCCAAAAGGTCGCCAGTAAATTAGGCCTTAACCCCAAGGCTTCCGCCGATCTCTATGACGTCATCATCATCGGTGCCGGACCAGCGGGACTGGCCGCAGCGGTGTATGGAGCCAGTGAAGGGCTAAAAACCCTATTGGTAGAACGCCGGGCGCCGGGCGGACAGGCAGGTACTTCCTCCCGCATTGAAAATTACCTGGGATTCCCTAAGGGACTGAGCGGTAGTGATCTTACCCGTCGTGCCATTACCCAGGCCCAACGACTGGGAGCTGAATTTCTCAACCCCGGGGAAGTACAGGAAATAAAATTGCGGGGGCAGTACAAAATTATAGCCCTTGCCGATGGCAGTGAATTGATGGCCAAGAGCCTGGTGATCACCACCGGCGTGGATTACCGACGGCTCGCCGTAAAGGGAGTGGACAGTTTTACCGGTGCCGGCATTTATTATGGAGCGGCCACCACCGAAGCCCGGGCCTGCAGCAAGCGCGATGTATATGTGGTGGGCGGTGGTAATTCGGCCGGGCAGGGCGCCATGTACCTGTCACAGTTCGCCAATAGGGTGTACATCATTATTCGTCGCGAAGACCTTAGAAGCACCATGTCTGCTTACCTCATCGATCAAATTAACAACACAGAAAACATTGAGGTGCTGGGGCACACCGACATTGTGGAAGCCAGGGGTGACAAGGCGCTTGAGCAACTGGTGTTATGCGACAATAACTCCCACGAAAACCGCACCGTGGAGGCCGGGGCACTGTTTATTTTTATCGGGGCCCGCCCCTTTACCGAGTGGTTAGATAGCTTTTTGGAGCAGGATGACAAGGGCTACCTCCTTACCGGCCGCGACCTGGCGGTGGACGAAAAATTCAGCAAGGAATGGAAGCTCAAAAGGGAGCCCTATTTACTGGAGACCAGCAAGGCAGGCATTTTTGCCGCCGGCGA
>CAZUCA010000074.1:0-14260 GCA_964619125.1 uncultured Owenweeksia sp. | reverse complement strand
AATATTCACTGAATATTATTGACCCTTCTTTGGGAATGGCAGTTTAGATTTAACAAAAATTCCAACCATTTACCCAACAATAAGAGCGAAACCATGAGGTTTCGCTCTTTTAGCTTTGGGAGATATTTTGACGAACAAAATAATCAAAGGTCTCTCCTCTTTTCATCCCAAGTTTGCGACGCACCTTGTAGCGCTTCATCACTACCGTGGAGGGTTTCACCCCGTAGATGGAAGCTATTTCCTTATAATTTAAGCGGAGCATTATCAAAATGAGGAGCTCTCTTTCGCTTTTTGTAAGCCGGGGATAGTGCTGCCTCAGGGCAGTGATGAATTCATTATTGAGCTCAACCGCCTTTTTTATAAAAGCAGATTTAGCCTCACCCTGATCAATAAGGTTGAGCAGGGTATTTTTGAACTCACTGAGCGCCACTGCCTCCTTTTTGGTGACGGCACTTTTGCGCAGCCGGGATATGTTTACGCCCAGCTCCTCAATTATTTCGTTATTACGTACAAAGTTGAGGGCAAACTGAGTCAACTCAGCCTGGGTATACTGCAAGCGCGCATCGAGCTTCTTTTTTTCCAGTTCAGCCACCTGTAACTTTCTTTGCGCCAGGGCCCGCCTTGTTTGCGCGTAACGTTCATGCTGAAGCAAGAGGCTTTGCGCTTTTTTACCCGCATCCCGCTGCAAAAAAACAGAAAGCCCACCCAGGCCTATCAATGACCCCAGCAAGCCGATCAGCATCTGCTTAATGGAGCGGGATCGCTCGATCTCCATATCCAGTTTTTCAATAGCTCCCTCCTTAAGTTGTACCTGATGCTCTGTTTCCATGCGGGCGAATAAGCGGGCATTGTTTAAGGCGCTACTCAGGGAGGCCATCGAATCACGCTGGTGTTGACGCATCACGGCCAAACGATAATTACCCCGCTCCACCTCAATGGTCTTCAACACTTCATAACAAAGCCGGCGGATGTCTACAAAACCCTCCTGAGCTGTTTGCAGAGTTTTATTAATGTAGATTTCACAGCTATCCAATTTAGCCATGCGCAGGTAAAACTGCCCCAGGTTGTAGTAGCCGTAAACCATTCCCACCGGGTTGTGATTGTCTTCGTAGTACCGCAAGGCCTTTTTGATATAACGGATTCCTTTGGCAGGCTCCCCTAAAGCCTCATAAACGATAGCCAGGTTAAGGGTACTGCTGGCAATACTTATCGCGGCATTTATGTCAGATGATATTTTAAGGGCTTCTTCAAAATAAGGTTGAGCCAGTTCATACTCGTAATTATCAAGATGAGTGGTTCCGACATTTACCAGGCTTTTTGCCACCCCGGCAGGCTGACCCAATTGCTTATACCATTCAATGCTCTGTTTATAGAAATCTATTTTCTCCGCGGCTGCATCAGCTACATTCCCCAGGTTCATATACATACCGGCAATGCCACTGCTATCCTGTATTTCGCGATAAAGGGCCAGGGCCCGCAGGTAGTTATCGATGGCCTGCTCATTGTCGCTTAAATACATATAGAGGGTACCCTTACGCTTGAGAACCCAGGCCATCATTTCCTTATTGCTCTCCATTGATGCCAGCTGCCAGCTTTGTTGCAACATCACCAGCGCAGTATCTGGCCGGTCCATCAGAAAGTCCTCTATCTGGGCTTGCCATCGTTGGTCATTAATCTGCCCATTATTGTTTTGCGCCCCCGCCGGGGAGCAAATAGGGAGTACGAGCGATAACAGCCAATAAATTCTCTTAAGCCTGCACATCCTCCGCCAGTTTACGTTCCACAAAATCATGCAAATCTTCCCCCTTGTTGATGCCAAGTTTTTTGCGCAAGCGGTACCGTCGGGTCATCAGGCTGGCTTGCTCAATATTATAGATAGCGGCAATTTCGGCTGATTTGGTTCCGGAAAGGATAAAAACCAATAATTCAAGATCCTGGTCCGATAGCTGCGGAAAGCGCTCCCTCAGGTTGAAATACACCTCATCATCAAGTTCAAAGGCCTTATCAAGCAGGTGTTTTCGCGGCAAATCACGTTGTGCCAACTGTAATAAACTCATGCTGAGCTCAGCAATACTTCCCCGCCGGCTGGCATCAGCGGTACTCCTTTTTAAGCGGTCGATCCTGGCTTGCAGCTGCTTCAGCACATCCTTGTGATGCACAAAACTACAAGCAAACTGAGACAGGTCTGATTTGCGCTCCTCGAGTTCACGTTTGAGCACCTCTTCTTCCAGTTGCTTTCGGGCCAGGGTGGTCTGGGCCAGTTTCTGACTGACCTCCGCCTGCATACGATTGTGTTTCAGCAACTCTTTTTTGCCCTTCAAACGCTGCCGCTGCAGGCGATAAATTATTACCGCAAAAAGTGCCGCTACCACCAGGATGCCGCTGAGCAGTAATTTCTGATACCAATCCTGCCGCAGGGCGGTATTCAACCGGTTTATCTGTTCCGTTTTAAGACTGTTGTGATACTCGCCCTCCAGGAGTTTCACCCGGTTTTCCTGGCTGCTATTCCTTACCATTTCCCGCAGGGAATCCGCCGCTTCCAAATAACGCAGGGCCATGGGAAAAAGGGCTGCTGACTCATGAATGCCCGCCAGCATTTCGAGGGCTTGTATCTGCCAATACTGATCACCTTGTGGCTTTTCCAGTACGTGGCTAAGGAGGGTAACAGCGCTGGCCGACTGCTCTAAAGCCAGAAGAGCTTTCGCCTGGTACACTGCCATTCCTGATTTTTGTGACTCATCCGCTGAGGCGGGCAATAAGGCCGCCAAACTGTCAATGGCCCCGTAATTTGATGCTGCAAGCTTTAGGCTGGCCAATTGCAGCAAACCCTCACCCCACAGCGACTCTTCACTCAGCTGCCTGGCGTAGGCAGTAGCACGGGTGGCATATTTCATGGCTCCCTCAAAATCATTGTGGCGCGCTGCCAGGCGGGCCCTCTCAAAGAGGACCCGGACAAGGTTCAGGCTATCATTGTTTTCCTCAAAATATGATTGGGCGGCGGCTAACTGGCTTGGATCGGCCAGCGCCTGCCCCAGGTAACGCCTGCTCAGAGCCTCACCCTCCTCAAATGAGATTTGTTGATAAAGTTTAAGACTACGATTAAAATACTCACCGGCCCTCAGGCTATCCTTCAGGTTGAGAAATATGCTGCCCTTCTGAAGACTGAACCAGGCTTCACTCCCGGCATCATCGATGCGCTGGCTGTGATACAGTCCTTTATTGAGGTAACGGATGGCCGAATCGGGAGCACTTTCCAATAATTGCTTCGAACGCCCTCGCAACCAGGCAATGGAGTCCTGCGCTGACGCCTTCCCTGGGGCTATTGCCTGGAGCAAAAAAATCAGAAACAAGCGGTAAAACATGGGTTTGGATAAACGGTCAGGGAAAATAGTCAATGTCCTCAAATCCTGAAAAGCTTAACGGCCGGGAGATAGCTTTTTGGGAAGTAACGGCATAAGCCACTAAATTATTTACCAGGTATTTCTATCTAAAAACCAGCGCCTTACAGCCACCCGGGAACACTGTTTCGTAAGAAATTCACCACAAGATCAATCCAGACCGATACCGCTCTGCGTAAGTGAAAGTGAATCAATTAAAACTAAGAGATGAATTTTCTACTAAAAAACCCAAAGCAACTGATGTTTGCCCTATTAGCATCAGCAGGCCTCCTCAGCCTCTCTTCTTGTGATAAAGAAGATGACGACATGAAGGAGCAGCCAAATATGAAGAGTGAAACCTTTAGCTATCAGTTTCATAACGGCCAAACGGTGGAAGCGGCCCCTTACAGTGGAACCCACTCCGGTAACCTGATGGCTGACCTGATGATCAGCGAAATGGCGTCGGGTAAGGCCATGGTGGAGGTAACCCTCTATAACACTATGGATGGTGAAACCTATATGGTACATGCCCATGACGCCGCTGACCCCGCCGACACCCCCAACAATACGCCCTATAGCGAAACACCAAATGCCCAGGTATTGGTACAAATGGCTGAAGGAAACGGCGGCACGGTAACGGTAAGCCAGGAAAGCGAGCTTTCATTCGAGGAGATTACCAGCAGCTACGAAGGATTTTTTGTGGTGCACGACCCACTGCAAGCAATAAATACGGCTGACATCTCCACTTATTTGATAGTAGGAGGATTTGCGCGGGCGCAAAACATGGTAAACCTCAGTAGCTCTACTTACAGCTATGATTTTAATATGGGTCAGGTGGCTGCGCCCCTGGCCTATATGGGTGCACACAGCGACGACCTTGCTGCCCGCATGACCGTACAGGAACTGGTTGGCGGTAAAAGCCGCATCAGGGTGGAGTTGATGAATACCATGGACGGCGAAACTTACGCCACTCATGCTCATGATAAGGCAGACCCGGCCACCACTCCCAACAATACCCCTTACAATGAAAATCCTAATGCCGATGTGTTTGTGCAGATGATCGCAGGCAATGGTGCCACAGCGCGAGCAAGTCAAATAAGCGTTAAATCTTACGCTGAAATCACCTCCAGCTACCAGGCCTTTTTCGTGGTACACGACCCTCTGCAAGCCATCAATACCGCTGACCCGACCACCTATGTATTGCTGGGAGATTTTGCCCGCGAATAAGCGATATTAATCACCTTTTAAAGGCCCCTTTTCACCATTGGAAAGGGGCTTTTTTTACGAACAGCATTCAGCACGGCAGGAGGGGCGGTAAGAATTGCTAAAGTTAATCCAAGGGTACAGCCCTGGTCTAGGCCTCCTCTTCAAAGTAGAGCTTGTAATACTGACGGCCATTTTCATCCACCCCTTTTTCAATCAGGTCCCGGTTGCCATGAATGTAGATGTGGAAGTTTTTGTCGAGCTTCAGTACACTCTTAAAGACCCTTTGCTTCTTTTTAACCGCTTCCGGTGAGATTGCAAATCCCTCCTCCACCCTCAGGTCATTGCTATTTCGCGTTACTGCATACTCCTTGAAGCGCGCACCTACTGCTTCGTCTTCAAAAACTTTTTCTGAAAAGTCATCGCAGTTAAATTCCTCATTTTCCTTGAAATAGTCCTTGCTCTTATTGAGGAAATCTATGGTGGCACTACGATCAAGCCCCGCCTCCTCGCTCAGGTCAACGTCAATAAAACTCTTGGTGATATCAATAATATGGCTGGTTTTTGCGTACTCAGTGCTGCGTGACTTGAGTTTCAGGAAGTCGTCAAACCAAAATTTGGTTTCTTCCCCCTTGTTAAGGTTATCTACGCATAAAACGTTAAAACCATCTTCCTCACTATCATTAAAAATCAGGGCCGCTTTATCTACTTTTGAAGGGCTGATACCCTGATAACTGTAGAGGTCAATAACCGCATCCTGCGATTCGGTAAAGAGAAAGGGCTGCTTCTTCTCTGACTTAAAAAGTCCAATGGCCGGGGCCTCTATCTGGGCAAAGCGCAGTTTTTTAAAGTACATCACCATCAATTCACCACTTTTAACCTGGGGATGTTGTGAGGCTTCATAAAGCAATTTGGCCAGGGCAGCCGACTTTTCAATAAAAGTATCGGGCTGGTTAAAGACGCTGCGCGCTATGGAATACACATTGTTGAGCTCGAGATCTGATGAGTGGGTAAACTGGTAAAAATCGGGAGCCTTGAAAGCAGCAAAAACATAGTCCCACACAATTTTCTCGGTGGGTTCATCCAGGCCCGATTCATTTTCACTCAATACCAATTCATCATCTTTCAGCCGGTTTCCTACTTTATGAATTACCAGGGAACTCAACTGACTCAGGGCGCGCTCAAACATGGGGTGCAGATTTTAGTGACAAAGAACCGCAAAACTAACACTGCTAATCAATATTGAACAAAATAGCCGGGCAAAGTATTGACAAATAAAAAGCCATGAAAAATCAGATTCTTATCCAAACCCTTCATAATTGCGCCGCCCATTGTTACCAGTGCAGCCAGGCTTGCCTGCATGAGGAGGATGTAAAGGCCATGACCGACTGTATTGAAAACTGCCGTCAATGCCTTGAAATCTGCCAGGCTACTGCAGCCTTGCTGGCCCAGAAATCAGAACTGGCAGCAAAAATCATCGACCTATGTGTAGAAGCCTGCAATATTTGCGCTGAAGAGTGCAGCTCGCACCAGGACCAACATTGCCAGGAATGTGCCGAGGCCTGCCGCGATTGCGCTGAAGCCTGTCGTAAATACGTTGCCTAAAAGCTCATGCGGGCACTGGCTATGAAATTAAGGCCGGGAGCCACCAAACCTGAAGAGTAGGTTTTATAGCGTTGATTAGTGATATTCTCAAGTCCGGCGGTGATAAACACGGCTTCAGTGAGCTGATATCCGGCTTTAAAGTTTATGGTATACCAGGCGGGTGAGTAGGGATTACCACCGGCATCAATGGCATACATATAGTTCTTATCCCTTTCAGAAGTCGCCAGTTCGTCATACGATACTTCAGCACAGTAGTCGGCATAGAGGTCGAGCCGTAATTGGTGATGATTATACACCAGGTGGGTATTACCAAAGGCGGGGGCAGCATGGCGCGAGGGAGCCACACTACCATCATCTGTTTCCTCCCTCCCCTTCTGCCAGGTATAATCAGAACTAAGGGTAAGGTGCGCCGGTAAACGCAGGGTGGCACCAGCCTGCACCCCATAAACCTCAGCAAAGGCAGCATTCTGCACCGCCTGTACCTGGCTCAGGCTACCATCGTACATTATGGAATCAACCCCATTGAGAGTGAAGGGACGACGCACCAAGGCATCATCGAGGTAGGTATAGTAGCCGGTGAGATCGAGTTTCAGCAGGCGTCCGAATACTTTAGCCAGGCCTGCTTCAATATTGTAGGCATACTCTGCTGCCAGATCGGGATTTGGCACCACCACTGCCCCGGGCTCGGAGTCAAAAATCTTCCCCATATCATCTACATTGGGTGCCCTGAAGCCACTGGATAAATTGAGGCTTAGCTTCCAACTGGAGGCAGGGCTATAAACCAATCCGAAATTGCCGGTAAGAGCCGACTCCTGCAGGCTGGCCTTTTGAAAGTCGAGGGGAAAGAAATCGCTGTTTTGCGAAAAATCGGCATCTATTCCATAACCGGTGTAGCGACTACCGGCATGAAAAGCCCATTGCTCATTGGGCACCAACTCATAGCTCAGGTACACACCATAGGACATCCAGTCGGCCTGCGGGTAGCGATCAGCAATATCAAAAACTTTAACGCCGCGGATATCGCGGGCACTGCCGCTGCTCTCTACTTCATTAAACACAAATTCAGCCCCATAAAAAAAGCGATGCGGATTTTCCTCACCTTTTTCAAAATCTACGTTGATGGAGTAGGCATCAACCTGTTCCCTGGTGCTATTGAGCAGGAAATCGTTGAAATCACGATCATGCCGGCTTTCCTCAAAACGCTGGTAGGCCAGAGCCACACTCATTTCGTCGTACAGCACGCGACCGCCCCGATGCGACAGCTTTAGGTGGTTCATCATCCACTTTTGGGGGCCATAGTACCATTCGGCCGAGCGAGGTGAGCCATTACGGGTGCGCAACAAACGATCATAACGGGGAAAATCACCGGTAGTGGAGTAGTGAAATCCATAAGCTGCTTCCCAGCTTTCACTCAGGCGCAACTTAAACTTCTGCATCACGCTCGCTTGCTGAAAGCCGCTGGGTACCTGCCGACGCGGGTCAGTATTCACACGGGCCACATCGGTAGTATCCACTCTTTTTACATAAAAATTACGCAAGTACTCATCCGGACCGTTTTTACCCATTTTAAGATCACCAAAATTACTGTAACTAAAACTGGTGACTGATGCCCAGTTCTTACCCCCGGCCCCTACATCGAAGTGGCCGGTTACCTCATTGCTGGCAGAGGCAAAGCGTGAGAATATATTTGCTGAATTCAGGCTAACACTATCGTTACCATAGTGAGGTTCGAGGGTATAAAAATTCATCACCCCACCAATGGCATCGCTGCCATAAATCACCGAACCCGGACCAAATATTACTTCCGAGCGTTCCATCGCGAGCGGATCTAGTGATATTACATTATGAAGATTGCCACTGCGAAAAATAGCGGTATTCATTCGCACCCCATCTACCGTGTACAGGAGCCGGTTGGTACTAAATCCCCTGATCATGGGGCTGCCCCCGCCATACTGACTTTTCTGAATAAACACTTCGCCCGATATTCCAAGTAAGTCGGCCGCAGTTTGGGGGTTTTGATATAGAATATCCTTTTTGCGCAGGGCGGTAATTTTATTGGGAACTTCGGATTTGTTTTGTTCCCAGCGGTTAGCCGACACCACTATTTCATCCAGCGATAGCTGGTCATGTTGCAACAATACCCTGCCCTGCTTTTGTAATTGCTCATAGCTGCCCAGGTAGGTTTCATAACCAAAGTAAAAGATGCTGATCTGCTTTTGCCCCTGATAGGAACTGATATCCACCTGGCCCGCCGCATCAGCCACACTGAGCTGGCCATTCAGACCGGAAACCTGAGCTCCTTCAACCGGTTCGTCAGTGGCTGCATCCCTAACGGTTATTATCTGGGCACTCAGAGTACAGGCATAAAAAATAGCAAGAAGAGTATAGCTCCACTTCATACAAGCAATTAACTTTTGGGGTTAACAGGGTTTTAAAATTTAGCGCGAAGTATCAAAAACCTTACCTCTTTTCCACTACTAAAACGTCCTGGTATGTTTCTGCTTCCGATAACTGATCCCAACGCCCATAGTGGATTGATCCACAAATACTAAGCCTGTTTTCAGCCAGCATCTCCAGAAAAAAGCTTTCGCGAAATGCCACCGCACTCTCGGGCTTGGAAGGGGTGGTTGTATAGGATACTTCATTGAGCTGTTGAAAAGAAAGACCATTGCCATTGCCCTCTACACAACACCCACGCTCTTCATTTATCAAAAAGCAGGTGATGAAAGCCCGCCCGCCCACGGCTAGCAGACGACCAATCTCCCTGCAGTAATTCTCTACATCTTCTTGCAGCATATGGGTAAAGACTGAAGTGAGAAAAATAAAGTCAAAGGAGGCGTCTTCGCAGGGAAAGCGATATTCGGAGGCCTTTATCTTACCACCGGGATTATACCGCTGTGAGTAAATATCGGCGTGCATAAAACTGAAATCAGGGTGGGCCGAATAAGTTTTATGGCACCAGTTTACCGCCCCGGCAACAATCTCCTGTCCCAGATAACTACCATTGTTAAGATAGCTCAATAAGGGGTAGGCCATCCTGCCGTTGCCACTGCCAATATCCAACACCCGGTGATTGGGTTGTAAACCACCCCATTTAATGAACAAGCTCTTGAATTTTTCACCCACCCTGATAAAATCGGCTTCACCAACGTACTGCAGATCACGGGGTGGCAGATAAGGGTTGACAGAACCACCGAAACCCAACTTTCGTAACCACTGCTTCATGGGCTAAATATAACACCCCCGGGGCCAGTGGCAAGAAATCCTATCAGCATGTTGGGTGAAAAGGCAGGTAAATGAAGGCTCTTTGTGTTCAAAAGCTAGTGCGAAGGCTCCAGCTTCAGTTTCAGGTCCTGCAGGTCATGCCACATTTGCATCAATTCCGCTTTACAGGCATCCAGTCGCGCCAGCTGAATCTGTGACTCATCGGCTAAGCGGGTACTCAATTTACCCAGCACCTTTACTATGAAAGGACTGTCATCGAGATTATATGGTAGTTTGTCAAGCTCTGCACTATCTCCCACCAGCCAAATCATCTTTTTTGAGCTGCGGTGAAAAGCCCTCCGGAACTTAAGGCCGCTATGCTGCCAAACCCCTATAATAGTCCCTGACATCCAGGAATACTTATCTTCTGAAATGATGCCGATCACCAGGTCGCCCTCCAGCAAAGTGGGCTCCATCCCTCCATCCCCCACGGTAAACATCCTCAAAGAAGGGTTCTCAAAAAAGGGTAATTTGAAATATTCAGAATTAGCAGGCAAATGGGAGCTACGGGATTGAAAGATTCTCTTTACATCATTTGCCTTCAGCATAGGAATCAGATTATCAGCAGCCATATTGCGTGGAAATCCCTTTTCGCCAAAAATAAGCCACATACAATTGGCCCCGAATTCCTGCGCCAGTTTTTGGAGGTTACTGATGGTAAGAGCACTTTTGTCAGCTTCAATCAAAGAAAGCACCGACTGGGAAAGGCCTAAGCGATGGGCAAAGGCAGATTGAGTTAATCCCAAATCCTGGCGCACTTTCCTGATGCGTGAACCTACCTTCATCTGCCCTTGCTTTTCTTATGCGCTTAAGGTACAACAAGCTCCTTGAACCCAATAATTATTTAACAAAAAAAACCACTGAACCTGAGGTGATTGACAGTTTTTCCTTACGCAGGATAGTTGAGAAAAAATTATAAAAATAAGCCTCAAAATGCCCGATTTATACCAGTGATTTTTAGCTACTTTTACCGCCCTGCCCGTGCTGCCGGGTGACATTAAGATTTTTATGTTTACCTAAAAGTTCCCCTATGCCGAGCAGTGCTCCCCACCTTAATCAGCTTCAGGACCGGGACCTCTACCAACTGATGCTTCAACACAGCCATGAGGTCATTTGCCTGCACGATGCCCATGGTCGCTATCTTTATGTAGGCCATGCCATTAAAGCAAAGCTCGGATATGCGCCGGGCGAAATTATCGGCAGCCTGCCCTGGGACCTGATCCACCCGGCCGACCGAGAGGCTTTACAAAAAAGCTTTACCCTGGCCTTTGAGGATGTGCACAGTGCACCGGTAAGAGAGTATCGCTATAAGTTGGCAGGGGGCGGCTACAAATGGCTGCAAAGCCAGGTGGTAGCCATCCGGAATTCATTGGGGCAAATAGACAAACTGCTCTCCACCACCCGCGACATCAGCGAATTGGTAGCCCTGCGTGAAAGAAATGACACCGCCGAAAGAATGCTGGCCCAGGCTTCACATATGGCCACCCTGGGCGGCTGGGAACTCGATGTGCAGACCATGGAACCGGAATGGTCAAAGGTGACTTTCGAAATTCACGAATGGGAAGAAAGCAGGCCACCCCGCTATGAACAGGCATTGCAATTCTTTCCGATGCCAGCTCAACAAAAGGTAGCACAATGTATTGCGGAGGCCATAGAAAAAGGCAAGGATTTCGATCTGGTAGCCCCTTTTATAAGTGCCAAAAACAACCGTAAATGGGTTCGCTCAATTGGCCAGGCCTTACAAAGAGATGGTAAAACGATTAAGCTGATTGGCGTGTTCCAGGATGTAACCCGTGAAACTGAATATAACCTGGCGCTTAAAAATACCGCCCGGCAACTGCAACATCAGAAAAAACTGCTACAGGACTTCAACCAAATAATTTCACACAACCTGCGCAGTCCGGTTACGAACCTGAATTTACTAACTGACTTTATCAGTCGCGCTGAAAACGACAGTGAAAGAAACAGCCACCTTAACGCCCTGAAGCAGGTATCAACCGATATTGAAGATCTGCTTACAGACATGACCAGCGTGATGCGGGCTACTAAAAAAGATGCCCTTCCTCCGGTGGAACTGGACCTTAAAACTATTTTAGAAAGGGTGTTGAGAAAACTGGCTGCTGAAATTGAGGAGACCGAAACGGTAGTGGAAGCAGATTTTACCGCCTGGCAATATTTTAAATACCCGGAAGCCTACCTGGAAACAATTTTTTACAACCTGATCCGGAATGCCATCATTTATAAATCCCCGGGACGGGCACCCCAAATTTCAATTACCAGTAGCATGGCCGCTAATCATCACCAACTTAGTTTTAATGACAATGGCAGCGGCATTGATCTTAATCGACAAGGTGACAAAATCTTCAAAATTTACAAGACCTTCCATCGCGACAGGCGAGGCAAGGGATTAGGCCTTTATACCGTACGCAGCTATCTGAATGCCCTTGGCGGCGAAATTAGTGTGGAAAGCCACCCGGGACGGGGCAGTAAGTTTATAGTAGATTTTGACTTTTACAACCCCACGGCAGACTGGCCACAGCCGGTGATTATTAACGGAGAAAGCCATTCTGACTTCTAATCAGGCCCTGGAAGCTGAAACCCCAACCTTAATCTGCACCAGGCCCAATACAATTCCGGTGGCTCCCCCCAGTACCATAAGTGCCTCTAACAGGCGGGGCAAATGATGCGCGTCAAATAACAGGCCTGCCATATTGTAAAGAACTGCCCCTACCACAAAAGCGGCCGAACTGGCCAGGAAAATGGACTTTACGCGATGATAGAAACTCTTTACCGCCAAAGCCGTGAGCACGCTGGCCAGGGTGATATAGGAAAAAAGGAATCCGCCGACATTGGCATCACTCTCAAGAAAAAAGGCTGATTGTAATACGCCGATTGCCAGGGCAATCAGAATTAAGTTTAACATCTTCTTCATACTTCCGGGTTTTGGAAATAAAAGAAGCAAGGCTTGTTCCAAAAGTCTAGGAATTTTCCTACACCATTCTTTTAGAACAGCGATTGTTTGATAATCAATGCTTTGAAATAAAGACCAACTTAGGTACTGTCATCACCGATTAGCTTCCTCTTTTCATTTTGAATTTAAAGCTTCCCCTGAGTTTTTCAGAATAGCAAAAAAGAGATCCTTAAGAGGTAGCTGAATTACTGATCAGGCGGTATGACTCTGATCGCGACGAAGGTGGTTGGAAGCGTTGATGAAATTAAGGCGCAGAATTTCAATCTTATGCTCAATAAGGGCACAAACTTTCACAAACTCAGGTCGCGATATCTCAAGATTGGTGGCCTCTTCGATGATTTGCTTGAGCTGATCGAGATTGCGGGTAACCGTAAATAAGGTATCGGCACTAATCAGGTTTTCGCGATGTAAATCTTCCGCCAGTTTGGTATATGGCTCCTGCATCACCTGAATAAATACTTCCAGCTCTTCCCGATTTACGTATCCCAGTCCTTTAACGTCATCAAGAAACCTTTCAAGGGTTTCTACCAGGTGTTTTAATTTCTCCATTACTGCCAGAACCTTCTTTAGAATTGTTTAACAAAGGAAAGCAATTATTAAACACTGTTGAACTTTTCAACTCAAAAAATTTAAGGATATTCCTACAAAAATCTGAAAAATCAAGCCTAATGTACTATCTGTCAGCGTCTTATAAAAGCCGAGCATCCAGGCGCGTAATCCGGCAATCTTAAACAAAAAAAGGGCTTCGTTGAAGAAGCCCTTTTTTTTAGGTGCAGGCGGAGAGACTCGAACTCTCACACCTCGCGGCACTAGATCCTAAGTCTAGCGTGTCTACCAATTCCACCACGCCTGCTATTGGGGCGGCAAACTTACTGCAAAAAAACCTTCTCTGCAAAAATTCAGCTACAGCCACCTTTTGCCTGCCCCTATATTATCTCTACTTTTGTGACTCCTTAAGTAAAACAATGCAATCATTCGATTTAAATGACCTCAGCGGACGCGAGGCTCATGCTTTTTTGCTGGGCAGCGTTGGGCCCCGGCCCATAGCCCTTGCCAGCACCATCAGCAGTGATGGCACACCCAACCTCAGTCCCTTCAGTTATTTCAACGTTTTCAGCACTAAGCCGCCCACCCTGATATTTTCACCGGCGCGGCGGGTACGTAACAACACCACTAAAGACACCCTTGAATATGCCCGGCAAACCCGGGAAGTGGTGATCAATGTGGTGAGCTATGACATTGTACAGCAAACTTCACTGGCCTCTACCGAGTACGAAACGGGGGTAAACGAATTTATTAAAGCGGGCCTGACCCCGCTGGAATCAGAACGCGTAAAGCCCTTCCGGGTAAAGGAGTCGCCGGTACAGTTTGAGTGCAAGGTCACCGAAATTGTAGAGCTGGGCAGTGAAGGTGGGGCCGGCAACCTGGTGGTATGTGAAGTGCTTTATATGCACGTAAATGAAAAGGTGCTGGATAGTAATGGTAAGATCGACCAACAAAAAATTGACCTGGTAGGCCGTATGGGTGGCAACTATTATTGCCGGGCCAGCGGTTCGGCCCTTTTCGAAGTGGAAAAACCACTGGTGATAAAAGGCGTGGGCGTAGACCACATTCCCAAACGCATCAGGGAGAGCCCCTATCTTGATGGTAATGACCTGGGCATGCTGGGTAATGTGGAACGATTACCGGACGAAAGGGAGTTGCAGGAATACGTGAAGACCTCCGAGGTACGCTCCATTTTTGCTCATTGGAATGATAGCCTGGAGGCCCGTGAGGAATTGCATCTTTTTGCCAAGGAACTACTAAAACAAAATCGCGTACAGGAAGCCTGGAAAGCGCT
>CAZUCA010000073.1:0-14856 GCA_964619125.1 uncultured Owenweeksia sp. | reverse complement strand
GGATTTCACCCAGCTAAAATTAAATGTATCTCCCCGTCCTGAACAGGGATTAATAGAGGGAGAAGTTACACTTGAATATGCGGCTGATACTGCCGTTGATTCCATATTTCTCAATGGTATCCGCATGGAATACCAGGATGTAAAGCTCAATGGCCAGGCGGTGGGATATGATTATAATGATGAAGGAATTTGGTTGAAGCCCACCACCGCGCTCGATACCAATGAAATTTTTATCCGTTACCGCTGTAAGCCCCGCAAAGGCATTTACTTTATCGGCTGGAACGACCCCAGCGGCCGCGCCCGCAAGCAGATCTGGACCCAGGGACAGGGTATCGACCACCGCCATTGGATACCTCACCGCGATGAGCAGACCGATAAACTCCTGATCGAGCTGGCGATAAAATTTGATGAAAATTACCAGGTGATGGCCAATGGACGGCTGGTAAGAACGGAGAAGATTGGGAATGGAGAGTTGCTTTGGCATTATCGCATGCAGAAACCCATGAGCAGCTATCTCATAGCGCTGGTAATCGGAAAATACGATAGCGTGAATACTCAGGGTGATAATGGGGTTCCCTTAAGCCAGTACTTCTATCCTGACCGCCGAAATGACTACCAGTATTATTACTATCAAAATGAGGAAATCTTTAATTTTCTGAATAGTGAAATAGGAGTGAAATTCCCCTGGCAGAATTATAAGCAGGCGCCGGTACGGGATTTCAGGCATGGTGCGATGGAAAATACCAGCGCCACTATTTTCGGGGACTTTTTTCTGGTGGACGAGATCGCCTTCAATGATGGCAATTACAGCTATGTAAATGCCCATGAGCTGGCCCACCAGTGGTTTGGGAACCTTGTTACCGCCACCGGCAGCGATGAACATTGGCTCCACGAAGGCTTCGCCACTTACTACCAGTGGCGATCTGAAAAACACCTCTACGGTGAGGACTACTATGACTGGGAGCGTTATAAAGCTGCCCGGATGATTTTTGAGCAGTCGCGGATCGATACCATTCCCCTTGGTAATGGCAAAGCCGGTTCAACCCGCTTCTACCAGAAGGGAGCCTGGTTGCTGTATATGATGGAGCAAATGCTCGGCCAAGAAAAATTTGATACCGCCATGGCCCACTATCTTAGGCAAAATGCTTTTGGCGTGGTTACCACCGATTCCCTAAATGCGGCGATACTGGCTACCACCGGTCTCGATTATAATGGGTGGTTTGAATACTGGCTGCACACAGCCGGTGAGCCGGTGGCTAATATCAGGACGCACTACGAGGACGATCATTTTACCTACATCTCTGAACCTGAATTCATGCCTGATGGCTGGGAGAGTATCACTATCCCCATTGAAATGCACTATCGCGATTCCACTTCGGCCATTGTTTACCACCACATCCGGCCGGTAGCTGACAGTCTCCGGCAGCTGATGTACCGGCCTACTGGCGATCCCCACATTGAATACTGGATTAGCAATCCGGGTATGCAAATGCTGGTCGATATCCGGGAGCAGAAGCCACTGGAAATCTGGGTAAAGCAATATCGCTATGCTAATAACGTGATTGACCGCTACCGGGCGGTGGAGGCGATGGCTGGTTTTGAATTTGCACTGGTGGAAGAGCTGTTGGTGAGTATCGCTGAAAATGAAGAGGAGTTTTATGCCATCAGGGCGGAGGCCTTCCGTCAGCTGGCAGCGGCGAAGTACCCCTATATTAACAGCTTGTTACAAGCTGGTCTTAGTGGCGATGATGTGCAACTGCAAAAGGAAATTGTGGTTTTGCTGGATGGCCGCCAGGAAAGTATGGGCCATCTGCTGGCCGGTTTACGCCGGGGAAAGAGCTACCAGCTGCGTCAGAACGCCATCCATCTCAGTATTGATCTGGATAAAAAGAACAACAACCGCTGGCTGTATGATGATATCTACGAAGAGCAACCGGGCATTCCGGGCCAGCAGGTGCTAATTACTGCCTTAAGCTACCGGGCCCTCATTTTCAAAGACAAAGAAGCCCTCGAAGAATTGGCGGATTTCACTTCCCTCAGCTTCGATTTTATGACCCGCATCAATGCCATGCAAGCCCTGAGTTCACTTGAGTATTACGACCGGCAGGTGATGGCCAATTTGCTGGATGCCCTTACCGATCCCAACTGGAAGCTGCGCAGCATGGCCAAAAGCCTGCTCAGTCGTTGGTACGAGCAGTCATATGGCAAAAAATATATCCTCCAGGCCATTGACGACAAGCGGGCTGGCTGGGATGATTTCGACAAAAGAATCGTCAACCGTACATTTGGCCTAAAGCTCAACTAATGCGATCGCGCTACTCCCGCCTCTTTCAAATGCTCATTTTGCTGGGCGATCTGTTTCTCCTGAACCTCTCTTTCCTGGTAGCGGGTGCCCTGCGCTTTGACGAAATACGCATTCGCGAGACGGAGTATTACGACTATTACGTGCAACTGGTGGTATTCTTCAACATTCTCTGGCTACTGCTCAACCTTCTGTTTCGCACCTATGATATAAGGAGAGCCCTGGAACCCCGTAAGGCTACCGGCAAAGTGGTCAATGCATTTTTTCTGCATATTTTCACTTTGCTGCTCTTTTTAGTGGTGCTGAAAAAGGCAGAGTATTCCCGCCTTTTTCTGATCTATTTCTACAGTGCCTTTTTTGTAACTGTTTTGCCCTGGCGATTTTATTTTCTGCGTTTCATCAAGGCGATGTGGCGAAGAGGGTTCAGCTTTCGGCCGGTGGTATTACTTGGGTCGGGCAGGCAGTTGCAGCGTTTTTATCAAAGTATTGAGCAGCATCCTGAATATGGCCTTAAGGTGGTGGCCTACTATTCGGATCAGCCGGTGGCCGGCATACCCTTATCCGGAAGTGAGGCGGAGCTGAGCGCTTTTGTAAAGTCAGATCAGCCCGAAGAAATTTATTGTGCCTTTGATAACGATCCGGCTGCATACGCCCGCTGGTTCCGCTTTGCTGATGACCATCTTTTAAGGTTCAGGGTGGTGCCTGACCTGGGAATAAATCATGCCCTTACAGTAGATATTGATTTTGTTCATGACGTACCGGTGCTGGTACATCGCAAAGAACCACTTGAATATATGCACAACCGCTTACTTAAAAGGGCTTTTGACCTTACTGTTGCCGGCCTGGTAATGCTGCTGATAATGCCCTGGTTGCTGCCGCTGCTGGCTATCGGGGTGAAGCTATCTGGTAAGGGGCCGGTGTTTTTTGCACAACGTCGTACCGGCCTGCGCGATGACCCATTCAGCATTTATAAGTTTCGCAGCATGGAGGTAAATATGCATGCCCACTTGCAGCAAGCTACCGCGGATGATCAGCGGCTGACGCCTTTTGGCCGTTTTATCCGGCGCTATAACCTCGATGAGTTCCCCCAGTTTTTTAATGTCCTGAAGGGGGAGATGTCGGTAGTGGGGCCACGCCCGCATATGCTGGTGCACACCGAGGAATACCGACAACTGGTAGACCGTTTTATGGTGCGCCATTTTGCCCGTCCCGGGATCACGGGGCTCGCCCAGGTGAGGGGACTGCGGGGGGAACTGCATTCATCGGCCGATATGGAGGAAAGGGTGAGGACCGACGTGTATTATATTGAAAACTGGTCCCTTTTGCTGGATGTGAAAATTGTATTGCTTACCCTCTGGCAAACCCTCAGTGGAAGCCGGGCCAAAATGTGAGCCTGGCCTTAGATCAGGGCCTGTTGCATAGTAACTTCATATTGTTCAGCCACCACCTGCCAGTTGTAGCGGGTTTCAATTTTGTGCAGGTTTTTGGCAATCTTCTCGCGCTGCAGTTCATTGCGATCCAGCATGTGGATGGCATTGGCTACGTCGGTGGCATCAATAAAATAATTGGCATCTTCTCCCAATACCTCCCGGTTAAAGGGATTGTCATGCGCACAAATCATACAGCTGCAGGCCATCGCCTCCAGCAGGCTGGGATTGGTGCCACCTACGCTATGACCGTGAAAGTAGATGTTGGAAAAATAGCGCAGGTTATCGGTCTTCTCTTTGTGGTAAGTCTCTTTAATGAAGCGAATACGGCTGTCGGCAAATTGTGTTTTAAGAAAATTGCCATAGGCAGTATTGTGATTGCCTAATACCAATGTCACTTTTTCACTATCACTTTCCTGAATCCCCTTTAGGATGGTTTCGAGGTTGTTCTCGGGCTCAAGACGTGCAATAATCAGGTTATAACCGCCAGCTTCCACCCCGTATTTCTCAAGCACTTCCGGCTGCGGGTCGGCCGGAATATTGGCTCCATAGGGAATGTAAACCGTACTACCCTCGTATTTCTGGTTGAGGTATTTTTTGATTTCCATGGCATCGGCGATCATTACATCGCTGCCCCGGGCCGCCCAGCGTTCTGCACGTTTTAAAAATTGCTGTACGCGGGGGCTGTACTTTGAGCGCTTCCATTCCAGGCCGTCCATATTGGTGAGGATGACCGGCCTGGTGGGCAGGAAGCGTTGCCATACTGAGGAGGAGGTGTAGCCCAGCATCAGCAGGATGTCAAAATCACGCCAACGGGCATCGAGAATGCAATTGAGGTCATAAACAAACTGGCCAATGGTACCTATGCGGTGCTCGGGATCATACTTGTGGATGATATCCACCCCTTCATAGCTCTTTTCGCTAAATGGATGCTGATGTGAATTATACACCGTAACCGCGTGCCCCATCCGTACCAGGCGAACCCCAATCTGCTGGGCGCACTCTTCAAAACCGCCATAATAATTGGGTATACCCCGGGTCCCTATTATTCCGATGTTCATTTTTTAGCCATCAGGTTTTGGTAGATCTCAGCAATCCGGCGGGCACTTTGTTGCCAGCTGAAATTGGCATGTACCCATTTGCGGTGGTCTTCACCACTGTGCATCGCCTCCTCAATCGCATTTTTGATGCTGGCCGGATCAGTGGGCTCGCAGAAGTGGGCATGGCCGGCAAAAATTTCTTCCTGGCCCCCTCTGCGGGAAATTACCACCTGGCAGCCACTGCTAAGGGCCTCCAGGGTAGACAGGCCGGTAGTTTCAAAAAAGCTGGGCATGGCATGTACCTTACTCTCGGCAAAGGCCAGGCTTAGCTGATCTTTGTTGGCCTGCCCTTTAAAATAGATGTTAGGTCCGGCCGCTTTCTGGCATTTCACCAGGTAGTCGGGCTGATTGGCTGTAACCTTACCATATAGTTCAAGCGGATAGGAGAGGAGGTTGCCGGCCTTAATAAGGTTTAATTGATTTTTGATACCTTCAATACGGGCTGCACAAATCACCTTTTCCTTTTTTTCTTCGGAGTTTCCTGAACTGGTAAAGTGCTCAATACCGAGCATAATACGTTCGTAAGGAATGTCTTTAGCAGAAGGAAATTCACGAATTAGCGTGTTTCTCTCCTCATGGCTTGCGGTGATTAAAAAATCGGTTTGCTTAAGTACTTTGGCAATAGAGCGCCGTTGCCCCATAAACATATAACTGGCGCCGGGGTAAGCTTCGTTGCCACCCAGCCATCGGCTGACAGCCTTGATAAATTCCACCCCAAACTTCCCGAACATGCGATAGGTCCACTTAAATACCGGCCCCCTGTATAAGCTGTCATACTCGGTATAATCAACGTAAATGGCCGTTACCACCAGGCACTTTATTTTTTTGATGTAGGGCAGGATATCGGCGGGACGAAAAAGGTTGAAGAAATGAACCACGTCGTAATTAGTCACGTCGAAGGTGTGGCCCTTGAGCTTAATATCCACCAAGTGACCCATCCGCTTCAGGTAGTGAGCAGTTTCTTCAATTTGCAGTGTGTCTCCTCCGGGTTGACTAAACAGGGTAGACCTCGAGATAAAGAGGATTTTCATGGCCTTGCAAAGTAAAACAATTGTTTATTAGCTAGGTTAAAGCTAGATAATCTAAAAAATCAATTTGGGATGTTACGCTATATATTGATGATTATGCTGTCGTTCTCACTGGTAGCCTGCGGAGGCGGTGGTGATGAACCCGCCGATAAAAGTGATATGAAAGATGACAAGCGCAGTGAGCAAAAGTCGCCGGCGGCTGAAAAGGATGATATGGCTGACACTAAGCAAACGGCTAAAGAGGTGAGCCTGAAATTATATACAGTGGGGGAAACCATGACTACCATGGCTTACGAGCCGGCTCAGTTGGAAGTGCCGGCGGGAGCCAAGGTTACCTTAAGCTTGCAGAATAACGCCAAGAGTGAGGCTATGATTCACAATGCGGTAATCATTAAGGCTGGCAAGCAATCAGCGGTGACGGAATTGGGGATGGCGGCCGGTCCGGAAAAAGACTATATCCCTGAATCAGATGATATTATTGCCGCTACCAAGCTGGTGAAACCCGGTGAATCAACAGAAATAACTTTTGAAGCCCCACTTAAAAAGGGTACTTACCAATATATCTGTACCTATCCTGGCCATACCGCCATGAAGGGGGTTTTATTGGTTAGATAAGTGGCTGCCTATCAAAATTTTTAAGCTTCTGCCTCCGCGGGCAGAAGTTTTTGTTTTAACCATAGCGCCAGCATCCCTCCGGCAATGGTTTTAATCAGGAGGCCTGGGGCCAGCCTGATTAAGGTGCCCCAGATTTCCACACCCTCCAGGCTGAAGTGAAGCACCAGCATGCCGGGGATAAGTAAAAGTAAATGGGCACGAAAGAAGTGGATCATATAGTGAAAGAAGCTTTGCACCCCCTGCTGACAGGCCCAACCTACAAATATCGCCACGGGTATAAAGCCCCAGATAAATCCGGCGGTATAACCGGTGAGTTTTTCCATGCCCCCCACATAGCCGGCAAACACCGGTAAGCCCATGCCACCGGCGATAACATAAACAGTGCTGAGTATACCTCCGTGCAAGGGTCCCAGAACTGCTGCCGCGGTAAAAATTACCAGGGTTTGCATGGTGATGGAGATTTCTCCAACCCTGAAGCTGAGCGGAGCCAGCAGGCAAACAATTAGCAGGAAGATAATCAGCAGTAAGTTTTTATTAAGCATTGAGTAACTTTTTACATTTCCATTCAAAGCGCCAATAAAGCAATACGGCCGCGGCAGTAAGTCCTAATGCCAGGCCATACCACACCCCCAGGGCACCAAAGTTCCAAACGATGCCAAAGAGATAGGCAGGGAACAGTCCCAGACCCCAGTAGCTGATAAAGGTAATCAGGGTGGGTAGCTTTACCTCACTCATACCCCGCAGGGCTCCCAGCATCACCGCCTGGGCCCCATCAGAAAGCTGGAATAGCACCGCCACCACCAGTAGCTGTGAAGCAATGGCCATCACCTGTTGGTCGTCAGTGTAAAAGGAGGGGAAATAATGTCGCCCCAGGAAGAATATTATACCGCACAGAGCCATAAATCCCAGGGTCATCAGTAAACAGGAGCGCCCAGCATTGCGCATCACCTGGTAATTGCGTGCTCCTAATTGATTTCCAACCCTTACGGCAGCTGCAGCGCCAATACCGGAGGCCATCATATAACTCAGGGCCGCCAGGCTGATAGCTATCTGATGTGAGGCTAAGGCTTCGGCACTGATCTGCCCGGCAAAAACGGCGGCAATAGCAAAGGCCGAGACCTCAAAAATGTACTGTAAGCCACTGGGGATGCCAATATCCAATAGTTTTTTGAATCGTCGCTTTAGCCAGCCTCCGGTGTTAGCTCCTTTGAGGTATTTATGAAAGCCTCGACTACGTACCACATAAAGCAGCATGGCCACAGCCATTAGAATCCGGGCAGTAAGGGTGGCGTAGGCGGCCCCGTTAAGGCCCAGGGCCGGCAGACCCCAGTTGCCGTATATCAGCAGATAGTTTAATAAGATATTGAGCAGGTTGGCCCCCAGGGAGGCAATCATGGCGAAGCGCGTGTCGGCCAGGCCTTCGGCGAACTGTTTGTAAGTTAAAAACAGCATCAGGGGGAAGATGCTGGCCGTTAGAATTGTGAGGTAGGGGGCGCTCATGCTTATTACCGCGGCCTCCTGACCCATAAATGGCATTAATGGTATCAGTGCCAGTACCCCCAAAAAAATAAGGGCGGCAGCACTGAGGTTTACCACCAGGCCATGGCGTAAAAAGCTACCGGCCTTTTGGGGAAGCCCTTCGCCATCGGCATTGGAGATGGGCGTGGTCATACCCATGGCCATGCCCAGGCCAAAAACCATCGGTACCACAAAGAGCGAGTTGGCAAAAGCGCCTGCTGCCAGTGGTATGGTGCCCAGCTGACCGATCATAATGCTATCGGCCAGGCCCACCATTACGTGTCCCAGCTGACCCAACATTACCGGCCAGGCGAGATGAAAGTTGCGTTTAAAATGTTCCTTTAGGGTCACAGGGGAGTTTTACCCCGCGAAAATAGTCAGATTAATTCGGCTTCGTGTCTGGTAACCTCCCGCTCATAAAATGCCTCTGCACAATCCAGCAAGTTGGCAATTTCATTCACCAACTCTTCTTCCTCTCCTTCCAGCTCGTCCATCCATTCGATTTCGTCATGGTTCACATTCCAGATGAAGCGGGGGTATTCAGTGTGTACAATATAGATCTCATCAGGATGATCCGTATTGTCGGCTAATAAAAAATGTGGTAGTTGCATAGCTCGTTTTAAAGAATGTAAAGCTCTCATGATCGCAAAAATAGCAACAGGAGAGCTTCGTAACTAAGATAGCTTTTTATTCCTATTGCTTCACCTGGAGCAAATAGGAAATTGTAAGGTGTAAGGTGGTGGCATCCAGGTTAAAACCAAATGCATTTTGTTTGACTTCAACATCCGGATCGGCGGCGGTGTCGGTGGCCTTGGCGGTGGTAAATCCCAGGAAGCCGGCCATCAGTTCAATCCCCCAGTGGGTAGTGGGGTAAAAGGCAAATCCCGGCCCTATCCCAAACTGAACCTGAGTGGGTTCTTCCGGCCATACATAGGGGGTGATGGGGCTGTATATCTCATCGTTGGCAAAGCCAATAACCAGCTCCGGGAAAAACAGAAAACGCTCCTCTACCGGAATATAATAGCGGCCAAAAAGCTGCATGCCAAAATCGGCATCTTCACTGCCATTGATATTCTGACTCACTATATTAAAGCGCAGGCCCGCCATCAAATTCTCCTGAAAGGTGTAGCCCACCGCCGGACTGAAATTAAAGCGTGAATAGTCCATACTGTTGCTGTTGCCACTTATGGTAGTTTCGCTGCTGCCGGAAGCATAGCCAAGGCTACCACTAAAATACAAGTGTCCACCCAAAGGCTGGGCCCAGGCCCCGGCACTCAATAATGTCATTAACATCCCTATTGCAAACCTTTTCATAGCATTGTGTTTTGGTTTGCAGGAATAAACCTCTATTTGCTGGCAAAAGTTTTCACATCCTCCGGGCTAATGCTTTGACCACCAAGTATAATCAGCCGTTCCACTACATTTCGGAGCTCTCTGATATTACCGGTCCACTCCATTTTTTGCAGTTCTGCAATGGCTTCATCGCTAAACATCTTCTGGGCTGTACCTTGCTCCTCGGCTATTTTTCCGGCAAAATACTCCGTTAGCAGGGGTATGTCTTCCACCCGCTCATTCAGAGAGGGCACCCTGATAACAATCACGCTCAGGCGGTGATATAAATCCTCACGAAAATCTCCCTTTTTGATTTCCTGGGTGAGGTCTTTGTTGGTGGCGGCAATTACCCTTACGTCTACTTTTATCTCCTTGTCGCCACCTACCGGGGTAATTTTCCCTTCCTGCAGGGCACGCAACACCTTGGCCTGGGCCGAGAGACTCATGTCACCAATCTCATCTAGAAAGAGGGTGCCACCGCTGGCCTGTTCAAACTTGCCCTTGCGGTCTTTCACGGCGCTGGTAAAGGCGCCCTTTTTGTGACCAAAGAGTTCACTTTCGATCAGTTCGGCAGGGATGGCGGCACAGTTTACCTCCACCATGGGCTGCTTGCTGCGTTCACTTTTCTGATGCAGCCAGTGGGCCACCAGCTCCTTGCCGGTACCGTTGGGGCCGGTTATCAGCACGCGGGCGTCGGTGGCAGCTACCTTTTCAATTATCTGCTGTATGTGCTGAATGGCGGGCGATTTACCCACCATTTCAAAGTTCTTTCCAATCTTCTTCTTAAGAGTGCGGTTCTCCTTAACCAGGCCGGTGCGATCGAGGGCATTGCGCACTGTGCTTAGCAAGCGGTTGAGGTCTGGTGGCTTGGAGATGTAGTCATAGGCACCCTTGCGCATGCACTCCACCGCCGTATCGAGATCGCCGTGACCTGAAATCATTATTACCGAGGTGTCAGGGTGCTTTTCGCGGATGTATTCCAACACTTCCACCCCGTCCATGCCGGGCATTTTTATGTCGCACAGTGCCAGCTCAAACTCGGTAGCAGAGAGCTTCTCCATGGCCTCCTTACCGGTTTCAGCCTCTTCTATTTCAAAATTTTTATCCTCTTCGCTCAGGATGTTTTTCAACACATTGCGAATGGCTTTCTCATCTTCTATAATAAGGATCTTTGCCATAGTTGTCTGTTTTCGTTCAGGGAGTAGAACACCCCCTCCTTAAGGGCGTAGGTACTCAGTTTTATGCTTTTAATTTTCAGCTTTTCCAATATCAGGTTGATGAAGATGCAGGCCAGGCCCATCAGAGGCGCACGCATTTCCATCATTCCGGGAGTGGATAGCCTTTCAGCCAGGGTGGCGGCAATCATCCGATCGGCCATGGCGTGATAAGCTTTCATATTAAAGGAATATTGCTGCTGAGGTTCAATTACCTCCACCTTGTTTTGCGCCGATATTATCATGGCAGCCAGGGTTTCAAAAGAGCCACTGCTGCCAACCAGTCTGCCAGGTCGGTACTTCTCAGCGGCGGCATAAAGGGGTGCCAGCATGTCATCTAGGTATTGTCTTACGGCCTGGATTTCCTCCTCAGTCATGGGGTTGGAAGGATTGAAACGCTCCATCATGCGTGCCGATCCGATGTCAAAGCTGTATAGCCAAAGGGGTTGCTGCCGGGTACCAATGATAAACTCAGTACTGCCACCGCCGATGTCCATAATCAACTCGGGGTCGTTACCCAGTTCTACCGCCTGACGTACTCCGTAATAAATGAGCCGTGCCTCTTGCTCCCCGTCAATTACGTTAACCTTAATACCGGTCTCGCGGGCAATAGTACTTACAAAGTCCTCTTGATTGGAGGCATCGCGCACCGCCGAGGTGGCAAAGGCAAAAATTTCCTTAGCCCTGAATTTTTCCGCCTGGGATTTAAAATCGCGCAGGCATTGCAGCGCCCGCTCCATGGCATCCACCGCCAGTTGCTGCTCCTTGAAACCCCCTCTGCCCAATTGTACCGGCACCTTGCTGAGAAAAAGATTGTTGGCCGCCCCTTCTTTTTTAATGATGAGGTTGAAGGTATTGGTCCCCATATCAATGATGGCAATGATCATTTAGCGTCACCGGGGATTTGCCGTACCCAGAGATCGCGCTGCGGGAAGGGGATGGTTACTTTATTTTCACGGAACTTCTTGTCGATGGCGAAGCGCAGTTCGCTCTTGGTGCGCTCAATACGAAAGAGATTATTGGAGAAAAATGCCAGCGAAAAATCGAGCGAGCTATTGCCAAAATCACGGAAGAAAACTGAAGGCTCGGGAACCGAAACCACATCTGAATGCTCGTTGGCACATTCTATCAGCAGTTTTTTCACCAGGGCAGTATCACTGCCATAAGCTACGCCTACATCCACATTAAAGCGGGTTACTTTGCGGTTTTGCGACCAGTTGATCACTTCATTGGTCGTGAGCTTGGTGTTAGGGACAATTATTACAATGTCGTCACGGGTTATCAGGCTGGTGGTACGCAAGCCCACATTTTTTACCCGGCCTACAGTAGTGGTAGTCTCCACCACGTCGCCTACGGTTACGGTACGTTCACTCAGGATAATAAAACCTGCCACCAGGTCGCGAAAGAAATCCTGCAGGCCGAGGCCCAAACCCACCAGCAAGGCGGTGGAACCTGCCAGCAATACGGTAATCTTAAAACCAAGGCTATCAATGGCGAGAGCCAGTGCCACCACCCAAATTACATAATTTACAATTTGGAGGATGGCGTACTGCTTCCCGGCATCTAGCTTGCCTTCACGATGCTTGCGGTCGAAGTACTTTTTTATTACCCAAAAGATGAAGCGGGCGAGTAGCAGTATAAAGGTGACCTTAATAATATCGGCCACTGTCACCGAGAATTTGGCGGTGCTAAAGAGGACAAATTCTAAAAAATCCCGCAGTGTATTCATTATCTTTTATACGATATCCATTTAATGATCTCCCTAAAATTCGGTTTTTTTCCATACATCAAAATGCCGGTGCGGTAAATCCTTGCCGCCAGCCAAAGGATGGCAATAAAGCTAAGTAAAAGAACGACCATGGAAAGGGCTAGTTCCCAGGCGGGCACATTAAAAGGTATGCGCGCCATCATCACCACCGGCGAGGTGAAGGGCACCATGCTGAACCAGAAAGCCAGGGGACCGTCTGGATTATCAAGCGCCCGGAAGAGTACGATAAGGGCGGCGATAAGGGGGAGGGATACCGGCAACATAAACTGTTGGGTGTCGCTTTCCTTATCTACCGCCGAGCCAATGGCAGCAAAGAGGGCGGCGTATAAGAGGTAGCCAAAGAGGAAGAAAAATATAAAGCAGCTGATAATGAGAGGGAAGTTGATCGACTCAAGGGTGCGGAAGGCGGTAAACACAAAGTCGTTGCTTAGGTCTGGAGCCGGGGTACCGGTCGCTATTTTGGCCGGATCGAGCTTATCGCCAATGATGAAAGTGAGGGCCAAAGCATAGAAGATCACTCCGAAAATCACCCACACCAAAAACTGGGTGAGGGCCACTGCAGCCAGGCCGAAGATCTTTCCGGCCATCAACTGATAAGGCTTTACCGAGGATATCATAACCTCCACAATACGTGAGGTTTTTTCTTCAATCACCCCTCGCATTACCTGCGCTCCGTAGAGAAATACAAAGAAGTAAATGAGGAAGGCCGCCACATAGCCGATGCCCATCTTTACCGGTACCATGCTTTCGGTTTCCACCCCCTTCTCTATATTAAAAGTGCGGATATTGACATTGGTTTTGGTAAGGGCCAGCACATCCGGCTCTACCCCCTGGGCTTTCAGCTTTTCGGCCTGGATATACTTTTCCAGCTTCGATTCTATATAACCCTGTACCCCCATGCTCACGCTGCCCTTACTAAACAACAGGCTGTTGCGGGCGATAAAATCAGGGTCGCCGCTCTGTGAAAAGGGGATGTAGAGAAGGGCATAGTCTTCTTCCTCCTCAAAATATTGCTGGGCTTTCTCGAGGTCGAACTTTTGCGGTGGCAAATAGCGGAAGCGTACGCTTTCCTTACCACGGTCGAAGTTCATTAATGACTGCTCATCCAGCACCATCACCACCCGGTCGTCGGTGGGGAGGGTGGCCAGGTAAGCGGGCAGGATAAAAACCCCGGCACTGAGAATGGGCCCGAGGATGGTCATCACGATAAAGGTGGGCTTGCGCACCCGGGTCATAAACTCCCTTTGTATAATCAGCCAGATCTTATTCATGACTCCTGTACCTTTTGGATGAATATTTCATTGAGGCTGGGCAGTTCCTCCTCAAAGGAGATTACTTCACCCACATTGAGGAGTTGGTGTAGTAAACGATTGCCTTCGTTGCTGCCGTGCAGTTCCAACTGCAGCAGTCCGTTTTGCTCCTGTTTAAGATCCACTTTAACTCCATCCAGTGATTGTAATTGGTCGGCATTGCGAATCACCGCCCTAAAGCTGCCGGTTTTGTAACGTTCCTTAATGGCGGTGAGCTCCCCCTCAAGCAGTAAGTCACCTTTATTAATCAAGGCAATTTTATCACATAGCTCCTCTACCGATTCCATGCGGTGGGTAGAGAAAATGATAGTGGCCCCATCCTCACGCAGGCGCTTGATCTCGTTTTTAATGATGTTGGTGTTGATGGGGTCGAAGCCGGTAAAGGGCTCATCGAAGATTAACAAACGTGGTTCGTGCAAAACCGTGCTGATAAACTGGACCTTCTGGGCCATGCCTTTGGAAAGCTCCTCGATATTTTTCTTCCACCAGCCGGTGGCCTCAAAGCGCTCCAGCCATTCTTTTACCCTTCTCTTCGCTTCTTCCTTTTCCAAGCCCTTGAGTCGGGCCAGGTAAATCAGTTGCTCACCTACCTTCATCTTGGGGTATAGCCCACGCTCTTCGGGCAGGTAACCGATCTGGGCGATATGATTGGGCTGCAGGGGTTTGCCTTCAAACAGCACCTGGCCGCTATCGGGCGCGGTAATCTGATTGATAATTCGGATCAGCGAGGTTTTTCCGGCCCCATTGGGACCCAGCAGGCCATAGGTAAGACCGGCGGGTATATCGAGGCTTACCGACCTGAGGGCCTGGTAACTGCCGTAGGTTTTAGTGACATCCTGTATGGAGAGAATGGGCATTGGCTATGCTTGGGATTAATGCCGGTGAAAGTAGCAAAGCGGGACGGAGGCTGCAAGGGTTAGAAGGTGATTAGTGGATTAGTGAAATAGTGAAAAGGTAGATTGATGGGAAGCAGGCTGAAAAGAGTCACGCAAAGCCACGCCAAGCAGCGCCAAGGGCCGCAAAGCGTTAGAAGGGTTACTTCCATCGGTTTAGAGTTTGAGGCGTGAGTTTTATTTCGGGTTTAGGTGCTTAGGACTTGTGCCTTGTTTCGGGTTTCTACCTTGAGGATTTTGTGCTTAAAATCGCCACCGATTACACTGAATTACAGTGATTTCCGACAGGGTTTAAAATTGGAACCACAAAGACAGGAAGGCACCAAGGGTCACCAAGAGGGGGCTTGGT
>CAZUCA010000072.1:0-14988 GCA_964619125.1 uncultured Owenweeksia sp. | reverse complement strand
GGGCTTTATGGCACCCTGATGTTTGTGTTTGGATTTATCCTTACCGTTTACCTTGGTATTGACAAACTGGTAGCCCTGCAAATGGGAGACAAGGCACGCCTGGTGGCGGAGAACCCCTGGTTTTATATTGCCCTGGTAACCATGATTCTCGGTACTCAGCTTTTCCTGGCCGGTTTTATTGCCGAACTGATTATCCGCAATAGCGGCCGCCGCAGTGAATACACAGTGGATCAGAAACTCAATTTCAATGCCCAAGCAAAGCTGCAGGAGAAGTGAAGTTTAGCCTGATTGCCCCTACTTTTAAACGCCCTGATGAAGTAACCGAGTTCCTGGAGAGCCTGCTGCAGCAGAATTATCCTGACTTTGAAGTTATTCTTGGGGATGGAACTCCCGGTGACGAATTACGTCCCTTGCTAAAGAAATATGAGGGCAACTCCAATTATCCATTAACCATTGTTTACGAAGAATACCTTTCGGTAAGCGATGCCCGCAATCGCGCGGCTGCAGTGGCGCAGGGAGAGTACATTATTTTCCTGGATTCAGATTGTATTATCCCGGCTGATTTTCTAAAGCGGGTGGAGGCGCATCTGCGTAAGCAACCGCTTGATGCATTCGGTGGTCCTGACCGGGCGCATAAGGATTTCACCACCCTGCAAAAGGCCATTTCCTACAGCATGACTTCCATCTTTACCACTGGAGGAATCCGGGGAAAAAAGAAAAGTGTAGGCACTTACCATCCCCGTGGTTTTAATATGGGGATGAAGAAATCGGTCTTTGAGGCGGTGAATGGCTATTCGGAGTTTCGTTGTGGTGAGGATATCGAACTGAGCATACGTATTATTAAAGCCGGTTATAAGGTTGGTTTTATGCCCGAAGCCTATGTCTATCACAAGCGACGCACCAGTCTTAAACAGTTCTTTAAGCAAGTATTTCGCTTTGGGGCGGCCCGCATCAATATCTGGAAACGCCACCGCGAGGAGATGAAGCTTACCCATGCCTTTCCCTTTATTTTTATGGTGGGTTCGGCACTAGGCGTTTTGAGTCCACTTTTTCTACCGCTTCCTCTGGCAGCGGTGCTTCTCAGTGGATTGGCCCTCTATCTGCTGCTGATCCTGATCAGTGCGGCCGCTGAAAGTAAAAATCTTAAAGTGGCTCTGCTATCGGTGGTAACCTCTGTAACCATGCTTTATGGCTATGGCTGGGGATACTTTCGCAACTGGTGGACTTATACCGTAAAAGGTGAAGGGATGTCGCTCTGATCATCATTGCCACTGCACAGTCCCGACTACGACTTTTCCTGCTCTTCCTGAATATGCTTAAACGCCGAGTGTTTGCTGATGGCCTTGAGGGCATAGTGGTGCAGAGGCCCCAGGATGGCCGCCACCAGTACCAGTATCAGAATCATCCTTAGGGGAGAGTGATGGGTAATCCTGCCGGCATAGTTGTGAATAAGCAGGGTTATGGTTTCAAAGAGAATCAGCAAGGTTATGACCAGCCAGTATTCGAACAGTCGCTTGTGCACCCGCACCCGGCGGAACACAAAAGCCAGCCCTGTGAGCAGCAGTAGCGCCACTGCAATAACCTCGTATTCCAGCAAATGATGTTGTCTTTCAAGCTCTGCCTCACGCTGTGCCTCCAGTTCGGCCTGTCTTACTTCCTCCTGCTGTTGTTGTTGGGTCAGAGTTTTTATTTTCTCCACGTTCAACAAGCTATCCCTCAGGTTGCCACTTACCGTACTGAAATGATAAGCGGAGTCAATATTGCCTTCCCGATCGTAAATCAGGTGCAACCTTGAGCTGGCCCTGTAAGCCGCAATTTTAACACCTGACTTTTCAGCATCGGCATAAGCCTGGTAATAATAGTACTTGGCCCTGTTGTGCTGGCCGGTTTGGTCGAAAAAATAACCCAGGTTGAGCAGCGCATCGGTTTCATAGGCTTTGTCATTCCTTTGCCGGGCTTCATTAAGCGATTTCTGAAAATACTCCCGGGCCAGGGTGATCTCACCTTTTTCGAGGCTTATCAGGCCCAGGGTATTATAGATAAAGGGGCGCAAGCTGCGGTCTTCAACGGTGAGGGCAATATTTAAGGCCTCGCTGCTAAAGAGCTCTGCCGAGTCAGGTTTCCCGGTTTTAAAGTATAAATCGCCCACATTGGAGAGCAAAACCGTTTGTAGCCAGCGGTCATTCAGATCATCATTGAGCTGATACGCTTTTTTAAGATAGGCCAGAGAAGTACTGAAATTCCCCTCCAGGGAGTGAATCAGGGAAATATCGTTGTAGGTGGCAATAAGGCCGTAGGTATCTTCCAATTGCTCGAATAGGGGCAGCGCCACCAGGTAGAAGCTTAGGGCCTGTTCGTAGTCCCCCAAAACCCATTTTACATTGCCCTGGATCAGCCGACCTATCGCCTCCTTGCGGGGTTGCTCTTTTTTTTCACCCACCCTTATCAGCAGCAGCGCCTCATCATAGGCGGCCACCGGATCCTTAATCACCAGGTTACGCAGGGGTTGGTGCAGTTCGGCCGTGCTGGCTTTTGGCTCAAGGCCTGATTGAGCCGTCAGCTGAAAGCTAAGAAGAAAGAGTATAAATGCCCTGAAATACAACATACTGCCTTAAAGATATTCTTTAAGGCGCAATGGGAGCAAGCTTATTTTACCCGGGAGTCGTAAACTTTGCCCATGCTCGGATTATCGCCCATAAGGCGCGCCTGCATTTCTTTTTTGATGATATTAAAAACCACCATATGGATGTCTTCGGTAACCTCCATATCCTGCACCGGCGCGTTAACCGAAATATCGGCCATCTGCGCTATTTTACCACCGCCAAAGCCGGTCATGGCGATCGTTTTCACCCCCTGGTCTTTGGCTAGCTGCATGGCACGCACTACATTTTCGGAATTACCACTTCCACTGATTCCGATTACCAGGTCTTCGGGCTTAATGAAGTTTTTGAGCTGCTCCACAAAAATGTCTTCGTAACCGATGTCATTGGCTATCGCCATCATGGCGGCAGCATTGTCATTGAGACAAATCATGCGAAAGCGCTTGTCAAGGCCATAACTGGCACCCTTCAGGAAGTCTCCGGCGGCATGCGAGGCGGAAGCACCGGAGCCACCGTTGCCCATAGTGTAAATGTTGCCACCCTTTTGATGGGTGTCAAAAAAGGCATTGGCCGCCGCTTCTATGGCAGATTGATCCAGTTTATCGATGGTTTCCTTAACCAGGGAAAGGTATTCCTGAGCTTTATTCATTTCGGTAGTAAATTACTTTTGAGCCGTCCTGCTCAAAGTTAAAGTTAAATCGCCTTACTTGATTCAGGGCCTGGTCAAGTTGGGCTTGTTTTTCCTTGGGGCAGTAAAAGAGCATAAATCCGCCGCCACCGGCACCGAGTAATTTTCCGCCCATGGCACCATTCTTCATAGCCAGTTCGTAAAGCTCGTTGATATGCGGGTTACTGATGCCACTGGCCAGTTGTTGCTTCATCAACCAGTTTTCATGCAGCAGTTTACCAAATTCATCCAACTGACCCTTCATAAGTACATCACGCAGGTCATAAACCAGGCTTACCATATTTTGCAGGGTTCTGAATTTTTCCTCCTGGCTGGTATTCTTGCGCTGTTCCGACAGAATGGAAGAGGCACTGCGCTGATTGCCGATGTAATACAGGGATAGGTTATTTTCAAGGGCGTGGTAAGTATCGCCCGGCAGGTATAGAGGGTTTACCGATACGCGGCCATTGCTTTGAAATTCAATGATATTAAGGCCCCCGTAAGCGGCCGCATATTGATCCTGTTTACCGATCGGTTCCTTCAGCAGGTCGATCTCAATTTCGCAGGCCCCGGCAGCGAGGTCTTCGCGTGAAGCAAATTTGTTTTTTACCGCGTGGAGGTTGTGAAGCAGGCCTACAGTAAATGAGGAAGAAGATCCCATGCCGGTGCCACTGGGGATGTCGGCAATGGAACTGATCTCAATACCGCCACTGATATCAAATTTCTCCAGGGCCGTGCGCAGGATAGGGTGATTGAGTTCCTTAACGCCTTTTACCGTTTCGGTTTCAGAGTATTTCACCCTGATTTTGTCATGCTCAAAAAACTCATGCGACGAAATATACATGTACTTATTTATGGAAGTACTGAGGACGGCCCCCTTGCTTTGGCTGTAAAAAGCCTCAAGGTCAGAGCCTCCGCCTACAAAACTGATCCGGAAAGGAGTTTTGGTAATGATCATGCCACGGGTGTTTGATGCAAATAAAGCAACATTAAGGGAAAGATGGCGGTGCCAGAGCGGGGAATTAGCCTCTGCGGCTATTTTTTTTGTGAAGGAGAAAACTGCCCGGCTAACACCCGCTTCTTAATTTCTCTCATCCTCCCTGTGAATCGTGCCATGGAGCGGTCTTCTTCCTTATTGTGCATATCATAATGTAGCTTTTTTCCGCGGGGACCATAGGTAGTACCCACCAGCAGTTCGCGGCGGGGCAACTTCACCCGGCGAAAGAAGCTCTCGGTGCGATGCCAGTAATGGTGTACCTTGAGAATGCTGTGGTCAATTTGCTGACCGTTATAGGGCTGGCCATTGGCGTAAACGGCTTTGCGGTCTTTAAAGAAGTAGGGCAGATGTGGGCTCTCGAAAAAGCCGGCACTGGCCTCGGGTCGGAGGCCGCTTTTTACGGCTTTATGGCGCTGCCACTGCAGCGGTGCCCGGCGGTTTAGCTTTTCAATATGCCATTCTTCCGTTCCCAGTTTCTCCACGCCGGCAGTGCCAAAGAAGAGCCAGTTTACTGCTATGCCCCCCACCGATTCATCGGCGGCCAGCTTAGCACTTATGGTGTCAATACGGTCGGCTTCAGCCGGAACCAGAAATTCGTCACTGTCTAAAAACCACAGCCAGCGGGCCCGTCCCCTGAAGTCGGCAATTACCTTGTTGTATTCAAGGATTTGCTGCCAGGCCGAGAAGGGCTCTACCGGCATCTCACGCCATTCGAGCAGGCCAGCCTTGCGATAGGGTTCCAGCAGTTCCCGGCTTTGGTCGTTTGAGTTGTTGTCAATAATCACAACATAATCAAAACCCACCGCCAGGTGAAACAGCAGCCATTCCTCCAGTATTCCGGCTTCATTTTTCACCACCAGGCAGGCCACATTATTGTACTGATAATGCTGCTGGTAGGGATAGGGCTTTTGGGCGGCAATCCTCCTTTTTTGAAGTGAACGGCGCCAGCGGTATATTTTTGATTTTATGCCCAGCCCTAAACTCATAGCACCTGCCTGGCATTGTTAGCGTCCCGGGCTATAATACGGTATTCATTTTCCAAACGGTTCAGCCACAGGTCTTCAATTTCATCGGGCTCAAAACCCTTCCATCGATAGTAGGCCACAAAGCGCTCTTTCAGCACTTTTTCGTCGATGTCGAGAAAGAGGCTGTAGTCGCTGCGACTGAGAAGGCTTTCGCTAGAAAGGGCCACCACCCCTTCAATAATTATTACATCCTGGGCCTGGTAGTGATAGGTTTTGTTTTTGGGCTCTTGCCTGGGGTGAGGACGGTAGCTGTTGATCTCCACCTTTTCACCGCCGAGAATTTTTTGCAAATCACTTTCCAGCTTTTTGATCTGGAAGTTGTAAAAGACCTCGTCTTTTTCCCGGCGCTGGGCTTTGGGCAAAATCCAATCGTCGAGCTTAATGGTGAACACTTTGTATCCCTCGCGCTCCAGATTTTTCTGCAGGCTGGTGGCCAGGGTGCTTTTACCGCTACGGCTGTTCCCTCCAATACTTATAATGTAGGGGTGCTGCGCAGCAGCTTTCACCTTTTGGCTAATATTTTCAATTTCCTCCTGATGTGGGTTGTTCAGGATGTATTCTACCGCTTCTTTCAAATCGGCGAAGAGATAATCTGCTTGTACGGTGGCGCTGCGCTGCCCGGCACCGGTCATTACCCCTACAGTGGTACACCCGGCCGCCCGGCCGGCCAGGGTGTCGCGTTCCGAATCGCCAATCATCCAGCTTCGGCCGAGGTCGATATTGAACTTCTTAGCGGCATCCTTAAGCATACCCGGCTTGGGTTTTCGGCAATCGCAGTCTATTTTATAGGCAGGATTTTCTTCCGGATAGCCCTTGTCGGGGTGATGGGGGCAGAAGCGGATATCGTCAAGCTTGGCGCCGGCTTCGCCCAGTTCGGTCTCCATTTTTTTGTGGATATCGCCCAAACCTTCTATGGTGGTGAGGTTGCGGGCTACCACGCTTTGATTGGTAGTGACCACCGCAATAAACTCAGAAGAATTGATCGCGCGGATGGCTTCAGCAGCGAAGGGATAAAGCTCAAAATCCTCAGGCCGGTGAATCAGGTCGGTATCGAAATTTATAACCCCATCACGATCCAGAAAAATAGCTTTTTGGGCCTGCGCCAGGCTGCGGCGGCGCACCTTGCCCGAAATGATGTCGGCCTCTACCTGTTCCTTGCGGTCGGGGGTGCCCATATCCTTAAGATATTCAGGGGTGTTGTAACCGTACATTCTTAGCTGTCCAAAAATGCGGGGGAAAATATCTTTGCCGAAGTCGGCCTTTTTATCTTTTTCCAGAAAATCGAAAATGCGGGGTGTAAACAGGTATACCGCCGCATTAACCATATTGTGATAGCGCAGCCCGTCAGGGTGTGGCTTGGGCAATACCTTTACAATGCGCTCCTCCGCATCCATTTCCACCAGGTCACTGTCGTAGGGGTGATCATTGGGATGGACCACCAGGGTGGCTTCACTGTTCTTTTGCCGGTGGAAGTCCAGCAGGCGTGTGAGATCCATCTCCATCATTACATCACCGTACAGCACTAAAAAATCTTCTTGCAGGTCACTCTCCAGGGCCTTTACGCCGCCCACTGTACCCAGGGGTTTTTCCTCCTGGTAATAGCTGATTTTTATGCCAAAATCACTGCCATCACCAAAGTGATCCACAATGGGCTGGCTCAGGTGATTCACCACCAGAATAATTTCCTCCATGCCATAGCGGGCACAAAGCTCCACCTGGTATTGCAGGATGGGCTTTCCGGCCAGCGGTACCATCGGTTTGGGTATGTCTTTAGTAAGTTCTCCAAGGCGGGTTCCTTTACCGCCTGCCAGAATCACAACCTTCATAAAATGAATTTGGCCTGCAAGTTGCAAAATATGGCCGTTAACTGCGAGTTAATTATACTCCCATAGCAAAAACCGATATTGCCCCTTATTTTTGCACCGATATGAAGAAATTTGCACTGCTATTAAGTTTGTTTGTCTGCGCCCAGGCCTTTGGTCAGGAGAATCAACATGACAGTGAAGGCCGAAAACACGGCCTTTGGCGAAAGTATTATCCCAACAAGAACCTGCGTTACGAAGGCCGGTTTAACCATGGTAAGGAAGTGGGAACTTTTAAGTTTTACTTCGAAAATGGTGACCTGCAGGCTAAAAATACTTTTCGTCCTGATGGTGTGGCCTACAGTCGCCAGTATGGCGGTGACGAAAAACTGGCAGCCGAAGGCAAGTATGTGGACGAAAAGCGTGATAGCGTGTGGACTTTTTATGATATTGACGGCAATGTGATTTCACGTGAAAGCTATCGCAATGGTCAGAAGCATGGTGAAGTGATCAATTATTTTGAAAACGGCAAAATTGCCGAGTTGACCACTTTTGAAAATGGGCGTGAGCATGGCGAATGGCGCCAGCATCACGACAATGGCAAGCTGAGTGTAAAGGGGCAGTATAAAAACGGACATCTGCAGGGAGAGGTAACTTACTTTTACCCCAATGGCAAGCCCCGCATGAAGGGTCATTATCAGAAAGGCAAAATGCATGGCACCTGGTATTTCTTCAGCGAAGATTTTAAGGTGGAGAAAAAGCAGCAGTGGCATTATGGCATACTAAGGAGCAGCGATCCTGAAGAGGAGGAAAAAGATATGGATAAGGTGATTCAGCCCAGTGCCAAGAGCTGGCTGGATGAAAACTGACAAATGGCGAAGGTAGTAGTAGGATTAAGTGGTGGAGTAGATAGCAGTGTTACCGCGCATCTGCTGGTAGAGCAAGGCCATGAGGTGATTGGCTTATTTATGCGCAACTGGCACGATGAGTCGGTTACCTTGCACGATGAATGTCCCTGGGTGGAAGATAGCAATGACGCCATGTTGGTGGCTGAAAAGCTCAATATTCCTTTCCAGGTGATAGACCTCAGTGCAGAGTACAAGGAGCGCATTGTAGACTATATGTTTGCTGAGTATGAGGCCGGTCGCACACCCAACCCGGATGTGCTTTGCAATCGCGAAATAAAATTCGACAGCTTTTTAAAGGCTGCCCTGAGGCTTGGTGCCGACTATGTGGCCACCGGCCATTACGTGCGCAAGGAGACCATCACCAAGGATGGAAAGCAGGTACACCGGTTACTGGCGGGTATTGATGGTAATAAAGATCAGAGTTATTTTTTGTGTCAGCTCAGCCAGGATCAGTTGGCGAAAGCCTTGTTCCCCATCGGGCATTTAACCAAACCCGAGGTACGGGAAATAGCCCAGCGGGAGGAGCTGGTTACCGCCGGAAAAAAGGACTCCCAAGGACTGTGTTTTATCGGTAAAGTGAGCCTGCCAACTTTCCTGCAACAAAAACTGGCTGCAAAAGAGGGACCCATCATTGAAATTCCGAACGATTCTTCCCTGTACCGGCCCAGTGTTGATGGTTTCAACAGTGAACTGGAAGCTATGGTGGCACCTTATCATTTTGAGCCTGCTCAGGGCAGGGAAGTGGGGAAGCACCGAGGTGCTCATTTTTTTACCGTAGGGCAGCGCAAAGGTCTGGCCGTAGGTGGTACTCCTGAGCCGCTCTTTGTGGTAGGCACCGATACTGAGGCCAATGTGATTTACACAGGACAGGGCGATTATCACAGTGCCCTCAGTAAAAAGGGCCTGTTTGTAAATCGCGATGAAATTCACTGGGTGCGCGAAGATCTGGCCATGGAGCCGGGAGAGGAGAGAGCTTACCAGGTACGCATAAGATACCGGCAAAAGCTGGTTCCCGCGACGCTCTATCGCGAGGCTAATGGAATGTATCTTATATTTGAGGAAGAGCAAAAAGCAATTACCCCCGGGCAGTTTGTAGCCTGGTATGACGATGATGAGCTTATCGGTTCAGGGGTGATCAGCTATTAAATTATAGGTATGAAGAAGAGATTATTGCTGACTGCCGTCGTCATGATGGTGGGGTTTTCGGTGTGGGCGCAACTGGGTGAGTACCGGGTGTATTTCAATGACAAAGGTGAAAACCAGGCCATATTGAATCAGCCGCATCAGTTTCTCAGTGCACAGGCCATTGCCCGCAAAGCTCTTCGGCAGATACCGGTTACCCAATCCGATTTGCCTGTTTCCTCCAACTATCTGAACACCTTAAAAGCCAGGGGAGCTGAGGTCAAGATGGCCAGTCGCTGGTTCAATTTTGCGCTGGTGGAAACCGCCGATATAACCAGTCTGGCGGGATTGCCTTTTGTGAAGAGGGTAGAAGCGGTAGAAAGAAATTATAAGCTTCAAATTACCGAAACTGGCAGTACCAAAAGCCAGTTGCAACTTGAATATGGAATTGCACGAAACCAGACCGAGATGCTCAACGGCGATTATCTGCATCAGCAGGATTTTTTAGGAGAGGGCATGACCATTGCGGTATTGGACGGCGGCTTTACTGGCGCCAATGTGCTGCATGGCCTCGACAGCCTGTTTAACAGCCCCCGCTTTAAGGGTTCCTATAGCTTTGTAAGCAAGGATAGCAATGTATTCAACGGGGTAGGCTCTCACGGTACTTATGTTTTGAGCATCATGGCCGGCTTTATTCCCGACACCTTTGCCGGTACGGCCATCAAGGCCAACTACTGGCTATTTACCACCGAAGATCAGGCCAGTGAAACCCCCGTGGAGATGGAAAACTGGTTGATGGCGGCCGAAAAAAGCGACAGCCTGGGGGTTGACATTATTACCTCCTCGCTGGGCTATAATAAGTTTGACGGTGGCATAGGTGATTATGACTTTGAGGATATGGATGGAAATACCACCCTGGTAACCCGCGCCGCTGACATGGCTGCCGCCAAGGGCATGCTGGTGGTGGTGAGTGCCGGTAACGAGGGCAGTTCGCCCTGGGAAAGAATTACCGCCCCGGCCGATGGCGATAGCGTGTTGGCAGTGGGTGGTGTAAAGAGCGATGAAGTGGTAGCCAGTTTCAGCAGTAGAGGTCCTACCGCCGACGGTCGCATAAAACCAGATGTAATGGCCCAGGGCCAGGGCACAGCCTTTATTTCTTCAGCCGGACCTACTGGCGGCAATGGCACCAGTTTTTCCTGCCCCGTAATCAGTGGTTTGGCAGCCTGTTTATGGCAATCAAAACCTGGCCTTAGCAATATGGATATCTATACAGCCATTAAGTACAATGCCGACCAGCACTACACCCCTAACAATACTTATGGTTTTGGTATTGCCAATTTCAGGGATGCCTCCTGGGCAATTTCAGTGCAGGAGCCAGAGCTGGAGCACGATTTGCTAAAAGTATATCCCAACCCGGTGGGTGACCGCATGACCCTCGAACTGGCTCCTGAATTGCAGGGAGAGTTAGAGTGCAGCATATTTGATCTCGGTGGTAAAGTGGTACTGACAAAGTCCCTCAAATTGTCCGGTAAGCAAGTCTTTGAACTGGAGGCCCCAGAACATAAAGGGACTTATATTCTCTCCTTGCGCCATGGTGAAACTGTTTACCTGAGGAAGATTGTGAAATAATATCGTGGGTGGGAAGGAGCTAATTCCAGCTTTGAGGACTATACTAGTTTGTTATGACCGATAAATAGATTAGTTTGGGCTATTAGCTTTGTGGCATCAATCTTAGGCGTAAAATCAACCAGTTATGTTTAAACGTCTACTTGCATTAGGTATTCTTATGCTGTCAGCGGCCCCCACTTTCGCCTCCCATATCTTTGGTGGTGACATCACCTGGCGCTGCGACTCCAACCAGAATTATATTTTCACCCTTACCATCTATGCCGATTGTGACTCCAATGGAGCCGGCCTTACCGTAAATCAAACTATTTTTGGTCCCCAGGGCCTGACAATCAACCTTAGCGAGGTGGCGGTTGAAAATGCCACCCCTGGCAGTCAATTTTGTAATACCTGCCTGGTGGAAGCGCATATTTATGAAAGTACACCGCTAACTCTTAGTGGTACTCCACCTGTACAGGGTTGGGAGTTTAGCTGGACAGCTTGTTGTCGCAGACCCAGCCTGGTTAATACCCCCGGTAACGAGCCATTTTATTTACGGGCGAAGATGTACCCCTATACCGTACCGGGCGATTCAGTCCCTTTAAATGCAGGCCAGTGCTACGATCAGAGTCCATATTTTTCGGTTCTGGAGATAATGGGCCAGAATTCGGGTAACAGAACAATGCTCAACCAGCAGGCAGTGGACCGTGAAGCCGACTCTATCTTTGTGTCCTTTGCTGAGCCCATGCAAAGTGCCACTATGCCTATGAGCTGGGACACTGGTTATGCCGCCAATAAGCCTTTGCCACACCCGGGTATCGACTCTTCACACGATTCACTGATTCTCGATCATTACAGTGGCAGCATTACCACGGATATTTCCGCCCTGGCCACCGAAGGTTACTATGCGATGAGCTTGAAAATTGAAAGCTGGCGAAGAGGGCAGGGGCCAAATGGTGCGAGCTCCATTCTTATTGCTGAGGTTCAGCGTGAGTTTCCGGCGTTTATCCGCAGTGTTCAAAACGGTGACAATTGTAGCACAGATCCGGCCGGATGGAGTAACAGTGCCCCGGATGCTATGATCGATACCAGTGCATACCCTATGCTGCAAAGACTTTCGTCTGAGGTGTACCAGGTGGAGGCCTATGTGGGAGATACCATTGATTTTATGTTTATCGGAACTGATTTTGACAAGAAGGCGAATTGTCAATTCCAGGAAATTATATTTAGCGGTGTGGGCAGTTTGTTATCCTATCCATATTCTACCGGTTATTGTACGATGGCCCCTTGCGCTACCGTAACTCCTAAACCAGGACAAAGCGGTTATTCCAGCCCCCTTAGTAATGAGTTGCGTTTTGAGTGGGTACCTGAGATTCAGCATGTCAATCCCCTGGACTGGATGACCGGTGAGCCTACCCGTCATATATTCAACTTGCGTTTTAGTGACAACTTTTGCCCGCTTCCTGCCAGTAGTTCCATACGTTTGGAAGTGTTGCTAAAGCGGCGGGATTTTTTCGCAGAGGATGAACAGCTGCTTACTAACGATGCGCTGCGGGTTTATCCCAACCCCATAGCTGATCATTTTAGCTTAGATTTGGACCCCCGCTTGAGGGAGAGCGAAATGCAAGTGAGTATTTTTGACCTCAGCGGAAAAAGGGTATATCATCATAACTGGCAAGGGGCGGGATCAGCGCCTTTGGTACTTCCTTCTCCATCCGCTAATGGGGTATACCTGCTTTCCGTAACCGTAGCCGGGGAAGTGTATACCACCAAAATCGTAAAGTAGATGAAAAACCGCATTTGCGGGTTGTTCAATGTTGAATATCCTGTTATCCAGGCAGGTATGATCTGGTGTAGTGGCTGGGAACTGGCCTCTGCTGTAAGCAATGCCGGGGGCCTCGGGCTGATTGGCTCGGGGAGTATGTATCCCGATATACTACGTAGTCATATTCAAAAATGTAAAGCGGCCACCGACCGGCCCTTTGGGGTAAATGTACCCATGCTTTATCCCCAGATTGATGATCACATGCAGATCATCATTGAGGAGGAAGTGCCGGTGGTTTTTACCTCGGCCGGAAACCCGAAAAAATATACCGCCTACCTCAAGGAGAAGGGCATTACTGTAGTTCACGTAGTGAGCAGCGTTAAGTTTGCCCAAAAGGCCGCTGAGGCCGGTGTGGATGCGGTGGTGGCTGAGGGCTTTGAAGCCGGCGGCCACAACGGGCGCGATGAAACCACCACCTTTTGTCTTATCCCCATGGTGCGGGAGGCCATTGACATCCCTTTGATTGCCGCCGGCGGTATTGCCACAGGCCGGCAAATGTTGGCAGCCCAGATTCTGGGTGCCGATGCTTCTCAGATCGGTTCGCGCTTTGCGGCCAGTGAAGAGAGTTCGGCCCATTCCAACTTTAAACGCAGTATTGTTGAAGCTCAGGAAGGTTCCACCCAGCTTACTCTGAAGGAGTTAGCTCCTGTACGCTTACTGAAAAATAAGTTTTACCAGCAGGTGGAAGCGGCCTATGCCCGTGGTGCCAAGGCCGAGGAATTAAAGGAACTGCTGGGAAGGGCGCGCGCCAAAAAAGGCATGTTTGAGGGAGACCTTGATGAGGGTGAACTGGAGATCGGCCAGATCAGCGGCTTGATCCATGACATAAAACCGGCGGCCCGCATCGTAAGCGACTTGCTGACTGAGTACAAAAAGGCCCGTCAGGAACTGGCTGATTCCGCGCTGACTTTCTAAAGGAAGCGCTTACGCAATGAGACTCATCTAAATTGCATTAAAAAAAAACCAGGCAGGTCGTTTAACTAAAGCAGGAGTTAGCCTGACTCAATCAGGCTGGCTTTCTGGTTTTTGATTCTTATTTTCGATTAAAATCTTACAAACCTATGCGTAGCTTGTATAAAATTGCCCTGAGCCTGACTTTGCTTCTCAGTGCCTATCAAAGCCAGGCTTCCCACTTGATGGGAGGGGAAATTACCTGGGAGTGCAACAGTAACGGTAAGTATATCTTTACCCTGGTGGTATATCGCGAGTGTGGCGGTATTCCTCTCACTACACCAAAAACCATTAATGGCCCTGTCTCTTTTTCGGTAAACAGGGTAAGCATTACTGATATTACTCCTACCTGTGTGGGAGGAACCCAAATTAATTGTGCCACAACCACCAGCTGCGAAGGAGCGGTAGAAGCTCACGTTTATAAAAGTGGTCCTATCACCCTGTCTGGTACTCCACCAGCCAGTGGCTGGGAGTTTAGCTGGCAGGAGAGTGCCCGGCCCGGCTGCGTGCGCAACGGGCCTACCGGAGCTTATTATGTGCGGGCCTTAATGTTTCCCTATACTCCGGTAGGTGCCACCGCACCGCTCAATGCTAATAACTGTTACGACAGCAGCCCTTATTTTGCTGAACTGGGGTCATTGACTCAAATTAAAGGCAGCCCTTTCACCTACAACCACCTTGCCGCTGATAAGGAGGTCGATTCACTCTTTATCAAGTTTGCCGCGCCTTACTCGGCCGCCAACACTCCCGTAAGCTGGTCTAGCGGTTATTCCGTAACCCAGCCCTTTCCCAATCCTTCGGTAAACGCAGCTCATGGTCCCGTTACTATTGATGGTACTACCGGAGCGGTGAGTATGGATGTGGCCGATATTGCCCAATCAGGTACTTATGCCAGTTGTTTTGCCATTGAAGCCTGGAAGTGCGGTCAAACTCCCAATGGTCCCGGACCTATGAAGGTGGCTGAGATATTCAGGGATGTGGCTATTGTCTTTCAGAGCTTTAACAGTTCCTACAAATGTGCCACCGACCCGGCTACCTGGCGAAATGATGAGCCTGATGCTTTGATTGATACCAGCGTTTATTCCCAGATTTCCCAGTTGAACGATAAAACCTATCGTACTTCGGTTTACCCCGGTGATACCATTGCCTTCCAGTTCAGCGCCTCTGACTTTGACAAGCGCGCCAACTGTACCTTCCAGAATATTACCTTTAGAGCAGAAGGCCTGCAGGTATCCAGCCCCATGGGCAGCGGTACCGGCTGTAACGGCGTGGCGCCCTGTGCCACTTTTACTCCTAAAACCGGGCAAAGTAGTTACACCAACCCTCTGAATAACGACATTGACTTTTTCTGGGTACCTGACTGCCAACACCTCGATTTTGGCGGCAGCTCCTGCAGTCCCAGCAGCCGCTTTTTCTTCTCTTTAAGGATGGAGGATGACTTTTGTCCGGCGCCGGAGATTTCCATGACCACCTTTATCGTAGACGT
>CAZUCA010000071.1:0-14993 GCA_964619125.1 uncultured Owenweeksia sp. | reverse complement strand
CCATTGAGCGCTCTTTTTTTAACTAATTAAGTATGTGTGTTTTCTTCCTCTCTTTAGGAATTCTTTCGAAACTGGCGCTTTAAAAATCCCGGCGTACTTCAGCTTTAAGGTAACGCAATGCCTTTTTGGTAGGAAAGTGCTCCATTTCCATGGTGTGGTTGAGAATAGCTTTTCGCAGTTTTAATCCGTCATCCTTGGCATCAAACTCATTACTGATATTATTGATAATGCCCACGGTGGCCGATTTGGCATCTACTACCAGTTGCCAGGCTTCATCGCTCAGGTAAATCTGTTGGGAGAGGTTGTGCTCAAATTCATCGCGAATAGTCTCAACCAGCAGGGCCTGGTACTGCTTGGCATTTAAACCCTGTGAATGCAGGCGCACCAGCAGCCTTTCGGGTGTAATCCTTTCCAGAAACAGCCCCAGTCGTTCGTAAGCCTGCAGCCGGATGGGCAGAGCGCTCTTTTGGGTTTCCTTTTTGAGGAAGTAAGACCGTCGCTTTTCCTCATTTTCCATAAAGTTGGTGAGCATCATATAGCACAACAACAGTAAAAAGATTGAAGGTAAGGCGTACTTTAGAATCTCGAAAATTACATCCATTGTGTTCCTGGAAAAGGGTTTGAGCGCTCAAATATCGGAAAAATCAAAAAGGCGCGTATACCTAAATTTGTAGCTTTGCCGCTCATGTATTGAAGCTTCCATGAAATTACTTTCAGACCGAATAAATCAACTCTCCGAATCGGCCACCATTGCCATGAGTGCAAAAAGCCGCAAACTGCGTGAGGAAGGCAAGGATGTGATCAGCCTTAGCCTGGGTGAACCCGACTTTAACACCCCTGATTTTATAAAAGACGCGGCCAAGAAAGCCATCGACGACAATTTTTCCTACTACCCTCCCATCAGCGGGTATAAGGATTTGCGCGAAGCCATTGCCCGCAAGCTCAAGCGCGACAACAAGCTCAATTACAGCGCCGACCAGATCGTGGTATCGACCGGCGCCAAGCAGAGCATTGCCAATGTGGTGCTCTGTACCATCAATCCCGGCGATGAAGTTCTCCTGCCGGCCCCCTACTGGGTAACCTACCACGAAATTGTAAAACTGGCAGGCGGGGTTCCGGTGGTAATTCCCACCAAAATTGAAAACGACTTTAAGATTACCGGAGAGGAACTGGAGCAGTTTATCAACGCCAAAACGGCTATGATGATTTTCAGCACTCCCTGCAATCCTTCGGGCAGTGTGTATAGTAGGCAGGAACTGGAAGACCTGGCCGGAGTAATCCGCATGCACGAGGAATTACTGGTGGTTTCTGACGAAATCTATGAATTGATTCAGTTTGAAGGAGAACACGTGAGCCTGGCTTCTATTAAGGGAATGGAAGAGCAGGTAATCACCATCAATGGCCTGTCGAAAGGATTTGCCATGACCGGCTGGCGTTTGGGCTATATGGCGGCGCCACTGTGGCTGGCCAAGGCCTGTGATAAAATGCAAGGCCAGTTTACCTCAGCCACCTGCAGTATCAGCCAGCGGGCAGCCCTGGCCGCGATGGAAGCTGAACCCGGTGAAATGAATTATATGCGTGAGGCTTTCGAAAAAAGGCGTGACCTGGTACTGGACTTACTCAAAGAGGTGGAAGGTGTTGAGACCAACGTTCCCAAAGGAGCCTTCTACATCTTTCCCAATGTAAGCGGCCTTTTTGGCAAACAACACAAGGGCCATAAAATAAGCAATAGTGAAGACCTCTGCCTCTACCTGCTGGAAGAAGCGCAGGTGGCCCTGGTGCCAGGCAGTGCCTTTGGCAGCCCCGATTGCCTGCGGATAAGCTACGCCACTTCAGAGGAAGTTCTGAAAGAAGCTATGCAAAGAATCAAAGTAGCGATTGCAAAACTGAGCTAAAATGAAGGCGGAAAGAATGAATGAAATTTTTGATCAGTGTATAGCTGACTATCACCGCACTGATCAGGTAGATGCCCCGGAACAAAACCCCTATAGCGAAAAGCTGGAAAAGCTACTTTACCACAAAAACTGGATTGATACCGTGCAGTGGCATCTCGAGGATATTATCCGCGATCCGGCCATTGAGCCCGCCGCCGCCCTTAAAATAAAGCGACGGATAGACCAGAGCAACCAGGACCGCACTGACCTGGTGGAAAAGATTGACGATCACTACCTGGAGGACTTCAGCCAGGTACAACTGGAAGAAAACGCCCGTCTGAATACGGAGAGCCCGGCATGGGCCATCGACCGCCTGTCTATCCTCGCTCTCAAAATTTACCATATGCGCATCGAGGCCGAACGCCAGGACGTGAGTGAGGCCCTGGGCCGTAAAAACCAGGCTAAGCTGGCAGTTTTACTAACGCAGCGCGAAGACCTGAGCCTGGCCATCAATCAGTTACTGGAAGATCTCGCTGCTGGCCGCCGGGAAATGAAGGTATACCGCCAGATGAAGATGTACAATGACCCTGAACTCAACCCGGTATTGTACGGGCAAAATAAGGCCTGAGCCATGCATCTTCTGGTACTGCGCTTTTCGGCAATTGGCGATGTGGCCCTTACGGTGCCCGTTCTGAAGGCCTTTCAGCAGCAATATCCGGAGGTGAAAATTTCGGTGGTCTCCCAGGGATTTCTTGAGCCCCTGTTTCAGCCTCTGAACATTAATTTTGTTAAAGCCGACCTCAGGGGCAGCCACCGGGGTATACCAGGTCTGCGCAAGCTTTACAACCAGATTGTACGTGAGCATAAGCCCGATGCGGTGATCGACCTGCACGGGGTTTTGCGCAGCATTGTACTTACTACCTTTTTTCGCTTTCGCGGCACCCCTTTCTACCGCATTGACAAAGGGCGCAAAGAAAAAGAAGCCCTCACCCGTCGTCAGGACAAGGAGCGGCTGCAACTGGCCCACAGCTGTGAACGCTATGCCGCCGTTTTTACTGAGGCCGGCTTCCCATTGCAATTCAAGCCTGACAAACCACCGCTACTGTCGTACCACAGTGAGGCGGCAGAGAAACTATGGCAGGAGCTGGCGATAAAATCAAAGATAGTGGGCATCGCTCCGCTCGCCTCCTTTCCCGGTAAATCATGGTCACTAAGCAGGGTAAAGGAGCTCATCGGGCAATTGCTATCGCAAGGATATCAGGTGATCCTCTTTGGTGGTGCCGGTGACCGTGAAACCCTCGACAAGCTCAAAGGGAACTCCGGGGGCGTAATCAACCTGGCTGATAAATTAGATTTTGCCGGGGAAATTACGCTGATGCAGAAGCTGGCGGTAATGCTAGCCATGGACTCCGGCAATATGCATCTGGCCACCCTGGCCGGCATTCCGGTAGTTAGCATTTGGGGTGCCACCCATCACTTTGCCGGCTTTGGCCCGTTGGGCGACAATCAGCAATATATTGCCGAGATCGATCCGGCTGAGCTCAGCTGCCGTCCCTGCTCGGTATTCGGTAAAAAACCCTGCTTCAGGCATGACTACGCCTGCCTGGCATGGCTGGAAACGAAGGCAGTTATGGACAAACTGAAACTGGCACTGCAAGCATCATAACAATGATGCCATTGCCTTCTCGAAATTCTTCCACCTGAAGCCTTACCTTTGCCGCCAGTTTTTACGAGCATGAGTAATAAGAAGGAAGTAAAGCCCTACCGCGAAGAGGGAAGCAAAAAAGAACAGGTGGCCCAGATGTTTGACAACATTTCGGCCCGCTATGATTTTCTCAACCACGTATTATCGATGAATATCGATAAAGGCTGGCGCAAAAAAGTGGTACGCAAGGTAGCAGCTGCAAATGCCAAAACCGTCCTCGATGTTGCTACCGGCACCGCCGACCTCGCCATTGCCCTCACCAAAGCAAAGCCAAATTCTATCACCGGCATTGATATTTCACAGGGCATGCTTAACGTGGGCCAGGGCAAAATCGAAGGTCGCAAGCTCACCAATATCATAACTCTGAAGCAGGCCGACTCTGAGAATCTTCCTTTTGCCGATGCCAGCTTTGATGCCGTAACCGTAGCCTTCGGGGTGCGCAATTTTGAGAACCTGGAAAAGGGCTTATCAGAAATCAACCGCGTACTGAAGCCCGGAGGAAAATTGGTGGTACTGGAGTTTTCACAACCTACTGCGTTCCCCTTTAAGCAGGTATACCGCTTTTACTTTAAGAACATCCTCCCCACCCTGGGTAAGATCATTAGTAAAGATCAGAGCGCCTACACCTACCTGCCCGCCTCGGTAGATGCTTTTCCTTACGGCAAGGAGTTTAATGCTATCCTCAAAAAGGTAGGTTTTAAATCGGCCGTGGACCAGCCGGTAACCTTTGGTGTGGCCACGATCTACGAAGCCATAAAATAAGCCCGATGCAGAGTCGTTTCATAAAGGTGAAAATTAAGGGAGCTTTATTTCTTACGTTGCTGATGCTCAGCGCCGGCAGCCAGGTTTTTGGGCAGCGCCTGCCCAAACGTCAGCCTAAGTACGACCAGAAACCACTGCACTTCGGTTTTTCTCTGGGCATTAACTACTTCGACTTTCATATTGAGGAAATTGCGGACCTGGCCGCTTTGCCCGGTTACTATTCCGTGCGTTCAGAGGTATCACCGGGATACACCATCCGCATTATCAGCAACCTGCGGCTGGCCGACTATCTTGACCTGCGCTTTTCGCCAGGCTTTGCTGCTACTGAGCGCAGCCTCTATTTTGATGTGATCAACCCCCTTACCGACAAGCGCAGTGAGGAAGTGCGTAAAATTGAAAGCAGTTTTGTGGAGCTGCCGGTGGCCCTTAAGTGGAAATCAGAGCGTATAAAAAACTATCGCCTTTACGTAGAGGGCGGAGTAAAATACAATATTGACCTGGCCAGTAAACAGGATGTGATCGACGATCGCATTTTTAAGCTCAAGCGCAATGATATGGCTTACGAATTCGGGGTAGGCATTGACATCTATTTCGAGTATTTTAAGTTCTCTCCGCAAATTGTAGGCTCATGGGGCTTCGCCGACCTCATGGTAGCCGACGGCACCTTCTATGTGGAGGGTATAAACCGCCTTCAAACGCGCGCCCTGCTTATCAACTTCACTTTCGAATAACCTCATTCAAAAACATCCAGCGGCTGATTGGCCTTATTTCAGCAAACGGATGATGAATGAAACTGCTGCCAATTCTCCTGCTGGGCCTCTGCCTTTCATGCCAGAATTCAGACTCTGAAACCCCCTCCCGGATTGAGAGCGGGGCCATCAGGGAAGACAGTCTCAACTACCTGCGTGACATAGCTACCTTCGACCATGAAGGCCGGGTAAATGTAGTGGTGGAAATTCCCGCCGGTAGCAATGACAAGTGGGAACTCAATAAGGAAAACGGCCAGCTGGAATGGCAGCAGCTTGACAATCAGCCCCGCATTGTTGATTACCTGGGCTACCCCGGCAATTATGGTATGATTCCTCGAACCCTGGTTCCCCAAGCCGAAGGCGGCGACGGCGACCCCCTTGATGTGCTGGTACTTGGCCCAAGTGTGGAGCGGGGACAATTGCTATCCACCAGGCTTATCGGGGTACTGCGGCTCAAAGACCATGGCGAAACCGATGACAAGCTCCTGGCAGTCTCGGCCAACAGTCCGCTGGCAGGAGTTGAAAGCCTGGCCCAGCTCGACAGCCTTTATCCCGGTATTAGTGAGATTATTCAGCTGTGGTTTGTCAATTACAAACGAGATCTGCGCATCGAATCGCTTGGTTATTATGGTCCTGATACTGCGCAAGCCATTTTGGAAGCAGCCCGGAAGGCCTATCAGCCCTGATTGTCAACAATCACCCCGGCTGAAGTTTTATCTGTAAACCAAACTACCTATTATGTCTGCAAGCTCTAAGCGTGAAATAGTTGAAAAGGCCAAGCCCATTATCGGCATTGTAACAGCTATCGTACTTATTGTTCTGCTTTTTATCAAGGCCGTGAAAATCTTCCTGCTGGTATTTGCCGGGGCCATGGTAGCGGTTTTTTTTCGCAGCATTGCACGGCTCATCAGCAACCGCAGTAAGTTAGCCATGAAATTTGCGCTACCCTTAAGTGTTGTATTGGTTTTGCTGCTATACCTGTCACTGGGATTTTTACTGGCCCCACAGGTTACTCAGCAGGTAAAGCAAATGAAGGAAACGGTACCCCGGGCAGCAGTCAATCTGGAGCAAAACCTGCAGCAATCGGATCTGGGCAGCTATTTCCTGGACCTACTGCCCTTTGACCTCAGCGACCCCAATTTTAACCCGGCTGCGTCATCTCAACAACAAGAACAGACGCAGCCAACCGATGCCCGGCCCGAAAGTAAAACCAGCAAGTTCAATAAACGTATCATAGGATATTTCAGCACCACCCTAGGGGTGCTAGGCAATCTCTACGTAGTATTGCTGCTGGGTATGTTTTTCCTGGCCAACCCCAGGCCCTATAAAAAAGGGCTGGTTTACCTCTTCCCAAAAGCGAGGCGCGATCGCATCGCTACCGTTTACGATGCTTCCGCCATAACACTGCGTTCGTGGTTATTTGGAAAGATGCTGTCAATGCTGGTAGTGTTCGTCCTTAGCCTGATCGGCTTATGGATTATGGGCATTCCCATGTTTATCGCCCTGGCCCTGTTTGCCGGGTTGGTATCATTTATCCCCAACTTCGGTCCTATCATCGCTATTATACCAGCCTTCCTGGTGGGCTACCTCGAAAGCCCGCAAACCGGTTTTATGGTAGTGGGGCTCTACATTTTAGTTCAGGTAATTGAAAGCAATATCATCACCCCCATCATCATGCGCCGGCAAATTCAAATCCCCCTGGCGGTAACGCTGTTTTCACAATTGCTGTTGGGAGTATTGGCTGGAGGCTGGGGACTGGTGTTTGCCACCCCTATTGTGGCGGTAGTGATTGTACTTATTAAGATGATGTATGTGGAAGACGTACTGGGGGATGATCTCAACGTTAAGGGAGAACGGCTGGCCCGGGGAGATTAATGGCTAGGCCACATTTAAAAGCCGTGCACTGCGCATTTGAATTTAGCATGATTGTCAGTACCTTAATACAGTGACCTGACCTTTGCTTACGCCATGAAGATAGTTTTGCTAACCTTAGTCAGTTTTGCCCTGAGCAGCCACTGCCCCGCGCAGCTCGAGTCACTATCGGCAGGACTTTATCGCTCCCTGGGAGCAGCATACTACGGCACCAACGAAACGGAAGGCCTGATTGAGGTGAGCCCCGGCGCCGGCTATGGCGCCGAGGCCGGTCTCAGCATAAAGCTGAACGAGAGCTGGCAGCTAAGACCTACCGGAGGGCTGCTCTATGCCGCCAGGCAGTACGGGGTTTGGTTTGATGACACCACCCTTAGTAGCTATTTTGTTCATCATCGCGTTTATTTTGGCCTGGAGCTAAACTACCTGTTGTTTATACCCCACAAGCATATTGAATATATCGCCTTTGGAGCTGCTCCGCAGCTAAATCTGCCGGGTAAACTGCGTTTTAAAGGTATTGCGGCTGAATACCCCAAGCGGTATTGCGATGCTTCACTGGGCACTTACCTGCATGTAACGGCGCGCTTTAAGACTAAATACGATTTCAACCTGAGTCCTTTTGTTCGCTTTCGCTATACCCGTCTTAGCGGCCCCCTGCCCGCAGGATCTGAGCCGCGGCCGGAATTTATGCGACGTACCTCTCTTGATGCCTCAGGCCTGGAACTGGGTCTGACGGTAGAACTCAAAGTAGATGAACTATGGAATGACAAAGGCGAGCAGGAATAAACCCTAATTTTGCAGACTAAAACCCTAGCTTTTGATTCAGGATTTCCAATTGGTTTGCTCACCGGAAGAAGCCGCCAATAACGACAGCCTAAAAAACATTTTTGCCCGCAAGGCAGGCGTAAGCCCCGCCGAAGTTAAGGCCGTGCAACTGCTCAATCGCAGTATAGATGCCCGCAACCGCAACATCAAGGTAAACCTGAAAGGGCGGGTATTTATCGGTGAGGAAGAAAAGCCCCGCGAGCTTACAGAAGTTGAATATCACGACGTAAGTAATGCTCCTCGCATCCTGATCATCGGTTGCGGACCAGCGGGTATGTTTGCCGCCCTGCGCTGTATTGAACTGGGACTTAAACCGATTGTAATAGAACGGGGAAAAGACGTCCAGGCCCGTCGCCGTGATCTCAAAGCGATTAACCGTGACCATACCGTAAATCCCGAATCGAACTACTGCTTTGGCGAGGGCGGCGCCGGCACCTACTCCGACGGCAAGCTCTATACCCGCAGTAAAAAGCGGGGCAGCGTAAAGCGGGTGCTCGACCTGCTGGTACACCACGGCGCGGTTGAAGACATCCTCATAGATGCCCATCCCCACATCGGCACCAACAAACTACCCAAGGTGGTGCAGAACCTGCGTGAGAGCATTCTCCACTACGGTGGCGAGATCCATTTCGACACGCGCATGGATGACATTATCAGAAAGGGCGACCGCATTAGTGGCATCCGCACCCACCGGGGTGAGCTGGTGGAAGGGGAAGCCCTGATTCTCGCTACCGGTCATTCGGCCCGGGATGTGTTTGAACTACTACACGAAAGGAAGATCCTGCTCGAAGCCAAACCCTTCGCCATGGGCGTACGGGTAGAGCACCCTCAGTCGCTAATCGACAAAATACAGTACCATGGTCAGGAGCGCGGTGAACTACTTCCCGCTGCCAGTTACAAACTGGTGGAACAGGTGCAGGACCGTGGCGTTTACAGCTTTTGTATGTGTCCCGGCGGGTTTATTGTGCCGGCTGCCACCGCCACCGATGAATTGGTGGTAAATGGCATGAGCCCCAGCAAGCGCGATAACCAGTTTGCCAACTCTGGCATTGTGGTAGCAATAGAAATGAGCGACCTGCGCCCATATCAAAAGCACGGCCCCCTGGCTGGTATGCTATACCAGCGTGAGGTAGAACAAGCGGTGTGGCAGGCCGGTGGCAGCGACCAAACCGCTCCCGCCCAACGTCTCACCGACTTCGTAAAAGGCCGCCTCTCTCCCACCCTCAATGACTGTAGTTATATGCCAGGACTGCGTAGCAGCCCCATGCATGAGTTATTACCGGCCCCAATTGCTGAGCGGCTACGTCAGGCCTTCCCTCTCTTTGGCAAAAAGATGCAGGGATATTACACTGAAGAAGCCAACGTAGTGGGGATTGAAAGCCGTACCAGCAGCCCGGTGCGCATTCCCCGCCAAAAGGACACGTTGCAACACCCGCAAATCGAGAATTTATTTCCCTGTGCCGAGGGTGCCGGCTATGCCGGTGGCATTGTGAGCGCCGCCATGGATGGTGAGGCCTGTGCTGAGGCCTGTGCCGCCCTGCTGGGGTATAGCTGATTTTTGTAAAACCGCTTTGAAAAAAGCAAGGACTTCACCTCTTAAATGGAGGTTTCACCTCCTTCTTAGTGCTCCTGGCTTAAAGGTGGATAGCGACTATATTGCGTTTAAATATACTAGTAGCACATTTAAACAATCCGATTTCATTAATTACTAAGCAATGAAAACGAAAACCTCAACTCTTTTTCTTATAAGTCTGTCACTTTTTATAATAGCTATATTAATGGCGATATTTTGGGATGTAATAGGTTTAGGAAATAAAAACCTGATAATCATTGGTTTTGTTGGCGTCCTTGCGTTTGGTGTAGCTATTGCCGGTCTGATACTGGGTTTAACTGAAATAAGGAAGACAAGGACTGTGGGAACATGGATTGGAATAGTTGGAAACCTTTTAATTACTCTGGTTTGCATCTATTCCATGATCCAAGGATTAATGTTGAATAATTAATAAAATACGTGCTACACGCACGTGCCCCGTGTAAGGCAAAAACCCAAGCCTTAGATAAAAGAGACTAAGATGGTTTGCGCATACTCTCAGGTTTGTTATTTTGTAAGGAAGAATACTTCCCCCCTCGCGTCCCATGAGTATCAGTAAATTTATTCAGTCATGCATCCACCTTTGGTTAAACCACACCGGACGAAAGCTTGACCTCAGCCATTATCCCTACCTGGCTGGCCCGATAGCCGGGAATGAAGAGATTGGCGAGAAATTCTACAGCAAACTGGCAGAGCGCAATGGATTAAAAGCAGTACATAGCGGTAACGGCGGCCTGCTGCTGAATTTTAGGGAACTCATCGTTCAGGACCATCCCTTTATTAATCGCTTGAACCCCGAAATCCCACTGTTTTATGAACACAGCTCGCGCTATACCATGGAAGTGTGGTCGCAGTGGCGGCCACCCATAAGTTGGCTGGCTAAACTGCTGATCAAGCTGGTAAGCGTGGAAATGAAGCAACTCAACATTCCCTTGGATTCGCTGGAAACCAGCTATGGTATGGACAGCGCCATCATTCATTTGTTGGACGATAACGGCGAAATTGAATATGTCTGCTGGCTTCGCAAAACCAATAAATCAAACAAAGTGGTATATGCCGGCTTTTACAGCAGCATCCAACTGGGCAATTGGCCAGCACGGCACGTAAAGGTGGTATTTCCTCTCCCCAACGGAAATGTTACCGTAATACTCAGGTTAAAGTTACTGGCAGATGGCTCCATTCAATTAATTTCAGATGGTAAGCGCTTTGGCCACTCGGGTTATTACCGCCTGCATAGAAATCGCCGTGGCGTAGTTAAAGCGCGCATGATTCCCATCAAGGAAATAATACACGTTTTTGAGGATCAACAGCAGCAGTTGCGCACTGATCATTTTTTTAGTTGGTGGGGCATCAGGTTTTTACAACTTCATTATAAAATCACCCCTAAAGCAACTTCCCGAGGGTAACCTGGTGGGCTGCAAGCCCTTATTGAAAATAGCTATCAGCTAAGCCGGCGGCTTGAACTATCTTTCCCTTATCTTTAATGATTCAGCAGTTTAGTACATATTTAACTGAATCCCCACCAATACCAAAAGCATGAAGAAACTTTTAGCGCTTGCCCTTAGCCTTATCACCACTTTTGCCACAGCCCAAAGCTGGCAACCCATGGCCAACCTGCCCAGCGGCAGGCATCACCCGGTGAGCTTTGCCCTCAACGGAAAAGGCTATGCCGTAACCGGCACCAACAGTTTTTCCAGTCCCACCAAAGATTTTTATCAGTACGACCCGGCCAGCGATAGCTGGAGCACCCTTAACCAATTTCCCGGGCTGGCCAGAAGTTTTGCCATTGGCATTGCCCTAAATGGCAAGGGCTACCTGGGATTTGGTGCCACGCAATCCCAATACCTTAACGACTTTTGGAGTTATGACCCCCAACTGGATAAATGGACCCAACTAAGCTCCTGCCCCTGCAGCGGTCGCAGGCACCCGGCCATGGTTTCCATCGGCGATAAAATTTATGTAGGGCTGGGCGATGATGCCACCGGCAACCTGAGAGACTGGTGGATGTACCATGTCCCCAGTAACAGCTGGACACAACTGATCAATATGCCCGGGGCGGCCCGCCACCACCCTTTTCAATTCCAGGCCGGCGGCTACGTATTTGCCGGGCTTGGTCACGGTGGGCCTAATGTATACAATGACTGGTTTAAACTGGATACCGCTACTAACAGCTGGAGTTTTATGCAGGACTTCCCCGGCGAAGGACGGGTGGCCGGTACTCAATTCGATTGGAATGGCGACGGCTTTGTACTGAGCGGTGACGGTGACAATCACAGTTATATGTCCACTGGCGAAATGTGGCGCTATCGGGCCGCCAGCGATTCATGGACCCAGTTCCCTCCACACCCGGGCATTAGCCGCTGGGCGCCGGGTAGTTTTGTAATTGGCGATGAAGTTTTCTTTTTTGGTGGCTACAACCGCGCCAACAGCACCTACCCTCAAACCGCCTTTAAATTTGACCTGGCCGCTGCCACGGTAAGCCTGGGAGAAGAGGAAGCAGATCCGCTAAGTGTATATCCTAACCCCGCCGGCGATATGATCTACTGGGAAACGCATGAAAATATCACTGAAGTGCACATCCTGGGTGCCCTGGGAAAACTGGTCTTAACCATTCCTGCCCGGGCCGGGAAACTGGATATAAGCACCCTGTCGGATGGTATTTACCTGCTGAAGTTTATCGATACGGATGAGCGCCCCACCACCGTGAAAATAGTGAAGCAGTAAATAAGGCCTCTTTTTTTTATATAGTTGCCGGGGTGAATTATACCGGTTCACTCCTACCCTAAGGCTGCATCTCTTTAAGCGTATAGTGGCACTTAGGCCCATGTGCATATTTGCCTAACAGGCCTGGTGGCACGGTATGCCTATTGAGTTTAGCATCATTAAATAAGCTTAGGCTAAAACATAATTTAAAAAGAACTTTCAGCAGGCTAAAAGCAATACTACAAATACAATAAAGGCTGAAACAAAGGACTCTGATTTTAGCAGCTTGCACCCTTAAAATACTTTAATAACTTTCTCCTGATTTCAAACCTACTTTCATCATGAATAAATTCCTTATTCCCGGCCTTCTGGCCTTGGTCCTGAGCACGGTATCCTGCAATAAAGAACCCTACGCCGACTATGAAGGCAGCTGGACTGGCAGCTATTCTGGTGACGATTATGGTGTGTGGACAGCTACTATCAACAGTGAAGGCGAAGTGAGCGGCAGTGCCATTTCTGATTCGCTGCCTAACTTTCCCTTCGACCTCAGCGGCACGGTAAGCGAGAGTGGTGCTTTTGACGCCCAAGCCAATGTATTTGTTGGCACCATTAATTTTGAGGGGCAAATCCAGGGTTCAGGGGCTTCCGGTAGTTGGAGCAACCTGCAAGCCGGCATAGCAGGCAGCTGGACCGGCTCTAAAAAATAGGCTTTATACCCTGGCAGCCGGATAATTAGCTGTACCTCAATTGCGGTATTTTGAGCCCTGAAGGCTGCTTTTTTTTTTCAAACTTGAGAAAAAAAATATTTTTAGAGCCAAATAATCAGGCTCATGAAACTACCTCTACTCCTGGCAGCAAGTATCTTGCTGTCTGGCTTTTTCACTATGGCCCAGGACGGGCCCAGTCGCAGTAGCTCGGTTACCTATACCCCCAGCGAAACTGGCTATAAAATTTCCAATATACCTATTGAATATGGCTTCCGTAACTGCTACGGAGAAATTGTAATGGCCATGAAATACGGCAAAGATCAAGGCACAGTAGGTAGCTATCTCTACGAGGGTAACTGGTACAGCGCCAGTGAACTTGGAGCCGCCCACCGCTCCGATTTCAGGATCGACATTAAGGACCTCGAGGCCGATCTGTATAACGGTTCTTACCGCCTTGGTACGGTACAGATAAATAACCTGGTTGGCTTTACCAGTACCGGCTGCTTTGGCGAAACCTATGATTTACTCGGGCAATTAGGTTTGAATAACAAGGAGCAAAAATGGAAGGATGCTGTAGGTCAATTGAGCCTTAAAAACATCCGGGTAAAAAGTGCCGACAGTAAGGATTATAAGTTGCATGAAGTCATCAGGGAGTTCAGGGAAAAAACGGAGCTTAATAAGCTGAAAAGCGAGGCGGAAGCAGCCGAAGCCTCGGACGACTGGACTGAAGTCAGACGCGGATATCGCGAAGCTGGTGCCCATGGCGACAGAGAGACCATGCAAGCCAAGACCAATGAAATGTCGGCAAAATGGAAGGCGGCTAACAATGTGCAAAAAACAGAGCCGTTAGCGAGCGAAGCCGAAGTGCTGGTCAGCAAAAACAATATGAGTCATACGCCGACACATTTGAGGCTACTGCAAAGCTTACCGGAAGTTAGAATAATCCTCAGGACAAAAACGTCATAATTAAATCAAAGAACTATGCTGCAAAACTATCCCTGCTGTCGCTGGCTGCTATCAATAATACTTTGTGGGACCTTCTCGACTACCGCATATTGTCAACAAGCAATGTACAGCGAACCTGCCTTTACACAAATTCAAAACTTCGTTAAGCTTGATTTGGGAACGGACTATGTAAAAAGTCTGCATCCACAATTTCGTGGTCTGGACATTTCAATATCCACGGAGGCGGAGTTTCATTACGATGAGCGGGAAAATTATCCGGCTAATGTTAGTGTAGAGGTATTCATGAAAGCTCTAATAAATAGGGTGGACTACGAGGTTCCGGCTGTAAATCATCCGGGCATGATTATACAATCCGCGCGTCCATCCGAAATTTACCAAGAGTCCGCTTTTGGCATTTCCTTTAGATGTTATTGGTTTTTGGAGACCAAATTTGGACGCACCAAAAGCAACTTGAGTTATGTGAGCTTAGACCACGCCAAACAATATAGGACGAGCTTTTCACACCATCTAAGTGAGGTGTGGGCTATGTCTGTTGAAGATTTAAAGAGCAAAGGAGTAGCAAATCCCTCGAGAGAACAGGTTTATCATAACCTAAGTCCCACTCTGAGGATAGAAAAGTTTGAAAACCCGGGCATTCGTCCGCAGATCACGATTCTCCAGTATATAGAATTTAAAAGTGTAAAAAACCAGGCACAGGCAGCAGAAGCTGCACAGGATTGGGACAAAGCTAATGCGCTCTACAAGGAAGCGTCGAATTATTCCAATGAAAAAGGGGCCATGCAAGCCAAAGCCAACGAAATGGCCACTAAGAGCAGTACGGAGGAAAAAGTCGCTGAAGCGGAGACCTTAGCCAGTGAGGCCGCCAGTCTTGCCGGCGAGGAAAATTATGAGGGTGCCGCCGAGAAATATGAGGCTGCCGCAAAACTTGACGAAAGTAAAAATGCCGAGTACTCGGAGAAGGCGGAGGAAATGCGAAAGAAACAAAGTGCTAAGGAGGAAGAAGAGGCCGGCGCTGCTGAAGATGAAAAGGGGGAAGAATTGTCAGAAAGTGAGTCTGAAGGAGATGAGGGCGAGGAAGGCGATGAGGCGGCAGAAGCAGAGGAAGGCGAAGAAGACAATTCAGCTGCTACCAGTGACGATAGTTATGATGAGGCAGCAGCAGCAGCGCAGGAAGAATATGAAAGACAGGAACGGGTAGCTGATTATTGGGAAAATCGCAATGCGGCCACCCAGGAGAATATG
>CAZUCA010000070.1:0-15453 GCA_964619125.1 uncultured Owenweeksia sp. | reverse complement strand
GATGAAGCTTATCTTACCGAAATTCAAAAGCTAAGTTTCAGTGACGCCGGTAAAGACGAGCTTAAGATTGTATTTACCCCCATCCATGGTACCAGCATTGCTATACTGCCGGCGGCCCTGGAGGCATGTGGTTTTAAGCATGTGCATACCGTAAGGGAGCAAAGTACTCCTGATGGTAATTTTCCCACCGTAAAATCGCCCAATCCTGAAGAGGCCGAAGCCTTGAGACTGGCGGTGGAGCAGGCACAACAAAGAAAGGCTGACCTGGTGATTGGCACTGACCCCGATGCCGACCGGGTGGGCATAGCGGTGCGGGATCTTCACAATGAGCTGGTATTGCTCAATGGCAATCAGGCCGCAGCCGTACTGCTATACTACTTGCTGGAAAAATGGCAGGAGAGCGGGCAGCTAAGCGGCCATGAATTCCTGGCCAAAACCATTGTTACTTCTTATCTCATTGACGATATGGCGGCGCACTACCAGGTTGACTGCTACAATGTACTTACCGGCTTTAAGTGGATCGCTGACATTATTCGTCGCAACGAAGGTAAGCTGAAATTCATCGGTGGCGGTGAGGAGAGCTATGGTTATATGATTGGCGACTTTGTGCGTGATAAAGATGCCATTGCCAGTGCAGCCATGATTGCTGAAGCGGCGGCCTGGGCAAAAAGCCGGGGTTCCAGCTTTTACGAAACCCTCATTGAGATTTACCATCGCTTTGGGTTTTATCTCGAGACCCTGGTGGCTATGAAGCGAGAGGGACACCGTGGGGCGGCCGAGATTCAACAGATGATGAAGGAATTCAGGGAAAACACCCCTGATACCATTGCCGGTGAAAAGGTGGTTAAGGTGCTCGATTACCAAAGCTCCCTGGCCCGTAAGCTGGCAGACGGCAGTGAAGAGCCCATAGATCTTCCCCGCAGCAATGTGGTGCAATTTGTTACTGATAAAGGCACTCGTATTACCGCCCGACCATCTGGTACCGAGCCTAAAATCAAATTTTACATCAGCGTAAAATCCTCATTAGAAGACAAATCCGACTTTGAAAAAGTGAAAGCCGAGCTTGAAAAGCGTATTGTGGATATCAAAGAAGCCATGGGGTTGTAACTTTGGCGCAAACCCGGAGTATTGAATAAACAAAGCTTTCTAGTACTTTTTATCCTCGCTTCCCTGGTTTACGTCATTGGACTGACCGTGGATATTATGGGGGTGGATTCATCGCAGTATGCCGCTATCAGCCGTGAAATGAATGAAAGTGGCAGTTACCTGCAGGTGACTTTAGGAGGTAAGGATTACCTTGACAAACCGCCTTTATTATTTTGGGTCAGCTCCTTCTTTTTCAGTGTTTTTGGATATGCCAACTGGAGCTTTAAAATAGGTTCATTTCTCTTTACCCTCCTGGGGGTGTATTCCACCTTTCGCCTGGGTAAGTTGCTTTATAGCAGCCGGGTGGGGCGCCTGGCTGCAATTTTGCTTTATACCTGCCAGGCATTTTTTCTTTTCAATAATGATGTACGTACCGACACCATCCTGACCGGTGCGGCCATTTTTGCCCTTTGGCAATTGATGGAGTGGCTGCAGCAGCGTGGTTGGAAATGGCTTTTTGGTGCGGCCCTCGGTCTGGCCTTAGCTATGCTGGCCAAAGGACCGGTAGGACTGATGGTGCCAGTGCTGGCAGTAGCCTCCTTTTTGGTAGGGCGTGCACGCTGGGGCGATTTCTTCCGTTGGCAATACCTGGTACTAATTGCCCTCATCGCCCTGATGCTTATGCCCATGTTATACGGGCTATACCAGCAGTTTGATGCCCAGCCCGAAAAAACAGTGGCGATGGTTACTTCGGATGGGCTCAAGTATGAAAAAAATGTATCCGGAGTACGGTTTTACTTGTGGACTCAAAGTTTTGGACGCATTACCGGTGAAAATTCCTGGCGCAATGATTCCGGGCCCCTCTTCTTCGTGCATAATCTTCTGTGGTCCTTTCTACCCTGGGCCTTGCTGTTTATAGTCGCTTTTTTCAGCCGTTTATTCAGGGTGGTGGGAAGTGTAATGCATGACCGGCCTATGCCGGAACTCTTAACGCTTGGTGGTTTCCTGTTGCCATTTATTGCCCTTAGTATGTCTTCGTATAAGTTGCCGCATTACATTTTTATACTGTATCCGCTGGCCGCCATTTTACTGGCATCATGGTGGGAAGAACAGGTTGAACAAGGCCACCGGTCCAGGGTGAATTTTAATGTGGCGTTCATTCTGCAGCTGCTGGTGGCCCTGGCCAGTGGGGTGGTTATATATTTTATTTATCTGGAGTTTTTTCCAGGGGCAGCCTGGGGCATAGTGGTAACCAGCATTGTTCTTTTTGGGGTGGCCCTGCTTTACTTCGCCAGATCCTTGCACCAGAGAATTAAGCTCATAACAGCTTCGGTGCTCATGTCGCTATCAGTTAACTTCACACTCAACGCCTACTTCTACCCGCAACTATTGCAATATCAGTCGGGTAGTCAGATGGCCAGGCTTATCCATCAAAAAGAGATTGCAGCGGAGCAGGTATTCACCTATTATTTTCACTCTTTTAGCTTTCTCTATTACCTTGGCGATACCTATAACGCCATTGCCAATGATGCCTTAATAGAAAGCAGATTGGAAGCGGGTAAACCTACCTACCTGGTGATTCCTGAAAATTACCTGGGCGATGTAAGCTCCGATTTTAAGTTTAAGATCATTGATCAAATCGGCACCCACTCCGTTACATTGCTCAATATGAAGTTCTTAAAGCATGACACCCGTGCTGAAAGGTTAAAACGCGTTTATTTGCTGCAAATAATAGCTGAGAAGTAAAGCTTGAATTATGACTAAATTTTTTTGGACTGCCTTGTGTTTCGCTTTGATTATGGCTTGCCAGCCGGCCGCTGAAACGGAGGAAAAAGAGATAACACCTGCCGAAGGCAAGTGGCGTGCTGCAATTTCACTGAACGATAGCGTGGATATGCCTTTCACCTTTAGCTTACAGTCAGGAGATGATAGCAACTTTACTTTTACCATTTTTAATGGTGAGGAAAGGGTAGAGGCTCTGGCCAATTGGCAAGGTGACTCATTAAAAGTGTTTATGCCTGTTTTTGCCAATTATCTGCTACTAACAGCCGCTAAGGAAGAGATGAAAGGCTATTACATCAACCCTGATGCTGATAATTACCGGCTGCCCTTTGTTGCCCACTATGGTGATAGCCTGCGCTTTGAATCGGGCGAGAAAAATTGCTGTGATATCAATGAAAAATGGCGGGTCAGGTTTTCACCCAACAGCGCCGATAGCTCTGATGGCATAGCCTACTTTGAGCAGGATGGCAATAAGATAAGCGGTACCATCATGACTGAAACCGGTGATTATCGCTACCTCGAGGGCGTGCTGAGCGGCAATACCCTGCGCCTATCCACTTTTGACGGTGCTCATCTGTTTTATTTTGAGTCAGATATTGTCGATGGTCAGGAGATGAGAGGCCGCTTCTACAGTGGTCGTAGCTTTATGGAAGAATGGGTGGCCTGGCGAGATAGTGACTTTGAACTGGCCGACCCTGATACCCTAACCTATCTCAATGAGGGCTTTGAAACAGTGGACTTTCGCTTTCCAAACCTCATAGGTGATACCATTGCCCTTAGTGATTCCCGTTTTGAGGGCAAACCCGTAATCATCCAGGTGATGGGTAGCTGGTGTCCTAATTGTATGGATGAATCGCGCTACCTGCGTGAAATATACAGCAGCTACCACCATGAGGGATTGGAAATTGTGGGGCTCACCTTTGAAAGAGCGCGTGACAAGACCACGGCTAAGAAAAGGGCCCTGAAAATGGTGGATGACTTAAAATTGCCTTATCCGGTATTAATGGCCGGTTACACCCGCCAGGACAGGGCGGCAGACAAGTTGCCCATGCTAAACCATATTATGAGTTATCCTACCACCATTTATCTCAATAAAGAGCATCAGGTGGTGAAAATCCATACCGGCTTTTCAGGTCCCGGTACCCCGGTTTACGAGGATTACACAGCCAGCAACAAAATTTTCATCGAAAAACTACTGGCATCCGACCGCGACCAATCTTAATCAGAAACAGTCAAAACATAACTAAAAGTTGAATTTTTAAGTATGAAAAATGTAACGGTAATAGGCGCAGGAACCATGGGCAACGGCATCGCCCACGTCTTTGCTCAAAGTGATTACAAGGTAAACCTGGTCGATATATCCGAGGAAAGTCTGTCTAAAGGCATGGCCGCCATTGGCAAAAATCTCGACCGGCAGCTGAAAAAGGAACTGATTGATGAGGCCCGAAAGGAGGCTACCCTTGCCAATATCACCACCATTACCAATATGGAGGAAGGAGTAAAGGAGGCTGACCTGGTGATTGAGGCCGCCACCGAAAATATTGATATCAAGCTTAAAATTTTTGCCGAGCTCGACAGCATTTGCAAAGACAGCTGCATCCTGGCCAGTAATACATCTTCCATTTCCATCACTAAAATTGGCGCTGCCACCCAGCGTCCTGACAAGGTGATTGGCATGCATTTTATGAATCCGGTGCCGGTTATGAAGTTAGTGGAAGTAATACGCGGATATGCTACTTCTGACGAGGTGACCAATACCATTATGAAACTCAGTGAGGGCCTTGGCAAGGTGCCTACCGAATGTAATGACTACCCCGGCTTTGTGGCCAATCGTATCTTAATGCCAATGATCAATGAGGCCATTATCAGTCTGCATGAGGGAGTGGCAGGTGTTTCCGAGATCGATACCATTATGAAACTGGGTATGGCACATCCAATGGGGCCGCTACAGCTGGCCGATTTTATTGGTCTTGATGTTTGCCTTTCAATCTTAAGGGTAATGCACGATGGCTTTGGTAACCCCAAATATGCACCCTGCCCCTTGCTGGTAAATATGGTAACTGCCGGAAACCTGGGTATAAAGTCAGGTGAAGGCTTTTACAATTACGCCGAAGGGCCGAAGAATGCTAAAGTAGCCAGCCAGTTTAACTAACTGTTTCCCCATCTTTAGAGTAAAAATCTGAGAGCCGCTCCTGCCAAATGGAGCGGCTTTTTTTAGCTGAAAGTAGCAGATGGAATTTCTGCACGGAAGTTGCATGGAAGGTGACATATGTCACAAAAGTTCTCTTTAAAAGCAAAGACCTTTGTGCAGTATAAAATGATGAAGCAATGAAAACTATCATTAGCAAAGCCCTGGCAAAGGGCATGTCTTACTCACAGTATCGTGATTTGATCAATCGCCTGATGGCGGTGCAAAAGACCACCGGTAATGATCAGAGTGAGGCCTTTCTGCATTATACCCGGTTAAACATCGCCCGTATGGATAAGTGGGATAAGCGCTATGAACCTACCGCTGATGCCCTAAACCTGATGCGTCAAGTGGATGAGAAACAAATATGGCTGGTAATCAGTGAGGCCTGGTGTGGCGATGCGGCCCACAGTGTGCCAGTTATCGCGAAGCTTGCTGCCGCTTCAGAAGCGGTGGAATTTAAGCTGGTACTGCGGGATGAGGAAGAAGAATTAATGGACCTCTTTTTAACCAATGGGGCGCGCAGTATTCCCAAACTGATTCGTCTCAATGCTGACACCCTGGAAGTTCTCGACACCTGGGGCTCCAGCCCGGCTGAGTTGAATGAACTAAAACAAAGCCTGAAGAGGGCAGAGGTATCCAAGGAAGAATTTAACAAAGCGGTGCAGATCTGGTATGCCCGCAATCGCGGTCAGGCCATTGAGAGCGAAATTATAAGCTCAGTGGTGGCCGGTGAAATGGTTTAATCGGTTGTTCCCAGGCGCTTCAGGGCAGCACTATGGTTTGCGTACATGGCGTTAAAAAGGTTTTTGACCTCAATCAAAAAATCGGCATCAAGCCATTGCTTAATACCTTCTAAGCCGTCGGTGGTTTCCTTGTGTAGTTTATAGCACTGCTTCATCGGCCCCGCTTCTATTTCCACATAATAGTGCTTTTCGAGGGTGTAGGCTACTATGTTGAAACTGGGGTGGGGGATTTTACCAAGTATCCTCATGTTTGGTTTGCGTTATAATCAAGAATAGCGGCCATGGCAGCGGTTTTGCCGCTACTGAGGGCAGCATTAATACTGCCATTGAGCAGATAATCGCCTGCAAGATACAGCCCCTCGCGCACCCGGCTTTCTTCAAGTTGCATTTCGTGCTGACAGCTACCTGGTTGCGGCAGGGCCCGTTGTATGTGATAGTTGGCGACTAGCTCCCATTGGTGTACATCGGGGCCAAAGCTGCGGCTTAGTTCATTCCTGATGTCGGTTGATACTTCTTCTACACTACCATCGGGTATGTGAGTGAGGTTTACCGCCATCAGGCTGCGCCCTTTGGGAGCGTATTTTTTAGAAACATCGCTGATTACACAAAAGTGATTAACCAGGCGATCACTGTTGTAATTCAGGGCGAGGATATTTTTGTGTAAGGGGCTCTTCTCGCCGGAAAAGTAATAGGTGGCAGAGTCTTTCCACTGAATTTCGGAGTTGATCTGCGGTAAAATAGGGTCTGCTTCGGTAGCTACAATTATACTATCACAACTTAACTGTTCACCGTCCTTAAGAAAAATAGTGGAGCCATCAATAGAGCTTACCTCCGCGTGAAAGCGAAATTCGGTGCGCTTGAGATTGGCTTTGAGCTGCTTGGGGATTTCCTCCATGCCTAACTCGGGTACGGTCACCTCTCCTTCAGCGAACATTTTAAATACAAACTCAAGCATGCGGCTGCTGGTAGCCAGATCATCTTCAAGAAAAATACCCGCAAAAAAAGGCTGAAAAAAGCGACGGATGATTTTTTCACTAAATCCCAGTTGCCTGAGGTAATCGTCGCTGCGATGCTCAGGGCGTGAAAATATATCTTCCAAACTGCTTTGCCGCAGCCTGGCTGCCAGGTTGCCAACTTTGAGTTTATCGATAACCCCTCCTACCGGGGAGAAGATCATTTTAGCCAGCGCCAGTTTATTGCGGTGCAGATCACTCACCTCAAACTTGTCGCTATTGCTAAAGCAGAGGGCACCATGGCGGAAGCTTTTCAGCTTCAGGGCCTCATAATCCAGTATCTCACGCGCTTCAGGATATTCGGTCAGCAAAACCTGGAACCCGCGATCGAGGCGGTAGCCATCCTTTTGATCGGTTTTTAAACGGCCTCCGGCACGATCAGTTCTTTCAATGATCAGCACCTTACGTTCAAACTTCTCCAGTTCACGGGCAGCCGCCAAACCGGCCAGTCCGGCACCTATTATCACAAAATCATATTCCTTGTCCATTAATCAACTTTAAAATACAGCATTATTTACTATTGGTAGTGCTATGCGCCTCATGACCTGGAAAAGGAACATTAAGGGCAAGAAAATGTTGATTTTGCCAAAATGATTTAAGCATGCGCCATTACTATTTCTTTCTGCTGTTTTTTGCAATTTTCACACTACCGCCTGCCCACGCTCAGATGCCTTGTTGTAATAGTTCGGCGCCGCAGCAATTTGCAGCCCTGGGTAGTGAGCCCGCTTTTAAGCAATTGCATCCCCGTCCTAAACCTGCTAACTACACTGCTGCCGGCACCATCGTAAGCTTTAGTACGCCTGATGGCAAACAAGGCCGGGCCTTTATGCTATCAGCCCGGGTGCCCAGCAATAAATACCTTTTCATATTTCATGAATGGTGGGGATTGAATGACAATATTCGCCAGGAAGCCAAGAAGTATTTCGACGATTTAAACGGCGTGAACGTAATGGCCATTGATCTCTATGACGGCAAAACGGCCGACAACGCCGAGCAGGCCAAAAACCTGATGCAGCAAGCCAGCGATGAGCGCATCAGGAACATTATCAAGGGGGCAATCGATTATTGTGGAAGCAGCGCCAATATTGGCAGCCTGGGATGGTGCTATGGAGGTGCCTGGTCACTGCAGGCTGCCATTATGCTGGGCGATAAGGCCGATGGTTGCGTGATGTTTTATGGCATGCCCGAGCAGGATGTGAACCAGCTCAAAAAGCTCCGCACCCCGGTACTGGGCATCTTTGCTCTTAATGACCCCTGGATTTCGCCAGAAGTGGTGGAAGAGTTCCGGGTGAAAATGAAGGAAGCTGACCGCAGCCTGGAGTTGATCCATTTTGAAGCCAATCATGCTTTTGCCAACCCCAGTAATGAGAATTACCACCGCGTGGCCGCAGGTAAAGCCTATAGTGCCGCCCTGAGTTTTCTGCGCGGTCATCTCAATAATTAGGTTTTAGCTGATATTCGACACAGCCAGCGGAGCCGGCCACAGTGCTGAGCGATATTGAAAATTAGGCCGCTGCTTTTTACATTCTTATTTAGCAGTTAGTTGCACCGGGTACCAACGCCGAACCGCTGGCACAAAAGTGGGTTGATTATTAGAGAGATCGGCTATGTTTGGAAAGTTGGGAAAACATCCAGGTCGCGACGAGATGCTGGAATGTCAGTTGCGCCGACGCAACATTACTGACGAAGCGGTATTGACGGCCATGGCTGCCGTAGACCGGCGCTTGTTTGTGCCCGATGACCTCCGTTCCCGTGCCTATGCAGATGGGCCCCTTCCCATTGGTTATGGGCAAACCATCAGCCAACCATATGTGGTGGCATACATGCTTCAAAAACTGGCGCTTACTACCGGGGCCCGGGTTCTGGAGGCAGGCAGCGGCTGCGGATACAATGCCGCGGTCTTATCTTACCTGGCTAAGCAGGTATATTCGATCGAAATTGTGGAACAGTTAAAGGAGCTGGCCGAAGCTAACCTGGCCAAAGCAGGCATTGATAATGTGCAATTAAGGCTGGGCGACGCCTATTATGGCTGGCCCGAACATGCCCCTTTTGACGCCATAATATTAACCGCCGCCACCCCCGAGATTCCTCCTCCCTTAAAGCAACAGCTCAAAATAGGCGGACGGTTGCTGGCCCCGGTGGGTAAATCAAGGCAAAAACTACTGATGCTCAAAAAGCAATCGCAGGCTGATTTTGAAGAGGAATCATTATTGATGGTAAGCTTTGTTCCCTTTACCGGCGAAGCCCAGCAAAATGGCTAAAGGGCCAGGTTTTTAACCACCAATCTGCCAGGGGCTCAGGTTATAGTCAAGTTCATACAGGATGGTCAATATGAATAAAATCAACCTGGGCAGGTTTTGAGAATTTAGCTAGCTTCCAAAAAAATAATGCCAATGAACTCTAGCGCTAAAGCCACCCAATGCGTGCATGCCGGCACCCAGGTGGACCCTGTAACCAAAGGCCTGGTTACCCCGGTTTACCCTTCTACCGCTTACGATTTTATTGATGTACCTAATAAGGTGTATCCCCGCAATAACAACGCCCCCAACCAATTAGCGGTATCACGCAAACTGGCCCGGCTCGAGAATGCAGAAGATGCCATGGTTTTCAGTTCAGGTATGGCAGCTATTAGCACCGTTATGCTGGCTTTTCTGGAAGCCGGCGATCACATCGTGTTGCAAAATGATCTTTACGGGGGCACGCATCATGCCATTACCCAACAACTTTCGCGTTATGGCATCAGTTTCGACCTGGTTGATTCCTCTGAGGTTGACAATTTTGCCCAATGCCTCCGGCCCAATACCCGACTGATCTATATCGAAAGCCCTTCAAACCCGCTGCTAAAGATAATTGATATAGAGGCCATTGCAAGCCTGGGGCGTACGCGGCAGATACTAACGGTGATCGATAATACCTTTGCCAGCCCCGTCAATCAAAATCCAATTGATCTCGGAATAAATATTGTGCTGCACAGCGGCACAAAATACCTGGCAGGACACAGCGACCTCTGTTGCGGTGCCGTAATTAGCAGCGCTCACCTGATAGAAAAGCTGACCACAGCCAGCAATAGTTTTGGCGGAAGTTTAAATGCTTTTGATTGTGCCCTCCTTGAACGCAGCCTCAAAACACTGGTACTGCGAGTTAATCAGCAAAATGAAAATGCTATGGCCGTGGCCGAATTTCTGAGCCGGCAACCGCAGGTCGAGCGGGTAAATTATCCAGGTTTGAAAAATCATCCCGGTCATGAGTTGGCGGCCCGGCAGATGTCAGGTTTTGGCGGAATGCTGTCTTTCGAGCTAAAAACAGGTAAGGGTGATTTTATACAGCGGCTGCAGTTAATTTCACCGGCCATGAGCCTGGGCGGGGTTGAATCCACCATTACCAGCCCTTGCCAGACCTCACACGCTAAACTGACGGCCTCTGAGCGCAGGAACGCCGGCATAAGCGACTCCCTTTGGCGCTTATCGGTGGGAGTGGAGTTCATTGACGACCTCATTGCCGATCTCGAGCAGGCCCTTTATTAGTTCAGGGCCAGGCTTCGGCTCTTAGCCATTTGCGGCCGCCTGCGGCCAGGGCCCCGTTTTAAGGCGAGCTCATATTGCTGGCGGGCCTCCTCCGGCCGGTTTTGCAGTAACAGCCAATCGCCATAAAGCTCGTGACTGGGTTTTTGAATAAAGGGAGGGCCAAAGCTATAACTAAGCTCCTCCTCCAGAGCCACTGCTTTTTTTAACCAGCTCTCTGTTTTCACCTGATCGTCGGCAAGCCATGCCTGTAATGCCTTTAACTGGCTTTCCATCACTTTTGCTTCATTGATGTCAGTTTGGGTAGCTTCCTGGCGGCTGCTGCTCAGACATACTTTAAAATCGTTGCCCGGCAGGAGTAGTGATTGACGGCTGCACTCATTGGCGATGGCTGCAATGCTACCGGCCAGGCCCACTGAGTCCTGTTGGTAAAAGGCCTTCATGCCTTCACAAAAGTGATACTGTGCTGCCACCGCTACATTCAAATCTGAAATATCCACTTCAATATCAGCCAGCTCATCGTCCCAGGCATCAGTTTCATTCAGGTAGGTCCCTTTCAGATAAACCAAATGACTGCGGGCCCTGCGGGAGGGAGTTTCGTCGGCAAACTTCTGCATATCCAGCAACAGGCTGCGGGCAGTATCCTCCCGTCCCTGCTGCAAATAGGCATACATCAACCAGTGATAGGCATGGTAGCCACGGGCGTCATTGCCCAGTTGCTTGCGTTGCATCCGCGCCAGGCTCGCCTGGTATGAGCGTTCATTAGCTCTTACTGTTTTGTCCCACATACCCATTGCTACATAAATATGTGAAGGCATGTGCAGGGCATGGCTGGCATCTGGAGCCACTTTGGCATAGGCATCGGCAGCCTTTAGCGCCAGTTGGGCGTGTTGCGGATCATCATAAGAATGAATCAGGTAGTGCAGGGCACCAGGATGATTGGGGTTTTTATCAATAACCTTCTGGGCTACTTTGGCGGCCTCGCCATAAATAATGCTATCGCGTCCCTCAGCTACTGAAGCTAATAGGGAGAGGGCATAGAAACTGCTTATTTCGGTATTTTGAGGATATTGATGGTGTAGTTGCCGCATAAAGCGCATATAAGCCTGATCGCGTTCCCGCTTTGGGGTTTCACGACGATAGAGGATTTTAATGGCTTTGATAAAAGCTTTTTCCACCTCATTCAGCATCCTGCTGTCCATCTGGCTAGTCATACGCTCAATGGCGATGCGGGCTTTTTCAAAATCCTGTTCACCCCACAAGCTGTGGTTGTAAGTCATGGCTTCTCCCCAATAAGCCATGGCCATATCAGCGTCAGCCTCTTGGGCCGCGGTAAATTCTTCACGGGCGTCCTCATATTCAAAACTATGGAGCAGTAGCAGGCCCTTCTTAAAATGTTCCCGGCCAGAGGCAGTACCGCTGACTTCAAGTTCCAACTCACCGAGGCCGGAAGAATTTTGGGTACCAGGTGAATGACAACCACCGTTGAGAAAAGCCAGGGAAACCAATATACCGGTATAAGTGAGCCATCCTTTCATAATCGCTATTAATTAAGATGAATAATCGCGCTACCTCTAAGTTAGCAATCCTCTTAATTTCGGGCATTCTTGTCAGGTGGATCATCGCCCAACAAATATCCGTAAGGTCGCAAGGCCGGGATTTCATCCATTACCACCTTGAGGCCACCCAGTAATGGGATAAAGAGAATCATACCCGATATCCCCCAAATTAAGCCGCCTAAGATGATGGCCAATATTACCACCAGGGGATTTAGCTGGATTTGATGACCTACAACAAAAGGCGTAATCAAGTTATTTTCAAGCAGTTGAATTCCCCAGAGCAGTAAAAAGGTAAGGAGCGGATATATCAGGCTGTCTTTAGTGATGAATACATAGAGAATGGAAACCACCGAGGCGATGATCACCCCCACATAGGGTATCAGGTTAAAAACGGCCACGAAGACGGCAAAAAAGAGGGCGTGCTTTACGCCCAGGCCCAGGAAGAGCACTAAGGTTAACAGCGCCACAATGCCGGTAACGATTACCATACCACTGAGGTATTTTTGCACCACCTTGGTGGCTTTGTAGGTTGTACGCAGGGCTGACCTGCGCTCCCGGGGCGGATTGAGCATTTCTATAAATACCACCAGCCGATGCCGGTAGTAGAGCATAAAGAAAATATAGACCGGCAGAATAGCGATGTATACCAGCGTTTTAAGGGTGTTACTTAGAGCCTCACCAAAAGAGCTAAAGCTTTCCTGGATAAAATTACTGAGCCGGTTGAGCAGGGCCGAGGGCTGTTCGTGATAGGGAATGCCCAAATTTTCTTCAACCAGAAGCCTAAGCTTTTCCAGCAGGGGCGAGAGCTTCCCAAAGAGGGAGGGGAGGTCATTGATAAGTGCCATTACCTGGGCGGAGAGCAGGAATACCACACCCAAAATAAGTACTATAAGAATAAAGACGCTCAGGATAGCCGCCAGGCCTTTTCTGCCCAATGCTTTTTCAAGACGATGGTGTAAGGGTAAAATCAATAAGGTGAACAGTACGGCCCAGAAGAGCGGTAAAAACAGCCCCCGGGCCACAATCATCGCTGTAATGCAAAGGGCTATCCCCAATCCTATCAGGCTGAAGCGCGCATATCGGGGTAAGTCATTCATAACTTGATCAATTGACCACTTTGGGTACACCATGCAAGTTAAAATATTTGGCAACTAGGAGTACTATCCGGCAGTGCGAAATAAGCCTATGCTCAGGGCAAATATTTTCGCCAGTCGAAAGCTATCTTATAAATCCTTGACATGCCATTGGCGTATTGATTAAGCTCCTGGCGGTAAGCTTCGAGCGAAGCAAAACTGGCGGCCTGAAGTAAACTACGGCGACTGCTGAAATAGAGTAAGCTATTGGCCTGGTCTACAAAAGGGCAATAGTCCATGGCTTGAGAATTTATTCCCGCACCTAGATTGAGGGCTGGCTGCCACTCATTCTCCCGCCAAAGGCTGATATAAAGGTCGCCACTGCCCATGCCATCATCGCGGTTATAGGCACTGAATATCAGGAAACGCTGATCAGGATCTATATAAGCATTGAACTCATAGCCAGCACTGTTAATGCTGCTATCGAGCGCAAGGGGAGTCTGATAGCGGTTATTTTTTAAATGCGCAACGAAGATATCGTCTTTACCCTGCCCACCGCTTCGGTTACTGGTGAAATAAAGCGAGCCATCTTTGCTTAGGGAGGGATAAAATTCATCGGCGCTGGTATTTACCGGTGCTCCCAGGTTAATCGGCTCTGACCAGGCGCCTCCTGCTTGTTGGCGCTGGCAATACCAGATATCAAAATCCACTTTCAGCGAATCGCCATCACTGCCAGGCCGGTTGGAGGCAAAATACAGTCTCATGTTGTCGGGGCTCAGGGAAGGTTCAAGATCGCGGTAGGGGCCTGAAAATGGTGCTAATTCAGGCGTGGACCACTGCCCGTTTTCGTAATAGCTCACTGCAATCTGCGATAACTCTTCCCGGGCACTCTGAAGACTAAACCAGGCTTCACGACCATCATTGCTCAGGCTAAAATCACGTACCGAAGGAAAGCTTGAGAGCTGTTCAAAGGCGGGCACCACTTCGGAGGTTTGAGCGATGATCACCGCTGCAGGCAAAAAAAGACTAATAATAAGGACCTCTCTGATACTCCTAAACATTTATTATTTATTTACAGACGGGCTACCAGCGGTAACACAGGCGATGGTGAATATAGTCGATAGCCACCAATGAAAACTTGCTCAGGAAATTATTACTTACAAAACCAACCGCTTCTGCCTGGGCAAAATAGCCTCTTTCGGGCTGAACGATTACATAAGGACTTTCTATTATTAAATTATCAAGCTCACAGCTATTGAGCCTGGCAACCGCCAGCTTAACTTCTGTGTTGTCAAGGCCGGTAGCGCTGAAATACTTTTCCACTTCAAGCCCGGGATATTTGGCTCTAAGGCGCAGCCAGTCTGCGCTGGTTATGTTGATGTAAATATCCTCCGTCTCAAAAAGACTGGCGCCTGTGTCTAACCTGAATTGAAGGTGAACACTGCCAACCTTGCCCTTAAAACGGGGAATATTATGATCGAGAGTAAAGGGGATGCTCTCATCGCAACTGCATGGGTAGGTGTTGGTCAAAAGTCTTAATTGTTTTTTTACAAAATCAAGAGACACTATCTGATCTTTAAAAAAATCATAGCCCAAAATTAAATCGAGCCTGCGGTTACTTGGCACCAGACTATGGCCTAAATCTCTTTTGGTAGGAAATATTTCGTCCGTCTGAAAGCTTCCCAGACGCAGACCGGCCATACCCACCCGCGCCACTCTCATGGAATTGCTGGCACCGCTAACCAGGGTAGAGTCAAAAATAGGCAGCTTAAACTGGTCGCTGGTGGCAGCGTCAATGGCTGAGGCCTCTGCCCCCGTGTCAAAAAGTGCTAATAAGGTATCACTCCCATAAATGACATCAAGAAAAATCAACCCCTGATAGTACTGAAAGTCGACCGGGTCCCTTTGAGACGATACGCGGAATGCTGAAAAAACAAGCAGGGCCAGGCAGGCAAATTTGAAAACTGAGTACATAAGAGGTTGGTAAATGCTACAGCATAAACTAAAGAGTCAATTAAGTTATTAAAAAATGCTGAGCGACCGTAACGGAGAAATTGGCCTGAACAAAGCCGGAAGCAGGAAAAATGCAGGTGTTCGGTTCGTAAGGAGCCGTTCACCTGCGGTAAGTTTAGGTATAGGTTAGGTTGTTGATGCAGAGGGGGATACCAGCGCGCCCTTTATAAGGCGGCCAGCCCGGTAGAAGCTGTGAGTACAATTCTACCTGCCTTCAACTTTATCACAACAATAGTACAGCATTAGCCTGGAAGGATAAATACCCCAAGTGAGGTATTTTTTATAATATAGCCGACTGAATCATAACCTAAAAAGAACTCTACTCATCGATGGAAAGTGATTACAACCTGTATAAAAAGCATCGTGATAATTGGTTTAACTCTGTAGAACTGGATCCTGAGGAAGTGAAACCTCATATTGACAGACATCGGAAAATAGATGCTCTGCTGCCACATTCTTCCAGTTTTTATGG
>CAZUCA010000069.1:4487-16961 GCA_964619125.1 uncultured Owenweeksia sp. | reverse complement strand
TTATAAACTAAATCAAACTTTTAATGAGAAAAATTATCTTAAGCTTAATCGCCTGTTTTTTAGTGGGTTTAGGAACGCTTAATGCTTCATTCCCGGTTAAAAAAGCCAGCAACTCCGATGTGGTGGAAATGTCATCTCAAAATGAGGCAAATTCCGCCGAAGAAGCTCTGACCACAATTTCTTCTGCCCAGGAGCTGATGCAAGAGGGGGTTGAAAACCAGGAAATTGCGGAGAAGGCTAATAAGTTTTCAGAAGAAGACTGGATTACTTTGGCACTTTGGTTCTTCCTGGGTGGCTTTGCAGCACACCGCTGGTACAAAGGTAAGCCAGCCGGATGGAATATTTTATACATCCTTACCCTTGGTGGTTGTGGTGTTTGGGCCATCGTTGACCTTATTAATATTCTCAAAAAGGACTTTTAATTCCGCGAATTGAAAGACTTTTAGCATGTTAAAGGCTATCCCTGGGGTAGCCTTTTTTTATGATCAGCCGGAGCGAACTTGGGGCGGAAGGGCTTATGTCTAGGTAATCTTAAGAAGGGTGGCGGCTCCGGTTTTATCGATTTAGCTTGAAAAATGAGGAACTTTTAGTTGCTTTAAACGTAGGCTTGCCAGCTACTCTTTTTATGATCAAAAGCACTACTGCCATAGTTGCCTACGGAAGCCTGATTAACCCTCTGGAGTTGGTCAGGCGTCGGCATCTTTACCGGCAGGCCGATCCAGTGCGGGTGCAGGGCTTTTTACGCCGTTTTTCCCAGGAACCAAGCTGGCGTCTGGTCCAAAGTGAAAAGCGGGCGGTGCTGAGAGTAGACCCGCATGAAGGGCATTCTTTCAATGGTTTGCTGCTACCCTTGGATAACGAATCAGACCTGGCCATGCTCGATAAAAGAGAGGCAGGCTACCGGCGGATGATGCTGCGGGCTGAGCAAGTACGTCACTTTGATACCGGTACTGAGTTCCAGTCGGCGCTAAAAATATTCGTCTATGTCGGTAAAGCGGAAAAGCTCAATCTGACCATCCGGCCCAATCCCGATTACCTCTCCCTCTGCCTGGACGGGGCTGGCAAGTGGGGTGAAAATTTTTATCGGGAATTTCTGCTTACCACCCTGGTGGGCAACAAGCGCTTAAAGGAAATCCTGGAATAAATCTGCTGGTTAAAACATTATGGATCAGAGCTTTAAAGCGATTACCCTGGGCTACTGTGAGGTTATGGGCACCTGGGATGTTAGCTGTCTGGTGATTATTCTTAAAGTTGATTTAATACGCAATTGCTTGTTGGTGATCAGCAACTGTTCTACTTTTGCCGCCTGATTTTCGCAGGCTTAGCCCTTTTATGAAAACAATACTCCTGAAATTTTTAATTGCCAGTTATCTCCTGCTGCTGGGCGGAGTGTATGGCAACGTGCATGCCCGGTCAGGGCAGTGTGCCCAGGAGCTTGTGAAATGTGCTGAGCTCTCTTCCACCCACTATCATCAGGCTTATATCAGCCGATCAGCCTCACATGGGCTCAATCAAAGTTTTGAATTGGAGGCCACCGAAAACGAGGTGGAAGAGGATAAACTAATCCCCGCCAAAAAGCTTTCAACCGGCAGTAGCTTCTTTTCGGCAGTCTTCTTTGCCTTATTGCTGTCCTGCCTTCCACACCTCTTCAAACGAGGTCTTGATCTTTATAAGGATCCTACGCCCTTGCAATCCTGCCGGCGCTTTGTCCTTTTCGAGGTATTCCGGATTTAGAATACTTAGCGGGCCGTTTATAGCTGCCCGACCTTCTCTGTTTTTTATAGACTGAAAACCCCGGCCCCCGGCCAGGTAGGACGGCCTTTGCAATTTTGGCTTTCCCCAGTCTCATCATCAAGACTTTACCGTTTAAAAAAAATCAAAATTATCATGAAGAGAATTCTCATGCTCATGAGCGTGTGTACGGTGTTGGTACACAGCAGCTGTGAAAGACAGCACGAAGAGGCGCAGCACGAAACCAAATTTCTGGTAACCACCCCGGCCTTGATGGATACCGCCGTCACGGAGGAGTATGTAAGCCAGATCCACTCGATCAGGCATATCGAATTAAGGGCCCAGGAAAGAGGATACCTGGAACGTATTTACGTAGATGAAGGCGAGTTTGTGAAGGAAGGGCAGCTGCTCTTTAAAATTATGCCCCGTCTTTACGAAGCAGAGTTACAGCGGGCCCAGGCCGAAGCCAATTTTGCGGAGATTGAATATCAGAACACCAAGCAACTGGCTGATAGCAATATTGTTGCCCCCAACGAACTGGCGATGGCCAAGGCTAAATATGCCAAGGCCAAAGCCGAGCTTTCGCTGGCGCAGGTGCACTTACAGTTTACCGAAATCAGGGCACCTTTTGATGGTATTATCGACCGCTTTCACGTGCGCCCCGGAAGCCTGGTGGAAGAGGGCGATCTGTTGAGTCATCTTTCTGATAACAGCGAGATGTGGGTATACTTCAATGTACCCGAGGCCGAATATCTCGACTATAAAACCACTACCAAAGCCAAAGACGGCATGCAGGTGGAATTGCTGATGGCCAACAATAAGCGCTTTGAGTTTCCCGGCATGGTGAGAACCATTGAGGCCGACTTCAATAACGAGACCGGCAATATCGCCTTTCGGGCCACCTTTCCTAATCCCAATGGCTTGTTGCGACATGGTGAAACCGGCAATGTGCTGATGACCACCCCGCTTTCCAAGGCCATGCTCATTCCCCAGAAGACCACTTTTGAGGTGCTCGATAAAAAGTATGTGTACGTAGTGGATGAGGAGAATAAGCTGCACTCGCGTGAGATCAGCATTGCCGCCGAAATGCCTCATATCTATGCCATCGACGGTGGCCTGCAGGAGAGTGATAAGATACTTCTGGAAGGACTGCGCCTGGTGCGGGAAAACGATGAGATTGAATACGAGATGGTGGCGCCACAGGAAGCCCTGTCCGGTTTGGATCTCTACGCTGAATAATCACCCCTCCCATAAACAGCAGTTATGTTTAAGAAATTCATTCATAGACCGGTACTGGCTATTGTCATATCGGTGATAATCGTTTTTGTGGGGTCACTGGCTATTAGGCAGCTGCCGATTTCGCAGTTCCCCCAGATTGCTCCCACCACGGTCAATATCTTTATTGCCTACCCTGGTTCCAGTGCCGATGTATTAGTGAAATCAACCCTGGTCACGCTCGAAAACTCCATCAATGGTGTGCAGGGCATGCGTTATATGGCTACCGATGCCACCAGTGCCGGCGAGGCCACCCTGAGGGTGGTTTTTGAGCCGGGCACCGATCCCAACCAGGCGGTAATACGGGTAAAAACCAGGGTGGACCAGGTGATGCCCCTCCTGCCGGAACTGGTGCAGCGCGAAGGGGTAATCATTACCCCCATTCAGCCCAGTATGTTGATGTACGTCAACCTCTACAGCGAGAATGAAAGCATGGACGAAAAGTTCCTCTACAACTACGCCAACGTGAAGATGATCCCCGAGATAAACCGTATCAAGGGGGTGGCCAAGGCACAGATACTGGGGAGCCGCCGCTATGCCATGCGTGTATGGCTCAACCCCGATCGCATGCGGGCTTACAACATCTCCGTAGAGGAAGTGATGGAGGCCATGAGCGAGCAGAGTATTGTGGGGCGTCCCGGTCGCTTAGGACGCAGTTCAGGTATCAAGGCCCAGTCCCTCGAATATGTACTGACTTACAAAGGGCGTTACAACGAGCCTAAGCAGTATGAAAATATCATTATCCGCGCCAATGCCGAAGGGGAAAGTATCCGCTTGCGCGATATTGGTAAGGTAGAGCTCGGTAGTGAGTTCTTCGATATTTACTCCAATCTTGACGGCCACCCTTCAGCGGCCATCGTACTGAAGCAGAATTACGGTAGTAACGCCAGCGATGTAATTGAGGAGGTGAAGGAAGCACTGAAGGAGATGGAGGCCGATTTTCCTCCCGGCATGGATTATAAGATCAGTTATGACGTGTCGCAGTTTCTCGATGCCTCTATTGAGCAGGTGTTGCATACCCTGCGCGATGCCTTTATACTGGTGGCCCTGGTGGTGTTTATTTTCCTGGGCGATTGGCGCTCTACTCTAATCCCGATCCTGGCCGTACCAGTATCGCTTATCGGTGCCTTTTTTGTGATTCAGTTTTTCGGGCTTTCCATTAACCTGGTAACCCTTTTCGCCCTGGTACTGGCCATTGGTATTGTGGTGGATGATGCCATTGTAGTGGTGGAAGCGGTCCACGCCAAGATGGAGGAGTTTCCTAAACTTAGTCCTTACCAGGCGGTGCGCCGGGTGCTGGGTGAAATCAGTGGTGCCATTATCGCCATTACCGCCGTAATGGTGTCGGTGTTCCTGCCCATCGCCTTTATGTCGGGACCGGTGGGAACCTTCTACCGGCAGTTCTCCATTACCATGGCCAGCGCTATTGTGATTTCGGCTATCATCGCCCTTACCCTTACGCCGGTGCTTTGTGCCATGCTGCTGAAGAACCACCACGGTAAGGAGCGCAAGCGCAACCTGCTTACGCGCTCTCTCGATAGCTTTAACCGCGGTTTCGATAAGATGACCGGCAGCTACGTTGGTTTGCTGAAACGGATGGTGAGCCGCCGCTGGCTGACCTGGCTTATTCTGTTGGCCTTTGGTGCCGGTATTCTGGTGGAAAATCAGATTTTGCCCTCAGGCTTTATACCCAGCGAAGACCAGGGTACTATTTACGCCATTATCCAGACTCCTCCCGGGGCCACGCTGGAACGCACCAATAAGGTGTCGCAGGAGTTGCAGAAGATTTGCGAGGATGTGGAAGGCGTGGAGTCGGTATCCTCCCTGGCCGGTTATGAGATTATGACCGAGGGTAGGGGATCTAATGCCGGTACCTGTTTGATTAACCTGAAGAAGTGGTCGGAGCGCGATCATTCCGTTAAGGAAATAATGGAAGAGCTGGAGCACAAGTCCAGAGGGTTGGGTGCCGTGGTGGAATTTTTCGAGCCACCCGCCATTCCAGGCTTTGGTTCTTCCGGTGGTTTCTCCCTGCGTTTGCTCGACCAGACCACCAGTACCGATTACCAGGAGTTCGATAAGATCAACCAGCAGTTTATGGATAACCTGGGCAAGCGCGAGGAGCTGACTGGTCTCTTTACCTTCTTTGCGGCCAATTATCCCCAATATGAGCTGGAAATTGATAATGAGCTGGCTATGCAGAAGGGCGTCTCGATCGGTAAGGCGATGGAAAACCTCAACATCCTGATTGGCAGTACCTACGAGCAGGGCTTCATCAAATTCGGGCGCTTCTTTAAGGTGTATGTGCAGTCCGATCCCAAATTCAGAAGACTGCCCTCGGATGTGCTCAAGCTTTATGTAAGGAACGAGGAGGGGGAGATGGTTCCTTACTCATCGTTCATGAAGCTGAAGAAGACCCAGGGCCCCAATGAGGTTACCCGTTACAATATGTATAACTCTGCCGCCATTCGTGGGCAGCCGGCTAAAGGTTATACCAGTGCCGATGCCATTGAGGCTATCCGCGCGGTGGCTGATGAAACATTGCCCAAGGGCTATGATATCGCCTGGGAAGGTTTGTCCTACGATGAGTCACAACGAGGTAACGAGGCGCTGTATATTTTCATCATTGTACTGGTGTTTGTATACCTGGTGCTGGCGGCTCAGTATGAGAGTTTCATTATTCCCCTGGCGGTGGTGTTCTCTCTACCCGTGGGGGTATTCGGATCGTTTATGCTGCTGAAGATGATGGGTCTCGATAATGATATCTACGCCCAGATCGGGCTGATCATGCTGGTGGGTCTCTTGGGTAAAAACGCGGTGCTGATTGTGGAGTTTGCGGTGCAGAAGCACCAACAGGGTGCCACCATTCTGGAGGCAGCCATCGAGGGCGCCAAGGTGCGTTTCCGCCCTATTCTTATGACCTCCTTTGCCTTTATCGCCGGTTTGATTCCCTTGATTATTGCCACCGGTGCGGGCGCAATTGGTAACCGAACTATTGGGGCTTCAGCCATGGGCGGGATGCTCTTCGGAACCATTTTCGGTGTGATCATCGTCCCCGGTTTGTATTACATTTTCGGCAGCCTGGCTGCAGGGAAGAGCTTGATTAAGGACGAGGAAGAAGGTCCGCTCAGTGAAGGTTTCTCCTATTACGATCAGGAGGATGACGAAGATGAAGACGATGACAATGCCACTAATGAAGAAGCTACTAAAGATGATAAGTAAAAGAAAAGTATATCAATACCTGGCGATGGCAGGGCTGTCGCTGGCTTTTACCGCCTGTAAAACACCTGATTTTGCGGGACGAAGGGAGCGAACCAATTTACCTGCGAGCTATAGGAGCTCGCAGGATACCATCAATGCAGCCGATCTCAACTGGCGCGATTACTTCAGTGATCCTCATTTGCAGGCCCTGATTGATACGGCCCTGAAGAATAACCAGGAGCTCAATATCACCATGATGGAAATTGAGGTAGCCAAGAGTGAGGTGCAGGCCCGTAAAGGGGAATACCTGCCCTTTCTGAATCTGGGTGCTGGTGCAGGGGTGGATAAAACCGCTCGCTATACCCCACTGGGTGCCAATGAGGCTACTACCGACATCGAGCCGGGCCGCGAAATGCCGGAACCGGTACCCGACTATATGGTGGGTGCTTTTGCCAATTGGGAAGTGGATATCTGGCATAAGCTGCGCAATGCCAAAAAAGCGGCAGCATCGCGTTACCTGGCATCAATGGAGGGCCGGAATTTTATGGTGACCAACCTGGTGGCCGAAGTGGCAGCATCCTATTATGAGTTGCTCGCCCTCGATAACCAGCTTGAGATTCTCGAGCGCAATATCGAGATCCAGGGGAATGCGCTGCGAATTGTGAAGCAGCAGAAGAAGGCCGCCAAGGTAACCGAGCTGGCGGTGCAGCGTTTTGAGGCCCAGGTGCTGAACACCAAAAGCCTGCGCTTTGCGATTCAGCAGCGGATTGTGGAGACCGAAAACCGGATCAATTTTCTGGTAGGACGTTACCCGCAGCCTATCACGCGCAGTGCCGGGATCTTTACCAGTCTGATGCCTGATAGCATTCAGGTGGGTATTCCCTCACAATTGTTGGAAAACCGCAGCGATGTGCGCCAGGCGGAGTTGGAATTGGAGGCTGCCAAGCTGGATGTGAAATCGGCGAAGGCCAATTTTTACCCTTCGCTCGACATTTCAGCAGGCATAGGATTACAGGCCTTTAACCCCAGCTACCTGATGAGGACGCCGGAGTCGATGCTGTATTCGCTGGCGGGTGAACTCACCGCGCCACTCATCAACCGCAAGGCGATTAAGGCCACCTATTACAGTGCCAATGCCAAGCAGTTGCAGGCGGTTTACAACTACGAGCAAACGGTGCTCAATGCCTACCTGGAGGTGGCCAACCAAATGGCTAAGATCGATAACCTCAATCAGAGTTATGATCTCAAGGCACGTGAGGTTGATGCCCTGAATCGGTCGGTTACTATTTCAAACAACCTCTTTCGCTCGGCCCGCGCCGATTATATGGAAGTGCTGCTTACCCAGCGCGAGGCGCTGGAGTCGAAGTTCGAGTTGGTGGAGACTAAAAAGGAACAGATGACCGCCTGGGTGAATATGTACCAGGCCCTGGGCGGTGGATGGCAGTAAGTGAGTAGTTTTAGGTTCAATTAGGGAGCCATCCTGGCGCAAGCCGGGGTGGTTTTTTTTGTTTCTTACTCATGGCCATTTAAGCCTTAGATTCCGGTCCGATAGTTATCGCACCTAATCCATCACAAACTTAAAGCCGAGGGCGATAATATTGGCGGTGAGATCGGTGTTGCGCTGGTAGTGGTTGAATTTGAGGTCGATACTTTTCAGGCCAAAGTGCCATAGGTGGAAACTGCTGAAAATATCGGTGTAGTTCACTCCCATCCCCAGTTGATGGGCTATAAAAGGGGAAAGGTCGTAATCGGAGGTATAGTACTGTTCGGTAGAGAGATGCTCTTCGTAGGGAGCGAAATAGTCGGCAGCGGTCTGGTTATAAAAGCGATAGGAGGGGTAAACGGTAAACTTCATCCCCAGTTTTACCGGCACTTCGAGGCTGGCGGTGTGCGAGTTCACACCCCAGTCATCGATATAAAAACGGTAGTAGCTGCGTAGTACTACCAATTCGTTAAGGTAATAGTTCAGCCGGCCACCCAGGGCAGCCTTGGAGCGACTGGAGGGTAGGCGTTCGATATCGTCGGCTAGGTGGAATTGCTGCACGAAAGAGTCTTCAATATCCTTAAAATAAACCCGCTGAAAGGGCGTGGAAAGCAATCCTTGCTGTTGCACCAGGTCGAGATTGACGGAAGCTTGCGCTTTTTTGGAAAGAATTTGGGCAAAGCTCAAACCAAGTGAGTAGGAATTGCGGGTCTGGCTATCGAAAGTGCTAAAGTTTGTCGGTTGATAATCAGCATTACCGGTGATGACCTTATTGCCGAAAAAGCCGTCCTGCAGACCGGAGCGGCCTTCTTCAAAAGGACGAAGCTCCACCGGGTAAATGGCTTTCCAGCTGTCCAGATAAATATTGGCATGCACCCCCAGTTCGGTGTTCTTGTGGTTGAAGAGCCGGGTATAGCCACCCCCAAAACCAAGGGAGTTGTAATCGTATTCGGTTGATAGGGAAATTTTGCCGCTCCAGATGTGATTGCGGTCGTCAGAACTGTGGCTGTAGCCAATGGTGGTACTAATCCATAAGTCACCGGAAGAGGCACCGGTGGAAGCCTGAAAGGGATCCGCTTCGTGCTCCGAGGTAAAGGGATCTACATTACTGGAGGAGGCAGAGGTATAAGCAGAGATGCCGGCATCCACCGTTAAAATATCGTCGGCGTTGAGTGGTACGGAAACCACCACGGTAGGGGTGATATCGCTAAGGTTTTCCGTGCCAATGCCACCACTTACGGCCGCATGGGTACCATCCTGACTGTAAAAACTGGTGAGAATATCAACTTCGGTGGTTTCGAGGACGCGCTTTTTATAAGATTGAACTGTATCCTGCTGGCCCAGAAGGATGCCCCCCTGAAAAATCATGAGCAGTATTACGAGAGTTCGCTTCACGTCAATTTAGTTACACCCACAACCGCCACCGGTTTTACCCCCATTGGCCCCAGCCGCTGCTTCGCGGTAGGCCTGGAAGTTGCTCTCAAAGCGCTCTGCTGTCTTTAATGAAAGAGCCATGTCGGGATCATTAATTTGTACCATCTCATATTCCTTTACCGCTATACAAGAGGTGAGGAGTGAAATCACAACACAACCTATTGCCAGGAGCCTTTTCATGATTTCTTGTTGATCAAAATATTCTTTGAACTGTGAATCTTTCCGTGGTCATCCACTATAATACACTCGATATGGGGTAATTGATCAACGCGGTTGAGTCCCACTTCAATTCCCATTACAAATACAGCGGTAGCGAGGGCATCGGCCAGCTCGGCTTTGGGGGCAAAAACTGTAACACTGATTATACCACTGGAAGGATAGCCGGTTTTGGGATCAATAATATGGCTATAGCGCTTCCCGCTGAAGGTGACGTTTTTTTCATAATCGCCTGAGGTTACTACCGCCCCTTCGTTAATAGGCAGGGTGGCAAAGACTTTATTTTTATTGAGTGGGTTAACGATCGCCACTTTCCAGCTGTCACCATTGGGTTGCCGGCCCCAGGTATTCATATCGCCGGAGGCATTAATAATACCAGCAGTGGCGCCCTCCCTCATAAGGAGTTCCTTTGCCCGATCGGCCGCATAACCTTTGCCGATTGCGCCAAAGCCTATTTTCATGCCTGGTAATTTGAGAAAAACAGTTGACTGCTCCCTATCGAGAATAATATTTTGATAGCCGACCCTGGCTACCGATGCTGCTACGTCCTCTTCCGCAGGCATGTTGGTCATACTGCCATCAAACTTCCAGATGCGATCCATGGAAGCATAGCTGATATCAAAGGCGCCATCGGTCAACTGCGAGATTGCTAAGGAGCGTTCGATAAGATCAAAGAGCTCCTGGTCAACCGCTACCGGACCAATACCGGCCTGTTGGTTTATGGCAGAAGTTTGAGAATGGGGATCCCAGGAGGAAATCAATTTTTCGATGCGGCTGATCTCAGCCACAGCCATGTCAATATAGCGATGACCAGCAGCTGAGTCCTGGGCTACTACGCTGATATCAAAGCGGCTGCCCATGAGCAGAAGAGTACGCTTGTAGAGCTTCTGCGCCATGAGGTGGGTGGTTAATAAAAGTAGCAGACCCGATATCAGGAGCTTTTTCAAAATCAGAGATTAAAGGACTCCAGGAGTTCTATATACTCTTTTGGAGTGACGTCCTTATAACCGGTTTCGCCCAGTACAGTTCCCTTGTCATCCAAAATGACTACCAGGGGAAAATAGCCATGGGTGTTGTAGGTTTCTGCCAGGGCCTCATTCTTTTGCTGTTGCTCTTCCGGTAAACGATTTCCCTTGCGACGGGGAAAGTCTACCTTCAACATTACAAAGTGATCCTCAGCATAATCCTGAAACTCATTGGTGCTCCAGACTTGCTTTTCCAATTTCATACAGGGAATGCACCAATCGGAGCCCTGAAAAACCATGATAATGGGAAGGTCGCTCTCCGCGGCCAGGGTTTTAGCGTCACCTAAGTCAGTCTGCCATTCCTGCTTCTGTTCCTGGGCCTGGCCAATGGATATACTACCAATAAAAATAATTAGGGCAAGTAGACTTTTCATAACGGGATGGGTTTTAATCTGTGTTAAAGTTTTACAAATAGCATTCCAAAGAGGTGTAAGCCGCCCATCATCTCCCTTGGGATGAGGTATTTATATCAGTTTGAAAGAACCGGTCCATGCTGTTTTTGAGCTAACCGTTTAGTTTATAGCTTTGCCGCCATCGTGAAAACACGCCTCCTTAGCATAGTACTCCTTTTTAGCATAGTTACCCCTGGGGTGGCTACCTGGCTGTGGCTGCGCCAGCGCCGTGCCACGGTAAGGCGGGAGGTGAAACACCAAATGATGGCCGGACTCGAAAGGGAGGAGCTGCAGTTATTAAAATTTACGCCCGCCGAGGCTGAAAGTAAGCTGCGTTGGAAGCATGCGAAGGAGTTTGAGTACCAAGGGCAGATGTACGATATTGTGGAGCGCCAGCAGCGCGGCGATACTACCTACTATTGGTGTTGGTGGGATTATAAGGAAACCCGCATCAACCGGCAGCTGGATCAGTTGCTGACCAATACTCTTGGTAAAGACCCCCAAAAGAAAGAGCGCCAGCAAAACCTGGAGAACTTCTTTAAAACAATCTATCAAGATGTTGCAGCTAATAAGCTCCCGTTAAATACACCAGCGACTGCTGCCTGCACCTCCTATTGTTTTGCCAGCAAAACCATCAAATTAACGCCTCCCGCTCCCCCGCCCCGGCAGGCGGTCTAGCATCTTACTGGTCGTCGCCAACTCTGGCGATGACGATTCCCTAATTTAATGAAACCACTATGTACAGGTTAGTATTAAGCTGTCTGTTCATAGGGATGCTTGCGCATGCTCATTGCCAGTCGGTAACGCTGGTCGATGCCGGCACGGGCACTGCTCTGCATGGAGCGGAACTCAGCAGTGGCTCCGGCCTGTCGGTCACTACCGATAGCCGGGGAGTAGCGGATATATCAGCCTTTGGTAAGGCAACTACCATCATCGTGACCAGGGAGGGCTATCTCAGCCTTACCATCAACATGGCGGAGGTGAAAGCAGCTGATTTTGTAATCAGGCTTTCGCGCTCACCACTAATACTTGATGAAGCGGTGGTGTCGTCCTATACCGAGGAGGTAGTGCGCAAAACGAGCATTCATATTGAACAGTTGCAGCTAGAGCAAATAGAGCAGCAGGGCACTTTCAGCCTCACCGATGCCTTGGCCCGGGTACCGGGAGTAACACAACTCAGTACCGGACCGGGCATTTCCAAGCCGGTTATTCGAGGCTTGTATGGCAACCGCATCCTGGTGCTGTTTTCGGGCTTGCGCTTCGACAATCAGCAATGGCAGGACGAGCACGGGCTGGGCCTGGCCGATATCGGTATTGAGCGTATGGAAATCATCAAAGGTCCCCTCTCGCTTTTGTATGGTACCGAGGCAGTGGGCGGAGTGATCAATATCATTGAGGAGGCCCCGGTAGAAAAGGGGACCAATGAAATTGATGTGAAGCTCACGGGCCACTCCAATACCGGGGGTGGTACGCTGGAAGCTGGCCTGAAGGGGCACCAGGGCAATAAGTGGTACCGGCTGCGCGCGGCAGTGACCAATCACGCCGACTACTCAGATGGTAATAATGAACGCGTGCTCAACAGCCGCTTCAACGGTTATTACCTGAAGGGCAGCCTCGGTTTTTTGAAAAACCGCTGGCGTTCCGAAAACCACTACAGTGCTTCCTATAACCATTTTGGGTTCATTTTTAATGACCTCACCCACTTTATGGAGCCCGACGA
>CAZUCA010000069.1:1998-4387 GCA_964619125.1 uncultured Owenweeksia sp. | reverse complement strand
GAGTTCAACAAGAACTTTGGCCGGCGTAAACTGGTACCGGATGCCCGTGTGGCCGAAAGTGCCTTCTCGGTTTACCTGAAACAAGAGCTGAATAAGCTGGTGCTGGAGTATGGTCTCGGAGCGGGTGTGCGTTACATCAATGCCCTGCCCACCAGGGGCATCAACTCTGATGAAAAGGAAATGGATCCTTTTAAGCAGACGCGGCCCTTTGCCAACGGTATGCTGGGGGCGAGTTACCTGCCCGGCGAGCGCTGGAACCTGAAGGCGAATATTGCTACCGGGGTGCGGGCGCCTAACCTGTCCGAGCTTTCGTCCAATGGCTTGCACGAGGGTATTTATACCTATGAGATCGGTGATCCCGATATGCGCAATGAGCAAAATATAAATGCCGACCTGGGGTTGTACTACCTGGGTGAGCGTTTTGAGTTCGGCGCTTCGGCTTACTACAACCATTTTATGGGGTACATCTACCTGCAGCCTACCGAGGAAGAGTGGTTCGGCTTTCCGGTGTATCGTTTCACCCAGGGAGATGCCAACATTTACGGCGGTGAAATTTCGACCGCTTACAAACCCCGGTTTGTGGAGGGCTTGAAAGTTTCCGCCAGCTATGCCGAGCTTACCGGTCAGCTGGTTAATGGAGAGTACCTACCGTATATGCCGGCGCAGAAGCTGAAGCCGGAAATCCGCTACGATGGTAGCCGCGAAAATGGCAGCTCCTTTTATGGTTTTGTGAATACAGAGCTGGTGCTGGATAAAAATGAGGTAAACAGCGAGGAGTCGGCCACAATGGGCTACACCCTGCTTAATGCCGGGGCGGGAATATCATTTTCCACCGCCCGGGCTCGGTACCGCCTCAATTTGTCGGCCAGCAACCTGTTGAACGAGGCCTATTATGACCATTTATCCCGACTCAAAAATTTCGGTTTCCTCAATATGGGCCGCAATGTCACCTTAACCCTTAAGATCAATTTTAAAAATCAATAAAAACATAAATAACATGAAATCAGTAATTAAGAATTTTTTGGCCATCACTTTGATTGCAATTGCTTTAGTAGCCTGTGAGAGCGACGAAAGCGAGGAACTGGATATCCGCTTTAAATCAGGAACTGAATATGTTTCGGCCAGTACCACCTTGCCTGCCGGCTCTGTTTTTACGGTAGGCATTGAGGCCGAAACCGAAAAGAAGAAGGATCCGATTATCAAGTTCAATATTTCTGAATCAGTGGATGGCGGTGCCAACGCTACCGTGTATTCTGAGGACCTGGAAACCGTGGAATATGAGCACGACCAGACTTTCACCCTGGATACCATCTCCGGTAGTAAGCATACCTACACCTTTACCATCACTAACCGCGATGGCTTCAATGCCCAGGAAACGCTGGTGGTAGAAGTGGAATAATTTCTCTTTAGAGTAGCATTGATAGGGCCGCCTCAAAATTGAGGTGGCCTTTTTTTTGTGGTTATCCCGTGAGCGTTATCCTGTGAGTCCTCTCGAAGTTACCCCGCGAGTCCTCTCGCGGAGTAACTCAGATATCAACCACAATTACTCCTTCTAATACACCTTGCCTTCCCGCGTAATCAGCGGCACTACTGTAAACATATTCTTCTGCTTTAAATACCATCCCTGCTGCAACCGGATTGTTATGCACATAGCGGATTTTTTGAGAGATAAACTTATTGCTCCAGATTTCGACGGGATGGTTGTCATGTCGCCAGAACTGGTAGTTTTTAACGTTGGAACTCTTCAAGGCTGCCGCCCGGAACCTTGATAACAAAAATTCTCTGCGACTCTCCCTGTTGTTGCTGGCGATAGCCTTGACCAACTCCCGGCTGCTGTAGCGCTTAAAATCGCCCAGTACCACTTCTGGTTTATGATTTTCACCGGTGCGAAATACCAGGTGTATATGGTTAGTCATAATGCACCAGGCAAATATTTCCAGCTGCTTATGTTTTTGGCAATAACGGAGACAATCCAGTAAGAAGTCTTTGTAAATATTCCTGGTAAAGACATCTAGCCATTCCACCACCGCAAAGCTTACAAAGTAGACGCCATCCGGGTTGTGAAATTTATAGCTACTGCCCATATTCTTAAGGTAAGGCTTTTTATAGGTTATGGCGCGAGGGGACTCGCGCCATAACCCTCAGGGACTCGCGCCATAACCCTCAGGGACTCGCGCCATAACCCTCAGGGACTCGCGCCATAACCCTCAGGACTTGCGCCATAACCCTCAGGACTTGCGCCATAACCCTTATGGACTCATACCATAACTTCAATTCCAGTTTTATGCCGAGAGTCATCCCAAGTTTCACATCGAGTCCTTTCAAGTTGGCCCGCGAGTCTTTTTAAGTTGCCCCGCGAGTCCTCTCAGGTATCCCCGCGAGTCCTCTC
>CAZUCA010000069.1:0-1898 GCA_964619125.1 uncultured Owenweeksia sp. | reverse complement strand
CCCCGCGAGTCCTCTCAGGTATCCCCGCGAGTCCTCTCGCGGGGATTGAGTCATCTCGCTTGGCTATCAACCACAATCAATTTTTAGCACACAATTTTGTCGCGTGTCATTTTTCTGAAAAACAACATACTAGAGAGTTCCTATCCAGCTGAAGTAAGGCTCAGCAGCTGAGGAATTTCTCCACCAATACCACAAGGCAAGGAGTCCTGCTATCCAGATCAGAATAATTACTGTGCCGGCTATCCAGTTTGGTTTCTTTTCCAGTTTCTCCTGCGCGGCTTTTAGCCGGCATTGCTCCATGGTTTTTTGGGGGATCATTTTCACGATCAGGAAAATCAGCAACGGAATGATTATCACATCGTCTAACAGACCCAGCACCGGGATAAAATCAGGAATGAGATCTATGGGGCTGAAGGCGTAAGCTACAGTAATGGCAATGAGGGCTTTTACCGGCCAAGGTACCAGGTTTTCGCGCAGGGCAATACGCAGGGCGCTGAGCTCGACTTTGATTTTTTGCAGGTATTTACGCAAACTATATAAAGTATAAAAGCAAAAAAGGCCAGGCTTGGAGGGACTAAGTTAACTGCCCCAGCAGCTGAACCCCATGCTTACGACGAAAAAAAAACCCACAATCTAGTTAGTTCAGCTTAGCCTAAGGTTAGTTTTTCAAAGGTCATTAATAAGGAATGGTTAAGCTAATGTAAAGTGCTTAATACTGATTTCACTTGCCGTCGGTTTTCAGATTAAGCCAGGCAAGGTTAAAAGGCCCTTGATCCCAAGCAGGTTGTGGGTGGCAGTCGCAATTTCCGGTGGTGATGTTAACTGAATGTTACCCACTTTCTGATTGGAAGCAACTTTTGTTAAGGATATGTAAAGCTGAAAATAATATTGGCTTTACCTCCCGTTTTCTGGTCCCCTTAATTTTGCAAACGATAATTAAAAGCAGGTATGAGGGCTATTAAAATTTGTATTCTCGGTATCGTTGCACTTTTGGGTGTACAGGCTCAGGCCCAGGAAACTCCATTAGTAGTAAAGTGGCACCCAGACTTTACCCTGACTCAGGAAATTAACCCACGCTTGTCTGCGACAGTAGGACTTTGTGGATTGTGGGGATTACGCGATTTCCGCCTGGAAGATGATACCTTAATGCCTGCCCAGGAGCGCCTTGACGGTCGCCTCTTCCTGAATTATAAACTAACCGATAAGCTTACTCTTTCCGGGGGGTATATGTATCGCGTGTACGCCAGTGACCTGGTTGGATTTGAGCACCGTATTACCGAACAATTGGTGTATAAAACCAAGGTTGGTGCGGTAGGCTTGGCACATCGGGTACGGGTAGAACAGCGCATATTTGAAAATGCCTACCTCAACCGCCTGCGTTACCGCATTGGCAGTAAAATTCCTCTCAATGGAAAGTCGGGTGGTAATCTCTCCTTATTGCTTACCGAAGAAGTGGTTTCTGCTTTCAATTCTGAAAAGTTTGGACTGGAAAACCGCTTTGAAGTGGGTCTGGGCTATAAGTTCAGCGACCAGCTCAAAATGGATTTCAAAGTGCAACACCGCTTCAAGGGTTGGGACAAATGTCAGGTGGCCCACCTGGTAACCAAGGTAGCCTACAAGTTGTAAAACTTTAGCGTCATAAAAAATTGAGAGGCCGTTTCACCCCGTGAAACGGCCTTTTTTGTTTGGGCCAGCTCTGTGCTGGTGGTACCGCTGAGTGATTATATCGCGGCTTGGGTTTTAGCTGTGGTGCTATGAGGAGAAGCCGAGGTTTTAATCATCTCCTTATCTTAGGTACCCCTAAACACCAACCTTTATGCGAGCATTTGCTCTTACTCTGCTATCCCTGCTGTTGCTGGCAGGCTGTAAAGACAAGCAACCTAAAATCCCCGCTTACA
>CAZUCA010000068.1:0-17262 GCA_964619125.1 uncultured Owenweeksia sp. | reverse complement strand
TCCGTAAATTCAGCCCATGGCCCCATCACCATTGATGGTACCAGTGGATCGGTGAGCATGGATGTAGCTGATGTTGCCCCTACCGGCAGTTATGCCAGCTGCTATGCTATTGAAGCCTGGAAGTGCGGCCAAACCCCCAATGGCCCTGGCCCCATGAAAGTGGCTGAAATATTCAGGGATGTGGCCATTATTTTTCAGGATTTTAACAGTAGTTATAAATGCCCTACTGACCCGGCCACCTGGCGCAATGATGAACCCAATGCCCTGATTGATACCGCCATTTATACCAATATCAATCAGCTTAATGCCAAAACTTATCGGACCTCCGTTTATCCCGGCGATACCATTGCCTTCCAGTTCAGTGCCTCCGACTTCGATAAGCGCGCCAATTGTACCTTTCAGAATATCACCTTCAGGGCCGAAGGCTTGCAGGCCTCAGACCCTATGAACAGCGGTACCGGCTGTAACGGAGTAGCACCCTGTGCCACCTTTACTCCTAAGGCGGGACAAAGTGGTTATACCAATCCCCTCAACAACGACATCAATTTTTTCTGGGTGCCTGATTGTCCCCACCTAACCTTTGGAGGGAGCGCCTGTAGTCCCAGCAGTCGCTTTGTGTTTTCACTGCGTATGGAAGACGACTTTTGTCCCGCACCAGAGATTTCGCTCACAACCTTTATAGTCGATGTTATTATCGGTGACCCCATACCGATTAATTTTTCCTGTGTGGCCGTAGATCCGGCCACGGGCAACGTGATTCTTAACTGGGAGCGCAGCCGCCACGACAGTGCCCTGGAGTTTAATGACTACGTAATTATGGCCAGCACCACCAAAGGCGGGCCCTATGACACTATCCAGTACATCAGTGACATTGATAGCCTCAGTACTATTGTCCCTCCTGACTCCGGCTACCAGCATTTTTATGTCTATAAAAGTACCGGTCGCTGTGATTTCTTCTCCCAGCCTTCTGATACCATTAGTGTGATGGACCTGAGCCTTACCGCCACCCCACCCAACAATGCCGAGGTGGCCACTCTTAGCTGGACTGCCTTACGTACACCATTGCCCTGGATGACCAGCGGGTATTACGAAGTGTGGCAGGAAGCCCCGGCCGGCAGTGGCCGCTGGAAAATGGTGGGCCAAACCACCAGCCGTAGCTATAGCGATACCGTAACGGTGTGTGGTGATACGGTAAACTACCAGATCAGGGTAAGCGATACATTGGTTGGATGTGTCTCGGCTTCAGACATAGAGGCCGCCTACTTCAGTGATCAGACCAATAACGATAAACTGGTGATTGACAGCGTAAGTGTAAACCAGGCTAATCGCAGTATTATCAGTTGGGGACCTACTGCTTACGGCGATGTGGTAGCCTATTACCTTTACTACAACGACCCCAAGTTGGGATGGCTGATTGTGGATACCATTCCCCGTGGGGCTACCATGCCCTGGGAGTGGACGGGCAGCAAGGCCGGCTCCCGCAGTGAGGAGTTCAGGGTATCGTCGGTAGACAGCTGCGATAACCAAAGCGACTACCAGGTGGTGAAACCACATGCCAGCATTTACCTGCGCGCGTATTTAAATAAATGTGAAGCCTACGCCCGTATTAGCTGGAATGGCTATGAAGGTTTTGGGCGGGACGCTATTGCCGGCTACCGGGTGTTGTTGCAAACCACTGATCATAATAATGTGGCTGGTCCCTATCAAACCCTCTTTGTGTCAGGTCCCAGTGATACAGGCTATACCCAGTGGAATTTGCAGAACGGCTATACCTATTGCTATCGGGTTCAGGCTATTGACACTTCAGGAACCCTGAGTTCCACCTCCAATGAAATTTGTATTCAGGCCGAGGTGCCCAATAAGTCCAAAATCCTTTACCTGGCTCAGGTTAGCTATTTTCCCAATCGTGAAGCCCTGGGCATTAATACCCTGATAGACGGCCGAGCCGACGTGGAGAGTTTTACGGTAGAGCGTGCCCCCGATCGGGAAGGGCCCTGGCAAACCCTGGGCACAGTGGGCAAACCGCTACAGGCACCTTACCTGGTCAACTTCCTCGATTTCAGTGCTAATTTCGGGCAAACCAGTTACTATTTCCGCGTTTCAGCTACTGACAGTTGCGGTGGCCGCGACACTATTTCCAACCTGGGTCGCAACATCCTCCTGAGGGTAGAAGATCGTCCCAACCTGAGTAATTTACTGCGGTGGAATCCATACGAAGATTGGGATGGTGAGGTAGGAAGTTACAGCGTGTACAGGCAGGGGCCTGAAGAAACACAGTTCAGCCTGGTGAAAAATGTGATTGGCGTAGATACCTTCTTTGTCGATAATATTGAGGACTATCGCGGTACCCAGGGTGATTTCTGCTATTATGTGGTGGCGACCGAGGTGGGTAATAGCCTGGGTATAGTGGGGCCTAACGGTCTTCCCTATACCAGTCGTAGCAACACCGTGTGTATGAATCAGCGGGCACGTATTTTTGTGCCCACCGCCTTCAGGCCGGGCAGCGAGTATGCCGAAAACCGCAGCTTTGGACCATCCGCCCGCTTTATTGATCTGGAGCAATACACCTTTTATGTGATGAATCGTTGGGGGGTTAAGATATTCGAAACCAATGATCCCGATGAGCGCTGGGATGGCAATGATGGTAATGAGCCTGCCTTGCAAGGCACCTATATTTACTATCTCCGCTATAAAACTCCTGGTGGGCGTACAGAGGAAGAAAGGGGAAGTTTCACTCTTATCCGTTAAGCACGCTTTACCAACTTAAACGGCTGCCGCCCTGTGGCAGGCGGGCCGGGCCTTGTGGGCGGTATTTTATTCCCTGCTTTTTAGACTAAAGATAGTGTTAGAATTAGTATCTTCGCGTGCAATTTTAAACGTAAAGTTGCACCCTCCATGCTTGATAATTCTAAGAAAGTTCTCGGCGAAGCTCTTACCTACGACGATGTACTGCTCGTACCCGCCTACTCTGAGGTATTGCCTCGCGAAGTTGACCTTACCACCCGTTTTACGCGCAATATTTCCTTAAAGACGCCAATTGTTTCGGCAGCCATGGACACCGTTACCGAATCCTCGATGGCTATTGCCGTGGCCCAGGACGGTGGCATTGGCGTATTGCATAAAAATATGTCAATTGAGCAACAGGCGATTGAAGTGCGTAAGGTAAAGAGGGCCGAGAGTGGGATGATTCTCGATCCGGTTACCTTATCGGAAGATGCCAAGGTGGAGGATGCTCTTAACCTGATGGCGGAATTCAAAATCGGTGGTATCCCGATCGTGGACGATCAGAAGCGCCTTACCGGCATTATTACCAATCGCGACTTGCGTTTCGAGAAGAATATGGAGCGGCCGGTAAAAGAGGTGATGACCAGTGAAAAGCTGGTAACTACTCATGAAAATACCAGCCTCAGTGAAGCGGAAGTTATTCTGCAGGAACATAAAATAGAAAAACTACCGGTGGTAAATGGCAACGATGTGTTGATTGGCCTTATTACCTATCGCGATATTACCAAGCTTAAAATTAAACCCAACGCTTGTAAGGATAGCTACGGCCGGCTTAGAGTAGCGGCGGCGGTAGGTGTTACTGATGATGTGCTGGACCGGGTAACTGCCCTGGTGGAAAGTAATGTGGATGCGGTGATTATCGATACTGCCCACGGCCATACCCAGGGGGTGGTAAAGGCCTTGAAAGCGGTTAAGGCCAAATTTCCCCAACTCGATGTGGTGGTAGGAAACATTGCTACCGCCGAGGCTGCCCGTTACCTGGTAGAGGCTGGCGCTGATGCCGTAAAAGTAGGTATCGGACCCGGCTCTATCTGTACTACCCGGGTGGTGGCCGGCGTGGGGGCCCCGCAGCTTACCGCTGTGATGGAAGTACGCAGGGGACTGGAGGGCAGTGATGTGCCTCTTATCGCCGATGGCGGTATTCGTTTTACCGGCGATATTGTAAAGGCTATTGCCGCCGGTGCCGATACTGTAATGCTGGGATCACTTTTTGCCGGGACCAAGGAAGCGCCGGGCGAAACCATCATTTATGAAGGTCGTAAGTACAAGACCTACCGCGGAATGGGTTCGATAGAAGCTATGCAAAAGGGGAGTAGTGACCGCTATTTCCAGGATGTGGAGGATGACATTAAAAAGCTGGTGCCGGAAGGTATCACCGGAAGGGTGGCCTATAAAGGTGAGGTGAGCGAAGTGATGTATCAGTTTATCGGAGGCTTAAGAGCAGGTATGGGCTACTGCGGTGCTCCTACCATTAAAGATCTGCAGGAGAAGGGACAGTTTATCAGGATGACTGCCGCCGGTGTGCACGAAAGTCATCCCCATGACGTTCACATTACCCGCGAGGCACCGAATTATAGCCGGAAATAATTTTTTAGTTTCAAGGCTAATCCCCTATAATTGTTCTCCGATTAAAAATTGATAAATGAAAAAGATCATTTTATCCGGTATGGCATTGTTGAGTGCCATCGCAATGACCGGCCAGTCTAAAAATCTGCAAGATAAAGTTCTCTTTACCGTAGATGACGACACCGTAACTGCGGGAGAGTATATTGCCGTATACAACAAAAACCGCAACCTGGGCGAGGATATAGACCCTAAAACGCCTCGTGAGTACCTCGATCTCTATATCAATTTTAAGCTCAAAGTACATGAGGCGCGCGAAATGGGCATGGATACCCTGCCCTCCTTTGTGCGCGAGTACAACTCCTATCGCAATCAGCTGGCGAAGCCATATCTTTCGGATAAGGATGTGACCAAGGAGCTGATGAAAGAGGCATATGAGCGTCTGCAACAGGATGTAAGAGCTTCTCATATTCTGGTGCTGTTTCCGGATAATGCCACTCCGGACGATACCGCCGCAGCTTATAAAAAGATCAACTCTATTCTCGCTAAAATTGAGAATGGTGGTGATTTTGAGAAGCTGGCTGAGCAGTATTCGGAAGATACCTACAGTGCCAAACGCGGTGGCGATCTGGGCTACTTTACCGCCTTTAATATGGTGTACCCCTTTGAGGATGCGGCTTACCGGGGTGAAATTGGTGAAATTACCGGCCCCGTAAGAAGTCGCTTCGGCTATCATTTGGTAAAAACCACTGACAAGCGTCCGGCCCGGGGTGAAATCAGTGTATCACACATCATGCTGGTAGCCAATGATGAAAGTAGCGCGGAAGAAATAGCTAACGCTGAAAAGAAAATAAATGAGCTTTACCAGCAATTGCAAGAAGGAGCAGATTTTGAAACCCTTGCCCGCCAGCACAGTGAGGATAAAAACAGCGCCCGTATGGGTGGCCGCTTGCAACCTTTTGGCATCAATAAGATGTTTCCCCAATTTGAAGAAGCCGCTTTTTCACTGGAAGAAAGTGGCGATTACACTGCCCCGGTAAGAACTCCGGTGGGTTTCCATATTATCCGACTCGATAAAGCCTACGAAGTGCAGCCTTATAAGGAGATGGAGCCCATGTTGCGCCGCAGGGTGGAGAATGACATGCGTTCTCAGCAAAGCAAAATCAGCATCGTTAAAAAGCTGAAAAAAGAATACGACTTCCGGGAGTACCCAAAAGTGCTTTCACAGGTATTTGCGCAGGTGGATGAATCATACCTGGAAGGAAAATACCAGGGCGCTGATAAACTTAAAAACGGCAATGCCGTATTGTTTGAGTTTGGCAATGTACAGCGTACTGCCGCTGATTTTGCCCGTAAGCTTGAGAGAGATAAGCCAAAGCCCAAACTCAGCCTTCGTACTGCTCTGGAGGAAGCCTACCAGGATTATACCGAGGCCCAGATACTGGACTACGAAAAAAGTCGTCTGGAGGAAAAATACCCTGACTTCCGGCTCTTGAGTCGCGAGTATTTCGAAGGCATCCTGCTTTTTGATCTTACTGAGGATAAGGTTTGGCGCAAATCGGTTGAGGACACGGTGGGTCTTCATGCCTACTTTGAGCAACACCGTGAGCAGTACCTCTGGAAAGAGCGTTATGACGCCATCGTAATTGATGCGGCATCCGCCAAGCTGGCCAAAAAAGCCAAAAAAATGTTGGCTAAAGGGGCCGGTGTTCAGGAAGTGGAAACAGCTCTTAATGAAAATTCACAGTTAAATGTAGCCCTTGACAGCAATCGCTATGAAGCCGGCAGCAATGAGTTGATCGACCAGTTGGAAAAGGAAACGGGCTTTTCCAAAACCATCAGTAAGGATGGGCGCTACATTATCGTGAAGATTGAAAATATTGTGCCTGCCGGTCAAAAGAGCTTTGACGAAGCCCGCGGAGCTATAATCAGTGATTACCAGAATTACCTGGAAAAAGAGTGGATAGCCGAGCTCAAAAAGGAATATGACATTATTATCAATGAGCCGGTACTTGAAAATACAATTGATCTGCTTGAATCTGAAAGCTAAAAATATCAGAAAAGTTATGGCATTGGCAGGAGGCATATTGATTATGGCCTCCTGTAGTGTTTTTAATGGGGAAGAGGAACCGCAGGGTAAGCCGGTAGCAAGGGTGTACGATCGCTACCTCTATCAGGAGGATCTGGCTGACCTGATTCCGGAGCAGCTTAGTGGTAATGATAGTGCTGCCTTTTTGCAGAATTATATTAATGCCTGGGCCAAAGATCAATTAATGATCTATAAGGCCGAGTATAACCTCAGTGAAGAGCAAAAGAACTTTCAGGATCAGATTGAAGAGTATCGCAAAGACCTGTTAAAATTTGCCTATCGCCAGGAGTATGTCCGTCAAAGTCTTGATACCAATATTGCCGAGGCTGAGTTAAAGGAATACTATGAGGCTTCCGCTGAAAACTTCCTGCTCAATGAAAATATCCTTCAGGTAAGCTACCTGGTGGTAAGCAACGACGCTCCTAAATTAAAGGATGCCATCAGTCAGTTTTTTGACAGCGATAGTGTTTCGCAGCAGCAGGCTGAAGAGTATGCGCTGCAGTACGCCTATCGTTTCGATTTCAAGCGGGATGATTGGATTTCTTTTGAAGATCTGCAATCGGTGTTGCCTATCGAAACTGATGATCAGCAGGCTTTTATAAAGGCCCAAAGTAAACGGCAGTGGAGCGACTCCAGCAGTACCTATCTGCTCAATATTTACCAATATCGCCTCAAAGGTGAACAAGCGCCTTTGGATTATGCCAGGGATGTGATCCGCAATGTTTTGATAAACCGGCGAAAATTGGAACTACTCAGTAAACTGGAGCAGAATTTGCTGGATGATGCGCTCAATAAACAAGAATTTGAAGTATACTAAATGAAGAAGTTAGCAGCCCTTATTGCTATTTGTGGAATTGCATTGACGGCCCACAGCCAATCGCGCCTGGTAGACGGGGTAGTGGCGGTAGTAGGCAAGAACATAGTGCTGAAGTCGGATGTAGACAAGCAATACGCCAGTTATCAGGCCCAGGGTGCCGCCACTGAAGACCTCAATAAATGTGATGTTTTTGAAGACCTTCTCTTTGAAAAGCTGATGTTGCATCAGGCTGAACTCGATAGCATAAATGTTAGCGACGAAGAGGTGCAGGCCACGCTCGACCGCCGCATGGAATTTTATATTCAGCAAATTGGCAGCCGTCAAAAGCTGGAGCAGTACTATAAAAAGAGTGTACTCGAAATTAAGGAGGAGCTTGAACCGATGGTGCGCGACCAGTTGGTGTCGCAGCGCATGTTGCAAAATATTACCGGTGATATTGAAATCACACCCACTGAAGTGCGCAACTTTTACCGCAAAATTCCTGAAGACTCGTTACCGCTGATAAATTCAGAGGTGGAATATGCACAGATTGTAATGTTTCCCAAGCCCAGCGCCGAAGCTATTGAGGCTACCAAAGATCAGTTGCTCGACTATCGCCAGCGCGTGCTCGACGGCTCGTCTTTTAGCACCCTGGCCGTATTGTACTCTGAAGACCTCGGCTCCTCCAAGGCCGGTGGTAAATATGAAGGCATAAAGCGCGGCCAGTTTGTGCCTGAATTTGAAGCGGTGGCTTTTAACCTGAAAGAAGGTGAAATTTCGAAGCCGGTAAAAACCGAGTACGGCTATCACATTATTCAGTTGCTGAAAAAGCGGGGAGAAGAGCTTGATTTGAGACACATCCTTGTTAAGCCCAAGATTTCGGCCGAAAACCTTGAACGTACTGCTGCCAAACTCGACAGTATCAGGGGCTTAGTTCTTAATGGCACTATCACTTTTGAAGAAGCCGCTGAGCGCTTTTCGGCGGATGAAAATTCAAAACTCAACGGCGGTACCGTAATGAACCCGCAAACCGGTGACAGCCGCTGGGAAACCGGCCAGTTAAGCAGTAACATCTTTCTGGCCCTTGACAAACTTGAAGTGGGTGAAATGTCACAGCCTGAATTTTTCCGTAAAGAAGATCGCAGTGAGGGTTATCGCCTGCTTAAACTCAATGAACGTACGGCGCCACACCGTGCCAACCTTAAAACAGACTATCAGCGCATTCAACAAATTGCCCTTAACGATAAAAATCAGCGGGTGATGAAGGAATGGGTAGAAGAGAAGTTAAAAACTACTTATGTTCGTGTGAACAACAATTACCTGAATTGCGAATTTCAGAATAACTGGATTAAAAAATCACAATATGTCGAATAACAATGATGTGGCAGCGGTAAAGGAGCTGGGGCAGAAGTACGAGGCCCTGCGTTCGGAAATCGGAAAAATTATCGTGGGCCAGTCAGAAGTGATCGACCTGTTGATCCTCTCTATCTTTTGTAAAGGACACTCACTGCTGGTGGGGGTTCCGGGCTTGGCCAAAACCTTATTGGTAAACACTACTGCCCAGGCTTTAGGGCTGAGTTTTAACCGCATTCAGTTTACCCCTGACCTTATGCCCAGTGATATTATCGGGGCGGAGATTCTCGATGAAAATCGCAATTTTAAGTTTGTGAAGGGCCCGCTTTTCAGCAATATTATCCTGGCTGATGAAATAAACCGTACCCCTCCCAAAACCCAGTCGGCCTTGCTCGAAGCTATGCAGGAGCGATCAGTTACCGCCGCCGGGCATACTTACCCCATGGCCAAGCCATTTTTTGTACTGGCCACTCAAAACCCCATTGAGCAGGAGGGAACCTACCCCTTGCCCGAAGCCCAGTTAGACCGCTTTATGTTCAACATTGAGGTGGGATACCCCAGTTTTGAAGAAGAGCTGCAGATTGTGAAAAATACCACCGGCAACCTGCAGGTGGATATCAATAAGATTATTAATCAGGATGAGATTATCGCTTTCCAGGAATTGATTCGCAAGATTCCGGTACCCGATGGGGTATACGAGTATGCGGTTGCCTTGGCCAGCAGTACCCGTCCTAATACCGATCGCGCCAAGGGAGTAACTACAGAATATATTTCCTGGGGGGCTGGTCCCCGCGCCTCGCAGTACCTGATTTTAGGTGCTAAGGCCCACGCTGCCCTGCACGGAAAATTTTCGCCCGATAAGGAAGATGTGCTGGCTATTGCCCGCCCCGTATTGCGCCACCGGGTGGTGAAAAACTACAAGGCCGAGGCTGAGGGAGTGCAGATTGACGATATCATTGGCGAATTGGTGTAAGACTTCGCTCCGGAAGCGCCTCAGCTTTGCTGCTTAATCATTAGCTTTGCAGCGTTTTTTTGAAACTCGGGACAATCTTCTTTTATGCCATCAACTAAGTATATTTTCGTAACCGGAGGGGTTACCTCTTCATTGGGGAAAGGGATCATTTCGGCTTCCCTGGCCACCTTGCTGCAATCCAGGGGCTACAGCGTTACCATTCAAAAACTGGATCCATATCTGAACATTGATCCGGGTACCCTCAACCCTTATGAGCACGGCGAATGCTACGTAACCAACGACGGCGCTGAGACCGATCTTGACCTGGGACACTACGAACGTTTTCTCAACCGCCCTACTTCTCAGGCCAACAATGTGACAACCGGCCGCATTTACCAGTCGGTGATCGAAAAAGAGCGTAAAGGCGACTACCTCGGAAAAACTATCCAGGTAATTCCCCATATTACCGATGAAATTAAGCGCCGCATCCAGATACTGGGAAATACCGGCGAATTTGAAATTGTAATTACTGAAATAGGTGGCACGGTGGGTGACATTGAAGCCCTGCCTTACATCGAAACAGTACGTCAGCTGCGCTGGGAACTCGGTGACGACTGCATGGTGGTTCACCTTACCCTGGTGCCTTACCTGGCTGCAACTGGTGAACTGAAGACCAAGCCTACCCAACACTCCGTAAAAATGCTGCAGGAGTCAGGTATTCAGCCTGATGTGCTGGTATGTCGGAGCGAGCATCACCTGGGAGAGGACATCCGCAAGAAACTGGCTCTTTTCTGTAACGTAAAGAAAGAAGCGGTAATTGAATCGCGCGACGCAGAGACTATTTATGCAGTGCCAATTTTGATGCGCAATCAAAAGCTGGACGAAGTGGTACTGAACCGACTCGGTCTGCCGGTGGAAGACAAATTGGACCTGGTAAACTGGAAGGACTTTTTATATAAGCTGCGTTACCCCAAGAGCGAGGTAAATATTGGCTTAGTGGGTAAGTACGTGGAATTGCACGATTCCTATAAATCCATTGCCGAGGCCTTTATCCATGCCGGGGCCGAAAATGAGTGCCAGGTGAACATCCACTGGATCCATTCCGAAAACCTTAAGCCTGACACCATGGAAAAATACCTCGGCAACCTCGATGGTATCCTGGTAGCGCCGGGCTTTGGCGAGCGGGGTTTTGATGGTAAGATTGACGCCATCCGCTATGCCCGCGAAAATAAGCTGCCCTTCTTTGGCATTTGCCTTGGTATGCAGGCCGCAGTTATTGAATACGCCCGTAATGTGCTGGGCTGGGAGGATGCCCATTCTTCGGAGATGAACCCTGAGTCAAAGCATGCAGTGATCGACCTGATGGAAGATCAGAAAGATATTACCACCAAGGGCGGTACCATGCGCCTGGGTGCTTGTGATTGTGAACTTACTTCCGACAGCCTTGCTTTTAAAGCTTATCGCCGCAACAGCATTTCCGAAAGGCATCGTCATCGCTACGAATTTAACAATGCCTACCTCGCGGATTTTGAAAAGAGTGGCATGATCGCTACCGGAAAAAATCCCGGCACGGGATTGGTGGAAATTGTGGAAATCCCTGATCATCCTTACTTCATCGGGGTGCAGTTTCACCCGGAGTACAAAAGTACCGTAGCCAACCCTCACCCTCTTTTTGTGAAATTTATTGAAGCCACTATTAAAGCTTCAAAATCAGATAGTAATGAATAAGAAAACATTCGATTGGAATACCGTTGTCGGTTTCCTGCTTATCGGAGCCATTTTTGTCTATTTCGGCTATATCAACCAACCTGAAAAGGAGGTGGAAGCTGAAGCGGGACAGGAGCAAACCGATACTGCCGAAGTGCAGGAGGAGACCCGCGATTTTACCGAGGAAGCCGCTACCCTTATTGACAGCGCTGCCCTTAATGCCGGGGGACTGGCTGCGGCCAGCCAGGGTTCGTCTGAAGTTATCACCCTGCAGAATGATGTACTGGAGATAGGCATTTCCACCAAAGGCGGGCAGATTGTCTCCGCCCGCCTCAAGGATTTTCAGACCTATGACTCTCTACCCTTATACCTGATCAAGGACAATGCCTCCTTTAACATTCAGTTCAGCGATAAGCAACAGTTCAACACCGCCGATCTCTACTTTAAGGTTAGCGAAAAAGCGAAGGATAAGGTAGTACTTACCCTCGACGCCGGTCAGGGTCGCAGCCTGAGCTATGAGTACAGCATACAGGCTGATAATTACCTGCTCGATTGGAATATCGAATCGCAGGGTATGGATGACATGCTCGGTGATAACAGCGGTATGCAGTGGGAGCTTAAGGCCTTTCGTACTGAAAAGAACCGCGATCGTGAAAACAGCCTTACCCGTATCAAGTATCGCTATGCCAACGAAGATGACGTTGATGATCTCTCGGTAAGCGGACAGGATGAGGAGGAAGCAGAAAGCATTCATTGGGTAGCCTTCCGCCAGCAGTTTTTCTCAAGCATTCTCCTCAACCGCGATGGAGGCTTTGACCGGGTTGCGATGGTATCCCAGGATCTGGGCGAGAACGATGCTGAGCACACTAAGCTATTTGCCAGCAAGGTGCAACTGGGCAACAACGGTGATATCGACTCCCGCCTTGGCTTGTACTTCGGGCCCAACAAGTATGATATCCTCGATTCCTATAACGAGGATTTTGAAGAGCTCATTCCGCTGGGATGGGGTATCCTCGGTTGGATCAACCGTGGGGTGGTAATTAATATTTTCAACTGGCTTGAGGATTACGGTCTTAATTACGGTCTGATTATCCTGATTATGGCTTTGATTATCAAAGTGGTATTGTTTCCGCTTACATACAGCTCTTACCGCAGTATGGCGAAGATGCGGGTGCTGAAGCCAGAGATGGATGAGATCAACGAAAAGTATAAGGATAAGGATCCGATGAAGAAGCAGCAGGCCACCATGGAGCTGTACTCCAAAGCCGGGGTAAGCCCACTGGGAGGATGTATTCCGGTGCTGTTCCAGATGCCTATACTCTTTGCTCTCTTTAAATTTTTTCCTGCCTCCATTGAGCTGCGACAGCAGCCCTTCCTGTGGGCCGAAGACCTTTCTACTTACGACTCTATTGCCCAGCTTCCTTTTACTATTCCCTTTTATGGTGATCATGTAAGTCTGTTTACGCTGCTAATGACCGTATCAACCCTGATTTATACCTATATGAATCAGCAGCTAACCGGTAGCAACCAGCAATATCCACAGCTCAAGTACATGATGTACCTCATGCCTATCGTGTTTTTGGGAGCTTTAAACAGTTATCCTGCTGCCCTGAGCTACTATTACTTTGTGGCCAACGTAATTACTTTTAGTCAGCAGTTTGCTATTCGCAGCTTTATTGATGAGAAGAAGATTCACGCTAAGATTCAGGAAAAGAAGAAAAAGCCGGCCAAGGAAAACCGTCTGATGCGCCGCATGCGTGAGCTGCAGGAAGATCAAAACCGCCAGGCACGCCGCAAGAATAAGTAATACTTGCCAGCCCTATGGAGTTAGATCGTAGTGGTATTATTTTATACGTACTACCCTATGAGGACTGCCTAAAGTTTTTGCGGTGTGGGATTGGAACCGGAAGTACTGTTTACCACCTATGAATTGCTTTGCTTTGAATTTGGCGGCAGCTACCTGATGGTGGAACGGGATGAGCGTGAGCAGGCCCTGGGCCAGGTAAATGAGGGTGGTGTGCGCCTTAAAAGCGGCCTCTGGCTTAATGTTGAGCATGTGAGAAGTGTCTGCAGGCAACTTGACCGCCATAAAATTGACTACCAATACCGGCAACAGCACTCGGGTACGGTGGTTAAATTTCAAGACCCCGATAGTAATCTCTGCACCTCTAAAGACGCGGCAACTTTTAACGGCCAGATTGAAGACTTCAACGAACTGGGCTAAGCAGCTGTTGCTTTTAGCAGCAATTTTTAGACACCAGCCGCAGTTATGTAAAGCATTAAAGCGGACCCTCTGTTGGTCAGTTTAAAGTAAGGCATACAAAAAGGCCACCTCTTGGGGTGGCCTTTTAAGATTGTGAGCAATGCAGCTTACTTGAGAGTAGTACTGATGCTGTTTACGTATTCAAACTGAAAGGAAAAGGGGTTAAGAATCCAAACTACTGTTACCAAACGAGGCTTGAAGCGGAACTCATATTTTTCGGCAATATCCTCTTTGTTGAAGTAATGACGGATAGGCGTATACCGGGTACCGATCACATCATTTTCAGAATAAACGCCGCCAAAACTCCAGTAGGAGCTAAGGGCCGTTCCCCAGGGGCTATCCTTGTTGTAGCGGTCAAGCAGTACTGCCGGGTGTACATAGGTATCGCCTGATTTTACCGCAAATTTGGTTGAATCGTTATAATAGGGAATATTCATGGCCCAGCGGCTAATGGTATCGCCTTGGTTTACCAGGTCATTGATCTGGGGAAAGCGCAGATCGTGGATATCATTCTTCACAGAAGGCACATCCGCCGCCAGGTAGGTTTCAATAAAAATACCGTCAGAAAGGGTGTCTTTCAGAAACTTCAGTTTGGTATCCACAACCCAGGCGGTATCGTTACTGGTAACTTTATGATCAATAGCCAGCATGGGCTTTTTAGTACTATTACTAAGGTCTTCAATTGCCTCGGGCAGGTCGAGAAGATCAACATCCTCACCTTCCACCAAATAGGCGGGCGGCATAATACCGGCACCAAAATTCACTAAGAGGTCTTCGGCAAATTCCTGTTCGAAAATATCGCCATCGGCGGTGCCAATCGAGAGGGTATTCATTTCGGGATAAGAGCCTTCAACGCTTAGCCTTACCACTTCATATAAAGCCTGGGTTTGAGTACCACGGGCATAAACCTGGATAAGCAGAGGCCGTTTTTCCTCTTTAAGCGTGAGTCCGTCAGTAGTATACTGCTTCGGCTCTTCTTTAGTTTCCTCCTTACATGCGCCTAGGGCGAAGGCTATACAAGCCGCTAAGAGATATCTTTTCATGAACTTACATTTATGGTGAGGCTAAAATACTCAAATTTGAACGCGACTAAAGTGCTAAGTATTTTTCGAAGCTTTCAATTATTTTTTCCGTGCCTCCGCTTTATTGAGGATATCGTTAAAACCGGCGCGGTGGTTGGGTATCTGGTCTTAATTTATGGAGGTCAATAAAGATGGGTAGGTGGTCGCTAAAGCCGCCGTGGTAGCGGGGACCGATAAAAGTACGAAATGGTTTTTGGCCAGGGTATTTTTCATCCCTTTCCAATAAGAATTCATGCCTCAATACCCTGGCGGTACTGTCTTTTACTTCCAGCCCCATTCCATCCAGCAAATTGGGCGAAATTATTATTTGATCAAGGTAGGTCCACTTACCCCGATAACGGTGCGAGCCCTCCGTTTCGGGCAGGGATGTCATCAGGTTCAGCAAGGCCTCATGATTATCGCTCGCCGGGCAGAGGTAACGGGCCAGGCTGGTATTATGCCATTCATCGTTGAAGTCGCCAACAATAATTAGCTGGGCCCCTGGATCATGATCCCTCAAGCTATCCAGCTGGCTGCGCAGGGCCCGGGCGGCGGCTATCCGGCGAGGCTCCGATCGTTGCTGCCCACCGTAGCGGCTGGGCCAGTGGTTTACGTAAATGTGCAGGGTGTCAAACAGGGAAGCGTAAAGCTTAGCATAAAGGATATCCCGGGTGGTATAACTGGTGTCTGCAGGCCCTGTCGCCTTTATTTTTTGAGAGTAAAGTAGTTTTAAGTTGTCTTTGCGATACAGCAGGGCTACATCAATGCCCCTACGGTCGGCCGAGGGGTAATTCACCCACTGGTAGTTGAATTTGCGTAAAGGGGCGCTGTTTATCAGGTCTTCCAGTACGCTGTCATTTTCAATTTCGGCCAGTCCTACAATCGCAGGCGCTTCCCACTCACCTATCGCAAGAATTGCCTTTGCGGTGCGGTTGAGCTTTTCGCGGTAGCGATAATGGCTCCAGTGGCGGTCACCTTCCGGGGTGAACTCGGCATCATCGCTTAGGGGATCGTCAGAGGGGTGAAAGAGATTTTCCACATTGTAAAAAGCCACCCGTAGCGCCTGCTGACCAAAGGCGGAATACTGAAGAAAAGCGAGGATTATAAGGGCAGAAAACCGCTGAGCAAACATTTATTTTATGAGTTGCTTGATTTTCATGGCAATATCGGAAATTGCCAATTTTTGAGCCTTGTAGGTAGCCTGCAAAGCCGCCTCCGGCATTACGGCCACCTGGGCTTCCTCAGGATCCTGCACCAGGGTGAGGCCACCGGAGTATTCTATCATACCCAAGCCCTTCGAACCATCGGTGTTGGCGCCGGTGAGTATTATCCCAATGGATTGGCTCCCAAAGGATTCGGCCACGCTGAAAAAAGTGACGTCAATAGAGGGGCGGCTGAAGTTTACCGGTTCGCTTACGCTCAAGGCAATGTGCTTATCGCGTTCAACCAACATATGGTAATTGGCCGGGGCAATATATACGGTACCGGGTTTTAACAGCTCCTTGTCCTCAGCTTCTTTTACAAGCAGGCGACTTTTGGTCTGTAGCACATCGGCCAGGTTGCTCCTTACATTTTTCATGCGATGGATCACCACCAATACAGGAACAGCAAGCTTTGCCGGCAAAGCACTCAGCAGCCTTTGTAATGCCTGCACACCGCCGGCGCTGGCACCAATCACTATTATGTTAGCTGAGTTTTCTATAGAGCTTGATTTCTGGCGTTAATTCCTGGTAGCGCTGACGCTGCTGATAAAAGAGGATGGTTTCTTTGGAACCGATAAAGAGATCTCCTCCTTTGATTAGAGAAGCAGTAAGCTTGTCGATTACCCGGTTTTGCAGGGTGGCATTGAAATAGATCAACACATTGCGGCAAATTACCAGGTCAAAATCATCGGCTGGTGGGGCTTCTGCAAGATTGTGTTGCCGGTATTCTATATGATCGAGTAAGTCCGAAGAAAAGCGGGCCTCATCATTGTTTATCCGCTGATAGTAATGATCAAGCTGTTTTTTACCGCCACTGTCGAGATAAGCCGAACCGTATGAGTTAAGGTGACGCAATTGATAAATACCCTGCCGGGCCGTCTCCAAAACCAGCGGTGAAAGATCAGTAGCCAGAATGCTGCACTTGTCAAGTAATTGCTGCTCCTTGAGGAGAATGGCCAGCGATAGCACTTCTTCGCCCGAACTGCAGCCGGCAGACCAGATTTTCACCTTCTTCTTTTTTCTGAGTTCGGGAAAACTGTGGGTTACCAATCCCTCGTAGCAATAGGGATCGCGAAACATTTCGGTAACATTCACCGTAAACTTTTCCAGGAAGAGATCGATAGCATTTTCATCTTCATTCAAAAGATCAATGTATTGATCAACACTTTGCAGGCCGTGTTCATTGAGAATTTTGGAAAAGCGCCTCCGCACCGAGGCCTCGGAGTAATCCCTGAAGTCGAGCCGAAAGTGCTCCTGCAGGTAGCTCAGCAAACGAGCCTTCTCTTCAATGCTGACGTAATTTTTTTCGCTGTTGTATTGGCTTCTGATCATCGCTGCGTAAAAATCAAGCCTACCTGGGTCCTCATACACCGGTCCATCCTATTCCCTGATTAACCCCCAAATGGACTGTTGCAAAAATAGTTTCTTGAAGTGGGTCGTCAATAAAAATGAGAAAGGAATGATGAAAATTTTTATTCATTGAATTGTGAAT
>CAZUCA010000067.1:0-18413 GCA_964619125.1 uncultured Owenweeksia sp. | reverse complement strand
GGGTGGAGTAAGCGGGAAGCCTAAAAAAATAGTAGGTTTGACCCCTATTGAAACTTACTCAGATGAAAAGCCTGCTTTCTTCACTGCTCGGCCTGCTCCTTCTATTCACCTATTCTCCCTTCCTGCTGGCCCAGGAATCGGAGGATTTTCCCACGGTGCGCTTTGAAAACCACGGCAATAACGAGGATGAAAATTACCGCTATCGTTTAGGACTGGCCATTGACCCCTTACAGAGTTTATTTGGCCATTACCCGGTTTCCCTGCAGGTAGCCCTGTTTGATATGTTCAAAATTGACCTTGCTGCTGGCCTTTGTACAAAACCGATTACTCCCCGTTTGGCTTCCAGGCTTACCGTAAAAGAGGCCTCCTACCACAGTAAACTGGCCTATGAAATAGGAATAAAATTCTATCCTGAGCAATATGTGTTTGATGACAGCCAGTATTTCGGGCTAAGCCTCACCCGGCTTAATTATGAGTTTATGGAACCGCAGAGCAGCGGTCCTCCTGATTTTACCAACCAGGAAATATATGATATCAGCCTTTGCTATGGCTATGATTTCCCTCTAGACATCGATCATTTTTACCTCGACCTGTATTCAGGAATTAGCCTCCGTTATAATCAGCAAACCCATTACAGCCTCGAAAACCCTGACAACCAATTCGTTTCTGATGTAGGACAACACTTTCGCCTTGACCTGGGCGTAAAAATCGGCTACCTCATTAAGTAGCTAACCACTCCCATTGATGGCGGAGGCAGGGCACGACCTTTCACGCATTCTAAAAAAAAAAGCCCGAAGCTTACGCCCCGGGCCTGAATTCAAATCAAATAATATCTCCTACAATATCAGCATGGCATCACCATAGCTCAGGAAACGGTATTCTTCCTTGATGGCTTCTTTGTATGCCTTCATGGTAAGATCGTAACCGGCAAAGGCAGCCGTCATCATCAGCAGGGTGCTTTGCGGCGGATGCAGGTTGGTGATCATGCAATTGGATACCGTGAAATCGTAAGGCGGGAAAATAAACTTATTGGTCCAGCCGTCGTAAGGGTTCAGGTGGCCATCGGTGCTTACCGAGCTTTCGAGGGCACGCATAGTGGTGGTACCCACTGCACATACCTTCTTCTTGGTATCAATAGCGCGGTTTACCTTAAGCGATGTATCGTCATAAATGGTAAACTGCTCACTGTCCATCTTGTGTTTACTGAGGTCTTCCACCTCTACCGGGCGAAAGGTTCCCAAACCGATGTGCAGGGTAAGTTCGGCAAAGTCAATGCCTTTAATCTCCATGCGCTTCATCAGGTTTTTCGAAAAGTGCAGACTGGCCACCGGGGCGGCTACCGCACCTTCTTTCTTGGCGAAAATCGACTGGTAGCGATCTACGTCCTCCTCATCGGGCTCGCGGCCGATGTACTTGGGGATTGGGGTTTCGCCCAGCTCATTGAGCTTGGCGCGAAATTCCTCATAGGAACCGTCGTAAAGGAAACGCAGGGTACGTCCGCGTGAAGTGGTATTGTCAATTACCTCAGCCACCAGACTGTCGTCTTCACCAAAGTAAAGCTTGTTACCGATCCTGATTTTACGGGCCGGGTCCACCAGCACATCCCATAAGCGGCTTTCGGCGTTGAGCTCACGCAAGAGGAATACTTCGATGCGGGCACCGGTCTTTTCCTTGTTGCCATACATGCGGGCGGGAAATACTTTAGTGTTGTTGAGCACCAGGGTATCGCCTTCGTCGAAATACTCGATAATCTCATTGAACATGCGGTGTTCAATCTTACCGGTGTCGCGGTGTACCACCATCAGGCGGCTATCGTCACGGTGGGTAGTGGGGCGATCAGCTATAAGTTCTTTGGGAAGCTTATAGGTGAAATGCGAAAGTTTCATCTTCATAGCTTACGGGCTGTGATTTAGATATTAAAAATGAACTAATAAATCAAAGGGCGGCAAAATTACAAAATATTAAGCGAGTGATGCCCAGATTGTTCTCACTCAGCCGTCAAAGGATAGATCACCGGCCGGCTGGGGCTGGCGTCGTTCACAAAGGGGGCCACCTGCAGGTTTAAGAGGTATAAACCCTCCTTCAGCTTTTCATCAATCAGCAAAAGTTCGGTGATAAAGGCATCGTCACGGGGGGCATCGGGGTAGTGCCAGAAAGCCTTATGAGCCAGCAGCCGCCCTCCATCCTCCTCGCGGTCAACTGAGGGCAGGTTAGTCAGAAAGTGGCGAATGCCTTTCTCCCGCACAAACTCCAACAGCTCCGGTTCAAAATAAACCGGATTACTGCCGGTAAAGTCATGACCGGGACGGTAGTCGCCGGCCTTAATGATCAGCGCTTCCACATCCCACTCAAGTTCCTTGGCCTGAAGTGAAGCAAGGCTAACCACCTGATCGCCGTTAATTTCTTCAGGGCTAAGTACCACCAGGCGACAGAGCTGGTGAAAATCAGAAATATGCACAGCCACCCTTTGATGTTCCGGGGCAATATGTCCGAAACATTCGGTATGGGTGCCATTGCCATGGGGGTTAAAGGCAATGTCAAAAAAGTTTACCGGGGAGCCCTGGCTGACGGCCCCTACCCAGCCATCGCCCATTACAGGCACTATGCTGACCGGGGGTACTCCCCAGGCTGTTAATTCGAGACCGGGATCACCAAGCTGAGAGGAAAGGTCGGTACCCTGGCTAAGGTCGGCCTGGTAATGCTGGCCATGGTGCCTGAAAGTTATCTTCATGGCTCAAATATAAAAAAGCGAGGATGCGATACCATCACTGAAAAAACGGTGGCGAGGGGCAATCACCAGGTGATTATCTCTTTCGAGTAGTTGTTCGCGCTCCAGCAGGGGCTGGGCTTCTGCGCGCAGGTAACGACCAAACTCAGCGCCAAACTGGGTGTCGATCTGCTCAAGGTCAACTCCCTCTTCACGACGCAGGGAGGTCATTACGGTTTCATTAAAGCGGTCCGCCACACTGAGTATTTCCTTCTCACAATGAAACTCCTCAGCTTCAATCGCACTCATATAAAGATGGTTATTAGCCACATTCCACTGCCGCGAATCGCCGTTAAAGCTATGGGCGGAAGGACCTACCCCCAGGTATTTCTCTCCGGTCCAGTAAGAGGTGTTATGACTGGCCCTTTTGCCGGGCTTGGCAAAATTTGACACCTCGTAATGCTCATAACCGGCGTGACCGAGCTCCTCGCGCATAATATTGAACTGCGCATGGGCAGCGGCCTCATCTACGGGTGCCACCGCACCTTTCTTTATCAGGTGATGCAGCAGGGTTTCCTTTTCCACTGTAAGGGCATACGCCGAAATATGGGGCACCTGCAGCTTCAGTGCCTCTTCAAGCTGGCGGTGCCAATGATCTTCATCCCGGCCTGGCACTCCGTAAATCAGGTCGATAGAAATACTGTCGTAGCCATGGTCACGGGCCTTTTCCACACAAGTGCGGGCCTGTTCAGCATTGTGGCTGCGGTTCATAAAGCGCAGGTCCTCTTGATCAAATGACTGAATACCCACCGACAAGCGGTTGACCGGTGAAGCGGCCAAAACCTCCAGTTGCTGATCATTGAGGTCATCAGGATTGGCTTCCAATGTTATCTCGGGCTTATCGTTTAGCTCGAAGTTGGCATAAATCGCCTCAAAAATATCGCTGAGCTCATGGGCGCTAAGTACCGAGGGAGTGCCGCCGCCGAAGTAAATGCTTTCGACCAGATCACCGTTGAGGTAATTTTTTTGCATTGCCAGCTCCTTACAGATGGCTTGTACCAACTGTGGTTTGTGCTCAAGCCTGGTGCTGAAGTGAAAATCACAATAGGTACAGGCCTTTCGGCAGAAAGGTATGTGAATATAAATGCCGGCCACTGGCTTATTTTTTAAGCAATATTCTAAAGGTAGTGCCTTTTCCCAACTCGGTGCGGGCCACAAAAATACGCCCCCGGTGGTATTCCTCAATAATTCTCTTAGCCAGGCTCAGGCCGAGGCCCCAGCCACGACGCTTAGTGGTAAAACCAGGTCTGAACACTGATTTCTGACGATTGGCAGGAATACCCTTACCCGTATCTTCAACCTCAATCTTTACGTATTTGTTGGTTTCGCTGAGCCTTAAGCTTATGCTACCGGGATTCCCTTCAAGGGCGTCAATGGCGTTGCGAATCAGGTTCTCAATTACCCATTCAAAGAGGGGTTTGTTCAGGGCTACCTGCAGATGTTCAGTACCCGGTTGGGCCTCAAAGCTCACTTTAATCTTTTTGGGACTGCGCGACTGCAGGTAGGCCACTGCTTCGCGGGTGGTTTCTACAATGGGTTGCAGGTGAATACTCGGCTTGGAACCTATTTTTGAAAAGCGATCAGTGATGGTATTAAGGCGTAGAATATCCTTTTCCATTTCCCCTACTACATTTTCAGAGATATTACTGGAACGCAGGTACTCCAGCCAACCCATCAGTGAAGTAAGCGGGGTGCCGATCTGGTGGGCCGTTTCTTTGGCCAGGCCATTCCATACCTGATTTTGCTCAGACTTGCGGGCATTGGAAAAAGCGATATAGGCAATCACCACAAAAAGGCTGATTACCAATAGTAAAATAAGGGGGTAATAGCGGAGCTTGGTAAGCAGGGTGGAATTCTGGTAATAGAGATACTGTACTTCCTGCCCGAAGCGGATTTCGAAGGGCTCAACCTCCGCCTCCATATCAGCCAGCTTTTCACGTACCCACTCCTCATTCTGCATTTCCTTCTCGTCAATATTGCGGGCCTCCAGCAGAGTGCCGTCACTATCGGTGAGAATAATGGGTATGGTGGTATTGTCGCGCATGATACTCTGCTCAAAGCTCAGGTCGGCCTCGGTGTCAGAGTTGAGAATCTGGTTCATGGCCTCGGCAAACTGCTCTACCTTCTTAATTTCTTCCTGCCGCAGCTCCTCCAGAAAGGTTTCGGTATACCACAGGGTAGCCGCCCCAATGAGCACCGCAAAAACGAAGAGTATAAATTTCCAGAGGTTCTTTCTGCCGTAAAAATCCATAGATGCTCTTAAGCCAAGATCAAAAACAAAACTAATCTTAAAAAATTGCCTTCAAAGCTCAGGAAGCATATCTTTCCCTTGGGAAAGCTTTAACAAACTCCCTTTAGCAGTTGCCAATTGTTTGGTTACTTTTGGCCTTCATTAAAATAAACTTACAGGCACCATTGTCAGATTCTTTAGTTGTAATACCAACCTACAACGAGAAGGAAAACATTGAAAACATCCTTCGCAAGGTATTCTCGCTCACTCATCCCTTCGATGTACTTATTGTGGATGATGGCTCCCCGGACGGCACCGATGAAATCGTTAAGCATTTGCAGGGCGAATTCAGCGGACGCTTACACCTTATGCAACGTGAGGGTAAGCAAGGCCTCGGCACTGCCTACCTGGCAGGCTTTAATTGGGGGCTGGAGCGCGACTATGAATTCTTCTTTGAGATGGATGCCGACTTTTCGCACAACCCGGAAGACCTTCCACGCCTGCATGCCACCTGCGATGCCGATGGCTTCGACGTGGCGGTAGGTTCCCGCTATATAAAAGGGGTGAACGTGGTGAACTGGCCCATGAGCCGGGTTTTACTTAGCTATTTTGCCTCCCGCTATGTCAGAATAATTCTTGGCATACCGGTTGAAGATACCACCGCCGGATTTATGTGTTACCGTCGTAAAGTACTGCAGCGCATAAACTTTAAGAGCATCAAGTTTGTAGGATATGCGTTTCAGATTGAGATGAAATACGTGGCCTATAAGCTTGGCTTTAAAATCAAGGAAATCCCAGTGATTTTTACCGAACGTACTGCCGGTGCCTCCAAGATGTCTAACAGCATCATTCGCGAGGCAGTACTGGGGGTTTTACAGCTCAAGATGCGCAACATCCTGAAAAGGTATAAGTAAAGAGAGACGAATTTTAGGGTATGAAAAGAATCCTGATTAAAAATGCCAGGATAGTAAGCGACCATAAGGTGCAGGAAGGGGATCTGTTGATTGAAGATGGGCGGATCTCTAAAATTGACCAACACCTCAGCCAGGTTGACAGTGACACCCAGTTGATTGATGCCCAGGGCAAGTTTCTGCTGCCGGGATTGATCGACGATCAGGTGCACTTCCGCGAACCGGGCCTCACTCACAAGGGCGATATTGCCTCCGAAAGCCGGGCGGCCCTGGCGGGAGGAATCACCAGTTTTATTGAGCAACCCAATACGGTACCCCAGGCGGTAACCCTTGAGCTGTTGGAAAAAAAATACGAGTTGGCTGCCAAAAGCGCCTATGCCAACTATGCCTTTAACCTGGGCGCCACCAATGAAAACCTTGAGGAAATTAAAAAAGCCGATCCCCGCCGTATTCCTGGGGTAAAGGTTTTTATGGGCAGTAGTACCGGCAATATGCTGGTGAATGAAGCCAAGGCCTTAGAGGGGATTTTCAGTGAAAGTCCGCTGCCGGTAATCACCCACTGTGAAGATGAGCGCCTAATCACCTTTAATTACGAGCAGTATAAGGATCGCTACGGCGATGACATCCCGATAGAATTTCACCCCGATATCCGCAGCCGTGAAGCCTGCCTGCGCAGCAGCTCACTGGCAGTGGAGCTTGCTAAAAAACACGGCACCCGCCTGCATGTATTCCACATCAGTACGGCTGAAGAGTGTGAGCTCTTTAGCAATGAGCCCTTAAAGAAAAAGAAAATTACTGCTGAAGCCTGTGTCCACCACCTCTGGTTTTCGGCCGATGACTATGCCGAAAAAGGCACCCTTATTAAGTGGAACCCGGCGGTGAAGGAAGAGTCTGACCGCGAGGCCATTTTGCGCGCGGTACTCGACGGCAAAATTGATGTAATCGCCACTGACCATGCTCCCCACACCCTCGAGGAAAAGAAGCAGGTGTACACCAAAGCGCCCAGTGGCGGCCCCCTGGTGCAGCATGCCCTGCCAGCCATGATGGAATTTGTAAGGGATGGTAAGATGAGCATCGAGAAGCTGGTGGAAAAGATGTGTCACAACCCTGCCATTATCTTCAACATAAAAGAGCGGGGCTACATCCGTGAAGGCTACCATGCCGACCTGGTACTGCTCGACCCCAGTCGACCCTGGGCCGTCAACAAAGACAATATTCTCTACAAGTGTAAGTGGTCACCATTTGAAGGGGTGACCTTCAGAGCCCGCGTTACCCACACAATTGTAAATGGCCGATTGGTGTATGACAATGGAAAAATCAGTGAACAGCCTGCGGCAGCACGCCTCGAATTTGATCGCTAGCCTGCTGCTTGGCGCTCTGCTGACCGCCTGCGGTAATCCCTCTGAAGTTAAGGTCCCTCCCTACGTCCTTGAGCAGGAGAAAATGGCCGCGGTAATTGCCGATATCCACGTGGTAGAAGGCGCACGCATGGGACGCGAAGTAATGGGCGACACCCTGCACTCCGATTTTTACTTTGAAAAGGTGTACGACAAGCACGGCATCAGCCGCAGCGATTTTGACACCAGCTTTTCCTTTTACTCCGCCTATCCCCGTATCATGAATGAAATTTATGAGGAGGCGATAGAACAGCTCAACAAAATGGAAATGCAGGCCGGTGCCCCCAAAGACATTGATCTGGAAAAACCCAAAAAAGACATCGCTAAAAAGGACAGCCTGAATCCCGTCAGTAAAAATCCCTTTACCAACCCTTAGTGGCTTTGGCGGTAAAGGGCGGCGATATCGGCTATACTCTCCTCTAGCGGACGAAAGCTAAAGTCGAGCTCCTCCTCTATTTTCTGATTGCTGTAACGGCTGGTCTGATGGGCCGTGCGGGCGGTTTCCGGGGTCACCAGTGGCTTCTTCCCAGTGAGGAATGATTTAATACGCTCATAGCGCCACACCAGCTCCCCCATCCATGGTTTTGCCAGTACGCTGGGCTTGGGCACCGAGAGATTTTCGGCAATCAGATCAAAGAGGTGGTGATAGCTACAATTTTCGGCCACCAGCAGATAGCGTTCGGCTGTAATTTCTGAGCGCATGAGCAGGATCATGGCCTTCACCACATCGCGCACATCAACAAAACCATTTATCCCTTCGGTATAAAACTTAAAGCCTTCAGCCACTGATTGAAAAAGCTTGGCACTGCCGTTATTCCAGTCGCCGGGACCGAGGATGATGCCAGGGTTAACAATCGCGGCTTTGAGACCTTCGGCGATGCCCCGCCATACTTCCAGTTCACTGCGGTATTTACTGCGGGCATAAATGCTGTTTTCACCGTTTTCGCTCCACTGCGAGTGCTCGGTGATCACCTTACCGTTGCGGGAACGCCCCATCGCTGCCACGCTACTTACGTGCATCATTTTTTGCAGTCCCGTTTCCAGGCCGGCATTTACCAGGTTGGCGGTCATCAGGGGGTTAATTTCGAGCAAGGCCGGTCCATCAAGAGGGTCAAATGACACCATTGCGGCGCAGTGATAAAGTTCCTGCACGCCCTCCAACAAACTGTATACAGAATGGCTGTCTTCCAGGTCAGCTTGCTGCCAATGCACGCGCTTCCACAGGTTTTTATCGTCACCGTAGAGTGCAAAAATGCGCTTTGTCAGGGCCAGGCTACTGCCTTCGCGAAAGCTCGCCATAGGAGAGTGCCCCTGCCGGCAAAGCTCCAACAGCAAGTGTGCTCCCAGCATTCCTGTTCCTCCGGTAACTAAAATTGATTTCTGCAAAGCGCGCAATGGTGTTTGTGATCGGAGTGCGAAGTTATATTTTTGCCCTTCACTAGCTGAAAAATATACCCGCCCGATGGCAAAAAACTTTGTTGCAGAAATGCGCTGGAGGGGCATGCTCCACGATATTATGCCCGGTACCGAAGAAATGTTGGAAAAAGAAATGGGGGTGGCCTATGTAGGCATCGACCCTACTGCTGACTCCCTGCACATAGGCCACCTGGTTGGGGTAATGATGCTCAAGCATTTTCAACTAAGCGGGCACAAACCCCTGGCCTTGGTGGGAGGGGCCACCGGCATGATCGGTGACCCCTCCGGTAAGTCTAAGGAGCGCAATCTGCTGACGGAAGAACAACTCCGTCACAACCAAAACTGCCTCAAAGAGCAACTTTCACGCTTTTTGGATTTCAGCAGTAATGAGCCCAATGCGGCAGAATTGCTCAACAATTACGACTGGATGAAGGATTTTTCCTTCCTCGACTTTATCCGCGATGTGGGTAAACACATTACGGTAAACTATATGATGGCCAAGGACTCGGTTAAAAAGCGCCTGGGCAGCGAATCTGCTGAGGGCATGAGCTTTACTGAGTTTACCTACCAGCTGGTACAGGGTTTTGACTTCCTTCACCTCTACCGCGAAAAAAACTGCCGCCTGCAGATGGGAGGTTCAGACCAATGGGGTAACATAACCACCGGTACGGAATTGATCCGCCGCAAGGAAAGCGGCACTGCCTTCGCCCTTACCTGCCCCCTTATTACCAAAGCGGATGGTAGTAAATTTGGCAAAACTGAAGAAGGCAATGTATGGCTTGACCGGAAGTTAACCAGTCCGTACAAGTTCTACCAGTTTTGGCTCAATACTTCGGATGAAGATGCCGAGCGCTACATCCGAATTTTCACCCTGCTCGATGAGAATGAGATTAAAGCGCTTAGCGAAGCACACCGTGAGGCGCCACACCAGCGCTTGCTGCAAAACCGCCTCGCTGATGAAGTGACCATCATGGTACACTCAATGGCTGATCTCGAAAAAGCAAAACAGGCCAGCCAGATTCTCTTTGGTAAGAGTACCGAGGAAAATCTGCGCGAGTTGGATGAAGAAACCCTGCTGGATGTTTTTGCCGGTGTACCCCAGTTTGAAGTGGCAGCCACTAAGCTGGCAGCTGGCTTAGCTATTGTGGAGTTACTGGCCGAGGAAACTGCCGTTTTTGCCAGCAAGGGTGAAGCCCGTAAAATGATCAAAGCCAACGGAGTAAGCGTGAACAAAACCAAAGTAAATCCCGATACGGTAGTACACTCTTCTGACTTGATCCAGCAAAAATACCTGCTGGCTCAGAAAGGTAAAAAGAATTACTACCTGATCCGACTTGTTTAACCTTAGCACCTGAGGCTTGCCCACAACCTACATCCCGAAAGGAATTACCCAGCAAAACTTTGTCGCCGAGTTTCAGCGTGGCAATGAATCTGCCCTGGCGTACATCTACGATCATTACTCGGCTGCCTTATACGGTGTGTTGATGAAAATGTGTGGCTCAGAGGAACTTTGTCAGGACCTCCTCCAGGAGGCTTTTGTAAAAATCTGGCGCAACCGCCAGAAATTCGACAGTGACAAGGGCAGCATTTACACCTGGATGCTTAACCTTACCCGAAACAACTGCATTGACTACCTTCGTTCTAAACAGAATAAAAGCAACCAAAAAAACCAAGCCCTCGATTCTGTCGTATATGGACTGAAAGGCGGCGATACTTTTAGCCCTTCGCATATCGGCTTGAGGGAATTACTTTCGGAACTGCCCCCCGAACAAAAGGAGATCATTGAACTCTCTTATTTTAGTGGTTATACACAGCAGGAGATCTCTGAGGAGCGCAACATACCACTGGGCACGGTAAAAAGCAGGGCCAAGGCAGCCCTACAGAAGCTTCGTAGCATTTTTAAATCTAATGAAGACTCTAACTAAGTGGATACTCGTAAATACATAGAATCAGGAGTGATTGAAGCTTATGCCCTGGGCATGCTCAATCAGGAGGAGCGCCAGGAAGTAGAGCGCATGGCCGCACTGTATCCCGAGCTGCGCAAAGCCTTGCTCGAATCAGAGACCACTATGGAACAACTGGCCGACCGCAGCCGGATTGAGCCTCCTGCCGCACTGCGCGAAAAGGTACTTCATGCTGCCCTTAGCGGTGAAAAGACCCATGTCGCGGCCACCCATCCGGCAGAAGCCAAGTTACCCACCCAGGCCACTATTGCCGAGAAAAGCAATTACAAGTGGCTCGCCATTGCCGCTACAGTTCTTTTACTGTTAAGCCTGGGCATAAATACCCTACAATATCGCAGCATTAACAGGCTGCAGGACGATCTGGGTGAAACCCTGATCAGGCTGGCCACCCTCGAAAACGAAAACGAGGTGATGGTGGCCAACTACCGTGAGCTGTCGGAAGATTTAGAGATTCTGCGTGATCCCGCCTCAGCGGTATTTCATATGAAAGCGGTGGAAGGCCGCAGCCAGGATCTGCTGGCAGACGTGTGGTGGAACGCCACCAGCGAAAAAGTATACCTCGATGTGAAAAAACTACCGTCCGTACCCGCCGGCAAACAATACCAGCTATGGGCCCTGAAAGACGGCAAACCCATTGACATGGGGGTATTTGACCCCCTTGCCAGCAATCAGGGGATGACGGAAATGGGCAGAATCGATGGTGCCGATGCCTTTGCGGTAACTCTTGAACCCAGGGGAGGATCAGCCAATCCTACCCTCGAAGAAATGTACGTATACGGCACAGCTACCGCCAGCTAAGTTTCCTATAAGGCCAGAAAAGTGTAGAGTATGGTGTTCTGTACCAAATCCTCCTGACTGGCAGTGGGCTTGTAAAAATAAATGATGCGGTAGGGGCCATCCTCCCATTCAGCTTTAATTTTTGGCGGGCTGATGTTGTCATGATCCTTGGTGATTACGGCATAGGGACTGGCTTCACCTTTAAAGATCACTACAATCCTGAAATCCTTTTCCTCGCTAAGCGTTTTGTGCTGCTCACGATACACATAGGCATTAAGGTCTTCAAATTCACGCTTCTCCCACTTCAGTGCCTCAAAAAGCTGCTGAAAGCCTTCCTGTTGCACCGTGCGATTGCGCTCACTCAGCAAGTCCTCCACTCTTTTCTCAGGCAGGCTGTTGTCAGCTAATTTGGTTTTAAAGAGGTATCCCTCCACTATGGCCTGAAAGCGATCCTTACTTCTGAAACCTTCCAGCTTTCTGCTTTCTACCAGTTTCACGCGCTGCAGGCATTCTCCAATTACTTCGCCACTTTTATTAAGCAGCTCTGTTCCTGTTTCCAGAAATTTATCCTCCACAATGTCACCCGGCTTGAGATAGACTTCACGACGAACCCGGTACCAGCCATCCTCATCGGCAAAGCTGTATAACTCCAGCTCTCCTTCAAGGCTGAAGAGAGCCTCTCCCTGAATGGCGTCCAACACTTTCACTTTTTCTTCGGTGAACTGGGCATGGAGGGAGGCATGGCAAAGTGCCAAGGCCAATAGCACGAGTTTTTTCATATTATTTCAGATTACCATCAGGTTACAGCCACGAATATCGGAATTATCAAAACGCCCCATCACTTCAAATATTCCCCCCGGGTGTGAGCGCGCCAGGTCTTCGGTGGCTATAAAGGCACAGCTATCGATATTGGCCAAATCAATAACATTGAGACCGCCGGTTTTTCCAGGCCGGGCATAACTAAGGGGGTCATCCGTTTCCCGCACCAACACCTTCATCCAGGGTGGACAGGCAAAGAGACCTTCGCCTTTTGAATAGGCCTGGCTCAGCAGTTCCGTCATTCCATATTCCGAATAAACGCTCTCCACTCCGAACCGCTTTTTGAGAATGGCGTGCAGCTCACTGCGAATCATTTCTTTGCGCCGCCCTTTCATCCCCCCGGTTTCCATAATAATCAGCTTATTGGGGGGCAGCTCAAAGCGCTCGGCCAGATCGAGCAGGGCAAAGCTTACGCCAATGAATAAGGTGGGTTTGCCCTCAGCTATTTTCTGCAACAATAGTTGATAAAGTTCTTCCAGCTGGTCAAGGTAAAAGCCACTGTCAGGGTCGGAGGACGCTTTGATGAAGTGCTCAACCATGTAAATAAGGGAGGAGCCATGGCGTTCGAGGTAGGAAGGCAGCAAGGCCAGCACGGCATAATCCTCGATAGGGTCGAAAAAGTGTTGCCAGCCCTTCATAAAGCTTTGCTCATAATGCTCCAGGTCGGGTACAAGGTGCCGGCTGCTGCGCGCACCGGTGGTACCCGAACTGGTAAATTCAGTGCTCTTTGTGGGCTCACCACAAACTACCTGGTGGGTTTTAAAAGCGGAAATCGGTAAAAAGGGAATGTCTGTTAAACGGCTGATATCCGCAGGCTTCACCCCCAGCCCCCTGATAAACTGAGCGTATACCGGGTTATGCGCCGCCTGAAAGTGAAACAGCTCTATGGCCAGCCTCTCAAATTCAGCCTCATTACTTATGCTAAAAACTCTATTTTTGAAATATTGCTTTTCTTCCAACGTTTGCAGTGTGAGAGCCGTTTATACTATTGTAATGAAGACCATTTTCCCGAAAATTATTATCGCCGCAGGCATCACAGCCCTTGTATTAGCAGGCTGCCGCAAAAATGAGGATATTTCTGAAAAGCCTACCCTCCGGTGGGAAAGTGCCGAGTTTACCACGGATTCACTCACTAATCGCACCACCCTCCTGCTGGGCATCTACTTTACCGATGGCGACGGCGATATCGGCTTACTTAAACCCCCGGATTCATCAGAGCTGTGTGACGATGATGTTTACAACCTGCTAATCCGCTATTTTGAGAAAGTAGAGGGAGTGTACGAAGAAATAATGCCGGTTGACAGTTGCCAGCCTTTTCACAATCTTCTCCCTAATTTAACACCGGAGGGGCAGAACAAAACCCTGGAAGGCACTATTTTCTCAAACTTCTCCTACTTTGCCTTTCCCCGCAACGCCGATGCTGATTCCATCCGCTTTGAGTTTAAACTGCGTGACCGGGCAGGACATGAAAGCGAGTGGGCCATTTCCGATCCCATTGCTACACCGTAGCACTGCGGTCTTCCTCGGCCCGCAGGGTTTCGCTAACACTGTGCACATGGTGGCCAATACGCTCTAATTCCGCCAGTAAATCACTGTAGTACATGCCGCTGCGCAGCTGAAATTTACCCTTTTCAATTTTCTGGATGTACTCCTTCCGCAAACTTTTGTAGCAGGTCTTGATCTCCTGGTAAAGAGCATCAGCTTCATCGGCTTTTAAGTCCCTTTTTGATGCTTCAAGGTTGGTCATCATCAGATCAATAGAACGCGAAACCATATCGGAAAGCCTGAGCACGTTCTCACGCATTTCGGGAGTGAAGTAGGCCTTCTGTTTTTTGCGGTGACTAAGGCTGCGGGTAATCTCTACATAGATATCACCAATGCGCTCCAGGTAGTTGGCAATGCCGATAATGGTTTGAATACTGTTACTGGCACCAGAACTGAGCTCGCCCCGGGAAGCCTTGCTCAGGTAATTGGTGATTTCCATCTCCATGCGGTCGGTAATGGCCTCATACTTCTCGAGCTTTTTAGCGTACTTGAAAAGTCGCTGTTCATCCATTTCCGTTACCAGTAAAGGCACGTACTTAAAGCCCCGCATTACAATATCACCAAACTTAGAAAGGGCCTTGCGCGCTTCAATTACCGACAATTCGGGGGTGTCGAGCAGGGAGTTGCTTATATAGTCAAGGCTAAACTGTTCATCACGTTCACTGCGGCTCGGCATTATGCGGATTACAAAGCGCGCCATCCGGCTGGTAAAATTCATCAGTAACAACACGTTGATCAGGTTGAACATGGTGTGAAAAATAGCCAGCGAACGCGGTATCGCCTGAACATCAGTAAAGGGATCAGTACCGGTAAGGGTTCGGTTAATATCCGCCACAAATTCGGTGAAAAAGGGGAAGAGCAACAGCGCCCACACCACCCCTATTACGTTGACCAGGGTGTGTGAGAAGGCGGTACGTTTGGCGTGAATGTTCCCCACCAGGGCGGCGAGGTTGGCCGTTACCGTAGTACCTATATTTTCACCCAGGATAATTGCTGCCGCCAGTGGGAATGAAATCCAACCGGCATCGGTCATTACCAGGGTAAGGGCCATAGCAGCACTGCTCGATTGCACGGCCAGGGTGATGACAATGCCAATACCAACGCAAAGAGAAAGCACCCCAAACTGATGCAGGGGCGGCAGGCCGCTGTAGTTAATGTCTTTGATAAAACTGAGCAATTCCTCGTTCTGCAAACCGATCAGGGCATCGCGCATAAAGGAAAGGCCAAGAAAAAGGATGGCAAATCCCACTAACACCTCTCCTACCAGTTTCCAGCGCTCGCGTGGCACGAAAAGCAAAGGCAGGCTTATGGCCACAATAGGAAGGCTAAGCGCCGATATCTTAAAAGCCCCGATCTCCAGCTCAGAAATCAGCCAACCTGTAACGGTGGTGCCGAGGTTGGCTCCCAGTACTACTCCTATCGATTCGGTAAGGGTGATAAGTCCGGCATTGGCAAAACTCACCAGCATAACGGTAGTGGCCGAAGACGACTGGATAAGGGTGGTGAGTGAAAGTCCGGTGAAAATCCCGAACAAGCGGTTGGAGGTCATAGCCCCCAGAATCTCCCTGAGCTTCATACCGGCCACCTTCTGGATGGCATCGCTCATCACCTTCATTCCGAAAATGAAGATGCCGATGGCGCCAACCAGAGTCAGGAAATCATAAAGGCCGAATGACATAGAGGATGAATTAATGAAAGAATGCCCGCAGAAGTATGCGGGCATTCCTGAAAAAACAATATTCTAAAGTACTACTTATTAGGATTACTTTACAATCAACTTACGGGTAATGCTGTGCTTATCCATATCTACGCGGAGCATATACACACCGCTACGCAGACCGTTGAGCTTCACTTCTACCGTAGGGTTGCTGCTGCTCATTCGACGTACTACCTGACCATTAACAGCGCTGATGCTTACTTCTTTCAGCTCATTGGCACCAGTGTGCAGGTAAACTGTTTCTGAAGCAGGATTCGGGTAAATCAGCATGCTATTCAATGGATTTTCTGCCAGACCAATGTTGGTCATAATATCGCTACTGTCGCGAGGGAAAATCTGGTAGCCATCCAGGGGTGGGTTGCTGAAGGTAAATTGCGATCCGGCGCCCCTCACTACGAAGGCTCCGCTGGTGGGTAATGGCATATTGTAAAGATCGATGTCGGCATCAATGCGCATCACCACGGTATCGGTACCATTGGTGATGTCAACATTAAAACCGCCACTACCCGAACCGGTTGTCCACTGGTTGGTATCAACCATAGTCCAGTTTTGCAGCTCCACAAATTCACCCTCAGTGCTTTCATCCAGATCAGTCACCACGGTTGGGAATTTTAAAGCCACACCGGTTTTCAGTACTTCAATAGAATCAGCGAAAATCTCGGTAAGGCCACGGAACTGATCAACCTCTCCGATTACGCGGATAGAATCACCACGGGTAACGGTATAATTGCTCACATCGTTGAAGTTGAAGATGTTTACACCGCCGGTGTTGTCGTAGATGTAAAAGCTATGGCCATTGTTACCGTCGAAGTCATCGGTATAAACCACTCCACTCACAATCAGCTTGGTGCCGAGCATGGTAGGTACACCGTTGGCATCAACAGCAGTAGCCGAGTCAATGCTCACCTCGTCAATAGTGATAATGTCAGCCGCATCGCGGGGGAAGATCTGGTACCCATCCAGGGCGGGGTTATTAAAGGTAAACTGTGCTCCGGCACCGCGAACGGTAAACAAACCGGCAGTAGGCAATGGCATGGTGGCCAGGTCGATATCGCTATCCACCCGCATTACAAAGGTGTCGGTACCATTGGTAATATCGATGTTGAAGCTGCTGCCGCTACCGTCCCACTGGGCCGTATCAACGAACCACCAGCCTTCAAGCTCAATAAATTCACCTTCGGTTGACTCGTCAAGTACCGATACACTTTGGGGATCGATAAGGCTCACGCCGCTTTTCAGCACATTGATGGAGTCAACAAAGATTTCGGTAAGACCGGCGAACTGATCAATTTCACCAATAACCATGATAGAATCTCCACGGGTGACGTTGTAGTTGCTTACATCACTGAAGTTGAAGATATTAACCCCACCAGTGTTGTCATAAATGTAGAAGCTCAGACCAGCATTGCCGTCGAAATCATCGGTGTAAACCACCCCGTAGGTTTCAAAGGTGATGCCCAGCGAATCGGCAACGCCATTGGCATCAACGGTAGTAATATCCCCGATGGTGGCTACCTGGTAATCGTTGTCCTCCACCACGAAGATCATGCTGTCGGTAGAACCGGCCAACAAGCCGGAAGAAAGGACGTCGATGCTTACAAAGAGTGTTTCGTTGCCTTCCACTACCATGTCGTCTACCAGAGTAATGTCGAAACTCACTGAGTCTTCATTGGCCGGAACATTGAGCTGAAGAATGCCAGTAGTAAGGTTGGGCACAGGGCTGATGGAGCCATCGGCCGGAACATTCACACCACTACCCAATACAAACTGGAGGTCAATAGTCTCGGCAGTGCTGGCTGTAGGGCTTATCAGCAGGTTTACGGTAACCGTGCCGGCTGATTCGCTCACCACCTGGGCAGCAGAGGCAAAATTAACAGTAGCTACCATAGGCAGAGTAAGCGAGTAAGTACCTACCGGTACAGGAGTGGTAGCAGTACTGTTGGCGGTTTCACCATCGAGCGCATTGGGTCCGCCAAAGTTCCAGTTGCTCAGTACAAAGGTAGTGCTGTCAGGGCCGGTAGCATCCTTGCGGTAAGCCCAGCTATCCATGTATTCCCAGGCGGTGCCGGTACCATCTACGTTGATATCGCCAAACACATCAATGGGAATGCCGTTGCTAAAAAGTTCTACCGCGTCATCACCATTAATACCGGCCGAAGGGCCATCGATATAGTCGGCTGAAAATCCAAACCAGTTGTAGAACTGGGTAGAATCGGTGGTTACATAAATGTAAGTGCCCTGAGCTACTGATACAGCGGGAAACTGAAATTCCACACTGTCACTACCACCGCCATTGTTGGCAGAACCAAGGCCGTATACACTTAGATCGCTGATGGCGTTGATGGCAAAAAGCTCCACCCCTTTGGGGGTGCCGCCAAGCAGGGGGCCGTCATATACTGCGGTAATCAGGAGGTCTTCCGCTGCCGGATTTACCGTAATGGTACCGGTCATCCCCGAACTCGAGTGGGGATCACACTGGTAGTTATAAGAACCATTTACAGTAAAAACATGGGTGTAGGTCCAGCCGGCACCTACCGTATTGCCAAAGGAGGCAGGGTTTCCTGAAAAGGTAGTCTGGGTACCATTTACGTTATGGGTCCCGCCCGTGTTCGTCCACACTACAGTATCACCTTGGGCAATAGTGAGCGAACTGGGGCTGAATTGATTCGACGATACCGTCACGTTGTGCACGGTAGCACCTAGTGTCAGCACCATCAGGGAGAGGGCTCCCAAAAAGGATAATTTTAACTTCATAAGTGAGGTCTTTAATTCGTTTCAGCAAAAGTACCGAAACTGTAATTAGTGAATTAGGCACGAAGTTAAGTCATTGTTAAATAAAAAACCCCGCTAAAAAGCGGGGTTTGACAACT
>CAZUCA010000066.1:0-19721 GCA_964619125.1 uncultured Owenweeksia sp. | reverse complement strand
GGGAAACCATACCCAAAAGAGGTTATAAATATTCTGATCTTTTGGATCACGGATTACCGGTGACAGGCCGATAATGCGGTTTTTCATTTCCCCTCTTTGCTTGTCAAAAAACCAGTCCGATTTGATCTCATAGGCAATTACGTCCTTGGCGTAGATACGGTTAGTATCGATGGCCAGAATAATGGTGTAATCATCGGGATCGCGCAAGGTGTCAAGGCGTTCTACGTAGCCTTGTACCTGCTCGGGGGTAAGGGGAATTTCAAAACGGTCATCGGCAAACACCTCCATGATGGTGCCCTCAGTAAGGATACCGTCTTTCAGCACGTCAAACAAGCTCTTGCGATCAGGAATCGGTACCACCGGGTAATAGAGGTGGTGGTTTATCTTTTCACGCAGGTCGATGCGCTCCCAGTGACGGGTGCTCCACATCAGGTCCGCCTCCCTCAGGTAAGGGTAGGGGAATACCATATTGTGATGATAGTGCTTGGGAGGATCGGGAATAATGCCGTCATCTTCCGGAGTAAGCACCTGCGCATCAGCTGAGAATTTTGAAATCAGCAGTAAGCACAGAACCAGTAATCCAAGACTTGCTTTTTTCATGACAAAAACGGTTTTAGTTGGCATCAAAGGAGATAGCCGCTACCTGTGGAATCAGCACTCCTTTAGGACCTTTTGCTTTAATGTTACGGATCATAATAGTTTCACCCGGCTTCATCTTGTCGATACGGGTTTTCACACTACTAGGCATGGCGTTGCCAGATACCCTTTCTGGTGGGAATCCGGGGATTACCACTTCAAAGCTGGTTACATTCAGCACCATGTCAAAGGGGAAATCTTCGTAAGAAGCTTCTACAGTACCAGCCTTGATTAGGCTTTTACCCAACTGGCCACCGGTCTTTTTGTACATAGTACCGAGGGCGGGAGGAAGACCTTTAATACGGAATTTCTTGCTACCTACCTGGCGTACACCGTCTTCATCTTCTACAGAAACAGTGATATCCATTTCGCGGCCTTTCACGTTGGTTACATTGGCCATATAGTTGCCGTTGCTACCACTCACACCAGGACCACTAACGCGGATTTTGGCGGGATCCACACCAGGAACGCCGATTTCGAGAGGGTTGTCTACCCCGCGATACAGTACGTTCATTTTAGTGGGTGAAATCACCGCGGTAGGAGGAGCTACAGTATAGGAAGCTTCTACGGGGATTTCGATAGGATCTTTACCCATCTGTTCGATGGTGATCATACCGGCCCACTTCTGCTCGCCCAGGGTGCTGGTTTTAAACTTAACCTTACCTACACCATTCTCAATGTTCTCGGGAGCAAGCTCCTGTCCATTGATGGTGATTTTAGGCTCCTGGGTATCGTCGTAAGCAGCTACAAAAACCTCAGCTTCGTACTCGTCGCCCTGGGTAACATAAGTTGACTTGGCCATTACCACAGGCTTAATACCGGTAAATTTCAAGTCAGAAGCACCGATGTTTCTGCGCAGCTCGCTGATCACATCGGACTCAGTGTTACGCACCTTAGCCTGAATATCGGTGAGAAAAGGAAGAACAGCGGCCAGGGGGAAGTGCTCAAATTTGGCATTTTCCCATTTGGTCTCCACCCCGTCCTTACCCACTTTCTGGGGGCTGGTATCAAAGGTCTTGTTGATGGTATTCTTCAAAGCCTGATCTTCACCGGCTTGCTCAAGCAGAAGGCCGCGGTAGGCATCGATCTTTTCCTTAAGTTCGGTAGCCCGCTTCTCGTTAAGAAGGTAGTTGGCTACTTTTTCCTTGTTGTCAAGACCAGTAGGTACTCCGGTTTCCTCATCGGTTCCACCGGTCATCGCCACTAATTCAGTTTTGAGTCCCTCGATGTACATGTTGAGTTCCTGGGCCTGGGCCTTTACTTCCATAGCTTTATCGCGCCATTTACCCGCTTTTTCAGGGTTTTCGCTGGCAGCGGCCTGGAAGGCTGCATAGATATCCTGGTTTTTGGTTTCCACTGTTTTCACAGTTTCCACCAGGCTGCTATCGAGTTTGGTAAGCGCCTGAAGGATGTCTTTTGATATGTTCAGTGCAAGCAGAGCGGTCAACACGAGGTACATCATGTTGATCATCTTCTGCCTGGGAGTTAATTTTCCACCTGCCATTTTCTAAGTAGGTTTTATCTTTTTAGTTCTACTGATGAGTTATGCTTAGTTGCGGGCTGGGTTCATTGCAGAAAGCATACCGCCATACACATTGTTGAGCTTGTGCATGTTTTCAGCCAGGGCAGAAACTTCACCGGTAAGTCTTTCAGAATCCTTAGCCGAAGCATTCAGTTTTTCCATCAAAGCGTTCTGAGCTTCCATGGTATTAGCAGAACTTTCAAGCTGTACAGCATAAAGAGCATTCAGTGACTCCATATTCTTAGAGGCAAGGCTAAGTTGCTCGTTGTACTCCTGAGTAGCTGAAGCAGCTTCCACGGTAGAAGTAAGGTTGTTGGCGGCTTCGCCGAATTTTCTCAGTCCGCTGCCAAGGCTTTCAATCAGGGCACCGTCAATTTTAGCTTCTTCCAGCATATTGTCGAGTTCCTGGGTAGGAGTAAGGCCTTTGTTAGCGCGGGCATACTCGTCAGCATCGGGATCTTCCATACCGGCCAATTCGGGATATACCAGGGTCCAGTCGTACTCTTCGTGTGGTTTTTCAAAAGCCGAGAAGAAGAAGATAACGGCTTCTGTAGTAAGACCAAGTACCAGCATAATGTCTGCTCCGGGGTAGTGAAGGATCTTAAACATCGCTCCGATAATTACAACCGATGCTCCGATACCGTAGAGCTTAGACATGAAGTTTTTAAATCGTTTACTGTTTACATCAATTAGTGCCATGATTTACTGTAATAAATTAAAGTTAGAGTGAAGAAATTGAGAGTAATTAAAAGTCTTTGAGATCCCTGCCAAGGAAGCTTTGTACGGTGCGGAAACCGATATAGCTTTTAGCAGTATCCTGATATTCATAGTCGCGGGTACTAACCTGCATGTAGTAGGCCACGTCTTTCCAGCTACCCCCGCGAATTACTTTGCGCTTAAGGGTTTCATCGTCCGTTTCAAGAGCGTTATACTCAAAGTTAGGGCTGATATCACTAATGTAGTAGTAAGAGGCAGCGTCAAAAGCGGTACTGGTCCACTCAGCCACATTACCAGCCATATTATAAAGGTTAAACTCGTTAGGTGCGTAAGCAGTAGCAGTTACCGGGTAGAAACCACCGTCAGCTACGAGGTTACCACGGCGGGGCTTAAAGTTACCGAGGTAACAACCGGAAGAGTTGAGGGCATAAGGACCACCCCATGGGTAGGTGGCATTTTCGAGACCACCACGGGCTGCATATTCCCACTCACCTTCGGTAGGCAGACGGAACTCATGCTCCTGCATCTGGCCGGTTTCGCCCAGGTACTCATTGCGGTACTTGGTTCTCCAGTTACAAAATGCTTCCGCTTGTTTCCAGCTGATACCTACTACCGGATAATCATCGTAGGCAGGATGCCAGAAATATTTGTCGTGCATTGGGTCATTGTAGCTATAGGTAAAATCATGCACCCAGGCCAGGGTATCAGGATATACGTTAACCACACTGCCTTCAAAAAATGAACTTCTATCTGAAACTTCTTTGTTTTCCTTGATATAATCGCGGTATGAGAAATACTCGCCATCCTGATCCTCATCCTTATAGTCATAGATCACGCGGTTGTTTCTGCGTGCTGCTTTCTGACGGTTAAGGGTGAAGTAGGCATAGTTGAGCTGACGGGCGTCCAGCATTCTCTTACCCATAAACATTTCCTCAGGTGGGAGGTACATGCTTTCGATAATCTCGGTATACTCAGGGCTGGGGTAGCGATCGGTTTCCCACTCCAGGTAGGGCTCCCAATTGATACGACGCTGCATAGAGTCAGGGTAGTTCAATGACACGTACTCATCGAAGAAGGTAGGATCCTCGAGGTTGGTGGCATCGTAGAGTTCGTAGCCTTCCACCAATCCGTCTTCCCCTAAACGAAAACGAAGGATGGAGTCGCGCACCCAGTATACAAACTGGCGGTACTCATTATTAGTAATTTCAGTCTGATCGATCCAGAAGGAAGGAACCGAAACTGTCTTCGACGGGGAGATCATACTTTGAGGCACATCCTGGTCAGCAGTTCCCATTGTATAGGAGCCCTGTGGAATGAACACCATTCCGTATGGTTCGGAAGGATACCACGTGGGTCTGTCCTGTACTCCCACCAGCTCGCCATGATCGTTGCTACTGCAAGAGGCTAAAAACCATGCCCCTAAAGCAATGATTATCAATTTTTTCATGTCCTACAGAGTTAATTACAAGTTGATTTTCAAATAGTTTCGTTTCAATGTGGCTATATTACAAAAATCTTACATTTCTGTAACTACCTTTTTCCCGGGGTGGAATTTCCACCTTAAAACAGTACTTCAGAAACACTTCATGACTGCCACCGCCCTGCTGGGAAATGCTGGAGATTGCCACATCATAAGAGTAACCGGCCCTAAGGCTCTCGGTAAACTGGTAGCCGATATTAGCCGCCACTGCTTCATTAAGTCTATAGGTAACGCCTCCCCAGAAAGTGTTATTGTGCACTACCGTCACGTTAACGTCGACTTGTGGTGAGGCAACGAGGTCTGTTTTGAGTAAAAGACTGGGGCGGAGATCCAGGGTTGTACCCGGAATAGCCCATTGATAGCCACCCATTAAGTTATAATGACGACGGTTGTAAAAACGGGTAATGCTCTGAAAGGTGGGGTTAAAGCCATCCAGTTCGGCGGCAGACTCCAGAATACGACTTGACGACAGACCGGCCCAGATGCGGTCAGTTTGATAATAAACGCCGAAGCTCATATCGAAATAGGCACTGTTGTTATTGTCAGCGGCCGGAATTACCAAATCACCGACAAGGTCCTGAGGGGCTTTCCAGTCGGCATTGCTAACCGCTTTGGTGTAAAGATCAAAGGATACACCCGCTCCCAGGGTACCATTGGTTAGTTGGTGCTGGTATCCGTAACTAAGGCCGGCATTGAGGTTTTGGAAAAAGCCGATTTGGTCATTGGAAATATTGAGACCAACCCCACCACGCAAAAGGCTGATAGGGATGTTGGCATTAATGTTCTGAGAAGTTGGGGCACCGTCAAAGCCTACCCACTGGCTGCGGTGCACGGCGGTAACACAAATGGCATCACCACTACCGGTTACCCCGGGGTTGTAATACATACGATTGTACATGAATTGGGTAAACTGCAGATCTTGCTGTCCAAAGGTCCAGAAAGACAGACAGATAAGGGCAATCGAGTAAATTTTCTTCATCAGGGAGCGTGAATTTTTTAGTCCTTTACTAACGGCTTAAACGACCAAAGATAAAATTTTGGTTAACAAATTATCTTTAAAAGGTTAAATAATCAATAATTTACAATGATTTCTTCATGGCGTTCCACCATCGTACCGGGATCTCATTTTCCAGTGCTTTTTGATAATCATCGTAATTACAGGGGACTAATTTATGGCGGTGATGCTCGGCGCTGCTGGCGCTGATTGGCACTTCAATCCACCAGCGGCCACTGAGATGACTCTTGTAAAATATCAGCTCGTGTTCGCCTTCATCAATTAAAACGGTGAAGCGCTGGTAGTCCTTTTTGCTGGCAAAGGGGTAGTCACCTTTGCGGGCGTTAAAGCCTTCAATAAAGTACCACACCATTTGCGCTACCAGCTGAGAGGTTTGCCCCTGATGGTCAAGTGCGGGATTGGTTTCGTAGATCCCAAATGAAGTAACCTTATCACTAATGCCGGCGTAGCGGGCAATGGCACAGGCCTGCTCGCCATCAAAGCCATTGGGTGAGCCCTGGGCCTGCGCGGGAGCGTCGGCCATGCGCACCGAGGCCATGTCAAAGGAGACGATATCGGCATCGCGTAAATGGGGTTCAACCTCCTGAATGTTGTTTTTAAATAGCCCCAGCCGTTGCACATCAAAAAACATGCGGTCCATCAGGTCAATTTCCTCCTGGTTCACAAAATAGGTCTGGTAACCGAGATTGCTGAAGTTAAACAGCAAGTAGGGTTTCTGCAGGACGATATGGCTGAAGTAACTGCCGGCGTGGAGCGGGTCATTTTCCTGGCCCAGGTCAAACCTTGAATCTACTGACACCAGGTTTACGCTTTGCTCCATTTTATCGTAGGCGCGGTAATTGGCAAAGGTCAGGTCCTGGCTACCGCCAAGAATAACCGGGGTAATGCCCTTCACCAATAGCTCAGATAAGATTTCCTTGAGGGCAAAATAACTGTCGTTTAAGGTTTCGCCGGGGTAGATATTACCGAGGTCGGCCATGGCGGCACTCCATTTACCGCTGAAGAGGGGGTAAAGGTGGCGGCGAATGGCATCGGGTGCTTCCTTGCAGCCCCGGTTGGCGGGGTTACCTCTATCCTCAATCACCCCGATCAGAGCAATCTTTATATTTTCCAAATCAGGGATGCCGCTTAGTTCGCGGTGAATGTTCAGCCCTGCTGCCAGGCTCTGGGGGTGCCACTCACCATGCTCAGGCAGGGCAATACTTTCGCCTACCGGAGAGAGAAAGTCCTCTAAACTCATTTTTTAGCTCCTCTTTTTGGCTTGGATTTTTTAGCGGGAGCCTTGGCGATAATCTCCTTGGCCTCGTCCAGGGTCATCTTAGTGGCATCCACCGTTTTAGGAAGCTCTACCTTGGTCTTACCCATAATAACGTTAGAGCGTCCCCAGCGGGCTTTCTCCACCCTGATGCCCTCTTCCGGCCAGTCGTGGATCACTTTTTCGCGTTCCTTTTTCTTCTTGTCTTCTATCAACTCGGCAATATCACTTTCACTGAGGTTGTCAAAATCGTATTTTTTATTGACGTTGATAAAGATATTGTTCCATTTAAGGAAGGGGCCGAAGCGGCCTACCCCCTTTTGTACCGGCATACCTTCATATTCTGCAATCGGTGCATCCGCCTTTTGCTTTTCCTTAATCAGGGCAATGGCATCATCGAGAGTGGTTTCCAGGGGGTCGTCACCTTTGGGCAGTGAAATGAATTTGGATTGAAACTTCACATAGGGGCCGTAGCGGCCTACGTTTACCTGCACCTCCTCACCCTGGTACTCGCCGAGGTTACGTGGCAGTTCAAAGAGTTTCATCGCTTCCTCAAAAGTAATGGTGTCAATGTGCTGGCCTTTCTGTAGGCTGGCAAAACGGGGCTTCTCTTCATCCTCGGCGCTGCCGATCTGCACCATGGGGCCATAGCGGCCAATACGGGCGATAACGGGTTTGCCGCTGTTGGGGTCAGTGCCCAACTCCCGTTCGCCGGAGGCGCGCTCGGAGTTTTCCTCCACATCCTTAAGGTGAGGGTGGAAGTCGCTGTAAAAGTTGTCAATCATGCGCGACCACTGCTCATTGCCCCGGGCAATTTCGTCAAACTGCTCTTCCACATTGGCCGTGAAATGGTAGTCCATGATCTTTTTAAAGTGCTCCACCAGGAAATCATTTACCACCGTCCCGATGTCGGTAGGGATCAGCTTGTTTTTATCGGCACCCGTGCGTTCGCTTAATTCCTTCTCCTCCAGCTTACCGTTTTTGAGGGTAAGGCGCAGGTATTTGCGCTCCTGACCTTCGAGTTCCGATTTTTCTACGTAGTTGCGCTTAATAATAGTGCTGATGGTAGGCGCATAAGTAGAGGGACGGCCGATGCCCAGTTCTTCCAGCTTTTTCACCAGGCTCGCCTCGGTATAGCGGGCCGGATGCTGAGTGAAGCGCTGGGTGGCAGTGATGTTGTCGCTGCTCACCGCTTCATTTGCCTTCATGGCTGGCAGTACACCACTTTGTTCTTCAGTTTCCTCGTCGTCGGTACCTTCCAGGTATACTTTAAGGAAGCCTTCAAACTTAATCACCTCACCACGGGCTACAAATTCGTATTGGCCGCCCGGGGTGTTGAGCCTGAAGACGGTACGCTCCAACTGAGCGTCGGCCATTTGCGAGGCCAGGGTGCGCTTCCAGATCAGGTCGTAAAGACGGTTTTGCTGATAATCTCCACCCCCGTTGTGGCGGGCCATATTGGTGGGGCGGATGGCCTCGTGAGCTTCCTGGGCCCCCTTGTTTTTAGTGCTGTAGGTGCGGCGCTTGCTGTAATTGTCGCCGTAGCTCGACTTAATTTCAGCCTCAGCGGCGTTTATGGCGTCATTACTCAGGTTTACGGAGTCGGTACGCATATAGGTAATCTGACCCGATTCGTACAGCCGCTGTGCTACTGTCATGGTTTGACCAACGCTGAAGTTGAGCTTGCGGGCCGCTTCCTGTTGCAGGGTACTGGTGGTAAATGGTGCCGCCGGCGATTTCTTGGCCGGCTTGGTTTCAATATTATCTATGGTAAAGGAATATCCCTGGCATTGCTCAAGGAACTGACGTGCCTCTTTTTCCGTTTTAAAGCGGTGATTGAGTTCGGCCTTAAAGTTTTTGCCCTCCTTATTACTAAAGTCGGCTACCACCCGGAAGTACTCCTGCGGTTTGAAATTCTGGATTTCGCGTTCGCGTTCCACAATCAGGCGCACCGATACAGACTGCACCCGCCCGGCCGATAGTCCGGCCTGCACTTTTTTCCATAGTACTGGCGATAATTCATAACCTACCAGGCGGTCGAGGATGCGACGGGCTTGCTGGGCATCTACCAGGTGCTGGTTAATTTTGCGGGGATTGGCAATAGCACGCTGGATGGCCCCTTTGGTAATTTCACTGAATACAATGCGGTTGGTGGTGGTGGGGTTCAGGCCCAGGGCCTCCGCCAGGTGCCAGGCAATGGCTTCTCCTTCGCGGTCCTCATCCGATGCCAGCCATACCGTGTCGGCTTTTTTGGTAAGCGCTTTAAGTTTTTTAACCACCTCCCGTTTGTCGCTGGAGATGCTGTATTTGGGGGCATAGTTATTTTCAATATCAATCCCCATATCCTTTTTCACAAGGTCGCGGATATGGCCATAGCTCGACTCTACCTGGTAGTCTTTCCCCAGGTACTTTTCAATGGTTTTGGCCTTGGCAGGGGACTCCACGATCACTAAATTCTTCGGCATGCTCCGGTGGTTCTTTAGGTGTTTTTCAACCGCCAAAATAAATGAAATGTTTGCTTACAGGCTAGTGTCTTGAAATTTAAAGCCTTAACAACTGCTGTCAAGTTGGCACTATCGGAATGGTATTTGTAATTTTGCCGCTCTTAAAATATTGCCCAGGATGCACAGCAGTGAAACCAAGGAAATGATGGAGGAGAATCGGCAAGGTGAGGCCTTGCTGCGCGAGAACCCTAATGAACAGCGCAAGCTTTATATAGAAAGCTACGGCTGCCAGATGAATTTTTCGGACAGCGAAATTGTGGCTTCTATTATGGAGCGCGAGGGTTTTGGAACCACCCGCAATGTGGAGGAGGCCGACCTGGTGCTGCTCAATACCTGCTCTATTCGCGATAAAGCGGAGCAGACGGTGCGCAAGCGGCTTACCAATTTCAATAAACTGAAGGAATCGCATCCCACCATGAAGATTGGTGTGCTTGGATGTATGGCAGAGCGCCTCAAAGACAAACTGCTCGACGAGGAAAAGCTGGTGGATATGGTAGTGGGCCCTGATGCCTACCGCGATTTGCCCAATCTGGTGAAGGAGCTCGATGAAGGTCGTAAGGCGGTAAATGTTATCCTGAGTAAGGAAGAAACCTATGCCGATATCAGTCCGGTGCGCCTGGGGCAAAACGGGGTGACCGCCTTTGTATCGATTACCCGCGGATGTGATAATATGTGCACCTTTTGTGTGGTGCCCTTTACCCGTGGTCGTGAGCGCAGCCGCAACCCCGAGACTATCGTGGAGGAATGTGTGCAGCTATGGGAGAAAGGTTATAAGGAAGTGACCTTACTGGGACAGAATGTAGATTCTTATCTCTGGTATGGCGGTGGCCTTAAGAAAGATTTTGACAAAGCCAGCGAGGCAGCCAGGGCTTCAGCGGTGAATTTTGCTGATTTGCTCGGCATGGTGGCAGAGCGCGTACCCGGAATGCGCATTCGCTTTAGTACCAGCAATCCCCAGGATATGACGGACGACGTGCTGCACGCCATTGCCAAATATGACAATATCTGCAAGTACATTCACTTGCCGGTGCAATCGGGAAGTAGCCGCGTGCTGAAGCTGATGAATCGCGGCCACAACCGGGAGCAGTATTTTGAGCTGATAAATCGCATCCGGAAAATTATTCCTGACTGCGCTATTTCACATGATATGATTGCCGGTTTCCCCACCGAAACGGAGGAAGATCACCAGGATACCCTCAGCCTGATGGAGTTTGTGCAGTACGACTTTGGCTATATGTTCTACTATTCAGAGCGCCCCAATACTTACGCGGCACGAAAAATGGAGGATGATGTTCCTCTGGAGGTTAAAAAGCGCCGCCTGACGGAGATCATCAATTTGCAGCAGGAGCACAGTCTGAAGCGCAACCAGCAGCACATTGGTAAAACCGAGGAGGTGCTGATTGAAGGCACTTCCAAGAAGTCGGATGAGGAGTGGTTTGGACGTACTACCTACAATACCGTGGTGGTTTTTCCAAAAGGTAATGAAAAGCCTGGTGATTTCGTGAATGTTAAAATAAGCGATTGTACCGCAGCAACCTTACTGGGTACACGTGTCAATAAATAATATGAAGCATTTCAAAATTCTGCTACTGTTAATGGTGATTGCGTCCCCACTGTGGGGTCAGAGTAAAATAGGCGACCGCTGGGTGGATAACAACCTGAGTTTTATGGTGCCCTCTGAAAAAGTAAAGGCCCGGGGAATGATGGAGATATGCATCGCCGACAGCACCGGCAATTGTGTGCAAAACCTGTTGAGTGGTTTTGTAGTTAGGATTTTTGATGAGGCCGGAAATGAACTATGGGCCGGTAAAACCGCCGGTCGGGAGAGGATGCTTCGTTTTCCTAAACCCATGCCTAAAGCCAGTTATGTGGAAATTACGGCGTTTAAACCCTTTGTGCTCAACCTGGGTACCGGTACCCGAATTTACCAGGATGAGCCCATGCATTTAAAATATAGCTTGGAATGAGTAGCATTCAGGAAGTAAAGCAGCGCTTTGGCATTATCGGCTCTTCGGAGTTACTTGATCGTGCCCTTAATAAAGCTTTGCAGGTAGCTTCCACTGATATATCTGTTTTGGTTACCGGTGAAAGTGGTGTGGGTAAAGAGGCCATACCGCGTATTATTCACAGCCAGAGTCATCGCAAGCACAATCCTTACATCGCGGTAAACTGCGGCGCTATTCCCGAAGGTACGATTGACAGTGAGCTTTTTGGTCACGAAAAAGGAGCTTTTACCGGGGCTACCGGTGCACGCAAGGGTTATTTTGAGGAAGCTGATGGCGGCACCATTTTTCTTGATGAAGTGGGCGAGCTGCCACTATCTACCCAGGTACGCCTGTTACGGGTGCTGGAAACCGGTGAGTTCATTAAGGTGGGCTCCTCCAAAACTCAGAAGACAGACGTGCGCATTGTGGCAGCTACCAATGTAGGCTTGCTGGAGGCTATAAAGGAGAATGAATTCAGGGAAGACCTCTACTACCGGCTTAATACCGTAGAGATTTACCTGCCCCCATTGCGGGAGCGCAAGGAGGATACCCACTTGCTGTTCCGCAAATTTACGGCTGACTTTGCCGATAAATATCACCTGCCTCCGATCAGGCTTACGCCCGATGCGGTGGAACTGCTGAAAAGCTTTCGCTGGCCGGGTAATATCCGCCAATTGCGCAACCTGGCCGAACAACTGTCGGTGGTGGAGGAAGAACGGGAAGTAAACGCCGAAAGACTGCTGCAATACCTGCCTGACATTGGTAAAAGTGAGCTACCCGCTCTGTATCGCAAGGAAGGCAGCAGTGGAAATTCTGACTTTGCCAATGAGCGGGAAATTCTTTACAAGGTGCTCTTTGATATGCGTAATGATATCAATGACCTGAAGAAGCTCACCCTGAACCTGATGAAAAGTGGTAGCAGGGAAGAATTTGAAGAAGACAATTCACAGCTGATTGATAAAATTTACGGCGAGGAAGACAGCGGTATGGAAGCGGCATATGATGAGGTAGCGGAAAAGGCCGATCCACGTTTTCTGCCGGTTTACAATAAGCCGGCTTCCTCGGAGATAATGGCCGACACCTATGATACCACCCACGAACCGATTGAGGAGGAGAGCCTGAGCCTGCAGGAAAAAGAACTGGAGCTGATAAAAAAGGCCCTGGAGCGCAACAATGGCAAGCGCAAGGCGGCCGCCGATGAATTAGGTATTTCGGAACGCACTTTGTATCGGAAAATCAAACAATACAATTTATAGTGAAGCGTATTTTTTCTATGCTGGCCTTATTGGCCCTGATGGCTTGTAATGGTGGTTACTCCTTTACCGGTGGTGATGTGGGGGATGCCAAAACGGTATCCATCGACTTTTTCCCTAACTACGCTGAGCTGATCAATCCCCGCCTGAGCCAGGTGTTTACTGAGAAACTACGCGACATATTTTTACAGCAAACCCCACTTAACCTGGTGGAGCGTAATGCCGATATGCACTTTGAGGGATCAATTACTGAATACACGATTACCCCGATCAACGCCCAGGCCAATGACAATAATCAGTTGGGTGGTAATGTGGCCGAAAACCGCCTTACCATAAGTGTGAATGTGATTTACCAGAACAACCTGGAGGAAGATAAGAGTTTTGAGAAAAGATTTTCGCGCTTTGCAGATTTTCCCGCAAATGCCGACCTTTCCCAGGTTGAAGGTCAGCTGATTGAACAAATCAGCCAGGAGCTATCAGAAAATATCCTGAACTCCTCCATTGGAAACTGGTAAATTTTGGACGGTAAAGAATTCATTGAACTACTCTCAGATCCCCAAAAACTGGACGACTATCCGGTAGAGCAATTGCATCGTTTGGCTCAGGACTATCCCTATAGTCAACCGGTGCAGCTATTATATGCCATTCGCCTAAGCAGTAGCAGTGAATACCTGTTTAATCGTCAGCTGGGCAAGACTTCCATTCTTACCGACGATCGCAGTGTACTTTTCGACTTGTTTGAAAGGCCTTCTGAAGTACGAAGCCCGAAGCAGGAAAAGGAGGCCGGGTTAGCCGCGGAAGAGGCGAGAGCTAAATCTTCGGCAGAAGCAATTATCAATACTGAAGAGAAGGAGGATCAGCCATCCCTTAAGAAAGTAGAGGATAAGCCGCTTGCTGAGGCCAAAATTAAAGAGGAAGCTGAAGCGCCCGTTGAACGCGCTCCCGATTCGCCGTCACCCGCCCACCCACCCCAAAACCTCAGCCCCCAGGAGCGCGTACAGGCAATCCTGGCTGAAAACCGCCGCTTGCGCGCCGAGCACGACAAGGGCACCCCCAGGAAGGAGGAGAGTGATTTTGACCGCAGGGTAGCAGAAATAAAGGAAAAGCTCGCTAAGCTTAAGGGCGATAATGCTCTCACTGAGGCAGCACCCCTATCCGAAGAAATAGATGAGGCAGTCCCCCTGAAGGAGCAGCCTTTAGTGGCCGAGGAAGAAAAATCGCCGGACTCTGCCTCGGCTGATAAAAGTACTGAGCAGAAAAGTGCTTCTGCTTCAGTTGAGAATGAGAAAGAGCCGGAGTCGGCCAAAGTGACGGAGGTCTCCGCTACGATGCCCCCTCCCGAAGGTGATGAGGCCGGGCTGGATGAAGAGGCCCTGCTGGCTGCCCACGAAGAGCAGGAGGAAGAGTCGCCCCTGGTGGACCAGGCCGATCCCGACCGGGAGGAGGCAGAAGCATCTTTTAACCTGGGCGAAGGAGTGGTGTTTAGCATAGATAGCGGGGAAAAGAGCGCCGAGGCCAGCGTGACTAAAGAGGCCACAGCGGAAGAGGAACCCGGCTCGTTTTTTGATTGGCTCCATAAGGTGGATAGCGGTCAGGTGCCAGTGCAAGCTGCCCCGGCCAAAAACACTACTGATAGTGCAGATACTGGTGAGAGCTTCCGGGAAAAAATGCAATTGCTGGATTCTTTTGTGGAGCGGCTGCCGGAGCTAAAAAGGAAAAAACCTGGCAGCATTAAAGCGCCTGGTGGCGGAGTGCAGGTAGGAAAGATTACCGAACAGGAAGATGACTCCCTGGTAACAGAGACCCTGGCCAAGGTATACCTCAAGCAACAGCACTATCAACGGGCTATTAAGGCCTATGAAATATTGAAGTTGAAATATCCCGAAAAAAGTGCTTTATTTGCCGACCAAATTTCGGAAATCAAAAAACTGATTAACAGTAAATAACAAGCCATGACGCTATTACTTACTTCGCTGATTATCATCACCTGCATACTGCTGGTTATCATTATCCTGGTGCAAAACCCCAAGGGTGGTGGCCTGAGTTCTTCATTCGGTGGTGGGGGTACCCAACTCTTTGGTGGCGTTAAAAAGACCACTGACTTTCTCGACCGCGGCACCTGGGTGCTGTCAATTGTACTGGTTGTGTTGGTGCTGGCGATGAACGTTATGGTTACTCCGCGCGTGCTCGAAGAAACTCCGCAGGAAAGTGAAATTAATACCAATAATGCCCCGGTAACCACGCCGCCTCAGCAGCTGCCTGCCGGTGGTGATATGCCTGAACCCGTGGAATAGGCAAGTTTCGTATTTGAAAATATTGACAACCCCGCCGTAAGCGGGGTTTTTTTATGCCACGGTCTGCACCGCCGTTACTGCCATGTACGGGGTACATTCTTGTGGTGGCCACAACAAAAGATGGTATTGTGGCATTAACTATGACAATAACTCATGGAGCGTCGCTAACCCGGCAATAAATCCTATTCCTTAGCTGGCATAAAAGAATTAACTTGCTAGTGGATTGTACCTCCTTAAAATTAAAATTATGCAGTTACTACCAAGACCCGTTCTCTTTCTTACGCTGGCCTTTGCCCTGAGTACGGGCTGTAAAGAGGAAAAGAATGATCCACCCCCTTCCAGCCAAATGACTGTTAATGGCAAGGAATATACCCTCGATAAGGGCTGGCTCGAAAATTATGGCGACAGTACCACTTCTGGTATCAGCCACGAAGGTACCAACCTCGATCTGCTGCTGATGACCTCCGGCATTCAATTGCATTTAAACAGCAATGGCGAAATCGACAGTGTCAGCGGTGAGGGCTATAGCCTCTATTTTCAGATGTTCAGCAACAACTCTACCGATCTGAGTACCGAAACCTATCGCTACCGCCTCGATGGTACCACCGGTACCTTTAATGTAGGAGATCTTATTCCCTTTAAGAATGGCAATCCTATGCAGGCACTGAGTATTACCGAAGGCTCCGTGCATGTTCGCAAGGAAAACGGAAACTACATTATGTCAGCTAACCTGGTGGCCGAGGATACCGTTATTATAGATATGAATTACTACGGAAAACTTACCTATATAGACAAGCGCTAAAGCGCCTGTTAAAGTAACCCAAGCCCCGGCTTGCCGGGGTTTTTTTTTATGACTATTTTGGGCTTCTCAGGTTTTAAATCAGGGAGGTAGGGAATTTTGTTAATGATGTTTTAAAATAGCTGGTGCGGCAGTTTCTTTTAGGGCTTAATTTAAAGAAAGGTTTATATTGGCGCCCTCATTCATTAACTAAAATTAAACTAAATGAAAACAGTTTCTAAAAGCCTCCTGGCGCTTGCCGTTATGGGAATCCTCACCACCGCATGTAAAAAGGAAGAAGAAGAGCCTCAAACCCCTCCTAAAGACGAAGGTACTTTGGTTGTGAAGGGTGAAAGTTATGTACTTACCCAGGGCATTCTCGAAGATTATGGTCAGGATACCAGCTGGCATCAGGGCACTAACTTTGATCTTACCCTCTTCACTGACGGCCTTAACTACATTACCCAATCAGGCACTGGCCAGTTGGTGTATTTCGAGATGTTCAGCAGCAGCAATGAAGATCTGGCAGCTGGTACCTATACCTATAATCAGAGCCTGGAAACCGGTACCTTCGACATCGGCGAAATTTATGACGTTGTAGATGGGATGGAAGGTGACTTTCTTTATAGCGTTATTGATGGTAGCATAGATGTTAGTAAAACTGACGATCGCTACACCATCAGCGGTAGTCTTACCGCGGTTGAAGCTAACAGCCTCGATACCGCCAATATTGATGTTGATTACAGTGGTAAAATTTCTATGTATTAATCATACATAGTTAATACCCTCATTATTATAGAACCCCGCCAATTGGCGGGGTTTTTTGTTATAAAGATCGGGGTTTAATAGCGGTAAATTTTGCCGACCGAGGCCTAAGCTTCTGTCAATAAGAGTATTAATGAATTGAGGAAAAGATTATATTGGTGCCCGGTTTAGCTAAAAACCACCAACATGAAAACTCTCTCTTCAATTGCGGCTGTCCTGGCCTTGCTGGGGCTTACGGCTGTATCCTGCCAAAAAGCACCTCATTACCCACCCTCCCTTACCAGCGGAAGCCTGAAGATTAATGGTCACAGCTATGATCTCACCAACGGCTACCTGGAAAACTTCGGGCCCGATTCCACTTATTTAGGAACCTACTTTGATCTCTATCTCATGAGCGATGGGGTAAACCGTATTACCCGCGATGGTACCGGGCAGGTGGTCTACTTTAAGATGTATAGTTCCGATTACGACGATCTGGCGCCCGGGGTTTATAAGTATTCTACCAGCAATGACACCGCTATTTTCAAAAGCGCCCTTATCACCGATTATGAAAACAGCGCCATCTCAACCTTTCGCTATAATGTGGTAGGCGGTGAGATTGAAGTAAGCAAAAGTGGTAGTATCTATACCGTTAAAGGTACACTGCAGTGCTACGATGGCTTTGTACTTGATTCGGCTACGGCCGAGATTGAGTACTCCGGCTTGTTCTATATAAATTAAGCTCCCATAATCAGGGCAAGAATGTTTGACTTTTCTGATTAGGGCCCGGGCCATCGAAATTTTTCCTGCCACTTTCTGCCGTCCGGCCTCTGGCATTAGGGATAAGGCGTCACCTTAGGTCCATTTGGTGCCAGTACTTAGCTAACTCATTCCTTAGCGTCAGAACAGAGGTTTTCTCAACTTTCAGCTTACTTCCTGAAAATGTCAGCTGGCGTCCTTTGTGCTTATAACCTGACAAGGCCGTCAGTTCAGACTGCTTCTATCCAGTACCATCGGGGCTCAAAATGTCAGCCTGTCAGAGCCAATGCCGCTAAGGCCTGTCAAAGGCTGTCAGGCTATGCGTTGGCATGCTTTGTGTCAAAATGCGGGCATAAAAGATGATTAGTTTAACCCAAAACAATAACACAGATGGCTGATATTAAACTTAAACCTTTAGCTGATCGCGTGTTGGTAGAGCCCAGTGCGGCCGAAACCAAGACTGCTTCCGGTATTATTATTCCCGATACCGCCCAGGAAAAACCCCAACAAGGAGTGGTGGTAGCCGTGGGTAACGGTAAGGTGGATGAGCCTATGACCGTGAAAGTAGGAGACACCGTATTATACGGCAAGTATGGCGGTACCGAAATTAAGCATGAGGGTAAGGAATACCTGATTATGCGCGAGGCCGACATTTTTGCGGTAATCGGCTAATACAACCATTGAAATGTTAAACCACAAATAAAAGTATAAAGCAATGGCTAAAGACATAAAATTTAATCTCGAGGCCCGTGATGGCCTCAAAAGAGGGGTAGACAAACTGGCTAACGCCGTAAAAGTAACCCTGGGGCCAAAAGGCCGTAACGTAGTAATTGAAAAATCTTTTGGCGCCCCTACCGTAACCAAGGATGGGGTATCAGTAGCCAAGGAGATTGAACTGGAAGACAAAATTGAGAACCTCGGCGCCCAGATGGTGAAAGAGGTAGCCAGCAAGACTGCTGATGTGGCCGGTGACGGTACCACTACTGCTACTGTACTGGCCCAGGCCATTTATACCCAGGGTATGAAAAACGTAGCCGCTGGTGCTTCACCCATGGACATCAAGCGCGGCATGGACAAGGCCGTTGCCAAGGTAGTTGAGGCTCTGCGTGGTCAAAGCAAGGAGGTAGGCGATAGCTACGACAAGATTGAGCAGGTGGCCACTATCTCAGCCAACAATGACAACACCATCGGTAAACTGATTGCAGAAGCTATGAGCAAGGTTTCTAAGGAGGGTGTGATCACCGTAGAGGAAGCCAAGGGTACCGAAACCCACGTTGATGTAGTGGAAGGTATGCAGTTTGACCGCGGATACCTCTCTCCTTACTTCGTTACTGACAGCGAAAAAATGGTAGCCGAGATGGAGAATCCTTACATCCTGATCTACGACAAGAAGATCAGCAATATGAAGGAATTGCTGCCTGTACTGGAGCCGGTAGCCCAGAGCGGTAAACCGTTGGTTATCATTTCTGAGGACCTTGATGGCGAAGCTCTTGCTACCCTGGTGGTAAACAAGATTCGCGGTAGCCTTAAGGTAGCTGCGGTTAAAGCGCCTGGCTTTGGTGATCGTCGCAAGGCGATGCTGGAGGATATCGCTATCCTTACCGGAGGTACTGTAATTTCTGAAGAGCGTGGTTTTAAACTGGAGAATGCTACCGTAGATATGCTCGGTACTGCCGAAAAGGTGAGCATCGACAAGGACAACACCACCATCGTAAACGGCGAAGGTAGCCATGACGATATCACTGCCCGCGTAAATCAGATTAAAGCCCAGATTGAGAGCACCACCTCTGATTACGATCGTGAAAAGCTGCAGGAGCGCCTGGCTAAGCTGGCCGGTGGTGTAGCCGTACTGTACGTAGGTGCTGCTTCTGAGGTTGAAATGAAAGAAAAGAAAGACCGCGTTGACGATGCCCTGGCAGCCACTCGTGCCGCTATCGAAGAAGGTATCGTGCCTGGTGGTGGGGTAGCCTTTGTTCGGGCTGCCAGCTCACTGGAAGGTATGACCGGAGAGAATGATGACGAGACCACTGGTATTGCGATCATCGCCCGTTCTATTGAAGAGCCCCTCCGTCAGATTGCAGTAAACGCCGGCCAGGAAGGTTCAGTGATCGTAAATAAGGTGAAGGAAGCGAAGGACGACTTCGGTTACAATGCCAAGACCGAGAAATTCGAGCATATGCTTGAAGCCGGAATTATCGATCCTACCAAAGTTACCCGGGTGGCCCTTGAAAATGCTTCTTCAGTAGCAGGTATGCTGCTTACTACCGAAGCTACTGTAACCGACATCCCCAGTGATAATGACAATGCTCCTGGCGGCATGCCTGGCGGCATGGGCGGCGGTATGCCCGGTATGATGTAAGATAAAATTGTCTTACAATAAACGATCAAACCCGCACAGAAGTCCTCTGTGCGGGTTTTTGTTTTTTTAGATATCCTGCGGGTACATCTCTAAGGTCTAATTCAAAGCCACTTAACAGGTTGTCAGTTATTCTTTGCTGAAATGAAATCTGTCCTGCTGAATTGCTAAGAATTACTTCTGCTGTAGCCGAGCCATCCGAGGGGATGCGCACTTGAATAACATCTATGACTGGATTTGGAAATAGCTCCATTCTGTTATTCTTTCGAATCAGGTTTTTCTGTGTAAGAAATTTACTACTGGCAGTTGGGTGTAATTGGTTTGCTGCATGTGGTTCGTCACTTTGACCCCTACAGAATTTATTTACAAAAGATTGAGAGCTTGGATCTCTATAATCAGCGTTAAAATCGATTATTCTAAGAG
>CAZUCA010000065.1:0-19761 GCA_964619125.1 uncultured Owenweeksia sp. | reverse complement strand
TTCCACCTATTTCCCCCTGTCAGTTTACACTTATCGTTCACATATTATTTTACCGGGCCCCTGTACAAATTACAGCTTCAATTACACCATTTGTTGCCGGAATAATAAAGCTGATAATATACAATCGCCCGATACGCTTCTATTTAACATCAGCTCCTCCCTTAACAACATTAACGACAGCGTACAAAATAATTCCCCCACTTTTAAGTATCCCGGTCCGGCGGTATTTTGTCTAAACCTGCACTATACTGCTATCTGGTCTCATACGGCTGTTGACGATGAGGGCGACAGCCTCTTTTATCGCTTTGACTTTAAGCAAAACAGCTCTGGTTGTAATTCTCCGTCTTACTATAGAAATCTAAATTTTAAGTATCCTTACACTGCACTCAATCCCTTCCACTCTGCCTCCCCTATTGCCCTGAATTCGACTAATGGTGTGATTCAGTTCCAACCGAATATACCTCAAACCATGCTGGTACGGGTCACCGTGGATGAATACCGGAAAAACAGCTTTGGCAACTACTTTAAGATTGGCCAAATAACCCGTGATGTGCAGGGCATGATATTGAACTATTGCAGAGACCGACAGCAGGATTGGCAGGTAAATTTTGCCCCCGATTCCAACCTTACCCCCTCCCTGCCCGCTTGTGGAGACAGCACCCTGATGATGTACAGCAGTATTACTTTTGACCCCGCCAGCCTCAGCGCCAACGGTAGCGACTTTCGTCTGTTTAACAGTGCCGGGCAGCTGTTACCCATAATTTCTGCCCGTTATGTAAAGCCTCCCCCTGGTATGTATCCACCCCTGGATGGCATTGAACTCAAGGTGTATCCAAGCTTCTGGTATAATGATACCCTTAAACTTACCCTGCAACCGGGCCAGGATGGCAATACTCTTATGAATCCCTGTGGATTTGAAGCACCGCCGGGCGATACCATAAAATTGGTGGTGTCGGGATGTAGCAGCTCGGTTGCGACCAGAGAATATGAAATAGCATCAACGGAACTTGAGCTGTATCCCAACCCGGCAGGGAACCGCCTTAACGTCATCCTCCCCGGGCCTGAGTCAGGGAAATACCGGCTTTATGATAGCCGGGGAATTCTCATGAAATGGGGATTTTTCTATCAGCAGGAATTCGCGGTCGATCTAAGCAAACTGTCCCCAGGCCTGTATTACCTGCAGGCAGTCCAGAAAACCAGTAAATTCAGCAGCAAATTTATCCGGCGAAAATGAAGCAGTCACCCGGCTTGTCATACCTATTAAGAGTATTATATCCCATTAGTAAACAGACTTTTAATTTTTATTTTAACAGCTCAATAGTTGGAAATACCAACTAAATTCCGGCTATTTGTAGCTCGTAATTTAAACCCCTATACTCCCTAATTATGAAGCATTTATTACTCTTTCTGGCTTGCTTATCGCTGGCCTTCAACGCCCGGGCCACCCATGGCACCGGCGGTGAAATTACTTACGATTATATCGGTGACTCAACCGGCGTCCCTCATCACTACGCCATTGAAATCATCTTGTATAAGGATGCTTCTCCGAATACGATAGATATGCCCATTACGCTCAGTGTTTGCATTAGCAACAGTTGTTATAGTAATGCCAATATTTCCCTCACCCGGGTAAATGGCAATTCGGGGGATTCAATCAATAATCCCTGTCAATCAAACCTGGGCTGGCAGGACACCAACAGTTACCCCCAGCAAAAACACATCTACCGAAATGATGTGATTTTACCGGGAAAGTGTGCCGATTACACATTCAGCTACCAAACTTGCTGCCGGAATTTATTAATTGACAATTTGCAAAATCCTGGTGGCATGAATCTCTACATCGAGGCTCAGTTAAACAACAGCCAGGACAATAATGACTCTCCTGAATTCAAGACTACCGGACCGGCTACCTTCTGCCTCAATGCCAACCAGTCCGTAATATGGTCACATGCAGTATCGGAGAGTGATGGTGACAGCCTGCATTTTCAGTTTCACTCCTATCAAAATAGCAATGGCTGCCCCCCCAACTCAGGCTCCTACTTCAGCTTTAAGCCCAACTACTCCGAAACAGCACCTTTTTCCTCTGCCACCCCTATTCAGCTTGATCCCAAAACCGGTTTGCTTAGCTTTAGCCCGCTGGCACCGGAAGTGGCAGTGGTAAGACTGAAGGTAATGGAGTACCGGGCTGATGCCAGCGGCAATTATCTTTTCATGGGTTCGATTATCCGGGATGTACAGTTAAGTGTTATTGCCAACTGCATTACTCCTGGTGATAGCATCAACTTTGCCCCCCTGGTCAATAACACGCTAAGCAATCAGCTCAACTGCGGCGATTCCACCCTGGAGCTGCTTACCACTGAAGATATAGATGCCAGCAGCCTTAGTCCTGACGGTAGTGAATTCAGGATATTCAACGGACTGGGACAGATTGTACCGATCACTTCCGCCTCCTTCTTCACCCCGGCTGACAGCCAATATACCAGTGGTATTCGCCTGCAGGTTTACCCTGCTTTCTGGTATAACGACACTTTGAAAATCAGTTTTCAAAAAGGCAGTGATCAAAATGCCCTTATCAACAGCTGCGGCTTTGAAATCAGCGCCCTTGATACGATGACCATGGTGGTAAACGGCTGTAACACTTCCGTTGGGCAAGCCGAATCGAAGCTGCCACAGTACAGCCTCTACCCCCAACCGGCCGGTGGGGAACTAACGATAATATTAGCTACCGGCACCCCGGCCCAGCTTGTGATCTTGGATCTCCAGGGCCGAGCGGTACTTCATCACGAATTAAATGAACGGCAAAACAGGCTGGATATCAGTAACCTTCCCAGTGGCAGTTATCTCCTTAAACTTACCCAGGATGATAAACAGCATACCCAATTAATCATCAAGTCCTAAGCACTTCTGCCATGATAAAGAACTTATTTACCCTAATGGCACTTATGCTCGCTACAGGTGCCAACGCCCAAACACTCCTTTTTAGTGAGAATTTTGAACAGCCGAGCGGGGCAGACAGTGTTAACCTGGCTACCGGAGGCTCCGGCTACAGCAATGGCTGGGCCATTTCTACTACCTTATCTTCAGAAGGGACGCAGAGTTTTCACCTGCAAGCTTCTGCCTCTAATCAGCAGCACTACTTTGTAAGTGATCCTTTCAGTACGGTTGGCCGGGCCAATGTGAGCCTGCAGTTCGATCATATTGCCAAGCTCTTTCCGGTCAATGGCGGCTATCTCGAAATTTCGATCGATAGTGGCAACAGCTGGATGCCCATCAGCGGTACTGCTTACCGCGGTGCTTCACCTAACTTCGGCCAGGTTGGCTATTTTCAATCCGGTTCTTACGGCAACTGGCAATCGGGTAATCTTAATGCCATCCCTACTGCCAGTTGGTGGAAAAGAGAAGTTTTTGACCTTAATGGTCTTGCCAACGACACCGCCAGCAGCCCGGTTAGCGGCTACCCTCATGTGCTTATTCGCTTTAAGGGTGATTTTAACTATCTGCCTTCAGGAGGTTTTGCCGCCGGCTGGTGGGTTGACAATATCAAAGTATTTGGCTCCAGCTGTGAGTTGATACCACCTCAAGTGGATTTTGCAGTAGCCCAGGATAGCTGTACCAGCCTTTCCGCAGGAATGATCAATGCAGATTCAGCCACTGTAAGCATTGCTGCATACGACAGTCTTAAGTATGACAGTGGCCTGCAGACAGTGGCAGTTTACTATTCCCTGAACGGCGGTGCTTTCCAGAGCAAAAACCTCAGCCCAGGCAGCCCCTTTTTCAGCAGTAAGCTGGGACTGAACCCCGGTGACAGCATCCAATACTATTTGCTGGCTACCGATAGTTGTGGCAATAACACTCGCTCTCCTTTACTTGGCCATTATGACATATATGCGCCCAATATAATTTTACCCGCCAAGTGTACAGCGGGCAACTGCAATCTCCCAGGCGTGATCAGCCAACTGCCCTGGAGCGAAAGTTTTGAAGGAAGTGACTGGCAAGCTGGCTACGGTCAGCCCAATATGGGTTCCCTTAACCTGGGCCAGATTGCAGATTATTACCATCGTTCATCGGCTTACGGCAGCAATAACGGCTGGACCGTGTGGGATAGCGCCACCTACTCCAACAGCACTGGTCCTTTAAAAGCCCATAACGGCCTCAATTATCTCTACACTGATTTTTACTCTTCGGCAGGTAACTCCACTTATTTATTTACCACACCCTGTATAGATCTCACTGACACCAGTGAAAGTCGTCAGTTCAGCTTTTATTACCACATGTTTGGTAGTGAAATTTCAGCCCTCAGGCTCGACATCGATACGGGTATAACCAGCAATCAATTTCATATTTCCTATCATGAAATTGTGGGTCAGCAGCAAAGTCAGGCGGGCGATAGCTGGCAAAAGGCCACCGTTGACCTCAGTCCTTTTATGGGCAGGGTTATTCGCATCAGGTTCAGGGTTAGTGGCAGCAATACTCTGTGGCGGAATCATATCGCCATTGATCAGCTTGAACTGAAGCGCTTGTTTCAGCAGGACCTCAGTGTGGCCCTCCATCAACCCGAGGTGCTGACCGGTTTATGTGGCCCCGCAAACAACCTGCCACTGGATATCGCTATCAGCAATGTGGGCCGCGATAGCCTGGCCAGTATACCTATCGCTTACCAGATTGACAACAACCCGGTAGTGCGCGACACGGTAACAGTAGTGATTGCCCCCCACAGCCAGAGCATTTACACTGCCAGCGCCAGCATTAATCTCCCCGCCAGCGGCAGTCAGACATTGAAAATATGGCATGAAAAAGCCGGAGACCTCAACCAAAGCAATGATACCGCAAGCTACGAGTTAAAGCCCCGCCAGGGTTCCATTAACCTGCCTTATCACTACAGTTTTGACGACAACCCGGCCGGTCCACTAGGTGGTGTTACTGCCGACGGGGTATGGTCAAATCAGAGCACCCTGCCCAACGGCATAATAGTGGTCAACGATAGCAATAGCAATAATTATCCTGGCGGACCTTCGGCCGCCAACGCTGGTGGCAGCTACCTTCTGAATTCCACCGGATCGATTATTGATACCACCCGCCTGGTTTCACAATGTATCAGTCTTCCTGCGGCCAGTAGCGCTACTTATGAATTGCGTTTGGAATATCATTACTATGGCGGAAATTCTAACGTAAGCGTTTGGGTTCACACCAATCAGGATGGCTGGAAAAAGCTCAACTGGACTCCCTCCCTACTGGGACAGAAGGCGTTTAACAGCCTGGCCAGGTTTGACCTGTCAGCCTATGCCGGTAAAAATATTAAGCTAAAAGTAGAGACCAATGCTCCGGCTGGTGAGTTTGCCATTGGTCAGATCACCATAGAGGAAACAGGTGACTATGACCTGGCGCTGGTAGGTATCGCTGATATTTCGCTGCGCAACTACGAAAATGTATCTACCCTCACTAATTTTGGCTTTAGCATCACCTCTAACCAAAGCCTTAGCGCTAACACCCAACTGCATCTCGAATTGAGTAATCAATGTAGTGGGACGGTGGTGGCCACCAGTAGTTCCTACTTCAGCTTATCAACCACCGGGCCCCAGGAAAATATTACGGGAAATTTTGTCTTAGGTACACCTTTGCCGGCTGGTATTTATAAACTTAAGGCATGGGTAAACTATACTAATGACGTGTATGCCGGTAATGATACAATCACCCAAACCTTTTACGTAAGGCCCTTCCTCACCGCGCCCTGGTTTATGGATTTCGAAAGTTGCTATCACCCCTTTGTTTTCAACCGCGGTGATTTCCTCCAGTGGGAAGTAGGCACACCCCAGCAGGCACCTCCACATGGTGGGAGCCGGGTGGCGCAAACCAACCTCGATGCCCCGGCCATCCGGCAGGGAGTAGAACGCCTTATTTCGCCGACTTTCATTGGCCTTGACACCCTGGTTGGGGTAGAATTGCGCTTCAGGCATAAATATGACTTCAATGCCACTGGTGGTGGAGTGCTCCAGTATATCTCACCTAACGGCTGGACCAATCTCTACGATCCCACCCGTCCCGGCCATGGCCAATCAAAATTCAAAGGCAACTCCAATGGCTGGCAAATGGAGCAATACCGGATAAACAGCCAACAATCGCTGGCCAATTTCACTTTCCGCTTTGAAGCCACCCATGGCAGCTGGACGGTAGACGACATCGAACTTTATGTGCCCCCGCAGTTTTCGGTGGGTCCTCAAGGCCTCATTTTTAGCCAGGTTGTGCCCCGCCAGGGCCTTAACGCGATGGAATTGCGCATCAGCAATAGCGGTCAACGCGCTATCAATGAATTAGCGGTTGACATTTATGATCAAAATGGCACCCTGTTGCTCGACAGTACCTACCAGGTAAGTACCTTGAAAGCGGGTAACAGCCGCATTATTGATCTGGGTGAGCTCACTTTGTCAGCTACCACCACCCAATTGATGGTGGTTACCAGCAGACCCCATAACCGCCTCGATGCTTTACCTGTTGATGACACCCTTTATGCCCAGGTTTCTTACCTGCCGGTGTATGACAGCAGTTCTTTATGCCTTGGTTTTGAGTCAAACATGGAGCTCTACCCTCACAATGCCATTAGCCTGGCACGCGATACGGTATGGCAATACGGAACACCGGCCAAGGTTATCTTCAACTCGGTACATCAGGGCAGCAAAGCCTGGTTTACCAGTCAGCACAGCTACCCAGATCTGCTGAACTTGTATCTCTACAGCCCTCACTTCGATATTGAGGCCCTTAAGTGTTATCGCTTTAGCTTTTGGCATCAGTACGATACCGAGGCCAATTTTGACGGCGGCAACGTAGAGATCAGCCTCGATAGTGGTAAAACCTGGCAAGTGCTCGGCCATACGCTCGACACGGCCTGGTACAACACACCCCACATTCAAAGCCTGAACCTGATAGACCCCGGTTTCTCCGGTCAGTCTAATGGTTGGGAGCACGCCGTAAAAGAATTCAAGAGCTTTAACGATGCCCGTATTCAATTCCGTTTTCACTTTGGTAGCAATTACCAGCAAAGTGGCGAAGGCTGGCTAATTGATGACGTATGTCTGGAGGAAGTTCAAAATGCCTGCAACCAGGTAGGTTTGGAAGAACTAAGTTCACCGCAACCCTTGGTATATCCCAATCCCGCCCGCGACCAAATTAGAATTGACCTGCCTGAGAACAGCGGCATCAGCCTGCTTGAGATCAGGGATCAAAGTGGCAGGGTTTTACTGCGCAGGCATTTGCAAAATGTAACTCAGCAGGAAATATCACTGGAAAAACTACCGGCAGGCAGTTACCTGCTGCAGTTTGTAAGCAAGACTAATAAAATTATTCACAGCCAGCGATTATTAATATTTTAGTTCTCTTAAAATTTAGCCAACAAAAGCCTCCGCATAGCGGGGGCTTTTTTAATAGGATAAATCTTCGGCCGAGACCACTCAATAATTGACTATTCACAAGCGATTATTTTCCTCTTAGTTTTAGCTTTCAACACCGTCACTTAAACCACCTGATGAAAAAGCTAATCTTTATTATTTTGGGGCTGTTCTCAATGCCTTCATTGCAAGCCTCCCATGTGGTTGGCAGTGAAATCAGTTACCGATATATCGGTGATTCCACTGGAGTGGCCCATCAGTATCTGCTTCGGCTACTGATTTATAAGGAAGATGTCACATATCTGGGTAATCCTGGGACCATATGTATTTCCAGTAGTTGCTTTGGCTCCACTTCAGTAATCCTACCCCAAATTTATCCCCCCGGACCAAACCCACTGGCAGCTAACAACAGTTGTAAAACAATTGTAGACAGCCTGTCTTACGGTACCTCTATCATGACCTATATCTTCCAGGATACAGTAGTGCTACCCGGTAAATGCGGTGATTTCCGATTTAGCTATGAGGCTTGCTGCCGACCTAGCAATATGACCAACCTCAGCTCCGGTTCCCAATCGATGGTAACGGACGCTTTACTAAACAATTTGTTACGGCCCAATAGCTCACCCCGCTTTAAGCGCGAGGGCATTGGCTATTTCTGCAGCAATACTAACCGACCGGTGCAGTGGGAGCATGAATCGAATGAATCAGACGGCGATTCCCTGCTGTTCAGCTTCGACTTCCAGCAATCCAACTACCAGCTGAACTGTAACTACAACGGTAAAACCACCATTGCCTTAAAAACACCCTTTACCTCTAACCATCCTTTTGCCTCTATTACCCCTATTCAGATAAATCCAACTAACGGTACTATTACTTTTCAACCCCTAAATGAGCAAATGGCCCTGGTAAAATTCAGGGTGGAAGAATACACTTTCGATACCATACTTGCCATGTGGCTTAAAGTTGGTGAAGTTAGTAGGGAGGCTATCCTGTTTGTCAGCAATCACTGTTCAAACCCAGCCAATGACTGGCATCCACTCCCGCCGGTTGACAGCCTTCAAAGTGGTAGCGTAATTGCATCCTGTGGTGACAGCACCATCCTTGTCCGAAGTCCCTATAAGTTTCTCAGTAGTTCCCTGGCCTCTGATGGCAGTGACTTCAGGATGGTGAACAGCCAAAACCAGCTGATGCCGATTATTGGCGCCCGCCCGCTTAATAATGCGGACACAGCTAATTTGATTGAACTGGAAGTATTTAACGGCTTTAGCTACAACGACAGTTTTAAGCTCTTTCTCCGAACCGGCAGTGACGGCAATACCCTGCTAAGCCCCTGCGGCTTTGAGGCCCAGGGTGGCGATAGCCTGCTGGTAGTGGTAAGCGACTGTAACAGCACCAACCTCAGTGAAGCAGGTACACCGCTAAGCGCCATATTTCCCAATCCGGCTGATGATTATATTATCCTGGAGCGCAGATCAGTTCGAGAAGAACTATGGCTGGAAGTAAGGGATCAAAGAGGCACGCTGATCTTACACAAACGCCTTTCTGAGGAGGCCAGTCAGAGGGTTGAGCTAGGCCAACTGCCTGCGGGCAGCTATCTGCTATTGCTGAAAAGCCAGGGTGGGCAACCTCTGCAGCGGCAGGCCTTCTATAAGTTATAACCCAAAGCGACCAAAAATAAAAAGCCCCGACACATGGCCGGGGCTTCAACATTTTATAAAGGAAGAAAAACTTAGGCGATCTCTACATTAACCGCGTTAAGTCCTCTTTTACCTTCTCTAACCTCGTATGATACGGAGTCACCTTCACGTACGTCCTGGTTAAGGCCTGAAACGTGTACAAAAACGTCTTGCTGAGTCTGGTCGTCGGTGATAAATCCGTAACCTTTAGACTCATTGAAAAATTTAATCTTACCTGTAGGCATTACTGAAAAATAAAAAATTAATAATGCAGCGAAGATAGTTTATTATCCTACCCCTTTCACTTGAAGGCCGAAAAATTCAGCCCCCCTCACGCGGGTTCACTTCTGAAAGTCAGCAAGTTTTAGGCAGGAAGCGGTGTGAGTCAGGCCAAAGGCCACCTCAACTACCATCAAATTTTAAGACTTAAATCGTAAAAAAAAGGACTATTGCAGGCTAAAACCGCCTCAGTTTACCAATTAAGAAGACAAAACTGACCGCCAAAAAGCCTGAAATATTGCTTAAGCGGTAGCGGTAATCTGCAATTTGGCGAAAACTTCCTGCAAGTCGTGATAGCTTACCGGCTTATCCATAAAACCGTTTACTACGGGATTTTCAAGCGCCCGCTTGCGATCACTGTCATCAATGCTGGAGGTGGTAAAATAAAGCTGTACCTCACGCCCCAGCTCATCATGAAATTTACTGTATTCCTTCAGGAAGCCCCAGCCATCAAGCATGGGCATTTTAAGGTCAAGCAGAATAATATCCGGAGTATCATCGGGGCAGTCGAGGCAATTGCGCAGGAAGGCAATGGCTTCGAGACCATCACTAAAAATTGAAAGACGGCAATCGGATTTCATCAATTCCAGTGTCTTTTTTACTGTAAACTGGTAAATCCGGTCATTGTCTACAATACAAAGGTGTTTACGGTGCGGCATAATCAAGCTGATTCATTCAATGAAAAAACCAAGACTAGCTTTTAGTTCATCCATTTTCAACATATAAGGTAGTGAAATATGGCCAATGCTGCTACCATGCCCCTGAAAATCTGCCTTCAGGCCCGGCGGTCAATCAAATGGAATCACTTTTGAAAGGGCGGGCATATTTGGCTAAATTTGCCACCTCCCAAAAAAAGATTCCATGAGCAACACCCAAAGTCCATCGGCCACTTCGGCTGCAACTGATAAGAATAAAGAATATGCCCAATTGGTAATTAACGACTACCGCCTGGCGGTAGAAAGCCGTGAGGCCAGCCTTATTGGTCGTCGGGAGGTACTTACCGGCAAGGCAAAATTCGGGATTTTCGGCGATGGTAAGGAAATAGCCCAGATTGCCTGGGCCAAGGTATTCCGCGATGGTGACTTCCGCTCAGGTTACTATCGTGATCAAACCTTTATGATGGCCATTGGCCAGCTCAATACCCAGCAATTTTTCGCTAGTCTTTATGCCGATACCGATCACGAGCATGAACCTGCCTCGGCCGGACGCCAGATGAACGGCCACTTTACCACCCAAAGCCTTGATGCCAGTGGGGAGTGGAAAGACCTGATGGCTCAAAAGAATTCGTCGGCCGACATTTCCCCCACCGCCGGCCAGATGCCTCGCCTGCTGGGACTGGCAGAAGCCTCAAAGATGTACCGCAGCAATAAGGGACTGAAAGACTGGAAGAAATTTTCGAATAACGGCAATGAAATTGCCTGGGGCACAATTGGCAATGCCTCTACCAGTGAGGGTTTGTTTTGGGAAACCTTTAATGCCGCCGGTGTCCTGCAGGTTCCCATGGTAATATCGGTGTGGGATGACGACTACGGAATTTCGGTACACAGTAAATACCAAACCACCAAGGAAAATATTTCGGAGATTCTGAAAGGCTTCGAAAAAGAAGAAAACACCAACGGTTATCGCATTTTCAGGGTGAAAGGCTGGGATTACGCCGAGCTGATAGATACTTACCGCAAGGCCGAGAAAATTGCCCGCGAAGAGCATATTCCTATTCTAATCCACGTGCAGGAAATTACCCAGCCCCAGGGCCACTCTACCAGTGGCTCGCATGAACGCTACAAAAATGAGCAGCGCCTCAACTGGGAAAAGGACTTTGACTGCATTAAAAAGATGCGCGAGTGGATTGAAAACCGCGGTATTGCCAGCGCAGAAGAACTCGACGCGGTAGAAAAAGAAGCAAAAACCAGCGCCCGTCAGGCCAAGGCGGCGGCCTGGAAGGAGTACACCACCCCCATTAAAGAAGAGCTGAAAGAGGTGGTCAGCCTCATTCGCCAGGCTGCGGAAGCATCTTCACAAAAGGAAGCCTTAACCCAGATGGCCAGTGAGTTGGAAGCTACCGCAGACCCCTTGCGCAAGGATGCCTTTTCGGCCGCCCGTCGCGCCCTTTGGAAACTGAGAAGCGAATCAAGCCAGTTGGGCGAAGCTCTCAAAAACTGGCTTGAAAATGCCCGGCAGGCCAATAAAGACCGTTATAATGACTATCTCTACAGTCAATCGGAGCTCAGCCCTCTAAAGATTAAGGAGGTTAAGCCCGAATACAATAACGACAGCCAAACGGTGGATGCCCGTATTGTACTACGTGAAAATTTTGACCGTATTCTTGGCGATCGTCCTGAAGTAATGATTTTCGGCGAAGACAGCGGAAAGATCGGTGATGTAAACCAAGGGCTCGAAGGCCTGCAAGACAAGCACGGTGAAAACCGCGTTTACGATACCGGCATTCGTGAGGCCACCATCCTCGGTGAAGGCATAGGAATGGCCATGCGTGGCTTGCGCCCTATTGCGGAAATTCAATATCTCGACTACCTGCTGTACGCCCTGCAGATTATGAGCGATGATCTCGCCACTCTGCAGTACCGTACCAAAGGGCGCCAGAAAGCACCGGTGATTGTGCGTACCCGTGGTCACCGCCTTGAGGGCATCTGGCATTCAGGCTCCCCAATGGGCACCATTATTAATGCCGTGAGAGGTATGCACGTTTTGGTTCCCCGCAATATGGTACAGGCGGCCGGCTTTTACAACACCCTCCTTGAGGGAGATGATCCCGGCATTATTGTGGAGTGTCTCAATGGCTATCGCCTCAAGGAGCAAATTCCCGCCAATCTGGCTGACATCCGCACCGAACTGGGCAAGGTGGAAATAATTCGCGAGGGTGAAGATATCACCCTGGTAACTTACGGCAGCAGCTGCCGCATTGTAATGGAAGCCGCGGAAATACTGGCAGAAATGGGTATTTCGGCAGAGGTTATCGACCTGCAATCGCTACTGCCCTTCGACCTAAGTCACGACATTGTAAAAAGCCTGGCACGCAGCAACCGCCTGCTGGTTATCGACGAAGATGTTCCCGGTGGAGCCAGTGCCTTTATTATGCAGCAGATTCTGGAAGAACAAGGCGGATACCGCCACCTCGACAGCAAACCACAAACGCTGAGTGCCCGTCCTCACCGCCCGGCCTATGGCTCTGACGGTGACTACTTTTCTAAACCCCAGGTTGACGACGTGGTAGAAAAGGTGAACAGCATTATGCATGAATTTGACCCTAAGCGCTACCCTGCGGTGTAAATACGGTCAGTTTTTATATTTACAAAACCCGTAGCCTCCCCGAGCGGTTACGGGTTTAAATTTTTAAGCACTTGAATACAGAAAAGGAAAGTCCCCGCCTGCACAAAAACCTGGTTGCTGCCGTAATGGAAGCACTCGAAACTTCCTTTGGCAAGGGATATTATGCCGATAAGGTCATTGAACGTATCCTCAAATCAAACCGAAAATGGGGCGCGCGTGACCGTGCCTTCATTGCCGAATCCACCTATGAAATTGTGCGCTGGTGGCGTTACCTCTGGGAACTTTACGGCAAAGAGCCCAGCCTTAAACGCAAGGAGCTGTACCGCCTGTTTGGTATCTGGTGGCAATGGAAAGGCTACGAGCTTTCAGAATGGCATCAGTTTGATGATGTACGCGATTTCGATATTGCCAAGGCCAAGTCATCCTTACCACAAGACCTTGGCGTACAGGAATCTTACCCCATCTGGTTCGACCAGATGGCCAGGGAGGAACTGGGTGAGCGCTGGCCGGCAGTAGCCCGGGCCATGAACCTTCCGGCCGAACTGATTATACGCACTAACAGCCTAAAAACCGACCGCCGCAGCCTGCAGCAAACCCTGCGTGATGAACGGGTGGATACGGAAGCTTTTCCCAAAAACGAGGTGGGCCTGGTGCTGAAAAGGCGGGTAAATACTTTTAAGCACGAAAGCTTTAAGAAGGGTCTGTTTGAGGTTCAGGATGGTGGTTCGCAGTTAATAGCTCCTTACCTGCGCCCCGAAGCGGGCATGCGCGTTATTGACGCCTGCGCAGGTGCTGGCGGTAAAAGCCTGCACCTGGCCGCCCTAATGCAAAACAAGGGTAGCATAATTGCCATGGACGTGGAAGAGTGGAAGTTGCACGAGCTAAAGAAGCGCGCCAAGCGCAATGGGGCACATAATATAGAGGTACGCCATATTGAATCCTCTAAAACCATCAAGCGCTTAAAAAACAGTGCTGATCGCCTCTTACTGGATGTTCCCTGTTCCGGAACCGGCGTTATCAAACGCAACCCCGACACCAAGTGGAAGTTGCAGCCGGAACACATTGAGCGGGTGGAAAAAATCCAGGGCAATATCATCCAGGATTACAGCCAGATGCTCAAGACCGGAGGATTGATGGTTTATGCCACCTGTTCCATTCTGCGCCGCGAAAATGAAGCCCAAGTAGAGAAATTTCTGGCGGCAAATCCTAATTTCGAACTGCTGGAGCAGCAACGCATCGATCCCTCCGCCCTTACGGATGGGTTCTTTATGGCCCTGCTCAAGAAAAATTCCTGACCCCATGAAAACCACCGAGCAAAGTTCTCTTTACGAAGGATTGGAAAAGATGAGCACCCATGAGCTGCTCCATAATATCAATCTGGAAGACCAAAAGGTTGCGCTGGCTGTAAAGCAGGCCATTCCCGCGATAGAGGAGCTGGTAAACAAGGCGGTGATGCTGATGCGTGAAGGTGGACGACTGTTTTACATCGGAGCCGGCACCAGCGGACGGCTTGGCATCCTCGATGCTTCTGAGCTCCCTCCTACTTTCGGCGCCTCCCCTGATTGGGTGGTAGGCCTGATTGCCGGTGGCGACCGAGCCATTCGCAAGGCAGTGGAATTTGCCGAAGACGATGAAAGTGCCGCATTTAAGGATTTACAGCAATACCATATTTCCTCAAAAGACATGCTGATTGGTATTGCTGCTTCCGGTACCACCCCTTACGTAATTGGTGGTTTACGCGAGTGCCGCCAACGAAGCATAGCCACTGCCTGTATTACCTGTAACCAGAAGGCGCCACTGATTGAGTATGCCGATCATCCGGTGGTGGCAGTGGTAGGACCCGAATTTGTTACCGGCAGCACCCGCATGAAAGCTGGTACCGCACAAAAGCTTATCCTTAACATGATCTCCACCTCGGTGATGATAAAAATGGGCCGGGTTAAGGGCAATAAGATGGTAGACATGCAGCTTAGTAACAACAAGCTGGTTGACCGCGGCATTCGTATGTTGATGGAAGACCTGGAAATAAACCGTGGCGAGGCCAGCCAATTACTTGAAAAACACGGCAGCGTACGGGCAGCTGCAGAAGCATACCGCAACAAATAGCCGGTCGTAGCGCCTGATACCTTCCTTTAGGGACTGATGATCACCTTACGGCTATCGATAGCTTGCCCGTTGCGCTTTAGTTGCAGTAAATAGGAGCCCGCCGCTACCTCCAGGTTTAACTCCAGTTGGTTACTTCCTTGCCCGAGCTGTAGATCCTCAGACCAGATTAAACGTCCTGAAAAATCAATTAATTCAAGGCTATATTGGTAGTGGCTGTTGGCCCGCGCTGTCCAAATGTCAATATTGGCCTGGCCCCTAACCGGATTAGGGCTAAGAGAACGTATTCCCGGCATTTGATTAAGGTGATCAGAACCAGCCAGACCAAAGGTGTTGCAATCCACCTCCAGATCGAGGGGATCCATGTTGCCGGCAGCCGTAGTTACATTGGCAATTTTCACCTGCGCCATCGAAAAGGGACTCATCACCTCGTTGCTGTCGAGGGCTGCCACCGAAATGTAATAAAGGGTGCCACTACTTAAACCGGGGATTAGAAAAGAGGAGCCGGAAAAGCGATAGATAGCCTCGTATTCGGTATCACCCAACTGACGCACCCCCACCCGGTGCTGCGGGGCATTGGCATTGATTAAATCTACCATAAGACCTGCCGGACTGCTACTAAGGCTGAAGTCTGGTGCCTCCGGCCCCAGGGCCAGCTGAGCTGCCGCCACACCGTTTATCACTGCATTGCGGGCCAGGTAATTCAGGTTAACATATAATGTATCGAGTATGCCATCACCGGTGGTATCAACTCCAAGCACGTCATCTGAAGTATGCTGATGATCCTGGTAATTAGGCCCTACCGAGGCATCGCCATGCTCATGCGCCGAGCTGAAACGGCTGCTGGGCATCCCCAGGTCGCTAAAGGGAATGTGATCACCGCCCCGGCCGCCACGGTCGAGCTGATTGATAATATTGATGTCCATGGGCACCATGGTTTGCGACTTGATTTTTTCATCATAGTATAATTTGAGACTACGGGCCAGGTCCTGGGAAGGATTGGTTTGCGCCTGAGGATTGGCAAAAATGCGCGTTGAAGTGCTGTCAACAGCATAAGGAGGGGCGCAGCCGGGCGGGGAGGCTGTTTGCCCACAAACTATTCCTCCAACCACGTCATTATTCAGTACAGCTTTTACGGCAATATTTTCCGCATTGAGATAAGTGGCCATGGCCTCTGCCCCCAGCAGGCCCTGCTCCTCACCGGTGGTAAGCATAAATACCAGGGTATGCTCGAAAGTATAGGCACTCATTACCCGCGCCAGCTCCATCACCAGTGCCGTACCACTGGCATTGTCATCCACCCCGGGCGCCAGGCAGGTTGAATCACAGCGGCCTTCACAGCGGCTGTCCATATGACCTTCTATAATAACAATTCCTTCCGCCCCCGGATTGCTTCCCGGCAGGATTCCCACCACGTTCCGCAAGCCCTCGGCATCGTTGCAGCCGGTACCGGCATAATCAAATTCGAGATAAGCGGTAAGCAAGCGCTGCTGCTGACGCTGTGAATATTGCTGCAGCTTCGATTCGATCCAGCGACGTGCAGCACCGATTCCCACACTGTCTGACAGGGTATCGGAAAAGGTATGGCGGGTTTGAAATGACGCCAGCATTGAGAGGCTGGTCATTAAGCTATCCGGCGAAACCAGGTTGTTTATTTCGCAAACTATCCGGGCCGGGTTGGATATCACTACCGCAGCCAAATAGTCCTGGGCATTGTAATTTCCTTTCAACACCGCTTCTGCCGCAGGATGAGTAAGGCGCATATTGCTTTGTCCGCTCAATTGCGAAGCCAGCAGTGTTAGGACAATAAGTAAACAATTCTTCATCGGGGCGGGATTTGAGCTAAAGTTAGAAAAAATGCCCCGCCTGAAGTGAGATTGGCCTTAGCCTTTAACTTAAATCATAGCGCGGACTTTCATCCATTTCTTGAGATCCTCAAAACATTCCGGGTTAATACCATGACCCATCGGGTATTCGCGATACTGGTGCTTAAGCTGTAGTTTCTCAAGTATATCAACCGCTGTGCGCGCCCACTCTACCGGTATAACTTCATCAGCGGTACCGTGGCTGACAAAAAAGTCGAGATGTTTAAGGGCAGCCTGGCTAAATTTTTCAGGCAACAATTCTTTTAGCATATAACCACTCAAGGCCAATACCTTTTGAAATTTCGCGGGATTATTAAGTGCCAATGCGTAGCTGAGAATACAGCCCTGGCTGAAACCCATCAACCAGCATTGGTCAGGGTCGGTACCGTATGCCTGGTGCACCTCAGGCAGAAAATCAAGTATTTGCTGATAACTTTCCCGGGCCTGGGGTATATCACTCATCTTGCCCTTTCCCAGGTTTTCAAACTGAATATCATACCAGGCAAAACCGCCCCAGGGCAATGGCCTTGGAGCCCTAACGCTTACCACCGTGGCTTTTTTATTAAGCATAGGTGCCATACTAAAGAGGTCATTCTCATGGCTGCCATAACCATGTAACATCAATAATAAGGGAGGTTTTTCAGTATCGGGATCTTCTGCCGGCAACACCAGGTGCACCAGGCTCAATTCTTTCGTTTGCATTAATCTTTTTTCTCTTTAAAGTAACTTCCAATATGGGTGGTGGTATCGAAGCGGGGGTTGCCAAAAAACTTGCGGATGGCAAAGGCATTACTGGAGAAGGCAATGTCATCCCAGGGAATTTCGTTTTCGGCAAAAAAACGAATTTCCGTGCTCTCGGGAGTGAGGTGAAACTCATCCGATAGCATTACTGCTTTAAAAATCAGATAGACCTGATTGGCATGAGGCAAATTATAAACTGCATGCAGGTTTTCGAGTTCTACCCGGGCGCCGGTTTCTTCGAACACCTCCCGGCGCGCTCCCTGCTGAATGGTCTCCTTATTTTCCAGAAAACCACAGGGCAAATTCCAAAACCCACGCCTTGGTTCAATACCACGTTTGGCCAGCATAATTTTACCCTCACTTTCTATAATACAGCCCACCACCATATTAGGATTACTATAATGAATGGTTTGGCAATCATCACACACAAAGCGGGGAAAATGATCCCCAGCAGGAATGGTGTAATTGAGTGAATCGCTACCGCAGTTGCTACAAAAGTTCACGCCTGAAAATTTTGTAGCAAAGCTAAGGGCTTTGTCAAAAATGGGCAGGCCGTCGGTAATTATTAAGTGATTAATTAAGGGCGGGAAAGACTTAAACCAGCAGTAAAGGGCCTGGCCTTCAGAGTGAACTCTATTCAACAATAAGGCCCTCTAGCCGTTAGGTGAGCATAACAAACTCCCAAAAAGATGGCCAGAATAACCCTATTAGTAATTGCATTATTCTTCCTGGGAATGGGGAGTATACAGGCCCAAAGTGAAAGAAGCAAGCAGGCCACCACTACTCAACAAGACCAGGAATACGATCTGGATAAGGACCCACGCGACAAGCGTAGTATACCCCCGCGCGAATTACCGGCCGAGGCCCGGCGCGATATCATTGACAACTATCACAACCCCGAAATATTAAGAGTCTTCAAACTGGTGGATGGTCAGAAAACAACCGGTTATCTGGTGGAAGTTAAAAAAGGCCCTAAGAAATGGACTATTGAATTTGATGACAGGGGAAATTCAGTAAATAAAATCAATCCCTTATAGCCAGGGCGTCTATTTGTCAGGCTCGAGCCAGGCACCTGCCCATTCTACCAAAACATCATATTAGTGTCACTTATAATCCCACTTAGTTCAAGCCATATCACTTAAGCCCAATGCCTAAGATTATGAAATTTTTAAAAATTATTTACCTAAAAATCAGTTTTCCAATATTAGTTTCCTTATTTTTGACTGAGGCCTTCGGGCAAAATGACAATATTGTCAATCATAATATCGTCATTGAGCAAGAGGGCAAGCGGGTAGAAATAGCAGAGGCTGACCTCCCAGCTCCCATACGAGAGCATATTACGGAGAACTACCCCAAAGCAATATTTCTGGAGGCATTTAAATATGTTAACGATGAGGGAGTGGCAATTAAATATTCACTTCGCTTAGAACGTTTGAACAAAAAAGACCTCCGGCTGTTTTATGACGGTAAGGGTGAAGCTATCACCACCACCGATTAAGGGTTGAACCCTCAAAAATATTTAAGAAGCTATTCAATAGCAGCGTTAGTTTTTAGTTGTTCGAGTTGAGCTGAAAGTCACTGCAAAGGCAGTGACTTTCTCTTTTTCAGAACTTTCTCAAGCTAATTTTTACCCACCCACGCAACGAAACCTAGCCCCTTAACGTCTTAAGTAGTAAAGATCTACCGATGAAATCAATCTGTTTCCTTACTATCGTAGTGGCTGTGCTCAGTCTCAATTCCTGTCAGAAAAACCAGGCATCAAAAGAGCAGTCACTGAAAAATAATACGCAATGGACCTTTAGCAGTGGCACCATCTGTGGCTGGTGTGCTGCTAACGATACTTTAGAAATCAGCACTAGCCATAGCACTCTGGTAGCACGCCGCGATTGTCAATCCACCGTTGTCGACACCATGGCTAAAACCCAGCAGCAACAATACCAGAACCTGCTCTCACATCTCCATGAGCAGCAGTTTAAAGCAATCAATCTCAATACCTGCAACGTATGCGCTGACGGATGTGATTTTTGGGTTACAATTCAAAATGGCCTGAGCTCACACACCATACGCTTTGGTCCACAAGACTCGGCCCAGGTAGCCACGGTGCTCCCCCTGCTTAATGAACTCAAAAAAATTCAGGCTGACCTGGGATACCCGCCACTCTTCTAAGAAAGGAGACTAAAAAAAAAGACTTCTCGCTGAGAAGTCTTTTTTCAACTGTTTTGATTGGAATGAAACCCCGAACGTTATAACGTCTAAGCTATCAGGAAAGAGAGCAGCACCATGATCAATCCGGTCACGATACCAGAAAACAACTTTCTCATAAACTAACGCTTTAACTTTTAACCTATTACCTCACAAACATATAAGAAAATTCATATTATTCTCATATTCCGACAAGAATAATTCTCAACTTACTGATAGCTTAGACGTTAT
>CAZUCA010000064.1:1460-20428 GCA_964619125.1 uncultured Owenweeksia sp. | reverse complement strand
TGCGGGGTTTTTCTAGCTCCTCCTGTTGGGCTCGAACCAACGACCCTCTGATTAATCCCGGACGTCCGGGACTCTAACCAACTGAGCCAGTCTCCCGGTTGGGATAAATTCTGGGTCAACTAACTTCTTAATAAGTACTCTGCTCTTTTGTCGTTTAATAAAGGTTTCGATCTTTCTTGCCTCACCCAACGATTGCCCCACCGCAAAAACAGCTACTATTTTCCAGGGCCTATGCTTTGCCGTGAAAGTAGTGCGCTCAGAAGTATTATGTTGAATTAGACGCTGGTTGATATCCTCGGTGATACCAAGGTAAAATTGAAGGTTGATTTGAGATTGCAGGATATATAGAAAGTACATCCCAAAAAAGATAGTTAACCCAGTTGACTTTGAACTTTTCAACCTTCAACTTTGCAACTTTAAACACCTTAAAACAAAAAACCCCGCAATTCTGCGGGGTTTTTCTAGCTCCTCCTGTTGGGCTCGAACCAACGACCCTCTGATTAACAGTCAGATGCTCTAACCAACTGAGCTAAGGAGGAATAATATTTTATAACAGTTAGGCTTCCCTTAACCGCTCCTCATTTACTACTTGCCGGAGTGCAATTCTTAGCTCAGTTACTAAGCCCTGCCTGCCGGCAGGCAGGTAAGGAGGAATTTATGTTTTACTCTTTCAGGAATTTCCTTCCCTTAAAAGCGGGTGCAATATTAGTACCTTTCCCCAAAATACACAATCTTTGCCGGAAATTTTTTAAAATCTTCACATGAGCCTTTTAATAGTTGGTACCGTAGCATTCGACGAACTGATAACCCCCTTTGGTGAATCAGGGAAAATCCTGGGTGGATCCGCCACTTACGCCTCCCTCTCTGCCGCTAATTTCATGGACGATATCGATATCGTTTCCATTGTGGGCGAAGACTTCCCGGAGCAACATCTCAGCGACTTCCGCGAGCGGGGAATTTCTACCCAGGGCATCAACGTGGTGCAAGGCGGTAAAACCTTTTTCTGGAAGGGTAAGTATCACAACGATATGAATACCCGTGACTCCCTCGAAACTGAGCTCAACGTGCTGGCAGAATTTGACCCGGAGGTACCACAGGAAATGCGCAACACCGAATTCCTGATGCTGGGTAACCTCACCCCGGCGGTGCAGATGAAGGTTCTAAACCAAATGGAAAAACGGCCCAAGCTGGTGGTGCTCGATACCATGAACTTCTGGATGGACAACAGCTGGGACGAATTGATGGAAGTGCTGAAAAAGGTGGATGTACTTACCATTAACGATGAGGAGGCGCGGCAGCTGAGCGGCGAATACTCCCTGGTAAAGGCCGCCAAAAAAATCTTTGAAATGGGACCCAAATACCTCATCATCAAAAAAGGGGAACATGGCGCTCTGCTCTTCAGCCCTAAAGAAGTGTTCTTCGCCCCTGCCCTTCCTCTTGAAGATGTGTTTGACCCTACCGGTGCCGGTGACACCTTCGCCGGTGGTTTTATCGGACATCTGGCCCACACCCGCGACATCTCCTTCGAGAATATGAAGCGGGCAGTAATTTTCGGTTCAGCTTTGGCTTCCTTTTGTGTGGAGAAATTTGGCACCGACCGCCTTATGGGTATCAACGAAGAAGAGATGCACGCCCGGGTTGAAGAGTTTATCAGTCTTACCCAGTTTGAAATAGAGCTTTCCTAACAAAGGACAATGAGCATTTAAATCAATCCCGGCCAACTAGCCGGGATTTTTTTTGAACTGCCACCCAACCCTGCCAATCTTTAATTCGTCTCCCTGATAGATAGCTATACATTGTTCCCTGTAAATTGAGAGATTCAATGTTGCGATCCCGTGGTTTATTGTTCGGTTGTACCGGTGAGGGTAGTTTTTCTTTAAATTGGCCTCACCGGTTTTTCATCTTATATGACTATTGATAAAGAACTACTAGATGCCTGTAAACGCGAAGAACGAAAAGCTCAGTTTGAGCTGTACCGTCGCTGCTATAGTATTCTGATGGCCGTTTGCCTCCGCTATGAGGCCAATAAGGATGACGCCGAGTTTATGCTGAATAAGATCTTTTACAAGATTCTGAAAAGCCTCGACCGCTATGATGACAAGGCCCCCTTTGAGGCCTGGATCAGGCGCATCGCCATCAACACCGAGATTGATGAGTTCAGGCGCAAAAACCGGCAGAAGGTAGATTACCACGAGAACATTAGCGAGGTAGCCCCCATCAGTGTGATGGACTACAATGAAGCGGATAAGAAATTTGACGCTGAAGAGCTGGAGAATATGATTCGCCAGCTACCGCCGGTAAGCCAGCAGGTGTTTAACCTGTATGTGGTGGACGGTTATAACCACAAGGAGATTGCTGAAAAGCTAAGTATGAGTGAAGGTACCAGTAAATGGCACCTGAGCTCAGCGCGCAAAAAGCTCAAAGAGCTGTTGCTGAAAATGGTAAATAACGTGGCTGTATTACTATGACAGACAAGGAATTAGAAAAACTCTTCCAGTCAAAGCTGAAAAATCGTGTGGTGGAATTTAACCCCTCGAACTGGGCCGCTATGGAAGATATGCTGGATGGAAAACCAAGCCGGGGCGGAGCCTTTTACTGGCGCTCGGTAGCGGCAATCCTCACCTTTGGCTTGTTGGCTGCACTGGCAGGCATTTGGGCTCCAGCCCCCGCTGGGGAACACAGCACTATCGTAAACGAACAGCCTATGCCGGAGTCGACGGCACCCTCGTCTGCTGAAAGTACCGGCACTGCAGAGGCCCCTGCCCTAAACCCTGGTGATAGGGCCCAGCCTGAGAAAGCCCGGGAAGCCACAATAGCGGTAGAAAATAACCCTGCCAAAGCCGCTGCGGCTAAAGGCAATGTTAATCCCCTTACCGGGCGGGACGCTAATCAGCCGACTGCTAATGCCAAGCCTGCCCTTGCCGGAAACAGCACTACAGCCAGTGCTGTTAACAGGCCGGAGCAGCCTACTGGTGCCACCACCGCCCTGACTAACGGTACGCTGACGACAAGCCAGCTTGAGAATGAGGTGGCAATTGCCGGAAATGAGAGCTTGCTGATCGTGTCTCAAAAAGACTTTGACTTTGAGACCGCATTGGTAAGTGACCTCTCGCTTTTACCCATCGCTTTTACCGACCCTAAACTGCCCCGCGGACTACGGGCTATGACCGGCAGGCCCACCATTTACCTGCAGGCGGGCTGGGTTTTGAGCTCCTCATTTACGGATCGCAGCCCCGGTGTTGGTGTTGAAGTAGGAGCCGGTTACCATCGGCGTTTCTCGCCGCTGCTTTCCGCTTCGGCCGGCCTCAATTACGTGCAGCAAAACAACCTGGGGATCCAGGCCAAGAGTGACAGTACTTTTTATGATTTTGGCAAGGAAACCATCCACACTGAGCAAACCACCAAGCAGCTGAACTATCTGGAGCTTCCCCTTAGTGTTAATTTCCACCTAAACGATAAACACCAGTTCTCATTGACCACTTACACTTCCAGGCTTCTAAATGTGAAGGAAAGTCACTACCGCGAACACACGGTAATGAAATTTGAGCCTACCGTAACCACCAGTGAATACCAGGGCCTGCCCGACTATTACCAGCGGTGGAACTTTGGCGTCGGTGCCAGCTATCGTTTTCAGGCAAGCCGCGAACTTTCACTGGCTATTGCCATCCGCAAAGACCTGAGTGACCTCAGTAATGATGGGATGGGTATCATCGAAGGCCAGCATCAAAACTTTAGTACCCGCGTGCAACTGCGCTATCAATTGTTTAGTCTATGAGCTCCATGACCAAATATCTCCTGCTGCTGGGATCTGCCATTCTCATGTCAGGCTGCTCCAAAGAAATGGCCGGAGATCAGCACTACAGTGAGCAGCACCGCTTCTTTATGAAGGGGAATATCGATGGTATTCCCTTTGAACATAAGGCCGGTGAGGGAAACTGGTATCTGGAAACAAACTATGAACTGGAAGACAGCCTGCTGATAAGCAGTTCTTCGCTTGCTTCAATAGAACAACCGGAGCAGAACAGCTTTTACCTGATTTACCGGGGAAAGCAACGGCTTGGCAATGAGAGCGAATTTTCCCTGGCTGCCAATCTTCAGAACGGTCTCTACCCTTTTACTGACCCCAGCGGTTACTATATAAACCCCAATAAAAAGCTGATCAGTATAGTGGGAGATTCCCTCTACGGGCTGGACGGTTACAGCTTTAGCCTGCCTGATGGCAGCACGGTGTTCAGCTACCCCTTTAGCCGGGTACTGGATGTGACGAAAGATACCCTGTGGCCGGTTTCCCTTAACAGCTACTATCAACTCTGCTCCTCCACCATCACTCATTATATCGACCCTGCCAGTGATTGTTATGCCAGCTTCAAGGTAGATTTCCTCAGCAACCAGGAGGTGGAATTACACGTAAACCGCAATTCGGTTGCCGTGGAGGAGGTGACCTGGATAGTTAACGGCCAGACCTTAAGTGGTAAGGCCGCCAGCGGCCAGAAAGCTATTCTCAGCAGTAGCGGCATCCAGTCAGTAGAAGCGCAAATTCGCCTGGCCGACAATTGTGTACACCGCGTCCGAAGGGAGTTTCCGGCCAATGCCACCGATATGTGCCTGCGCGATTTCCGATACAGCCGCCATCTGCACCGTGACTATGACGAGCTGCAACGAGGTAGTTTTGAGATGGTATACTTTGATGAAAATGGGAAACGCTTTAGCAGTCGCCACAAGGGCGTAGAAGGACTATTTAAGCTCAGTTCCCTCACCAACAACGGTCTGAATGAATACGAGGAAAATACCAGCCGCTTCTTTTTTGAATGCGACGTTATCCTCAAAAGTGACGATGGCAGCAGCATTCCGCTAAACAAGGTGTATGGCAGCCTGGCCATCGCCCACCCCTAGGCATTAAATTCTACCAATACCTGGTTTTTCTCCACCGCCTTGCCCTGCTCGGCGTGAATATCCTTTACAATGGCATCCGATTCGGCCTTGAGCACATTTTCCATTTTCATGGCTTCAAGCACCACTAAAGGATCTCCTTTTTTCACTTCCTGGCCCGCTTCCACTTCAATGGAAAGCACCAGCCCGGGCATCGGAGCCTTCAGATCATTTACTGCTCCAGCGGTCAGGTCTTCCATTCCCAGTTCTTCCAGCAAGAGATCAAAACGGTCTTTAGCCTCCAGGGTGTATTCGTTGTTATTAACCCTGATGCGGAAAGTTTTGCTGGCCATATCGGCACTAAGCACGTTAAGGTTATAGCTCTGGTGATTATAGAGCACATGCATTTCTTCGTGATCTCCCTGCAGGTCAAGGCTGTATGCCTGTCCATCTAATTCCCCCTCCTGGGCCTTGCCTTTTACCGGGTTTAGTTGATAGCTGTACTCGCCTACTTTGATCTGATACATCGCGGTGGATTTAATATATTTTTGAGCTATGCAAAGATGGCTCTTTTTCTTTTCTCTCCTAGGCCTTGGGCTTAGTCTGTCTGCTCAAACGGTAACTCACACTCAGCTTTCCTATTGGTTTTGCCCGGCATCCCCAGGTTGCCCTGAAATCCAGGGCCGGGTCGATTACCAGCTAAAAAAGCTTGGTCGGGGATTAACAATCCAACTGGAAGCCGCGCCGCATCTAACAATAAAATGGGTACGGCTGCTGGAGGGACGGCTAAAAGATAGCCTCAGCTTTCAACACAAAAGCGATCGCCTGACCGTTCAACTGCCTTCTTCGTTATCATCCGCGCAAATAGCTATCGCTTTTACCATAAACACCACCGGCTTGGACAGCTCTCAATTTCAGAAGACGGCTGAGTTTCTGGCCTTTCATCCTTACAAACTACAGGGCCAAAATCTCACTGCACCAGCAGGCTATTTCTTCCCGGCCTTTAGCGGTAAGGCCAGTCCCCTGGCCATCAACCTCAGCTTTCCGGCCGGGCAGAACAGTGGCACCCCGGGCACCCTCAGTTTTATCACCAAAAATGCTGACGGAAGCATCAGCCACTTCTGGGACAGCTACGCCAGCTACACCCCCGAAGACTTCTTCCTGATTGTAGGCCGCTTTGAGGAATTTGAACCGGAGGACCTGAGCGAGGAGTTTGATTTTGTGGTGATTGACACCCGAGGCCTTAAAGCCGAGCGCGTGGCGGGCAGGTTAGAGCCCCTTCTAAGCTACCTGGGCAAAAACCGGCCAAACGACAGCACCCTGCTACTGGTGGATAGCCTTGCCGCCCGGGAAACCGGCAACTACTACCTAAAAAGTTCTGATCTAAGCGAGCTTCACGCTGAAGACTATCAACTGCTGCGATCATACGCGCGTCATCAAATGAAACTAACCGAGCCACAAATCGAGGACACCCTGCTCGCCTTCGGGGCCTATCGCTACGGAGAAAAGTGGCTTTTTGAATTGCACGCCCTGCGTTGGCAGCAGCGCGACGATCTTAGCGCTGATCATAAAAAGCGGGCCTTTAAAGCCCGCTTTAAACACTATCTCGCTGCCAATCCCTGGCTTGAGAAAGAGCTGTTGGCAGTAAGTCAGAACTTTAGAGATTCTCTTTTCAAAAGCCTCCTACCGGCGTATCTCGAGGTAGACTTTCGCTATGTTGCTGCTGACGGCAAGCTGTATGTAAACTACCGGCAGGACACTAATAAAGCGCCCGCCTACCCCATTCCGGTAAAGGTGCTGGTAGCCACCGCTGAGGATAGCTTAGTTCATTATGATTTCCTGCCGGCGGTGGAAGGCAGGCTTGGAATTGAGCTGGCTGGTTCCCCCTACTTTGTTGACCTGACAGCCGGTCAGTATTTTCCGGGACGCTACAGTCAACAAAAGCCCGACACCTACCACCTTTATGCCCTGGCTAAGGCGCAGTCGCGGGAAGCAAAACGAGAGGCCCTGCTGGCTCTTTTCAAAACCGCCAACCCCAATCTCTTCTCCACTGCCCTGGGCATCGCCATGACCGACGAGGATGCCGCCATCAGGCTGGCAGCGGTAGAGCAGGCCGAAAAGCTTAATGCGGCCGGTCGTCAGAAGCTCAAAGACAGCCTGACTGAACTAAGTCAATCTGACCCCAATTCGCAGGTGCAAAATTTGGCGCGAATTCTGGTAGAGAAATATTATGAGGGTAAGTAAACCTCATTACTTAAATTTGCTCACTTTCAAAAAATTGACGGCGTAGGGGCACGAATCCCAACTGCCTGAGAATCGAAAACTTGTCAATGGAAATCCTTATTAAAGCTTCTCAGTTTTTTCTGAGTCTTTCTCTTCTTATCATACTTCACGAACTCGGTCACTTCATTCCCGCCAAGCTCTTTAAAACCCGGGTGGAGAAGTTTTACCTCTTTTTTGACCCCTGGTTTTCCATCTTTAAAAAGAAAATCGGCGGTACTGAATACGGTATGGGCTGGTTGCCATTGGGCGGCTATGTAAAAATCTCCGGCATGATCGATGAGAGCATGGACAAGGAGCAAATGGCCAAGCCACCCGAGCCCTGGGAGTTTCGCAGCAAGCCGGCCTGGCAGCGACTGATCATTATGGTCGGCGGCGTTACCGTTAATATCATTCTCGCCATTTTGATTTACGCCGGTATGATGATGCATTACGGCGAGGAATATCTGCCCAACGAAAATGTAACCTACGGGGTACAGGTTGATAGTGTGGCCGAGTCGATCGGTCTGCGCAACGGTGATCGCATTATTGAAGTGGATGGCAAAAAGATTGAGCGCTTCAGCCAGATCCCGCTGGAGATACTCCTCGGTGAAGGGGGGCAAATCAAGCTGGAACGCGATGGCCAGCTGCAGACGATCAGCATCACCGAAGAGCAAAAAGGAGAGCTTATTGCCGCAAAAAGTCAGCTGGTAGCGCCACGTGCTCCTTTTGTAGTAGGTGGCTTTTCTGATGAATCAGTAGCCAAAAAAGCCGGAGTGGAGAAAGGCGACAGCCTGGTAAGCTTCAACGGTGAAGCAATGTACTTCTTTGACCAGTTTATTGCTGAGGTTCCCAATCATCCCAATGAGGAAGTAGTGGTAGGCTTATACCGCGATGATGAATTCCGTGAACTGCATATGACCCTGCCCGGGTCAGGCCTGATGGGCCTGAAACCGGCCGGAGATTTTCTGAAAACGGAAAAGCTGCGCTACAGCTTTTTCGAAGCCTTCCCCGCCGGGGTTAACAAAGCCGGTACCGTATTCAGTGATTATGTGCGCCAATTCCGCCTCATCTTTAACCCCGACACCGGTGCCTACAAAGAGGTGGGTGGCTTTTTGATGATCGCTGACCAGTTCGATGCCCAGTGGAACTGGGAGCGTTTCTGGGCCTTTACCGCCTTCCTGAGCATTATGCTGGCCTTCCTTAACATCCTGCCCATCCCCGCCCTCGACGGTGGCCACGTGGTGTTTGTACTGTGGGAAATGATTACCGGCCGCAAGCCTTCCGAGAAAGTACTGGAGTACGCCCAGGTAGCTGGCTTCATTATTTTGGTGAGCCTCATCCTGGTGGTGAACGGCAATGACGTACTGAAGCTATTTAACTAACGGTAGCTCCAAATGAATTTGAACCCGGGCCTGTCCCGGGTTTTTTATTTCAGGGTAGTACCCTCTACCGTCAGCGGTGCTCTTTGCCTTTTCCTCAGGCGGGCAATAGCAAAGCAAACCGCGAAAATCAAACCGCCAAAAGTGGCCATGGCCCCGGCAATACTGCCGTCAATCCACAGCGCCAGGTAATAGCCGCCCACCGCCGTGATGACGGCAAAAATACTCACCAACAGCAACATCTTTTTCAGATTGCCGGTCAGCAGGTAAGCGGCCGCCGGTGGAGCGATTAATAGAGCCACTACCAAAATGGCCCCCACCGATTCAAAGCTCACCACCGTGGTAAGCGAAACCAGCCCCATAAAGGCAAAGTGCCAGAAGGCAGTGGAAATACCCAGAGCTTTAGCGTAGTCTTCATTGAAAGTGGTGATAAGCAACCCCTTATAGCCCCAGCGAATGGCAATCAGAATCAGGATAAGCACAGTACCGCTAATCCACAGTGCCCGTGGTCCGGCGGTGCCACTCCCCAGGGTAACCAGATCAAGGGGTACATAGGCTATCTCACCGTAGAGCACACATTCCTGGTCGAGGTCTACCTGGCCGGTGAGGCTACTGATCATAATCACCCCCAGGGCAAACAGCCAGGTAAAAGTGATGCCGATGGAGGCATCTTCCTGCAGGCGCGCTTTTTTGTGCAGCAGCTCAATCAGCACCGTGGTCAGTACGCCAATAATAGCGGCTCCCACCAGCATGGGCAGGCTGGCGCGCGAGCCGGAAATGAGAAAGGCAATGACAATACCGGGCAATACCGCATGGGAAATGGCATCGCCCACCATCGCCATTTTCCGCAAAATGAGGTATGAACCCAGCAGGCCACAGCTGATGGCAATAATACTGGCGGTTAATATGATGTAAAAAGCGGCCATCAGTAGGGAATCGGTTTTTCGTGCGGATCGAGATCGGGGTAATCGAGTTCGCTCAGGAGCTGCTGCTCAATTTCGGGGGTGATAATGTGTTCCATGGTTTCGGCATTGGGGTGGATGTGGTCTGATTTCAGACGCATACGCTGATTGAGGTACATCTCCCAGAGGCGGTGCAGGCGCACAATACGGCGGGCCTCCTTTTCACCCTTATCGCTAAGGCGATACCTTTCACCTTCCGGCAATACCAGCAAATCGCGCTGCAGGCGCGTGAGGCCGCTGCGCAGCTGGCTGCGGTCAAAGCTGCGCAGCTCTAAGAGGTCTTCCACTGTCGCCGGGCCAGCGGCAGGTTGACGCTCCCGAAAATGATAAAGCGCCTTGAGCACATTTTCATTTTGAATTTTAATACGGTTTTGGCGCTGGCGATTTATGTTGCCCAGCACGCCCCGTGTCGGTGCCAGGAAAATCGAAGCCAGGGCCAGGGCTGAGAGGCTCATCACAATCCAGGGGCCAGTAGGCATATTGGGAGCGGTAAAGGAAATATAGCTTCCCACCAGGCCGGAAAGGGCACCTACTAATCCAGCTAAGAACAGCATCACCTTCAATGATTCCGTCCAGGCACGGGCCGCTGCCGAAGGCGTAATCAACAAAGCCGCCATCAACACCACTCCCACCGCCTGGATACCGGTGGCAATCGCCAGCACGGTGATACTGGAAAGCAAAAAGCGAAGCCGTTTTACCGGCAGGCCGGAGATCTGGGCAAAGTCGGCATTAAAGCTGATTAGTTTAAATTCCTTGTAGAACACCAGCACCACCACCAGTAATACCGCCGCTACCAAACCATAGGCTACCAGGTCATCCTGGGTCATGGAGGCGGCCTTGCCAAAGAGAAACTGGTCGAGGCCGGCCTGATTACCGGCACCAGAGTGTTGAATGCTGGTGAGCAGCAATATGCCAATCCCGAAGAATACACTGAGAATAAGACCGATGGAAGTGTCGGGTTTGAGCTTACTTTTATTGGTAATGCCCTCAATCAACAGCATTGCCAGCCAGCCCGACAACAGTGCCCCCACCATCAGGATGTAGGGCGACTTACTTTGGGTAACCATAAAGGCAATGGCAATACCGGGGAGAATGGCGTGGGAGATGGCATCGCCCACCAGGGCGCGCTTGCGCAAAAAGGCAAAGCCGCCTACAATGGCCGCACTAAAGCCAATAAACACCGTGCCCAGCGTCACTACCCGTGCATTGGGGTCGCTAAAACTGAAAAACTCAAGAAGTTGCTGCATCGCCCTTACCTTCTTTTTCGCGGTATTCCTTTTCGCGCAGGGGGAAATCCTTTTTGGCGATCAAATCACCAATGCGCGAAAGCACAGTGAGGCGCCCGCCATAGGCTTCCTGCAAGAGGTCACTTTCAAACACCTCATCCTTGGGGCCGGCAGCCACCAGGCGGGTGTTGAGCAATACAATATGGTCGAAATACTCGTAAGCCGTTTGCAGGTCGTGGTGCACAATCACCACCGTTTTGCCCTGCTCCTTCATTTCGGCCAGCAAGGCCAGGATCGATTCTTCGGTGGCGGCGTCAACACCTACGAAGGGCTCATCCATCAGGTAGAGGTCGGCCTGCTGCGCCAATGAGCGAGCAATAAAAACGCGTTGCTGCTGGCCACCACTAAGCTGGGAAATCTGGCGATGGGCAAACTCCAGCATATTCACTTTTTCAAGCGAGGCCTTGGCAATCTGCCGGTCTTTCTTACTCAGACGACGAAAGAGCTTGTTCTTACGGTAGCGTCCCATCTCCACTACATCAAGCACATTGGCGGGGAAGTCCCAATCCACTGACTCGCGCTGTGGCACGTAACTCACGCGCTCGCGTACCGAATCCAATTTCTCTCCGAAGATGTTGACGTAGCCGCTATCGGGTTGCATCAGCCCCATTATGTTGCGTAGCAGGGTGGTTTTGCCGGAACCATTGGGCCCCACAATTCCCACCAGCTGGCCTTTGGGGAGTTTGAAATCGATTTCCCACAGCACCGGCTTGCGCTGGTAGCTGGCAGTAAGGTTGTGTACCTCAATGGCGGGAATATTCTTTTCCATCACTTCAGGGCTTCTGTTATCACAGCCACGTTGTGGCGCACCATACCGGGGTAATTACCCTCCGGTGTGTTGGCCGCTCCCATGGCGTCCGAAAACAACTCGCCACCCAGCTTAAGGTTGTGCCCTCTTTCACGGGCGCCTTCAATCACCGCTTCAATGCTGCGCTTGGGCACCGAGCTCTCCACAAAAATGGCTTTGATCTTCCGCTCAGTGATATAATTTACCAGGTTGGAAATATCCTTCAGGCCATATTCGGCAGCCGTGCTGATTCCCTGTAGGCCCCTCACCTCAATACCATAGGCTTCACCAAAATACTTAAAGGCATCGTGGGCGGTAATCATCACCTTCTGACTGTCGGGGATGCTGCTCACCTCTTCACTTACCCATTGATGCAGTTCTTTCAACTGGGCGTTATAATCCTCATGGCGGCGGGCAATCAGTTCACGCTGCTCGGGAAATTCCTTTTGCAAGGCTTCTGCCAAACCAGTCACCGCTTTACTCCACAGCTCCACATCAAACCAAATGTGAGGATCATGGGCGCCGGCGTAGTCAGTAGAATTGATCAACTGATCCGCCTGTAGGAATTCTCCCATAGCCAGCACCGTTTTGCGTTGCTCCAGCTTTTCAAAAATCTCGCCCATTTTGCCCTCCAGATGCAGACCGTTGTAAACAATCACGCGGGCATTACTCAGGTCTTCAATATCACCTTGGGTGGCTTTGTAGAGGTGTGGATCCACCCCCGGTCCCATCAATACCTCAACAGTAGCCAGAGAATCGGGCAGCAACTTTTTCACCGCGTCTCCGATCATCCCGGTAGTGCATACCACCAGGGGTTCGCCTTTTTTGCTGGTCGATTCTGACTGGCAAGACAATGCCACCAAAGCAGTGGCCACTATTATCAGGTATTTTCTCATTTCTTCTTTACATAGAGATTAGTACACACGGCTTCACTGAGGTTGGAGGCACCACTGCCATTCAGCTTTACCAGCATACTGTTATCAAAATTTTCCACTTCCTGCACTTCAATTTCAGAGCCCAGCCCAATGGCGAGCTTCTCGAGATAGCGTAAAAATTCAGGGGAACTGTCCTTTACCCCCTTTACAATAGCAATATCACCGGCCTGGCATTCAGCCAGCATCAGTTCACTGCGCTTGGGAAAATGACCATCCTTATCGGGAATGGGATCACCATGGGGGTCGAACTTAGGGTGACCTAAATAAGCTTCGAGCCGATTGGTCAGCTCCACTGACTGAATGTGCTCCAGCTGCTCAGCGATCTCGTGCACCTCCTCCCAGCCAAAGCCCAGCTTTTCCACCAGAAAGACCTCCCAGAGGCGGTGCTTGCGCAGGGTGCGGGTGGCCACCTGCCGGCCCTCTGGGGTAAGTTTTACCCCCTGGTACTTTTTATACACCAGGAGCTCTTTGTCATTAAGTCGCTTAAGCATATCAGTGACCGAGGCGGCTTTAGTTTCCAGGCGCTCGGCAATGGCATTGGTGCTGGCCCCCTTCTCGGTTCCGGCCGAAAGGAACAGTATGGCTTTCAAGTAGTTTTCTTCGGTAAATGAATACATGCTGACTAAAATTCTACGCAAAGCTAAAATTATTTTCTGTCACTTTTAAAATATGTTTTAGGTTTGCCTAAATTTTATTTGATGAAAAGACTAATACTTACTACCATAGCTACCTTCAGCCTTTGTAGCGCCTTTGCCCAGGATGGCTACCCCGGCACCATTGTCACCGACCGTCCCGATCAAACTGAGGCCTCCTCCACCGTTTACCCGGGGGCCTTGCAAATTGAAAGCGGCATCACCTGGCAAACCTTTGACCTGGCCCGCAGCAGCAGTGATCAAACTCGACGCATCGAGAGCTTTGCCCTGCCTAACACCCACTTTCGCCTGGGCTTGGTAGAAAACTTTGAATTGCGGGTAGTAACCCAGCCCGAGTTGCTGCGTAGCTATGTGGCTGGCGAAGAAATATCCCGTACAGCCGGATTGGCTGACCTGCAGCTGGGTTTTAAATGGCGTATTTACTCCGGCGAAAACGGTGGTCCCGAAGTGGGCTTTCTCTCCCACCTGGTAGTACCCACCGGCAGCGATGGGCTTAGCATAGAAAGCTATGGCGTGATCAATAAACTGGCGGTAACCCACAGCCTTTCCGACAAACACAGCCTGGCCTGGAACCTGGGATATGACTACCTGGGTGAAGGTAATGGCGACCTCTTTTATTCCCTGGCTTGGGGCATAGGCCTATCAGAGAAAGTAGGTGTTTACCTTGAGCCTTACGGCTTTCTGGTGAATCTTGAAGAGATGGTTTTCAATGCTGATGCCGGCCTCACTTACCTCCTGAGCGATAATATGCAGTTTGACTATTCCTTTGGCCTCGGTTTAAACGAGGAAATGAACTACCACTCCATTGGATTTAGTATCCGCTTACCCCACTAAGCATGGCTTGACCTCACAGCCTAAACCACTAATTATCAGTATATAATTTTAATTAACCATTTGGTCAATTCAACCCGCTGCATTACATTTGACCAAGCGTTCAATTAAAAATCATGTCGCCACGCAGCGCTCAGGACAATGCCCGGGTACGGGAACAAAGCCGTCAGCAAATACTGTTGGCCGCCCTGCAGGCCTTTGCCGAAAAGGGTTATGCTGCCGCCAGTATGGCGCACATAGCCCGGGAGGCAGGAGTTTCCAAAGGCCTGGCCTATCACTACTTCGACAGCAAGGAAGACCTGCTACGGGGCATCTTTGACATGATGGTGGAGGAAAGCGCCCAGCTACACGAAGGCTGGGATAACAAGACCCCCAGGCAGCAGCTACATCAGCTCATAACCGCCTCTCTCCAATATATCCGCAACCACACCGACACCATGCGCTTCCTCATTTCACTGTCAGTGCAACCAGCGGTGGTAAAGGACCTGGAGGAGCTCATGAACCGGCAACGCGAAGAAATGATGCTCCTCTACAAGCAACTCTTTGCCGACCTCGGTTATGACGATCCCGATATTGAAGCCTATTACCTGGGGGCACTGCTCGATGGTACAGCCCTAGGATACCTATCCTTACAAAATGCCTATCCCCTCACTCAACTAGAGCAAAAACTTCTCAAAAAATACCAGCTATGAAAATTAAGCTCCTTGGCTTGTTCCTGTTTTTCGTCTCTGCCCTGCCGGCCCAAACCGCCTTTGAAATTATTAAGAAGGCCGAAGATCAACTGCGCGGGCAGTCCAGCTCGGGGCAGCTCGCCATGACCATAGTACGTCCCAGTTGGGAACGTACCATTGAAATGAAAAGCTGGAGTGAGGGTACCGATTACAGCATGATTCTCATTACCGCCCCGGCGCGCGACAAAGGGACTGTATTTCTGAAGAAGGATAAGGAAATCTACAACTGGGTGCCCAGCATAGAGCGCACCGTAAAACTACCCCCCAGCATGATGATGCAAAGCTGGATGGGCTCGGATTTCACCAACGACGACCTGGTGCAGGAGTCCTCGCTGGTTACTGACTACCATCACGAGATCACCAATGAAGAGAACATCCGCGGTGTGGAGGTTTGGGAAATCACCCTTACCCCTAAGCCGGAAGCGCCGGTGGTGTGGGGGAAGATCGTGATCCACGTCAGTAAGGAGGGTTATCAGCAATTGCGCAGCGAGTTTTACGATGAAGATGGTGAGCTGGTCAATGTTATGGAAGGCTTTGACATCAAGGACATTGGTGGTCGTAAGTTGCCCTCGCGCATGGTGATGACCCCGGTCAATGAAGAGGGTCATAAGACCATTCTGCAATATCACGCCCTGGACTTCAGCCCTGACATTCCGGAAGGCTTCTTCACCACGCAAAACATGAAACGCCTGCGCTGATGCTCTTCAAACTGGCCTGGCGAAATATTTGGCGCAATAAGCGCCGTAGCCTCATCACCGCGGCCTCGGTCACTTTTGCTCTCTTCTTTGCCATTGTGCTGCGGTCGTTGCAACTGGGTACCTACGAACATGCCTACGCCGGGGTGATAAATTCCACCACTGGCTACCTGCAGGTTCACCACCAGGGCTTTTGGGAGCAGCAGAGCCTCGACAAATCCATGGCCCTGAACGATTCACTGCTCAACATTATTCGCGACGCCCATAATGTAAAAGATGCGGTGCCACGGCTGGAAAGCTTCAGCCTGTTGTCAGGTCCGTCGGGCGAAACCCGGGCGGGGCTTGTGCGCGGTGTTGATGCCGCAGCCGAGCAGCGTTACTTTGGACTTCAGGACAAGCTGATAGGCGGCACCTTTGGCGGCCGTAACGAACGCACGGCTGTGCTGGCGGAGGGTATGGCCGAATCACTGCAACTCAAAGTTGGCGATACGGTGGTGATGATCGGTCAGGGCTATCACGGTATTAGCGCCAACGCCAAATACCCGGTAAGCGGCCTGGTAAAGCTCAATAACCCCGAGATGAACAAGCGGGCGGTTTACCTGCCCCTGGCCGAAGCCCAGTATCTCTTTGGCGCAGAGGAACGCACTACCGGCGTGGTGGTCATCCCTGGGGATGAAGAAGAGCTGGAAGAAATAAGGCAAAGCCTGAATGGCCGTCTTGACACCGCTGTATTGGAAGTGATGAGCTGGCGGGAGATGATGCCCGAGCTGGTACAGGCCATCGAAGCCGACAGTAGTGGTGGACTGATCATCCTGTTTATCCTTTACCTGGTAATCAGCTTTGGCCTATTCGGTACCATTTTGATGCTCACGGCCGAGCGCATGCCTGAGTTCGGCATCCTGGTATCGATTGGGATGAGCCGCCACCGGGTAGCCTTTATTACCTTTTTGGAAATGCTCTTCCTGGGCCTGATCGGAATAGCGGGCGGCGCCCTGCTGGCCCTGCCCATTTCCTGGTATTTCCACCTCCATCCCATTCACCTCAGCGGTGAATACAATGAGGCGATGGAAGATTACGGTTTTGAACCGGTGATACCCTTTAGTGTAGACAGCAGCATCTGGCTTAGCCATGCCAATGCGGTGCTGATCATCACCATGATATTGAGCATTTATGCCCTATGGAAAATCTATCGCCTGCGGCCGGTGGAGGCCATGCGCAACTAAATTAATCGCCGATTATGAAAGTAATTTTCAAAATAGCCTGGCGCAATATCTGGCGCAACCGCATGCGGAGCCTGGTGGTGATCACCTCCATTGCCCTGGGCATCTGGGCCGGAGTTTTTGTGGGAGGCTTTAGCTTCGGACTGAATTCTCAGCGCATTGCCGCCACCATCAATAACAGCATCAGCCACCTGCAATTGCACCACCCTGACTGGCAGGATGAAAATCAGTTCAACCTGTGGGTTGATCAGCCACAGAGGGTGGAAAGTTACCTCGAAAATGCACCAACGGTAAAAGCCTGGTCATCGCGGGTGCTGGCCAATGGCATGGTAGCCTCTGCCCATTACACAGGCGGGGCGCGCATCCTCGGCATTGACCCTCTGCGGGAGGCCGCTCTCACCGACCTCGAGAGCACCGTTGACAGCGGCAGCTATTTCAGCGAAAGTGGTCGCAATCAGATTTTGCTGGGAGCAGCACTGGCCAAAAAACTCGAGGTAAAGCCTGGCTCTAGGGTAGTACTAACCTTTACCGACGACGAACACAATATTATTTCCGCCTCCTTTAAAGTGGTAGGCCTTTACGATATTACCTCCTCTCAACTGGAAAAGCTGCAAGTGTATGTTCGTCAGTCCGACTTGCTGAGTTTGCTGGGAGCCGCCCCTGATCAACGCCATGAATATGCTGCCCTGTTAAAGGACGAAGCACAAGTGGGGAGCTTTACCGCCTTACTGGCCTCTGAATTCCCAACCCTGGCTATCGACAGTTGGCGTGATCTGGCGCCAGAGCTGAGTTATGCGGACGAACTGATGACCATGATGCTTTACGTGATTATCGGCATCATTATGCTGGCGCTCTCCTTTGGCATTATCAATACCATGCTGATGGCAGTGCTGGAAAGACGCAAGGAACTGGGTATGCTGATGGGCGTTGGTATGAATAAGCAGCGCATTTTCGCCATGATCCTCTTTGAAACCCTCCTACTTTCCCTCTGCGGTGGCCCATTGGGCATCCTGCTCGGGTATCTCACCATTGCCATTACCGGAGAACGGGGCCTTGAGCTGAGCATGTTTTCGGATGGGCTGGAGAGCTTTGGCATCAGCGCCACCATTTATCCTACCGTATTTACCAGCTTTTACTACGGCACCACCCTGCTGGTGATATTGATGGCCTTTCTTTCCTCGCTGTACCCAGCCCGCATGGCCCTTAGGTTAAAACCCGTGGAGGCAATACGTACTATTTAAAAAAGCAACGATGGCAGTAATTGAAACCTATAATCTTCAGCGCTACTACCAGGACGGTGAAAACACCATTCACGCCGTGGATGGCATCGATCTGCAAATTAAAAAGGGCGAATTTACCGCCATAGTGGGACCATCAGGTTCGGGTAAAACCACTTTGCTCAACCTCATAGGTGGTCTCGACCACCCCACGGCAGGAGAAGTTTATATCGACGGCAAGGGCATCCATGACCTCAGCGACAACCAGATGATCAACTTCCGCCTCCAGCACATTGGTTTTGTCTTCCAGGCCTACAACCTCATCCCGGTGCTTACCGCGCAGGAAAATGTAGAGTTCATCATGCTGCTACAGGGAGCTTCTAAAAAGCAACGCGAAGAGCGCGCGCAGCACCTGCTGGCCAGTGTAGGTCTCGAAAAGCAATTTCACAAACGCCCGGCAGCCCTCAGTGGGGGCCAGCAGCAACGGGTAGCGGTGGCACGTGCCCTGGCCTCGAAACCCTCCTTTGTACTGGCCGATGAGCCCACCGCCAACCTCGACTCAAAGAGTACTGCCAACCTGCTGGACATTATGCACCGGCTCAACCAGGAAGAGCATATCACCTTTGTGTTTGCCACCCACGACCAACGGGTAATTGAGCGGGCGCGGCGTGTCATCACCGTGGAAGATGGCAGGATCAAAAGTGATGTGGAGCAATGAATACACTGCGGGTTTACTTCCTTCTATTCCTCCTACTAAACCTATGCGGGAGAAGTTTTGGGCAGGATGGTGATGAGTCCGCTAAATTGGAGCTGGGTGGCTATCTGAAATTCCTTGGCAGCTTTAACCACACCAATACCGACTTTGTGCCGCCGCTACTGGAAGGGCTGGTACCGGCCAGCACTGAAGACTTCCAGTTTCACAATCGCTTTGACCTGAAATACTATGCCAGTGAGGGGATAACATTTGGAGTGGGTATGCGCAACCGCCTGATGTGGGGATACCAGGTCAGGCAGGGCGAGCCTTTTTTTAAGGTACTCAACAATGACCCCGGCCTGGTGGACCTGAGCTTTCTGTATTGGCAAAGTGAGGACGTGATTCTTCACACCATCTTCGACCGCGCCTGGGCCCAGTGGGAAAGCA
>CAZUCA010000064.1:0-1360 GCA_964619125.1 uncultured Owenweeksia sp. | reverse complement strand
GGGGGCTATTACCGTCAGGATGCGGTAATGGGCCTGGGTTGGGCCGGCAGCATTGGTGGCGCTGGTTTTAAAGGCGAGGCCAACTACTATGTGCCACTGACCGATCAAAGCGAAGCGGCATTGGTGACCTCAGTATCCGGTGATTATATGTTTGGTAACGGCACCTATGTACAGCTTAGCTACCTGTTTAACAGCCCCGCCGAAGGCGACCCAAACCTGCTTGACTTTGCCAGCCTCACCAGCGGTCAGGTGCTTAGCGCCCGGAACATTTTTATTTTCCGCCACACCATATTCAGCGCGGTCAACTTTGAGATTACTCCCCTTTTCACAGGCAGCTTCGCCACCATGGTCACTCCAGACTTGAATAATCTGATCATATTTCCTTCCCTCAGCTATTCACTGGCCGAAAACTTCGACCTGCTGTTTGCCACCCAATTTTTCGCCACCGAAAATCAACTGCAGAACGATCAGTTTGATTGGCTGGCCCTGGCCATGTTTACCCGCTTAAAGTGGTCGTTTTAAAGCATTTTAGTTTAAAACATCTCATCTCAAATAATTTAAGGGGTGTTATGCTTTAAGGGAATTAAATTTAATCCTGAACCCAATCACCCATTTTGCGTTAACTGCCTTATAACCAATAATACATTGCTATGCTTCGACTGATCATTATCCTGTTAGTGATAGCGCTTATTGCGGCACTATTTGGCTTTGGTGGTATAGCGGCTGGTGCAGCCGAAATCGCCAAGATCATTTTTTACATTTTTATCATACTCTTTGTGATAGCCTTATTGATGAGGTTGGTCCGCGGGCGATGATACTCCAAACCATAAAATAAAAAAGAGGGCCGGTAATGCAGGCCCTCTTTTTTTCATTCACACTAATCTTATCAGGAAGTCTTTAACTTGTTTAGCATTTCACGCTCCAGCGGATCCTCATAAGTTCCAAAGGCTTCCACCAAGGTGCCCTTTTTACCGTCTTCGGTGTGTACGGCATATACAATAGACATATCGGCAGGGTTAGTCATGCCCTCGAAGCGATGAAACTCGTCAATAGTAAACTCTGATGCTTCGTAGGAGCCACCACTATCGGTATCTTCAATGCTATCGGGCTTAAGCCTGAAGTTTATAGTGTAGCCCCGTTTTTTGAGATCGTCGGTGGCCTGAGACAGGGTATCGTAGGAATTGTTGTGCATGATTCGTAGGCTTGTTACCTCTTAACCCTGCACTTTTCTAATTGTTGCCTCGCTGTCACCCAGGGTGTGAAGTGTCATCTGTTGTCCGTCAAACACCCCGTAGGTATAGTAACGAATCCAGTCGCCGAGGTTGATGTAGGTACTGCTATCGCTGAGGCTTAGCTCCAA
>CAZUCA010000063.1:19841-21002 GCA_964619125.1 uncultured Owenweeksia sp. | reverse complement strand
AAGCCATTGTGGTATCGGCAGTAGTAATGCGGCGCACCGGTGCATCGAGGTAGTCGAAAGCATAGCGCTGCACGTGATAAGTCACCTCCGTGGCGATAGATCCCAGCGGCCAGGCCTCTTCCACAAACACCAGGCGATTGGTTTTTTTGATTGAATTCACCACTGCTTCGTAGTCGATAGGGCGTACCGACATCAGGTCGATCACCTCGCACTCAACCCCTTCCTTAGCCAGCTCTTCAGCGGCTTCCAGGGCAACCTTAATAATTTTTCCGAAAGAAACGATGGTCACATCGCTTCCCTCACGACGGGTTTTGGCCTTACCCAGGGGGATCAGGTATTCCTCTTCGGGCACCTCACCTTTGTCGCCGTACATCTGCTCACTTTCCATCACCAGTACCGGATCATCATCGCGAATGGCAGTTTTAAGCAGGCCCTTCACATCATAGGGAGTAGAGGGCACACAAACCTTGAGACCGGGCGTGTTGGCAAACCAGCTTTCAAAAGCCTGCGAGTGGGTAGCCCCCAACTGACCGGCCGAAGCGGTAGGACCTCTGAATACAATAGGAATATTAAACTGGCCACCGCTCATCTGGTACATCTTGGCGGCGTTGCTGATGATCTGGTCAATAGCTACCAGCGAAAAGTTGAAGGTCATAAATTCCACGATGGGACGCAGGCCGTTCATAGCGGAGCCCACACCAATACCGGCAAAACCCAGCTCGGCAATGGGGGTATCGATTACGCGCTTGGGACCAAACTCAGCGAGCATGCCCTTTGAAGCCTTGTAGGCACCGTTGTATTCGGCCACTTCCTCGCCCATGAGATATACGTTCTCATCGCGGCGCATTTCTTCACTCATGGCCTCGGCTACTGCTTCCCTGAATTGTATTATTCTGCTCATCGTAGTCTATTGTTCTTTATAAGAGGGGTGGCAAAAGTAGAAAACTTAAACATAACCATGGGGCCTATGTTTAACTGGGCTAAGGGCTCCACAGTCTTTTCTGCTTAGGCCTTTTTTGGCTATTTTCGCCTTTTTCTTTTGAGATCCTTAACATTGAAATAGTTGAACATGAAGGTATTAGTTTGTATCAGCCACGTTCCTGATACTACATCCAAGATCAATTTCACCAACGACAATAAAGAATTCGACAAAAACGGGGT
>CAZUCA010000063.1:0-19741 GCA_964619125.1 uncultured Owenweeksia sp. | reverse complement strand
CTACATCCAAGATCAATTTCACCAACGACAATAAAGAATTCGACAAAAACGGGGTTCAATTTGTAATTAACCCTTACGATGAATTTGGCCTTACCCGTGCCGTTTGGCTGCAGGAGAAGCAGGGTGCTACCGTAACCGTGCTTACCGTAGGCGGTGCCGAGGTAGAACCTACTCTGCGCAAGGCGTTGGCCATTGGTGCCAATGACGCTATCCGCGTTGATGCCCAGCCTACCGACGCCTGGTTTGTGGCTAAGCAGATTGCCGAAGTAGTAAAGGAAAACGAATACGACCTGGTAATTGCCGGCCGCGAATCTATCGACTACAACGGTGGTCAAGTACCCGGCATGGTGGCAGCGATGCTCAACTGGCCCTTTGTAAATGCCTGTGTAGGCCTGGAGATAGATGGCGACCAGGCCAGCCTGGTACGCGAAATCGACGGCGGTAAGGAAAAGCTCTCTGCCGGCTTACCCCTGGTGATCGGTGGTCAGAAAGGCCTGGTTGAAGAAAAAGACCTTAAAATTCCCAATATGCGTGGCATTATGCAGGCGCGTAGCAAGCCCCTTAATGTGCGCGAAGCAGTAGAGGCAGAGCACAAAACTGCCGTGGGCACTTTTGCCAAGCCCGCCCCCAAGGGTGATGTGAAAATGGTGGATGCTGACAATATGGACGAACTCGTACGTCTGCTCCACGAAGAAGCCAAGGTAATTTAACAGAACGCAGCAAAAGATTTTAGACAATGTCAGTAATAGTATATCTCGAAAACTGGGAAGGAAAATTTAAGAAGAACACCTTTGAAGCGGCTCAGTACGCCGCCAAGGTGGCCGAAAAGATGGGCAGCGAAGCCGTTGGTGTTACCTTTGGTGAACTGAGCGACGACGCTTCCGTAATCGGAAAATACGGCCTTAAAAAAGTGATCAACCTCAAGGGAGCTGACTTCCAGGAGTACAACAATTACAAGATTGCCGAGGCCCTGCAGCAGATTGCCGATCAGGAAGGTGGCGATACCTTTATTATCAGTGGCACCTTTAATGGCAAAGCCGTTGCTCCGGTGCTTACCGTAAAAACAGCTGCCGGTCTGATCACCAATGTAACCGAGCTTCCCAGCTCCACTTCACCATTTACGGTAAAGCGCAGTGTATTCTCCAGCAAGGGCTTTGTAGATTACACTACCGAAGAGGCCAAAAAAGTGATTGTATTTATCCCCAACTCTGTAGGAGTAACTGAAGGTGAGGGTACAGCGGAAGTGAGCGAAGGCAATGTAAGCCTGGGCGGAGCACCTGAAATTAAAGTTACCGAAGTGGATCGCGTAAAAGGTAAAATTCCATTACCAGAGGCTGAGCGTGTAGTAAGTGGTGGCCGCGGCCTGAAAGGACCCGAAAACTGGGGCATGCTCGAGGAGCTGGCCGAAGAACTGGATGCCGGCACTGCCTGCTCCAAACCGGTTTCTGACATGGGCTGGCGCCCACACACCGAGCACGTAGGGCAAACCGGTATTGCCATTAATCCTAACTTGTATGTGGCTATCGGTATTTCCGGCGCTATTCAGCACCTGGCCGGGGTTAGTAACTCCAATACTATCGTGGCCATCAACAATGACCCCGAAGCGCCGTTCTTTAAGGCAGCAGATTATGGCGTTATCGGCGATGCTTTTGAAGTAGTTCCCAAGCTCACCGAAGCCATTCGCAACTTTAAGGCGAATAATTAATGGATAGAGTTCGTTTGCACATAAAAGGTCTTTCGTACAGCCAAACCCAATCGGGAGCCTATGCCCTGGTGTTGGGAGAGGATGAGGGTGACCGCCGCCTCCCGATTATTATCGGCGGCTTCGAAGCGCAAAGCATTGCTATTGCACTGGAAAAGGACGTCAATCCACCACGCCCACTGACGCATGACCTCTTTAAAAATTTTGCAGACCAGTTTGCCATTAGTTTAAAAGAAGTAGTAATTCACAAACTGCAGGACGGGGTTTTCTTCTCCATTCTGGTATGTGAAAATAATGGGCAGGAACAAGTGCTCGACGCGCGCACCAGCGATGCCGTGGCACTGGCAATACGCTTCGAATGTCCGATCTTCACCTACAAGGAAATTCTCGATAAGGCCGGGATTATACTGAAGGAAAGTAGCCCTAAAAGTGGTACCCGCAGCACCGCAGCTTCCGATGAAGCAGCTTCCGCTACCACCCACAGTTCGCCTTCCGCCAGTTCCAAAGGCAGCCTCAGCAAGCAGTCTACCGACAAACTTCATCAGTTACTGGATGAGGCGGTAAAAAATGAAGACTACGAAGCGGCTGCCCGCATCAGGGATGAGATTGACAAACGCAGCGCCAACTGATTACTGGCTCATAAACTTTATGAACGCCTGTTTGCGATTTTGCGGACAGGCGTTTTTTTAGCCCGCTTAAAACCGGCTAATTTCCAGGGGGAAGCATAGCGCTGCCGACAAAATCCTTATTTTCGCGCGCTGTATGAAGCGTATCTTATTTCTGCTTAGCCTCCTTTTCCTGATTACCGGTCATGAATCTCTCGCTCAGGAAGGACTTAAATACCGCTGGCAATTCAGCAGCGTAACCGACAGTAGTGGGCAGGAATTGCTTAGCATTGACTCTGGCGATTATTTCCACCTTCGTGATGACAGCAGCTTTGAATATGCCCTTAAAGGAAAAGGGAACCTTCGCGCCGATGGCTTCTGGCAACTGCAGAACGACACCCTCATACTAAGCTACCAGGCACCCAGCGACACCGTGCGCTACTATGCCATTGAGGCGCTCAATGACAGCAGCCTTACTTTCAGCGAAAACGATATTCACTTCAGTTTTAGCCGGCCCGAGTCCTCAGAGGGAGCAGCACCAGCGGCCATCGACTATAACTTCCAGGATAATGAAATTACCATGGCCGCTATTTTACGGGGCGTGCTTGGCATTAGTGTACTGGTATTTCTGGCCTTTTTGATGTCGTCGAAGCGAAAGGCTATAAACTGGCCCCTCATCATTAAAGGTCTGATTATCCAGATTGTCTTTGCCATTGGCATTCTGAAGGTGCCTTTTATCCGCCAGACCTTCGACCTTATCAGCTCCGGCTTCGTTACCCTGCTTAGCTTTACCCTTAAGGGCTCCGAATTCCTCTTTGGCGGTCTGATGAACTCCTCTGATTCCTTCGGCTACATCTTCGCTTTTCAGGTGCTACCCACGGTAATTTTCTTTTCCGCACTAACCAGCCTTTTGTTTTATTACGGAATCCTGCAAAAGGTGGTATTTGGCTTTGCCTGGTTGATGAAGCGTACCATGAAACTCAGCGGCGCGGAAAGTCTTTCGGCCGCCGGCAATATTTTCCTGGGCCAAACTGAGTCACCCCTATTGGTAAAGCCCTACCTGGGCAAAATGACTAAGTCAGAACTGATGTGCGTTATGAGCGGCGGTATGGCCACTATTGCCGGAGGGGTGCTGGCGGCCTATATCGGCTTTTTGGGTGGCGAGGATACTGCTCAGCAAATATTCTTTGCCAAGCACCTGCTGGCCGCCTCGGTAATGAGTGCACCGGCGGCGGTGGTGGCGGCGAAGCTACTGGTCCCCGAAACCAGGAAGGTAAACGACAGCATGCACATCGAGAAGAGCAATATTGGCAGCAATGCCCTCGAGGCCATTGCCAACGGCACTACCGATGGCTTGAAACTGGCTGTAAATGTGGGCGCCATGTTGCTGGTATTTATCGCCTTTATTGCCATGGCCAACTACTTTTTTCAGGATATGCTTGGCGAGTGGCTGGGTCTCAACGATTGGGTGGTGGCTACCACCGGCGGCCAGTACGAAGGCTTTTCACTGCAGTTTATACTGGGCTACACCCTGGCTCCCATTACCTGGCTGATGGGGGTGGCCGATGAGGATATAATTCTGGTAGGTCAATTATTGGGTGAAAAAACCATTCTCAACGAATTTGTAGCCTATGTGTCGCTGGGCGACCTGATGCAGGAGGGGCAGTTTAGCAGTAAAAAATCCATTGTTATTGCTACTTATATTCTTTGTGGATTCTCAAATTTCGCCAGTATCGGTATTCAAATCGGGGGTATTGGTTCGCTGGCTCCTTCCCGTAAAAGTGATCTCTCGCGCCTGGGCTTCCGCGCCCTGATTGGGGGCACCCTGGCCTCTCTTTTTACCGCGGTGATTGTAGGTATGCTTATTTAGCCATACTGACGTCTTTGCAGGTCGGGTGCAGTTTTGTCTGCCAAAAGTTACAATTCGACACCCTGGCAACTTTAGCGAAGCTCCAGGCTTAATTTAGCTGAATCGCCCTACCCCACTGGCATAGCGGTGAATCAGCACCCACAAGTGAGCCTAAATAATATTCTCAAAAAGGCATTCCCGCACGAACCTTGCGCCTTGCTATGCTTTAAAATCTGGGGACAATCCCCGGAAATTAATCACAACAAAGAGAAAAATGAAAGTTCTTGTGATTGGCGCAGGCAACATGGGTTTAACCTACGCTGAAGCCATAGCGAAATCAAAATTTTTGAAAAACCGGGACATGATGATCCTGGATAGTGCCAAGGAAAAAACTGAAGAGCTCCGCAAACGCAGCCATTTTGATGTGTATGAGGACCTCGGCAAATGTGTTCCCAAGGCCGATGTCATTTTTATCGCCGTCAAACCTTATCATGCCGAATCATTGATGGACGAGATGCAACCGCTGGTAAGCGAGGGGCAGATCATTATCTCTATTATGGCTGGAGTTACCATTGCCGCCATGAAAAAAGGTCTGGGAGTCGACAAAATTGTAAGAGCAATGCCCAACCTGCCGGCGCAGGTAGGTACCGGCCTCACCTCCTTTACCGCTTCTGATGAAGTTTCGCGGCTGGAGCTAAGTACCATAGAAAACCTCCTCGATACCACCGGCCGTTCGGTGCGCCTCGATACCGAAGCTGACATTGACGCTTCAACCGGTATTTCGGGTAGCGGGCCTGCCTACATATTTTACTTTATGCAATCAATGCTCGAGGCCGCTCTTAAAATGGGCTTCTCCGAGCATGACTCCAAAGTACTGGTAGGACAAACCTTTAAAGGGGCCGTAGAACTTTTTAATTCTACCGACCTGGATCCCAATACCTGGATGGACCGGGTAGCTTCCAAAGGCGGCACTACCCGTGCGGCCCTTGATTCGATGGAAGACAACAATGTGAAAGAGCTGATTAAGGAAGCGGCCTACGCTGCCTTTAACCGTGCCGTTGAACTTGGAAAAGAATACAGCGATGCCTAAAACGGAATTTCGAAAGAAAAGAGTAGTAATAAAAGTGGGTACCAATGTGATGACCAATAAGGACAATCGCATTGTAGGGCCAATTCTCAAAAAACTGGTAGACCAGATTGCCTACCTCTATGAACGCGATATTATGTCCGTGCTGGTATCATCGGGTTCGGTGATCGCCGGCATGGAAGTGATGGGCAATGGGGTGGAAATTGAGGACAAGACCACCCGCCGCCAGGTATTTTCGGCCGTGGGCCAGCCCCGGATGATGCGCCACTACTACAGCATCTTCCACGATTATGGTATGCGCTGTGCCCAGGTACTGGCCACCAAGCGTGATTTTGACCCCGGTAAGCACCGTGAAAATATGATCAACTGCTATGAGGGTCTGCTCTCTGAGGGAGTGATACCGATCGCCAATGAAGATGATGCCGTTTCGCTGTCAATGTCTATGTTTTCAGACAATGATGAGCTGGCCAGCCTGGTGGCTGAACTAATCGATGCCGATATGCTGATTTTGCTGACCGACACGGATGGACTGTTTGACGGCCATCCCGATGATGAGGACAGCAAGAAGATCAGCCATGTAACTGCCGACCAGAAGGTGGAACACTTTATCCAGTCGTCAGATAAAGGTGAAGCCGAAGGCCGGGGCGGTATGGAATCAAAGCTGGGCGTGGCCAAGGAAACTGCCCGCAAAAATATTCCCACCTACATCGCTAACGGTAAGCGCGACAACGTGATTATCGATATCGTTAATGGCAGGGAAGTGGGCACCCGGATCACTAATTAAGAGCGGGCAGACTGTCACCGATAATTAGAATTCTTTAAAAAACACAAATGCAACTTTTAAGTACTGATATAAAAAATAAGGTTTTGGATTCGATGATTGAAATCATCGATAAAAATCGCGCTAATATCCTGGCGGCCAACAAAGCTGACCTGGAAGCTTTTCAGCGCGATGACCAGGCCCTCTACGACCGCCTGGTGGTAAATGATGCCAAGGTAGATGGCATGATTAAGGCCGTACAGGAAGTGCGTGACCAGGAAGATCCGGTGGGTAAAACCATCTCACGCCGTGAGCTGGACAACGGCCTGGAAATCATCAACCGCACGGCACCCTTCGGCACTATCATGATCATTTATGAATCCAGACCGGATGTAACCATTGAAGCCGCCGTACTGGCCTTTAAAGCCAACTCAAAAATTCTTTTGAAGGGCGGCAAAGAGGCCATTAACAGTAATAAAGCCCTGGTGGAATGCTGGCATGAGGCCCTGGGGGCTAATGGCCTGAGCCGTGATTGGATTGAACTCTTCACCCTGAACCGTGAAGAAACCCAGGCCTTTTTGAAAAACCCGAGTCAGAAACTCGACCTGATTGTGCCCCGTGGAGGCGAACGCCTGATCCAGTTTGTGAAGGAGCACGCCCAATGCGCCGTTTTGGTAAGCGGCCGCGGCAACAACTTTGCCTATGTGGCTGAAGATGCCGATTGGGAGAAGGCCAAAAAGGTGATTGTAAACGCCAAGACCGATAAGATCAGCGGCTGCAATGCTCTCGATAAAATTTTGGTTAGTGCCAATCTCCCGCAGCTGGATGAAAAACTAAAAGACCTGGCGGCGGAACTGAAAGGCCATCAGGTAGAACTGATAGCCGATGGCCCGGTAAAGCAGCACTTATCCGATGCAGGCGACATACCTTCGGAAGATACCTGGTACGAGGAGTTTCTGGCCCTGAAAGCCATGATAGCGCAGGTATCAGGCCTTGATGAAGCCATCGAAAAGATAAACCATTACAGTGGCGGACACTCAGCTACTATCCTCACCAGCGACCAGGAGAAGGCCGCTAAGTTTATGGAACAAGTTGACAGCGCCGCGGTTTATCATAATGCCTCCACCCGTTTTACCGACGGTGGCCAGATGGGAGTTGGCGCCGAATTGGCTATCAGCACTGACAAGCTACACCACCGCGGACCATTGGGACTGGAGCAACTGGTAACCAACAAATATTATGTATTTGGCAATGGCCAGATCCGTGAATAGTGATCAGTTATTGATCTAAGTCAGAAGGCCGTCCGGAATGTACCCGGGCGGCTTTTTTAGTTTCGCTCCCCTGCTATCTTATTGTACAGATTTTGAGTGGCTGCCGCCGCAGACAGGTTAAAGTAAGCTTCAAACTCACCGTCCACCAGAAAAATAAAAGGACCCTCATCGTTCTTCACCACCCTTATCTCCTTTTGATCAGCCCGGCGAATAAAGTTACCCTTCTTTATCCAGCCCAAGGAAAAGCCCCCGGTGCCGGCCAGATCCGGCAATTCATCCACCAACTGAAGGGAATCTATATCGGCGTAAGCTACCTCAAAACCTCCAGCCCCGGTAATCTCCAGCCTGGAACCTTCTGTTTTAGCGGCATTACTGCTAAAGGCCTTAGTCAAAAAGAAAATCGAGGGCATCAGTACCACCAGCAGCAGAATAAGTTTTTTCCAATTCATGCTTGTAAATCTTTAGCGGGCAAAAATAAGCATTGAGCCCCCCTGAGAGGTAGTAGTTAACATAAATTGGAAAAGTAATGTCCCGGGAAACTCAATTAATCCCCCCGCAATTTTATTTTTGAGCTTTCAGCTAGAACTATGAGGCAGTATCATGAATTAATGCAGCGCGTACTCAAGGAAGGAGTGCAGAAAGGTGATCGTACCGGTACCGGCACCCTATCTGTTTTCGGACATCAAATGCGCTTTGATCTCCAGGCGGGCTTTCCCCTGGTAACCACCAAAAAGGTGCATTTAAAAAGCATTATTCACGAACTGCTCTGGTTTTTACAAGGCGACACCAACATTCAGTACCTGGTGCAAAACGGGGTTAATATCTGGAATGAATGGCCCTTTCAGAATTACCTCAATGAAAATGGGCTGACTGGCAAATATCCAAAATACAGCCAGGGCTGGAAGGAGGAACTGGCTCGCTTCAAGAACCGCATTGTGGCAGAAGATGATTTTGCCGCCCGGTGGGGTGAACTCGGTCCGGTTTATGGCCGCCAATGGCGAAACTTTGAAGGGGTGGACCAGATCAGCCAGCTGATTGAAGATATTAAAACCAAGCCCAATTCGCGGCGGCTGTTAGTAAGCGCATGGAACCCTAAAGACGTGCCGGTGATGGCCAAATCAGGCCTGCCGCCCTGCCACACCCTCTTTCAGTTTTACGTGGCCGAGGGCAAGTTGAGCTGCCAGCTTTACCAGCGCAGTGCTGATATTTTTCTGGGCGTTCCTTTTAACATTGCCTCCTATGCCCTGCTTACCATGATGATTGCGCAGGTGTGCGATTTGGAATACGGTGACTTTGTCCACACCCTGGGCGATGCTCATCTCTACAGCAATCACCTGGAGCAAAGCCGGGAACAACTCAGCCGGGAGTTACGTTCACTGCCGGAAATGAAGATCAACCCCGGGGTTAAGGACATTTTCAGTTTCCGCTACGAAGATTTTGAATTGCTGAATTACGATCCCCATCCGGCCATAAAGGCACCGGTGGCAGTATAGTCGGATAATTTTCTTTTCTTGGGCTCGCTATTGAACCATGAGCCTGTAGAAAATTTTAGCTTTCCGACAGGCGCAATAATTATCAGCCATGCCAACCAAAGCCTTATCAGCATTGCTTTGCCTGCTATTTACCAGCTTTTTCAGCTTTGCTAACACCCCCACTGACGACGCTGCCCCGATCTTCAAACTTTGCCAGGAAAAACTGAGCGATCCGGATGAAGTTAGGAACTGCAGCCAGGAGGCACTGTCTGCCTTTATCGATAAGTCATGTCGCTACATCTCAAAAAAACTGGGCTTTTACAGTAATGAAACCGTTACCGCCACCATCAAAGTAAAGGATGATGGCAGCTTACGTATTCGCAGTCTTGATTCACGCTATACCACCATACTGGAAGATGAGGTAAGGGAATGGATTCAGCTTTTAGATGAAAAACTACTGCCAGCTCCAGGCGGTAATGATCTTTTCACTCTGCAGTTTCAGTTTGAGGTCCCCTCTCAGGAGGAAGTGGACTGGCGGGAAACCGACGATCTCCCCACCAAACCACTTTGCCAGAACTTTAATGCCATAGGCCAGCGATCGTGTTTATTAGATGCCTTGCAAGCGGTAATCGGAGATTTACACTTCAGGGAAATGCAGGCCTACAGTGATATGGATGTCATACTTACCCATAGCGGCCAGTATATCGGGGTACGTTTCAAGTCGCCGGTAACCCGTGGAATGAAAAAAGTGAATGACTCAATAGCCCTGCGCTTCGGCAGACTGAGAGGCGGCAACCTGGTAAACTATGGCCGCTATTCCAACAAAAACATCCGGATCAACTATACCTACGATCACTTTATGAGTGCTCCTCATCGCCGTCACTTCTTTCAGGAAATGGCCACCGAAATACTGAAGTATGGCGACACTACCGCCTTCCTGAACAACCTGGTGGAATCGGCCAGCGATTTTCACCAGTACAAGCATTTCATGAAGTATATGCAGGATGTGATTACCCAAAGCGGAATCGACAAAAGCAAGAAGTTTGGTTACTGGGCTCAACCCGGACAGGGCACTCTTGATAGTCTTTTTAATGACCACTACTACTTTGATGAGCGCACTACCCGCCGCCTTAAACGGAGTTATATGCCCGCCAGGCATTTAATGTGCCCGGAGGATGATAGCCTGGGCGAGTGCAGTGTAAGTTTTATTGCAGAAGAAGTAAGGGACTACCTCTTAAAAGAATACGGCGTTGATCTGACGGATGATCGTTTTTCGAACCCGGCCGGGCCAGCAACAAAATATAATATTGCTCATCAGGTTTTTGGAATAGATATCGGCTCCATAGAAGGCTATATCGGCATCAAACTGCAGATAGATGAAAAAGGCCGGCTTATCACGATTGATCCATTCGTCCAGTCTCATGACCCCATGTACGATGCCTATCAGGAGGCTAAGGAAAATGGGGCCGGTGCTGAGGAGGTGCTTGCAATAATAAACTCCAACATCACCTTCCTGGTGATCGATGCGCTCAGCCAGATTTCAGATTTGCATCCAGCCACCTGGGAAGAAAGACCCTGTAAATCAGCGCCCGAGATGGTGCTCCACATGGGTAAAAAGGAGTAGTATGTAACAGCCGGGGTCAGCAATGACCAAGGCGGTGGTGTGCCCTTATTTGCCGGCTACATCCTGGTTAATTCCACGCTCGTTGCAGGGCATCGTTATAAGGCTCGAATATATTTTGCCACTCAGGGCTAAAAGTGCTATCGGTCACGCAAAATGATTTTATCTTGGTCCTTGCATTAGACTCTCACTTATGAACCTGACTCTCATCGCCGCCATGGCCGAAAACCGTGTAATCGGTAAGGACAACGACCTCATCTGGCACCTGCCGGATGACCTGAAGCACTTTAAGGAGCTTACCAAAGGCCACCATGTGATTATGGGGCGCCGAACCTATGAAAGCATGGGCAAGCCCCTCCCACATCGCACCAATATTGTTATTACCCGCCAGGCCGATTTTAAGGCTCCGGGCTGTATCATTGTGCACACCCTGAAAGAAGCCATCCAAAAGGCCGAAGGCGACTCACAGCCCTTTATAATCGGCGGTGGTAAAATTTACGAGCAGTCCATGGAAATGGCCGACACCATCGAGCTGACCATCGTTAAGCACGAATTTGACGGCGACACTTACTTTCCCGCCATGGAAGAAGAGTGGTGGCAGGAAGAGTGGCGGGAGCACCACCCCCAGGATGAGCGCCATCAATACGCCTTTGACTTCATCCGTTACCGCAAAAAATAAAAAACCCCGACATCGGTCGGGGCTTTTGTATTTTCTCTAAAAATAGCTGTGCCTGGCTAAGACACCGCCTTAAGGGCACTGAGTGACATGCGTTCCATTTTCTGGGAAGCATAGGCCTCATCCACCTCAAAGCTATCATTATCTTCAGTGCTGCTGGGAAGCTCAAACATGGCATCCGTTAGGATAGTTTCAATTATTGAGCGCAATCCCCGGGCACCGAGCTTGTACTCCACCGCTTTACTTACCACATAGTTGAGGGCCTCTTCCTTAAATACCAGCTTTACGTCATCGAGCTCAAAGAGCTTGGCATATTGCTTTATAATGGCATTCTTAGGCTCGGTAAGAATCCTCTTCAAGGTTTCTTCCTCCAGAGGATCGAGGTGAGTCACTACCGGAATACGACCGATAAGCTCAGGGATAAGACCAAATGTCTTGAGGTCCTGAGGGGTGAGGTACTTCAGCATATTACTAGGTTCGAGCATCTCACGATCCTTGCTGTTGTGGAATCCCACTGACCGCGTGTTGAGGCGCTTGGCGATATGACGGCTGATGCCATCAAAGGCTCCCCCGGCAATAAATAGGATATTGCTGGTGTCAACCTCAATAAACTTCTGGTCAGGGTGCTTGCGGCCACCCTGGGGCGGCACATTAACCTTAGTGCCTTCCAGCAACTTCAGCAGAGCCTGCTGCACTCCTTCCCCGCTTACATCCCGGGTAATACTGGGATTATCACTTTTACGGCTGATTTTGTCGACCTCATCGATAAAGATAATACCGCGCTCGGCCGCTTTAAGGTCGTAATTGGCAGCCTGGAGCAAACGAGTTAAGATACTTTCCACATCCTCGCCCACATAGCCGGCTTCGGTAAGCACGGTGGCGTCAACAATGGTAAAGGGCACGTTGAGCATCCGGGCAATGGTGCGGGCAAGCAGGGTTTTACCGGTACCGGTTTCACCCACCAGCATGATGTTTGACTTTTCAATCTCCACATCATCGGTGGCCCCACCGTTCATCAACCTTTTGTAGTGGTTGTAAACGGCCACACTCAGGACTTTTTTGGCGGTATCCTGACCAATAACATACTGATCAAGGAACTCTTTTATCTCGAGAGGCTTTACCAACTTGAGCGATTTGCTGAGCTCCTTTTTCTCCTTCATGTCCATCTCTTCCACCACAATGCCATGGGCCTGGCGAATGCAGTGATCACAGATGTGACCATTGATACCAGCGATCAACACATTGGTATCTTTCTTATCACGTCCGCAAAAGGAACAGCTTAAGTTTTCTTTTTTATTGCTCATGCAGCTATTTCAAAAATGTGCGTAAAATTACAAATTCCACAACCATAGGGATTTTGCTTATCACAGATAACTATGACAACATCATTAATCCTTAGTGGGCCGCTTTGTTTCCAATACTTCATCAATCATACCATAATCCTTGGCTTCCTTGGAACTCATCCAGTAATCGCGGTCGGAGTCACCCTCCACTTTTTCATAGGTCTGACCCGAGTGCTTGGCAATGATACGATACAGTTCCTCTTTCATTTTGAGCACCTCTTTCACCGCAATTTCCATATCGCTGGCCTGGCCCTGGGCACCGCTCATGGGCTGGTGAATCATAACCCGGCTATGTTTGAGGGCCGATCGCTTGCCGTCGGCACCGGCACACAGTAATACCGCACCCATAGAAGCCGCCATACCAGTACAAATGGTGGCCACATCAGGGTTTACCAACTGCATGGTGTCATAAATACCGAGACCGGCATACACCCCGCCACCGGGGCTGTTAAGGTAAATCTGGATATCCTTCTTACTATCAACCGACTCAAGGAAAAGCAGCTGGGCCTGCACAATGTTTGCCACCTGGTCATTGATACCAGTTCCCAAAAAGATGATGCGATCCATCATCAGGCGCGAAAACACGTCCATCTGAGCTACATTGAGCTGACGCTCTTCAATGATGTAGGGGGTTAATGAGGAGTTGATATAGTTGCCAACGTGCATGCTGTTGAAGCCATGCTCCTTAACGGCATATTTTTCAAATTCTTTTCCGAAATTCATATTAAGCTAAGTTTATTCGCTACGAAGTAAATAAAAACAAAAATGGCTCGACAATATTCGAGCCATTTCATTTATCTGCCAAATCTTCCGGTTTACTGTGGCTACCTTCAGATCAAAAGTTTATCAGGCACTCATCTGCTTGATGAATTCGTCGAAGCTCATTTCCTTGGTTTCGAGCTTCACATTTTCCTTGTAAAACTGCATCAGCTTTTCAGTAAAGAGCTGGTCAGTGATGCGCTGGGCTTCATCCTTGTTCTCCAATACGCGCTGGGCAATATTGTCGAGTTCGGCTTCCTCAGGCTGCTGACCGTATTGCATCATCTGGCGCGCTACCAACTCCTTGGTATAAGCTACCAGTTCCTCCTGGCTAACCTCGATGTTGTTCTGGCGGGCCACTTTATTTTCCACCAACTGCCATTTCAGGCTATCTTTCATTTCGGGATATTGCTTCTCAATTTCTTCTTCCGAAACGGGCTCCTGCTGTGAAGTCTGCATCCACTTTTTCAGGAACTCATCGGGCAGCTCAAACTTGAGTTTCTTTAATACCACCTCTTTTACATCCTCATTGAACTTGCGGTCACTTTCGCCCACAAACATCTTTTCGGCATCTTCTTTAACCTTGGCACGGAATTCTTCCTCACTGCTCACGGCACCTTCACCGAACACCTTATCAAAGAGTTCCTGGTTGAGTTCCGCTGGTACTACCTCGCTGATTTCAATGATATCGAGCTCAAATTTACCGCTGGTGTTTTCCAGTACAGTGGTATCGGTACCGAGGAGGTTAGCCACGTTGAAGCCTTCCTTAAACATGGTATTAACCTCAGCATTAAGCGTATCACCAATCTTTTTACCCAATAGTTCCTTGCGCAGCTTCTTATCTTCCACACTTTCCATGCTGAAGCTTCCTTCGTGACGCAGACCTTCTTCCAGCTTGGCCCCCTTGTCGTCGAGCTCACTGAAAATAGCTTTCACGATGCTATTTTCGGTAACCGTCTCGGGCTGCTTCATGCTTCCAAAACGCTTGGCGTAATCGGTCACATAGCGATCAACCATCTCCTTGTCGGCCACAATCTTATTATAGGGTACCTTAATTTTTTCGTTGATTTCCACCTCAAACTCTGGTGACAGACCTACCTCGAAATCAAATTTGAAATCATCCTCCTTGTCCCAGTCAATAGAATCATTGGGCACGGGCATTGGATTGCCCAGGATATCCAGTTTCTCCTTCTGAATATGGTCATAAATGGCATGCTGGAGAATATGATTGATCTCTTCAATCATAATCTGCTTGCCATACTGCTTCTTAACCAATGAGGCCGGCACCTTACCGGGGCGAAAACCGGGGATGTTTGCGCGCTTGCGGTAATCTTTCAGCTTGTTTTCTACCTTCTCCTGGTAATCTCCAGGTTGAATATTTACCGTAATAACGGCACTTAAATCTCCTGTTTTATTGGTAGTTACGTTCATTTGAAACTCTGATTTTACTCCCTTTGAAAATTGAGCGCAAAGGTACACTTTTTCTCTGCCCCGCCCACAGGGGCATTATTAATACTTTGGCAAAATCAAAGTTTTAGTACTTTAGGCAACCACAAACCAAGTCAAAACATGAATTTACGAGTATCTACCTTCCTGATTCTGTGTGCATCGGCTCTGAGCCTGTCGGCACAGAACAAATTTTCAGCTGACGTTTACAGCGGAATTCTGTTTCCCCAAACCGACCTCTCCCTTAACACCTATGAAGGCTATAGCCCCAACCTGGCGGTAGGCGCCGGAATCGGTTTTAATGTTGCCGACGCTGTCCGTATTAAAGGAGACCTGATGTATGGAAACCTCAATGGTAACGACGCCAGCCGCTATTACGAAGCAGTGATTTTTGAACCCAAGCTGGGCTTTGATATCAACCTGATCCAGCTTTTTACTGAATGGGATAAATTGAAGATCAACCTTTATGGCGGCACCGGTTTAAGCCTTTACCAGTCTACGCTCTACAGTACGGCAGACCGCAGCCGCCTGGCAGAGTCTCCGGTACCAGCCAACAGCAGCCTCTCACCGAATGCCTTTGTGGCCGGTGGTGCTTTTCTAAGCATTCCTTTCAGTGATAAACTGGAGTTTAACGTGGGCTATGTGCAGCGCAACCTCTTCAACACTCCCTACCTGGATGTGGTGGAAGCTGGTGAAGCTACTGACCACTATGGCAGCCTTACTGCCGGTCTTACCTTTTACCTCAAATCTGACCGCACTCCCGGTACAGTAGAGGTGGACGAAAGCAAACACATGCAATTGAAGGCAGATAGCGAGAGCATGAAAACTGTGCAGGAGGAACTAAATGAAAGTGAAGCAGAGCGCGAAGACCTGAGCCGCCAGGTAGCAGTACAAAAAAGTAAAATTGAAGAACTTGAGGCCAAGGTGGAAGAACTGGAAACCCGCCCGGTAGCTGCCGCCCCGCTTACTTCAACCCCAGCTAATGCCGGTGCCCGTGGCAATACCGCTACCACAACCAGTAGCAGCGGTGGCGATGTAATTCGTGGCACTTCCGAAAACGCCAATGCCCAGCTTCAATATCCACAGTATCGCCTGGTAGTTGCCAGCCTTCCTTCAGAGGGTCATGCCAACCGCTGGATTAACAGCAGCCGCAACCTCGATATGAGCGACGCTTTTGTGGCCTATGCCCAATCGGTTAATTCCTACCGTGTGGTTTATCGTTCATTTCAGTCTTATGAAGCCGCACGCAAGGAATTGCAAACCATAAAATCTGACTTCCCTGACGCCTGGATCATTAAATTCTGATCCACCTGGCAACTAACAGTTAATTGATAGCCCCGACGTAGGTCGGGGCTATTTTTTTTTGGCCATTATAAGCAACACTACCCAGCCCAAGTGCCTGGCAGTTGCCGGAACCAGGGCATTAAACTTGAGACCCGCTTTCACGTTTAGGAAAATGTGAATGCCAACAGAATGAAGATACTAAGCCTACCCCTCGCCCTGTGCCTTTTTGCCACTTTCGCCTGTGAACAGGGCTATGAACCCGATCTGGACAATGACGAAGAGGTGATTACTTACCTTAAGTTAAACATGACCCCGGCTGGTGGCGGGCAGGAAGCGATCTTCAGCTTTAGCGACCCCGATGGGGCCGGAGGTGATGAACCGCTGATAGTTACTGACAGCTTACAAAGTAATACCACTTATAATGTGATGCTCACGCTCAGAGATGAGTCTGTAGACCCGGCCAAGGACATTAATGCCGAAGTGATGGCAGAATCTACCGAGCATCAGGTGTTTTTTCTGTTTATGCCTGATTCTGTCTTTAGCTACAGTTACGTGGACACTGATGTTTCGGGCCTGCCCCTGGGACTGCAAACCCAAATTTCGATTGCCGACAGCAGCGGTCCGGCTCACTTCAGAGTCATCCTCAATCACCAGCCTATTAAAACTGCCCCCGGTGTAAGCGATGGAGATATCAGCAATGCCGACGGCGACAGTGATATTGAGGTGGAGTTTGAAACTTATCTGAGGCCTTAGACCGGCTCTTTATACCCTTCTTAAAATAATTACAATTTTTAGGTGCGGTATTTGCAACTTACCTTTGACAAAATGTTGAAGCTGAAAAAAATACTCACCATCCCCATGTTGATCCTGCTGGTTGCAGCGAGCCTGGGGTTTTCAGTTAACCGGCATTACTGCATGGGTCATCTGGTGGCAGAGCGCTTTTTTGCTATGCCCGACGGCTGTGGTGCCGATAATGACAATCATTGTAATGATGAGGGTCAACTTCTCACCATGGGTTGCTGTGAGAATGAAAGCCTGATTTTTGAGGGTATCGATATTCTCAGTACCGCTGAGCAGGATCTGCTAAGCTTTGAAATTAACCCCGCTTCTGGGCTACCTCAGTTCAAGCCGCTGGTTGCGCTTCCTCATGCTCAAATCAACTATCGAAATTTTATTCGGGGTCATGCGCCGCCAGGCGGAAAACCACTTTTGATCCGCTACCAACGCTTCCTGATTTAGGCCACGAAATCTCCCTTCGTGCGTCAATACTATTATTATCATAAAAAATAAATCAGGATGAAATCATTAAGAATATATCTATTTGCAGCCTTTACGCTGGGTCTTCTGCAGCCGGCATTTTCCCAAAACAGTACCGACACCAGCATGATCGTTAATGGGGTGTGTGGCATGTGCCAGCACACCATTGAAACGGCAGCATTACAACTGGAAGGTGTTAAAACGGCAAGCTGGAACAAAAATACCAAGGTGTTACTGCTAAGCTATCAGGCTGATCAGCAGTCATTGGCCACCATAAGCGAAGCTATTAATGAAGCTGGTTATGATACCGAGTACAACACCGCCTCTGATGAAGCCTATTACTCACTCCACAAATGCTGCTACTACCGTGACCCTAAGGTGGTAGAAGATCACAAAGAGCAGTAGCCTTATGAATTTTGCACGTATACTTTTACTGGTGTTAACGCCAGTGCTTGGCTATGCTCAGATTTCCGGTAAGGTAACCATTGCCGAGAACGGTAAGCTGGTACCCTTAGTTTCAGCCAATGTGAGTTGGGAAGGCAGTACCGTTGGCACTACCACCGACGCTAATGGTGAATACGAAATTGCAGTAGCGCCGGGCTACAACACCCTCCAGGTTAGTTTCCTGGGATATAAAACGGCCAACAAAATCGTGATCAGCCGCCGGGGTACTATGGACTTTACTCTTGTCCCCGCCGAGAGCGAATTGAATGAGATAGAGGTAATCGCCAAAGTAAATGCCACCACCGTTGACCTTAAGCGCGCCGATTTAACTTACCGCATCGACGACAAGGAGTTACGCAAGGCAGCCTGCTGTAACCTCAGCGAGAGTTTTGAAACCAATGCTTCAGTGGATGTTTCCTTTACCGACGCGGTTACCGGCACCAAACAAATTGAAATGTTGGGTTTGGCGGGGAAATACGCCCTGATTCAAAGGGAGAACATCCCTTTTGCGCGCGGGCTCAACGCCAGCAACGGCCTGAGTTACATTCCCGGTCCCTTTGTGGGCAGTATTCAGCTAACCAAGGGTCTGAGCTCGGTACTAAATGGCTACGAGAGTATCACCGGCCAGATAAATGTAGAGTTTATAAAGCCTGAAAGCGGCCCCCGCTTTTTGGGGAATGCCTTTATTAACCAGGGAGCGCGGGCCGAGCTGAATATGATCAGCAACTTTGCACTTAACGAAAGGATTGGTACTGGCATACTGGCACACGCCAGTAAGGTGCCCTTTGCCCAGGACCGCAATGAGGATGGCTTTGCTGATATGCCCACCGGCCAGCAACTAAACTTCAGCAACCGTTACCACTGGTCTGATGCCGAGAGCGGCTGGGAAGGACAGTTTGGTGTTTCGGCCTTGCAGGACGACCGACAGGGCGGACAAATGGAATTTCTCAAAAGTGAAAATCCTGCTGATAGCCTCTGGGGATTCAACTCACGCAATCGCCGCCTTGAACTGTTTGGAAAAAACGGTTACATATTTACAGATCAGCCTCATCGCAGCATTGGCTTTATTTACAGCCTCAATTACCACGACAAGGATGCGGTATTTGGACAGCGAAATTACCAGGCGCAACAAAGGGGTATATACCTCAACAGTATTTTTCAGGACATCCTGGGTAATACCCAACACAAGTATCGCACGGGAATTTCGCTACAGGCCGAGGAGGTAGACGAGAAGCTGTGGGATGACCCCGCCGCAGATGATCTGGCCTATTTACAAAAGCGTAAAGAGGTGGTACCGGGTGCTTACTTTGAATATACTTACGAGCCCAGCCTGGCCTTTACGATGGTGGCAGGGGTACGTGCGGATTACAACAGCTGGTTCGATCAGCTTTACATCACACCCCGGGTAAACCTGCGCTATATGCCCACTGAACATAGCACCCTGAGACTTGGTGGAGGCAGAGGCCAACGCACCCCCAATGCGATAGCCGAAAACATTAATCTCCTCGCCTCGGGCAGAAACCTGATATTTGACGATATACAAGCCCTGCAACCCGAGGTAGGCTGGAACCTGGGCTTTAGTATAGACCAGCACATCCCCATTGGTTCACAGGAATTGAAGTTTACCAGTGATGCTTTTTACAGTTGGTTTGAAAATAAACTGATCGCGGATCTCGACCACGGCAGAACAGCTGCCTATCTGCTGCAGGCTTATGGCAGCCGCTCTTTCAGCCTGCTTAGTCAACTCGATTACAAACCCCTGTCGAGTATAGACCTGCGTCTTGCCTATAAATACCTCAACTCTCAGGATCAGTTTATCGATGGCCTTAATCCCAGTTATTTAATGCCCTCGCACCGGGCTTTTCTTAACCTGGCTTATGCCACCGAAAATGAATGGAAATTCGACGCTACCTTCAATTGGTTTGGTCCTAAACGATTGCCAAATTATACAGATGGGGAAGAAGCCCGGTCGCCTGATTTCACCACCCTCAATATGCAGGTGAATAAAGTTTTAGGACAATGGGAAGTTTTTGCCGGTGTTGATAATTTGCTTGACTTCAGGCAGGAAAATCCTATTGTCTCAGCAGATAACCCCTATTCACCCTACTTTGACTCCAATTATACCTGGGGGCCGGTGTTTGGTCGTAATATTTACCTGGGGGTTT
>CAZUCA010000062.1:0-21019 GCA_964619125.1 uncultured Owenweeksia sp. | reverse complement strand
ACCTGGTAGGCGACTTCGGTAATATTGCCTGCGTTTTGCTGCAGCAGGTCGGCGGCGCGATGTAAGCGGTAATTGCGGATAAAATTGCTGGCCGATTGATTGGTTAGTGCTTTCAGTTTGCGGTGAATCTGTGAGCGGCTCATTGCCATGGCTTCACCCAGGTCTTCAATACTGAAACTCTCATTGTCGATATTTTTTTCCACCACTTCCTTCAAGCGGTTGAGAAACTGCTGTTGTACCGATGAGGCTTTAACCTGAACTGGCCTGAGCCATGATTCCCGCTGAAACTTGTCTTGCAGGCGGGCACGCATTGTTAGCAGGTTTCTTACCCTGAGCTGCAGCTCTTCCTCATCAAAGGGTTTTACCAGATAATCATCCGCGCCCGTTTCAAGACCCTCCAGCTTATTTTCACGGGTGGCCTTAGCGGTAAGCAGTATGAGGGGAATATGATTGGTTTTATCGTTGGTCTTTAATCGCCGGCATAATTCATAGCCATCCATGCGGGGCATCATCACATCGCTGATGATCAGGTCGGGGATACTGGCTTCGGCCTTTTCAAGCCCGTCCAGGCCATCTACCGCCTGGCTTACCTGATGTTTCCGCGCAAGGATGTCACCAATAAAACTGCGCAAGTCACTGTTGTCTTCCACTATTAAAATCTCCAATTCGTTTTCGGCAAAAGCCTCCTCAGTTTTAGCAGCTTCCAAATGGCCATTACCACCGTGGCTTTCATTAATCTCCTCGAGCGAATCAATAAGGGGCGCCTTGGCCATATCCACCTCCAGTGATTCAGGCATTACCACCACGGTTGTTTTCTGGTCATCGCGTAAATAGTCGCTATTAAGCTGCAGCTCTACCCTAAAACAGGTAACCCCCAGGGTGCTTTCTACCGATACCTTGCCCTGATGAAGCTCAACCAGCTCCTTTACCAGGGCTAAACCGATACCACTGCCTTCATAAGGGCGGTTACTATCGCCTTCTACCTGGTAAAAGCGTTCAAATACAAAAGGCAGCTTTTCGTGGGGAATACCCTCACCGGTATTCGAGACTTTTACCACCGCCAAATCTTTTTGATCATGCTTTTCCCGCAGCACTTCCACGGCTATTTTACCACCCGCCGGGGTAAATTTCACGGCATTGGAAAGCAGGTTGGTAATAATTTTTTGCATCTTCTCCTGGTCAAAGTAAAGCAGCAAGGGATTAGCAACCATGGGTTGGTCAATGGGCACTTCGTTGAAGGTGATAGCAATATTTCTGGCTGCGGCCAGTGATTCAAACTGGGAGGCCAGGTTTTTGCTAAACAGCAGTAAATCGCCATGGGAGGCCTGTAACTTCAGGCCACCAGCCTCAATCCGCGACAAGTCCAGTAACTGGTTGATGAGTTGTAGGAGCCGACCAGCGTTTTTCTTCATGGTATTGGTATCGCGCCTGTCTTCCTTCGAAAGGCCGGGACGGCTTTTCAGCTTATCCACCAAACCCAGAATCAGCGTAAGGGGAGTGCGGAACTCATGGGAGATATTGGCGAAGAAGCGTGATTTCACCTTGTCCATTTCCTTGAGTTTCCCCGATTGAAGCCTCAGAATATCGTTTTTGAGTTCAACCTTCTTATTAAGGGCGGTTATTTGACCGACAAAATAGTATTGGCTTAGAAAGATCAGGGAAGAAATGCCAATGATATTCATGGCAAACAATACCAGGCTTACCTGCGCTGAAGGACGCCAGTCAGTGATTTCCGCGAGTTGAGTATTGATGGTGGCAGCAAGGATCACCACCCCTACAAAGGCTAAAAACCACCACATGGCCTTGCGTATATTCAGAAAAATAAGCGCACCAGCCGGAGCAATCATTGCCCAGATCAAAACGGCGCCACTGGGTATAAAGCCACCCATGGTTATATGGCAGCTAAGGCCAATTAACAGAAGTAGTGCTAACTGGATATTGCAGAAGGCGGTAAAGCGTTTGCTAAGGCTGAAAAATATAATGTTGGCACTCCAGAGCATGGTGCCAATGAGGGTGACCATACCCGCCTGGAAAAGGCCGAACAGGAAGTTGAAAGCCGTCCATATTATGGTGGAACCTATGCACAAGGCAGAAACAACCATAAAGCCAGATTTGCGTAGCCGCTCTTCACTGCTGTCAGTGGGCCGCTGACCCAGGTGGGTGAATTTCTTAAAAAGTGACCTCAAAGCTTCCCCTCTACAAGAATTGAATCTTTAAATTACTCATAAAATCGCTAAAAAGGAGCTTTGATTTCTAAAAATCAGCAGGATACGCTGGTGGTGATTACTGAATAAGCGGCGTTGATGGAAGTTTGGGCTCATTTTTTTCAGTAAGATTTCAGTTTCTTCAAGACCCAAATCAATAAGCTGTAAGTCAGTTAATTACATAGTGTTTGTTGAGCATGTTACAACCAGAACGCATGTTTTTGCAACCAGATTAAACGCCCTGACAACATTATTTCATGTTTTTGGAATGAGATTTAACAGCTTCATTTTCAGTTGACTCTACTTTTGGCTTCGTTGTAAAACTAAAAATCGATACCAACATGGAAACAACAGTAAAGCCAACCAGAAGAGTAGATGCGCAGGAGTTGGAAGTAAAAGTAAAGAATATGTACCGCGCCGTGGCGGAAGCACCGGAGGTGACTTATCATTTTGAGATGGGCCGGAAGCTGGCCGAAAAACTGGGATACCCCGCCCAGGCACTGGCTCGTATTCCTGCAGAAGCGATTGCGTCCTTTTCAGGGGTAGGCTATTATTTTGACCTGGCCAGGCTCCAAAATGGGGAAGTGGTGGTAGATCTCGGCAGTGGCTCCGGTATGGATAGCTTTTTTGCTGCCAATGCGGTAGGTGCAAGTGGAGAGGTCTGCGGAGTGGATATGACCAGCGAGCAGCTCTTTAAGGCCAACCGCTTGCGGGAGACGCACGGTTTTGAGCAGATCCGCTTTCACAAGAGTTATATCGAGCAACTGCCCTTTGAGAATGAGGAGGCCGATGTGGTTATCAGTAACGGAGTTATTAATCTCTCTATTTACAAGAATAAAGTGTTTCAGGAGGCTGCCCGGGTTTTAAAACCAGGTGGCCGTTTGGCCATAGCCGACATTGTGAGCAGCGTGGAACTGCCTGAAAGCATAAGTTGTAATGCTACTTTGTGGGCTTCCTGTATTGGTGGGGCTATCCCGAAGGATAAGTATCTGGCCCTGATTGAAGAAGCCGGCTTTGTGGTGAAGGAAGTCAAAACCAATCCCTATGCCTTTATCTCCGAAAGCGCTAAAGGTGCCACCGCAGATTACGGCATTAAAAGCATCTCCTTGCTGGCGGTGAAAGCCTGATGGAGTGCTCAAGAGCCCTCAAAAATCAGCCTTATGAAAAGTATAAGCACTTTTGAGCTGCTACAGAAAATGGACCTTGCCGGGCCTCATTTAAAGCTGGTAAACGCCCTGGATAGCTCCCAGTTTGACCATATACATCTTCCGGGTTCCATCAATCTCCGGGTGGCTGAAAATCCAGCGATGGTGTTGGACAAAAACGATGATATCGTGGTGCATTGCACGAATGGAATTTGTCCAAAGAGCCGGTCCTTATACGAGCGACTCCGTTATGAGGGCTACCCTAAGCTGCATCATTACGCCGGTGGCCTGGAAGAATGGGAGAAAATGCGCCTGCCTCTCGAGGGCAACCGGATCCTTAAAGTGGCCTGCTAGCATTTGATGCTCTGCTCAATAAACCAATTGTTTAAACTGTAAACTCCCGATAATTATGGAAGCTTTCATCAAATCATTTTTTAGTATGTGTATTCTGCTGGCCATGCCGGTTTTAAACCGGGCACAGACCCCAGCTATCGAAGAGTCTATGACCGGTGTCGTCGCTCCGGCTTTTGAACTAAGCGATCTCGATGGCCATAAAATCAATTCACAAAGCCTTAAGGGCAAATATGTCGTTCTTCACTTTGCCGCCACCTGGTGTCCCTATTCCACTGCGGAGGCTGCCTATCTCGAAAAACTCTACCAGGAGTACAAGGACCGGAATGTGGCAGTAGTGGTGATCGATGTGAAGGAACCGGCAGAGGTCGTTACGGCCCGATTGCGCGATCAGTATAATTTGAGTTTCCCCATACTACTGGATCCAGAGGGTAAAGTGGCGGCGCAATATGCCCCGCCCAGGGTTCCGACCGGCGTGAGCCCTGCTGATTTTGTAATCGCCTCTAACCTGATCATCGTACCCGATGGGCGTATTTTTTGTATGCAGATGCTGGACAACAGGAACTTTGACAGTGAACTGCAGGTGGTGCGCGATGAGCTGGACGGATTGCTTGCAAGGGAGGCCAGCGCCCGATAAACGATTAAAAAATTAAAGTGACCCCCGGGGTCCGGTTCGCTATGGTAGTGGCCGGGCCCTTTTTTTATGAATACCTTGCTGGCCGAAAACGGCTTTTATGAGCAAACGCGCCCTCAAAAAATACCTTCATGAACTCAGTAAGGAACAGCTGGAAGAACAAATCCTGGATCTTTATCAGCGCTTTAAGCCAGTAAAAACCTACTACGATTTCACTTTTAACCCCAGGGAAGACAAGCTCATTAGCGAGGCCAAATTCAAAATTAACAAGGAATACTTCCCGCAGGGCCGCCGTCGCACCAAGGCTCGCCGCTCAGTGGCTCAGAAGTACATTAAGCACTTTCAGCAAATCGGGATGGAAGCTGGCCTGTTAGCGGATCTGATGTTGTACAATATCGAAACTGCTCAGAAATACAACTGGGCCAAACCGCAAAAAGGCGATGCTTTTTTTAGGAGTATTGCTAATTCATTTGGCCAGGCCGTGGAGTATATCCGTAGCCAGGGGCTGGAAATGCACTTTAAAGATCGCTTGCAGCAGGTTGTACGCGAGACGGAACGGCAAGAGTGGCACAACCTGGAATTCTTCCACCGAAAACTGGAGGAAAATGCCGGCTAGTTAAATTTTTATTCTTCAATAATCACTTCAAATTCCACTTCCGCATCGGTTACACCACCGGCATTAGTAATATCACCAGCGGCCACGCCGCTGGCCTGCTTATTGGGTTCGTGGCGCAGAATCACTGACAAATCGCCTGTACTGGCCGCGCCGGTATTGAAAATATTCATCAAGCCGATGGGATTCCCTTCTGTATCAGCATCGTCATAACTATGGTTGAGATCCAGGGTGGGAGCCAGGCTGAAAAACACCTGATGCTCAGTGCCTTCCTGCTGTACTTCCGCGGTGATTTCTTCGGCAGGACTCTCAAGCTCATTAAGGAATTCCACGGCAAGGTGGTACATCGTGCTGTCTTTCAGGATTCCATTCACTACTACCGGTGCCTGGGCACCATCACCATCCAGGTCCGTTGAGCTAAACACGATAGCATTGCCGCCATCGTGGGGAGTGAAAGTGAGCTTTACGGTAGTAATCAGTTCTTCTTCATTAACCGGTTCCGGCTTATTGTCATCTTTACAGCCACCTACGAGGATGGTAGCCAGTGCCCCAATTAGGTAATATGATCTTTTCATGAAATCTGTTTTAGAATTGATATTTGACTTGAATGCTGAAGTTCCTGCCCGTGTCATCCGCATAGTACCTGAGCCGGTTCAGGTAATTGCGGTAGGGGGTGTTGAAAATGTTCTCTGCAGATAACGTACAACTTAGCGTGCGGTTATCTTTGAAAGGGATGCTAAAGCCCGCCCTTAATCCAAAAAGATTATAAGCGGAGGGAGGGCGGAAAAGCTCCGGGATTTCGCTTTGGTAACGGGGGTAGAAATTTTGATAAGCCTTAAAATCATGGGTTCCTTCCAGGTAGATATCCCTGATCTGGTTCCAATCGCTAAACGCATACCCCAGTGCCTGATGTAATGTGCCGGGAGGTATCAACACCAGGTTAGTATTATCGGACAAGTCGAAGCCCCGCAGGTAGGAAGCATTGACCAGGTAGCGCCATTTTTCAGAGATTTTCCAGCGGGCAGAGAGATCCACGCCGGAGAGCAGGGCATCGGTCTGCTTATACTGAAACACGGGAAAAGCACCCCTGATGCTCAGCCGAAGCTCGGGTTGTGGTTCGAGGTAGATATAAGCCCAAAAGGGATTGGCGTAAGCGGTGATATCCACCTCCAGTACCTGGTTGAAATTCAGGCTAAGGGTATTGCTCCAGTTGAGCGATTTTTCGGGAATCAGGTTTGAATCGCCCTCTTCAATGCTGGCCGCCCCGTGATGCAGTCCTTCGCTTAGCAATTCATTAATGTGTGGTGCCCGGTAGGCATAAGCCAGTAAGGAGCTCAATTGAACATTTTCACTAAAACGATAGCTGAGACCTCCGGTAGCGGCGATATTGGCGTAATTAAAAATGGGTTTTATCAGTTTCTGCCGGTAGCTATATTTCTGTGCCTGGGTGTGTTGAAAGCCGTAGCGCAGGCCCAGTTCGTATTTCCAGCGATTGCGTTCGTATTCCTCAAGTCCGAAAATGCCCACCTGGTAGGTATTATAGTTAGGAAGAATAGGGCGGATACCGGTTCCGGGCACATTGGTATTTTCCTGAATCAGGCTTTGAATCCCGTAGCTTGAATTCCAGCGGCCGCTGCGCTGACTTTGCAGCGTGAGATTGACGGTATGGGTTTTCAACTGTAGGAAATTGGCGGGAATCTCTGAGCGACCGCCCCTGCGGATGTCGTACTCGCGCCTTTGGTTGAACTGGTAGGCGTAAGTGGCTGAAAGCTCATTTTTAGGGCTCAGGCGGTAATTGGCCTTCAGCTTTACCAGATCGTGGCTGAGCTTTTGACGTGGATTTTCAATTACATAATCAAAGTCGTCGATAATAAGAGGCTGTCCTGATTCGATGGCGTTTTTCAGATCGCTAAGGTTGCCAATATGACTGGCAGCCAATATTCCGAGCTCGCTGCCATAGTGGCTTAGATATAGCTTGATTTGTCCCTTAGCGAATTTATAGCCGGCACTAAGTGATGCATTGAGCTCTTCAGATGCGGTGTTGGTCAGCAGATAGTCAGGCGCCGAAAGGTCTCCCAGCTTTTTAGCACTGGCCTGGGCGCGGATGGCAAAATTGTCACCAAATCCTTTGCCGATTTCAAAAGCTGAGGAACCGCCGCGTCCGTTGGATTGTCCGATGAGATACAGTCTTCCCGAGTAATTTTCATTGAAGGGCAGGGGAGCGGGATCCACTTTTAGCACTCCGCCAACTGCACCGGTGCCATATTGCACTGCCGCTGCACCTTTTAGCACGCTGATGTTTTCCGCATTAAAGAGATCGATATTAAGGCCATGCTCCAGGCCCCATTGCTGGTCTTCCTGCCGTACGCCATTGTTTAGCGTAACAATGCGGTTGCCGAAAAGCCCATGAATCACTGGTTTTACAATAGTATTTCCGGTTTTCAGCACACTGGCCCCGCTTACACTTTCAATGGCCTCGGCGATGGTTTTTCCCTTAGCCAACTCAATATCCTCAGCCCTGACCTTTACCTGGGCCGCTTTTTGGGATTCCCTTTTCTCTCCTACAATGGTGGCTTCGGAAAGAAACTGTGAATGGTGCTCCGGATAGAAGTTGACATTGTTGCGGCTGGCCTTTAGTTTAACCACCTGAGTCACCGGCTCACAACCGATATGGCTGGCCACTAAGGTATAGGTGCCGGCACACAAGCCCGCAATGCGGTATTCGCCGCTGCTATCGGCTACCACCCCGCGCCCCAGTTCCTGAATAACCACCTCCGCAAAAGCCAGTGCCTCAAGGTTGTGTTCATCCCTGATTTCGCCAGAAATTTCAAGATCGCACAGCCGTTGCCCGAAGCTCGCGCTATGCACTAACAACAGCATAAAACTTACTATGCTGAACCTCATATTGTTAAGAATAAAGGAATCTGTAAAAGGGAAAATAATCTGAAGGGAGCTACCGGCTACAGTGTGCACCCCAATACTAAGCTTTTACGGTGGGAGGGGCACGGCCGGCATAGCCGCGTAAGGGCGCTGAGTGATGCGTAAATTCCGGGAGAAGCACAAAGCAGGAAGGGAAGGGGCCTGCCAGTGAGGGCAGCCCAGCCAGCTGTTGCTCGTAGGGCGGGAGCTGAAAATCGCAGAGTGCACAGTCATCGTCATGGCTGGCGTAGCTCAGACCAGACTCCTGCTGAAAATTTTGCCTAGTCTCCTCATGCTCATGCCATAGTTCCCGTGGTAGCAATACCAGCGCCAGAAGGGCCAGCATCAGTACAGCCAGCGGGCGTGTGTATGTTTTGAGGAGATTCATCGGGCGCAAAGGTAATAACTGAAATTACAACTATATGCCTGGCGGTTCATGCCAAAGGGCAGCAGTATCATTCAGGCCTTCTTAACAAACTCTGATTTCAGCGCCATGGCACCAAAGCCGTCAATTTTGCAATCGATATTGTGATCACCATCTGTAAGGCGAATATTCTTCACCTTGGTACCGGCCTTAATGGGGCTGGCGGCACCTTTTACCGGCAGGTTTTTGACCACTACCACTGTATCGCCATCGGCCAGGGGGTTGCCATTGGCATCTTTTACCAGTAAAGCATTTTCCTCTTCCACTTCATTGGGGTTCCACTCATGGCCACACTCGGGGCACACCAGCAGGGCGTCCATTTCGTAGGCATAGGGAGAGTTGCATTGGGGGCAGGGAGGGATGTTTTCAGACATGATTCGAATGATAAGGAAATGGCTAAAATAGTATGCTCAGCTCTGGGAAATGGAATAGTTGTGAGAAATATGAAAATCCCTGCTATCAGGCGGCTGGAGGTAGAGGATATTTAAAATATTGAAAAACAGCCGCTAAGCGGATCGTGGAGTTTAATATTTTTTTATTTTTAAACAACCAAATTCCTTAGCCAATGCATTTAATTTCAACTTGTTTGATAAGTTGTTTTTTAACAACACCTCAGTTCCTAACACTACTAATTTACCGGTTATGAAATTGGGCATCAACGATTCGTTAGTAGTGTGTGTGGATGCCAAAGAGCAGTACTCTTCCGAACCACAACTGGAGGTGGCCTTCGGTGAGATATATTCATTTAGCGCCAGCCGCGAAAAATCCTGGGTTGATTGGTTTTGGCGTAGCTCAGCTGGTGGATTTTGGAATCCGGCCCTTCTCCGGCCCTTTAAGCGGGTAAAAAATGCCAAGTGCTTCGAGTTGTGTGGTACCATTGGTCGCAATGAGGATCATCATTTCAAAATTGGCTTTCAGTTGGAAAACTATAAGGTGGAGGCCGATGGGGAATTATACTTCTTTCCCAATGACAGCTTTAAGCATTATGGTAATAACAAAGGCAATATGAAGTTGACGGTGGAGCGTACGGGATAACAGCAACACAAGGCCTCATGGCACATGAAGTGCACTATAATTTTGGTAAAAGAGAAGTGTTCAACTTGATCCCCTCGCAGGATCTCTTTTTGATTCGTACGCGTAATGATTACAATCCCCAGGTGCTTATCGATGCCACCCCGTCTCTTAAGCCGCTGTGGAGCCAGGTTCGGCAAATAGAGCATTACCCCGAAGCCTCGGTATTCGTGTACCGTATTGTGGCTGAAGATCCTGCCGCATTCAGAGATGAGCTCAAGGCAGCCTTGCGTAAGCTTAATGATTCCCGGATAATTTACACCGGAACCGTAATGCAGTTTAAGGATTCGGGGATCTATCAGATCTATACCGGCAACCTCTTCCTTAAGTTTGAGGATGATATGCAGACCCCTGCTATCAACGCTTTTCTGAAGCAACAAAAGCTGATCCCCAGTTTAAAACTCGGCTTTGCCGCAAATGCTTACTTCGTAAAACCCCAACAGGATCTTCAAAAAGAAATTTTCGCACTGGATAAGCACCTGTTAAATAGTCCGGGGGTGCAATTGTGCCACCCGGAGTTGGTGGTAAAGCGCAAGAATGTATTTGACGAAGTAAAGCGGTCACTGACCCCAATCAACGGGCAGGAGAATGATTGGATTTTTGACAAGATAGGGCTAAAGGAGGCCTGGCAATATAGCCAGGGCGAGCAGGTAAAGATATGCATCATTGACAATGGGCTCGACTTTAACCATCCGGCCTTCAGTATGCCCGGAAAAATACCGGCCTATCGCGATATGCTCGACAACGGGAGCGGTAGGAAACCCCAGCACCAGTTCAATGAAAAACACGGCACTGCCTGTGCTGGTATTGCCTGTTCATCATATGCTCGGGCACCGGGCATTGCTCCCAAAGCACAGCTTATGCCGGTGCGGACATTGGGACTGGGATCGGTACTCGAATCGGAAGCCTTTTACTGGGCCGCCCAACATGGTGCTGATATCATTTCCTGTTCCTGGGGTCCTCCCGATGGTGATTTCAGACATACAGAAGAGCGCAAGGTGGTGTTTCCTATTCCTGACCACACCAACCTGGCGATCCGTTACGCTGCCAGACAAGGAAGGCAGGGTAAAGGCTGTCTGATATTTTTTGCGGCTGGCAATGGTAACGAGAAGGTGCTGCAGGATGAATACGCTTCCCATCCCGACGTAATGGCTATTGGGGCCATAAATAAGGACAACAAAAAGGCCGTGTACGGCGATTATGACAGTCCCTTATTTTGCTCTTTTCCCAGCGGCGATTACCGGCGACAGGGGGAGCAGTGGAGCCAGGATTACGGGGTACTGGTAACTGACCGTCTCGACCGTGGTTATGGCAATGAGGATGTATACCCACTCTTTTCGGGGACTTCTGCTTCCTGCCCGGGGGTGGCCGGTATTGCGGCGTTGGCATTGGCTTTGGCCCCGGATATTAGTGCTGCCAAACTCAAAAAAGTTCTCCAGGATTCCTGCTTACCTCTTGGAGGCGCCTCCCCGAAAAAACTATATCACCCCCATTTTGGCTATGGCTTGTTACGTGCCGATTGGGTGGTGCAAAATATTTTCAAGGAAAAATTAACTAAACCTAATATTATGAGCCAGACAAATTCAAATGCCGTGTCACTCCATATCGGTATAAACAATGTGAGCAACGATTATTACGCCAGCAATGTACCCCCGCTTTTTGCCTGTGTGAAAGACATGGAAACGATGACCACTTTTGCACGGGAATTAGGCTATGAAACCCACCAGTTGAGGAATCAGGAAGCTACCAGGGATAATATTAAGAACCATATCCGTGATCTGGGCAATAAGCTTGAGGACGGAGATATCCTGATGATTACCTACGCCGGTCATGGGGCCCAACTAAAGGATCAGGGAAGCCATGACAGCGAAGAAGATGGCTATGATGAATCATGGGTAACCTACGACGGTTTTCTGCTTGACGATGAAATATTCAATACCCTGGCCGAAATCAGACCCAGCATCCGGGTGCTTCTTATTTCCGATTCCTGCCATAGCCAAACCATGAGTCGAAATGCCACCCTCACTAATGGTGATGTGCTTGAACAACAAGCGGTAAGGGAGCGTCACATTGGTTTAAGGCAGGTTACTCAAATCCTGGCTCTTCACAATGAAACCCCCGGTTCTTTGCGTAAGAAATATGCTCCGCAAACCCGAAGCGATTACCGGGTATACGTGAAAAACCTCTCCGCCTGTTTAGCCGACGAAACCGCCAAAGAAGAAAATAGTGGCGGCTATTTTACCAATACCCTGATTTCCGAATTCAGAAACCTTAATAAAGGTACCACGGTAAATTATGAACAACTAATTGAAAATGTCAAAAAACGGTTGATAGGTATTCAGGAGCCTAATATTTCAAATAGTCATCGCCTGTCACCGGATTTTGATGGCCAGTTTCCCTTTGATGTGGCGCGGCTGATGGCTACCAATGGGACCCCTAATGGCAGTGCCAATGGGAGTAGTAATGGCAAGGCTGTGGTTGAGGAGGCCAAGCAAATTATTTCGGAAACACCAATTAGCCAGGAAGAGGAAAAGCGTGTAAAACTGTTTTTTGAAACCGAGGAGCTCTACGTAGAAACAAGAGATAGCAAAGCTAAGCAGGGCAGGCAGGTGAAGGAGGAAAGTATCTCCAACCGTTCAGTAGCTGGTTTTACGGCCTGGGATAAGGCCTACCAGTTTTTACTAAACCGACCTGACAGTGTGGGTTTTGTGGAGCCCGAAACGCTGTCAAGACTTTACTTTACGGACGTAAAAACCAGTCAAGATCGTAGCACCGGCAGCTATCTCGATACCTATCCCAATCCGGAGCAATTTCAAAATCCCACTCCTTTTATCTGGCATCTCGATGATGAACACAGCCAGTTGCGCAAAGCCAATGAAAAGGTCTTCCCCGCAATCAACACCGGGGCCGAAATAGAACAGCGGGAGGACGTGGTGAAAATTGCCCATATCGATACCGGCTACCTGCCAGATCATCCTAGTTTACCAGGTAATATTGACCGAAAAAATGCCAAGAGCTTCGACTGGGGAAATAATAATGCTATTGATAACGACGATCCGTTGGCGGCGGGTGAGCAGCAAGGACACGGTCAAGGCACTATTTCAATCCTGGCTGGTAATTGGGTTGACCTTGAGCATACCGACAACAATTATAAAGGCTTCTTTGGAGCGATTCCCAATGCCCGGGTTCTCCCGATTAAGGTGGGCGAAACGGTGGCACTGATTTCCGGCAAGAGGTTCGCCCGGGCGGTGGATTATGCTATTGAACAGGGCTGCGAAGTGATCACCATGTCGATGGCGGGCTTACCTTCTAAAGTTATGGCCAAGGCGGTAAACCGCGCCTACGAAGCGGGGGTGGTCATTGTTTCCGCCGCCAGCAACTCATTTTCGAAAGGTGCAGGGGTTACCTTGCCCAAGCGAACCCTTTACCCCGCCCGATATGACCGGGTGATTGCGGCAGTAGGGGCGGCCTATAACAAAAAACCCTATCTCAATAAATATCATGTAGATACCAGGGCCGCCGGGGGGCGCTATATGCAAACTTGCTATGGTCCAGAAAGTGTGCTACCAACCTCAATAGCGGCTTATACGCCCAATATTTCCTGGTTTAACAAAATGGAGAATAACCCGGATGGCAGCATCAGTTATTACGTGAAATCAGGGGGAGGAACTTCCAGTGCTACACCGCAGATCGCTGCTGCGGCAGCCCTGTATATCCAGCACTATCGCAAGGAACTAAAGGACTATGAAGGAAGCTGGAAAAAAGCAGAGATCGTTCGCCAGGCCCTTTTTCATTCTGCCGATGCCAGTACCGCCTATAACTATGTATATGGCAATGGTTTACTAAGAGCTTTTGAGGCCCTTGATCCACAGTACAGTCCGGATAATTTGAAAGACCAGGTGAGAAGGGCCAAGCCCGCTCCCGAGAAGCGCCGCTTCCTGGGAGGATTGTTTGGAGTGTGGCGCAACCGCAGTCTCGGTACCGACTTGAGCGAAGATGCCATTGAAAGCCTTCAGGATATGATGGCTACCGAAATCAATCAGTTGTTGCACAAGGATCCCGCCTTGTTTCCATGGCTCGATAAGCTCGATCTGGATGATGAGGAGTTTCCTCTTGATGATCCGGATATGGTGCAAAAGATCCTTGATTCCGAGTATTCTTCTGACTTCCTGCGTCAGCAATTACTGAGTCGCGAATCGGCAGGCCAGGAAAATATCCGCGCCCAGAGTGCTGAAATCAACAATCGCTACCTCGAAAGTGTAAAAGGCAACCTGGTGGTACGTGCTCGCGGCCTTGAAGTGGACATTGTCAATAAGCAATCGTATAAGAGCACGGTCGAAAACCACAGTGTTTGGGTGGATGAGTTTGAGCTGGATGTGCGTCATTCACGCAGCCTGCGTTCGGGCGCCAAACGTGAGCTCACCATCGAGGTTGATGACGATAAAATGGACTCTATGATGCTGGTGGAAAAGGTTTATGAATCCGGGGCCATTTGTAGTTGGAAGTCGGATATCCTCGACGAACTTGCACATGGACGGGAAAGATCGGCTACGACTTCGGGCAGGCAGGTTTACATCTTTAGTCCTGAGGAATTCAGCAGTCAGGAGAGAGGCTTATGGGATGTTCTTAAAAAAACCAAGGTGAAGGTTTTTAAGTGGATTAAGAATATCAAGAATGCTCCCCAGAAGAAGATCCAGGAATTGCTGGACCCCATAGGCGATCGCCATTATGAATTGATGTTTTTTGACCTCCAGGGTGAGCAGGATGGCCATACCGGTTGGCAACCGCTTCATGGTAATAGTGAAACGCAGATTTTTAAGGATATCGCTAAGGATAGTAAACCGGTACTGTTAATGCTACCGGGACTCTTCAGCAAGGTGCAGCCAGGATTCGACGAGTTCCTCGACGAACAGGATTATCGCCGTGAATTGGCTAAAAAACACTGTCGCTATGCCATCGGCTTTAATATGCCTACCGTTGTGCATGGAATCAAGGACAACGCTGATGAATTCAGTAAACTCTTTAAGGATAAGTTTGACAAGAAGGAGTGTAATGTGTTGGCCCGCAGTCGCGGTGGGGTAGTGGCCCGTTACCTGTTTGAGAAGAACTGGAATAAAGACAAGACTCCCTTTGTTCTGCGGCAACTGATAATGTTTGGTACTCCCAACCAGGGTACCATGATGGCCTCCTCCAAAAACTGGAAGACGTTTTTCAATTACGCCACCAATATCGCCCGGCTGAGTCTGGGTACAGTGGCACCGGTGGTACCCACCATCCTGACGGCCTTAAAGGCCCTGAGCTTGCGGGTAGTTGATTTACCGGGCATCAATGATCTCGAGGAGCAAAGCCTTGTATTGAAGGAGCTCAATGATATTAAAATGGACCGTAGTAATTACTTTGTCTTTACTTCTGATTTTGAGCCTGACAGCCGTTTCTTCAAGCGACTGGTGGATGAGTTTATCGTGGATCGCATGATTTTTAAACGTCAAACCAATGATGGGGTGGCACCGGTTCTGGGAGCTATTTTCGCTAACCGCAACATCAGCCACCGGGTACAGTTTGATGACAAGCAGTACCATATTGCTCCTCGTCGGCAGGAAGTATCGCACTTCGCTTATCTGCAGCCGCGCAATAAGGAGATCATTGCGATGGTTCTTAGAAAGCTGTAAGGATTATTAATTTCACGGAACCCGGCCTGGGTATAAGCTCTGGGCCGGGTTTATCGTCATTTTCAGTGTGGAGAAGGAGCCCTTTAAAGGAAGGCTTAACCTTGGCCTAAACCATGGGTTAAGGTTACCGCTTACACGGGTTTAATTTTCAACTCTTTAACTTTTCCTGGTATAAATTCAACCCCCATTATCATTTTTATGAAAACACTCAGTTTCCTCATTTTGCTGTCCCTATCATTTCCCCTCTACAGCCAGAACGACTTGCTTCCCTATCACACTATTCCCGATTACCCGGAAGAATACAGTGCCGGCACCGTGGCGGCGCGGGTGGTGGATGGGCTGGGCTTTCGCTTTTACTGGGCCACGGAAGGGTTGCGGGAACAGGATTTACAGTTTAAACCCTCACCTGAGGCGCGCAGCATTGAGGAAACCCTTGATCATATTTACGAGATGACCCTGATGCTTTACAACTGCATGCACAAGGAGCCCTACTACAAGGAGGAACTGAGCTTTACCGCCAAGCGCGTTAAAGTGCTCACCACCCTGCAAATAGTGAGCAACAAGCTGAAGGAGAGCGGGGCAGAGGAATTGGAAAACTACCGCATCACTTTTAGCAATGGCACCAGCTTTCCCTTCTGGAATATGCTTAACGGCCCTATAGCCGACTGCATCTGGCACTGCGGGCAAATCGTGAGCTTCCGCCGTTCGGCTGGCAATCCTTTCAATAGCAATGTGAGCCTGTTGCAGGGGAAGGTAAGGGAGTAGGATAGTGGTTTTAAGCCCGGCCGCATGACCAGCGTTCAGCGGTCGGACGGGCCTGCCCGGCTGAAGCCGTTCAGACGGGGTTTTAAGGTTTTAGGTCTGCCTGGTGGCAGACAGGGTTTTAAAGCAGGCATTTACACCACCTTACAACTTTATAACATTACTGCTTTAAAACCAATTTTAGCTCATGCTAAGCGGTGTCGACAGTAAGGAGGGGGAGCCTGCCCGGCGCCTGTAACCTGGCTGCCAATTCTAAAGAGAATTTTAGAAGAGCGGTGAGTACCGAAGCATGAAATTCTAGGATCAGGATTGCTTAAAATAGCGCATGCGGTAGGAATTCTTAGCGAAATGGCCCAGCTGCCTCAACAGTCTCTTATTGACTACAAAGCCTACTACCGCACCGAGGTAGGGGATAAGCTGCAGCATTTTGGCCAGGTCGATATAGTCGCGGTATTCCTGCTGAAAGCAGCGCCAATCGAAGTCATCGGAATCAACGGGCAAGCTACGGGCGTAATCATGCCAATTAGCCATTCTTTCATAAACCTGCTGCCGCCCCGCCTGACTGGAAAAGGTAAGCTGAAAGATATGCAGGATATAAAGACGCTCGCGATAGTCCGAGACATCGTAACCGTAAACATTGGCGAGATCAAACAGCATTTTCATTTTAAGACCAATCAGCACCGGTAGTTCGGCCAGGCCCAGTAGAAAACCGCCGCTGCCGGCCACCGCACCTTCCACCGAGGCGGTGTGCTGATAGCGGCTTATCAACTGATCGGCACGGGTCTCTTTTTCAGCGAAGCTGCGCTGGTTTTTGGTTTTAAAGGTAGAGTAGCGCGCTGCAAAGAGGACTCCTTTTACCATCTTTTCCATCACCATAGTAACCCCCCGATGCACCTTTTCGGGAATAATGCGGTTCCAGCGTTGCTGGCTGAATACCGCAATACGGTTGGCCAGGGAAGGCTTGCGGAGGATAGTCTTTTGCCAGGCCTTCATTTCGCGGAAAGCAAATTGTTCATAAGGATCGCGCATGCTGTTTGCTTTAGAGGCCCAAAAACGCATAAGAATGGCTATTGAAAAATGAGCACTGCCAGAATTAGAATGGCGGGCCCGGTAAACATGGAGAGCATACCCGGGGGGTGGATCTTTTTCAGTTCGGCTTCGGTGTTACCAGCCTTGGCCTTTTTCACCCTCGAGCCAATGGCACCGATCAGGCCACCCAAAATGACCACCAAAGCCAGTTTGGCAATAAGTAGCGGCATTTCCCCCAGGTTTGACCAATAGGGGAGAATGAGGTAAATACCTGAAATTATAAGAAGGCTAAGGCCAATATGGCCCATCTTTGACAAGACAAAGGTATTGAGGGTAAATTTCCTTCCTTCAGCCTTTTCCATTCTGGAGCTGGCTATTCCCAAAAACCTAAAGGCAAAACTGGTGCCGACCCCCATGGCCAGTCCTTTAAAGTGTACGATTAGCATCGCTTCTCTCATGATGGTTGGTTGTTGTGCTGTGGGAGGCTAAAGATAGCGAGCTTTTAGCTGGTATTCCGCTGTAACACTTATCACGCTTAGGGGATTCTGGTGTATCAAGACGATTCTTAACTGGTTATACCGCTAAACCACCGCCCTTAAAACTTATCGACATCCCGGATTGGCGCTTAGTACTTTATAACCTTCAGAAAGGAAGTGAAGTTGGTTGTTTTAACCATTAGGACGTAAACTCCCGCTTCAAGCCGGGGAGTCAACTTTAAAGTTCGGTTTCTGTCAGGTCTGTTTTTATAGATCAGCTGGCCACTGGCGTCACGAAGTTCCACTTCGATAACACCGACGTTTGATCCCAGCTCTACCTTCAATTCATCCTCAAAGGGATTGGGGTAAACATTAATGGAGGCAGCAAGTCCGTTTTCAGGTAAAGCAATGTCAATAACTTCTATGCAGGCCGAGGTATCCATGCAGTTGAGTTTAGAAAGAATAACAGCGTAGCGGCCATTTGCAGTGGGAGTAAAGCTTTGTCCGTTTGCACCGGCAATTAAAGTGGAGTCACAATGGATCCATTGATAACTCGAGCTGGTATCGAGAGAGATAAGGCTGTCATGATTCCGGCTTAGCATGGTGTTGGCACTATCCACAAGGAGCTCAACCTTTATGATTTTCTGGCAACCCAGGGGGTAAAGAGTATCGTAATAGGTACCCGATTGATTCCACATAAAGTTCTGACTGGGCGAAATGAGAGGCTCGCAAACGGTCGTATCGATATAAGCCGTATCGGCCAGTACTGTTAGGTCATAGCTTTTGATAGTATCGCAGGTGCCCGGCACTGTTATGCTTTCCAGGTAATGACCACTGGTGGTCCAGGTGTTGCGGCCACCGGCAGTGGTATAGCTTTGACATACCGTGTCGGTAAAATGGTAGTTTTCCGTACACGACTTCATCTTATGAATAAACGCGGCCGAGTTGGAAGGGATATTTACTGAATTGATTCCGACATTGGGGTCAACATCAACGGTTAGGGATAAATCCCCGGAACTGTAGAAACTATTGCGACCATCGCTGGCAATTCCACCCGAAAAGTCGGTATTCATGCTACCAATGCTGCCGGCCCAATCAAGACGGCCACCGGAATTGAGCTTACACAGAAAAATATCAGACGAGCCTACAGAGGTTTTCCAGCTAAAGCCTGGCCCGGGGTCAAAATCGCTCGAATCATTGAAATAACCATTGATATAAACGTTGCCATAGCGATCGCTGGTCACCCCTTCACCGCGATCATAACCCGGGCCACCAAGGCTTCGGGCCCAAATAAGATTGCCAGTCCCATCCAGTTTACTGACAAAGGCATCGGAGGTACCTACTACCTGATGGTAAGCGGTGCCGGCCGAAGGGTCAAAATCACAAAGGCCCCAGTATTCGCCGGTGAGGTAAACATAACCCGAGTCAGAGGTATGGATATCGGTGGCTAGGAGGTCACCATTTCCGCCAAAGCCTTTTAGCCAGAGGGCATCTCCCTGCGGGCTAAGCTTGCCGAAATAGGCATCGGAAGTAGTACCGCTGGAGTAGAGTTGGGGCACACCATTTTGCGGTGAAAAATGCCCCTGACCGTTAAAAACGCCATAGATATAGGGATTATCCTGATTGTCGCAGGCAACGGCATTTACATACTGATAGCCAGGGCCAACCAAAGTATTGTGCCATAAATAGTTACCCGCCGAGTCCATCTTGGCAATAAAACCATCGCTGTTTCCCTGCGATACAATGGCCTGTTGATCCAGAAAAACGGTATCCCTGAAAGACCCTGCTACATAAATATTTCCTTTGGAATCGCAGGCCACACTCACCGACGCCTGGTAGCCGGGGCCACCAATGGCTTTAGCCCAAAGAAAGTTACCGGCATGATCGAGTTTGCATACAAAGCGGTCAATGCCGTCATGAGCGCTAAGGTTGTACAGCAGTGGTCCCGGATCTAAGTCTTCGGTACCCTGAAAACTCCCGACTATAATCACATTGCCATCAGAATCCACCGCTATGTCACTACCGCGATCCCCATTCAGGTCTTTGGCCCACGCAAAATTACCGGACGAGTCATACTTGCACACATAGGCATCGCTGGTAACAGAAGTGAAGTTCAAAGTGTCGGGGCCGGGATCAAAATCCATCGGTCCTGAAAACCGCCCGGTTACGTACACAAAGCCGGAATCGTCAGTGCAGACGGCCACGCCCACGGCAGTATAATTGCCTCCCCAATGCTGAAACCATTCAAAGGTTTGAGCATAGAGCGGGGCAGAGCATAAACCCACTATCAAAATGAATATTTTTTTTATGCTATACGAGGACATAACCAGAGCTTAGTTGGATTTATATAGGTAGTAAAGAAAATGCTGCTGCTAAAAGTTTTGCGACGCCAATACCGATTTAGAATACTGGTTTATAAATTCTTAAAGAGATAGGATTACATGGTTTGAGGTTGGAATGGGGCATATTCCTGAAAATGCTTGTATCCCATCAGATTTTTGGGGTTGCCTGCTGGCGGCCGCGTAGCTCTCTAAATGCTGTAAACCGAAGCCTAAACGGTTGCGATTAAGCACGAGGTGCCTGCCGTTTTTAGAAATATCGATTAAACCCTTCTCCTGGTCGCCTTTAGGTTGGTATGCCTGCCAGGGGATAAATGATTCTACTAAAGCCTATTTCTTCCTGAGAACAAAACAAAGAACTCGGCCAAGGGCACTGCTTTCCGTTTTAATTTCAGACCTTTACCAGAATCGCCTCCCCATGAGCACAGCAAGATGGTCCACCTATCTAGGCTCCTACTTAGAAGCCGTTAAATCTTTAAACCAGGCTGTAAAATTCGTGGATACACAGCAGCCAAATGATCTGGCAAAGCAGGGGTTCATTCACACTTTCGAATTTACGCACGAGTTGGCTATGGCTCTACTACAAGCATATGTGAATAAAAGAAAACTGTATTTAGACGCGGAGGGTGCTACCCGTGAGGCAGGATACCTGGGCCTGATTAATGTGGAGAGCGGCTGGATGAAAATGCTGGAAGCCAGGCGGATGCTTCTCGAAGTTATAATGGGGATGTTTTGGAGAGACTTAACAGGGATATAAGGATGACTTATCACCCCCTATTAACCAAGTTAGCTGAAAAAATGGCCGACTTAAAAACCGGACAGGATACCGGGCTTTTTTGAAAAAAAAGGAAAACATTTGATGCCAAGCTAAGTGAAATCTTCTGTGGTCACCCTGCTCTTAAGACCGCTGCCAAAGCTTGGATTTAACTTTCCTGAAAAATAAATTTCAAAGATGTTTTTTCGACCCTTAAAAGCCTCACCTTTACCTATATTCAATTAAACGGCATAGTGCCCTGGCACTTTCTTCTTACGCAAACTTCTTCCATGCCCTTTATTATGTAGCAGGCACCCAGGTAGAAAACCGTTTATGAAGCCAAAATCAGCGCAGGCAGTTGGTAAACTATCCCAATCGCGTCGCTCCAATTTAATATCAGAAAATTATGAAAAAGCATGAAAGTCTGCATGAAAATGTAGATCATACCCAGGACAGTTCCGCGTTTTTGGACGCTGGCAATTGGTGGAGGAGATGGAAAGAGGGTATAATGGTCATGTTTTCCGGCTTTTCCCATACCTTATTCGGATACCGCCACGATCCGGGCAGGTTGGGGATGCCCAAAAACCTAAGCCCCCTGGTCGTTCAGGTAACCCTAAAACCCAATATAA
>CAZUCA010000061.1:0-21083 GCA_964619125.1 uncultured Owenweeksia sp. | reverse complement strand
ACCCTTACGACATCGGACCCTATAGCGACGGTCCCCGGGAAATTTCATTTCCCTACCGGCAGATTGCCCCTTACATTAAGCCCGAATACCGCTTTTAAATAACCCGCTTGCCTATATAAGCCGAGTTGAGTAAGCGCAGGGCACCCATATATTTAAGGGTAAAGGGAATAAGGTCCCCCACTTTGTAGCCCTGGTCATTGTCATCGAGATCAATCACCGTCATATCGCTGCTGGCGCCTACAAATTCAAAGCTGTCATCTTCGGGAATAAGGTAATCGGCTGATATATCCAGCAGCCCCAGATCGAGAATAGCACGGGTAGTGGTGCGTCCGTAATCAGCCTCATCCACTTCGTAAACCTGCCCGCTGGGATTGGCTTCCATGCTGCCAATAGGGACCACCGGTTTTTCGTTGATCTCAATGATCTCCGCGTATAATCTCAGTACGTCATGCTCCATCCCTTCGAAGATGGTGCCGTTTACCAGGTCGGTGCCAAAATAGAGGGTCTCCCCTACCCGGAAGTGATTGATACCCGATGGTAACTGATGGGTAGGAATTAGCGGAATGACCACTGAAGTGCCACCGGTAACCCAGGGAATTTGGCGGTCAAACTTGGCCTCAATAAGTTGCTTGTACAGCGAAAGTTGCACCAGTTTATCGGTGCTGGGCATAACTCCGTGCAGGCAGTTGAGATTGCTGCCGATACCGGTTACCTTAATATTAGGCAATTTGAATACCTGGCCATAAAAATCAATCAGTTCCTCCCCCATCACTCCCTCGCGCAGATCACCGAGCTCAATCATAATGATAACCTTGTGCAATTTGCCCTGACGACCGGCCTCCTCAGAAAGCAACTTGATGGTTTCGTACTCGGTGTTGAAACTCGCATCAGCGTATTTAATGATGTCTTTAATGGCCCTGCGCGCAGGGGGTTTTATGTAAACTGTTTGCGCATCGGGGTTCAGTTCCTTCACCTTGGCCAGATTGCTGATGCGGGCGTCGCATATTTCTTCGATGCCCAGGTCAATTACTTCCTTGAGGTATTCTTCGTGCCCACATAGCATTTTAGTCACCACCGCCCATTCGATGCCGTGATCCTTAAAGAGCTTCTGCAGATACTGGTAATTGGTTTTGAGTTTTTTACGATCTAAAGTCAGGTAGGCCATAGTTTTATTTTACCACCACACGGGGAATTTCGCGGGGGAGTCGCGTTAGCAATTCATAATTGAGTTGATCGCTGTATTCGCTAAACGAAGATACAGAGATCGTTAAATCTCCCTGTTGGCCGATCATTACCACCTCATCTCCCTTCTCTACATTATCGAGGGAACTAACGTCCACCATCATGGCATTCATATTCACAATTCCAACCACGCTCAGGCGCCGGCCCCTTATCAGTACCCGACCGGTGTTGCTGAGGGAACGGCTAAAGCCATGGCTATAGCCCACCGGTACTATTGCTACTTTCATATCCCTTGCGGCCAGGTAGCTGGTGCCATAGCCAATATAGTCACCCTGTACCACCCTTTTCACACTCATCACCTGGCTTTTCCAGCTAATTACGCGCTGCAAGGGGTCTGATTCGGTATTGCCCTTGGGTTGGATAGTATGAATATAGGTCTCCATATTGGGCCAATAACCGTATTGCAGAATACCAATGCGTATCAGGTCCATACGGGTTTTGGGCAGGCGTATGCTGGCGGCACTACAGGCGGTATGCAAAATTTCTGATTCGAGTCCGGCCTTTTTAAACTCCTTTACCCGTTTCATAAAATTGTTGTACTGCCGGTTTACCCTGATGAAATTCGCGTAGTTCTCAGCCCCGGCGTAATGAGTACAGTAACCGCAAATCTCCAGTTCGTTGCGGTGATTCTGCAGCCATTTCTTTAAATCTTCCATGCACAGCTGTTCAAAACCGGTGCGATTCATCCCAGTCTCAAATTCGATGTGCACTTTCGCTTTACGTCCCACTTTGCGGGCGGCCCTGGTGGCTGCCTGCAGCCGATCCATTTCAAACACGAAGAATTCAACCTCATTCTCCACCGCCCATTCCAGCTGGGCATCTGCAATCATACCCATAATCATCACTTTTACCTTGCCTTCGGTACAGTCACATACCTTTTGTGCTTCATAGGCATCGAAAGTGGAAAAGTGACGGGCACCCAGTTTAGCCGCCAGGGGTACAAAAACCTCAATACCATGGCCATAGGCGTTCCCTTTTACCACATGCGATATCTGGCATTTGGGACCGGCCATATCCCTGAGCAGCGAAAAGTTATTCTGCAGGGCACTGCGGCTTAATTCTATATAACTGGTCTGTTCCATCCCCTATAGGTTTCGCTCAAGGATACTTACAAACATCCTGATTGCGGTGGGCGTAATTTCATCGGGGTAATCGTAATCAGGGTTGTGCAGGGCGGGGGTATTTTCCCCGGCTCCGATGCCAAACATCGCCCCCCTGAAACGTTCGGTAAACAGGCCAAAATCCTCTCCCCATTTAAAGGGCTCGCTGGCCGTTTTAAATTCAAAACCCGCCTCCTCTGCGGCCTCCTTTACCCAGGTATAGGCCTGGTGATCATTTTCATTGGCATGAAATATTTCCTTCCATTCGGTTTCCAGTTGCAAACCCTCCTGGCCACAAATGGTATTTACCTCCCGCAGCAAATCATCCTCCAGCTCTTTCATTACCTCATTTTTCCAGCTGCGCAGGGTAAAGTGCACTTCACCATAACCGGCCGAAACCCCGTAAGATTTCTCTCCCATAGTGACGTATACCATGGTTACTAATCGGAAATTATCCTTGCTGGTGTCAACCTGACTCTGCTGCTGACTTAAGGCCAGAATTTTACTGATGGCCAGGCCAGGGTTAATGCCCTTCTCCGGCTCCGCCGCATGGGAGGTTTTTCCCTTTAATTTTATAATAAGACTTTTTGCAGCGGCGGTAAAGGAATCCTTTTTACACACCACCTGGTGTAGCGGCAGACCCGGCAGATTGTGAAAAGCAAAAAACTGGTCCGCTGCAAAATCAAAGGCGGCATCCTCAAGTATGGCCCGGGCGCCCCGGCCATTTTCTTCGGCGGGCTGAAAAATGAGCAACACCTCTCCCCGTTCAGGTGGATTTCGGACGAGATGAGCCGCTACTCCCAGCATCACCGTGGTATGTCCGTCGTGGCCACATTTGTGGGAAACACCCTCATGAATACTGCGGTGTTCAAAATCATTGATCTCCGCGATTGGTAAGGCATCCATATCCGCCCGCAGGGCGATTTTTTTTCCGGATTTGGCTCCTTTAAAGTGTACCAGCAAACCGGTTCCTCCCGCTTCCACCACTTGCTTCACTCCTACTTTTTCCAGCTCCTTTTTCAGGTACTGCTGGGTCTTTACCTCCTGGGTAGAAAGTTCGGGATGAGCGTGCAAATACCGCCGGAAGCGTCTTAGCTCTTCTAGCTCCATAAAGCTTACTTCTTGAGGCGCATTTCGAGATACTTGTTGGTAAAGCCCAGTTTTTCATAAAGATGCCGCGCCGGATTATCCGGTTCCACATGCAGGGCGATATCTCCCCGGGTTTCATCAATTACCTTTTGCATCAATTTTTTTCCGTAGCCCTTACCCCTTGTCTTGCCATCAACCGCGATGTAAACCAAAATGTGTTCGGGGATATAACCATCCATATGAGTATCGTTTATCACCACGATACCTTTGATGTCGCCATTATCTGTGCCCACAGTAATGAAGCCACCGCGCTCATACACATAAGCCAGGCATTTAAGGATATCCTCCTTTTCGTCGCCGTACTGTTCCAGGTGCTGATAAAGAAAATCAGCAACCGCTTCGTTAGTGTATTCGGGGTGCTCTCCGGTAGAGGCATTTATGATCGTAAAATCCATCCTTTGGGTTGTTAGTTTCGAAACAAGCAGGTACACCACTAAAGACAGTGATATACCAAAAATGTTGGCATCGAGCCCCAGGGGCATTTCGAGCCAGCCGCTTTTGCCGGCAATTTCGAGCAGCAAAGTGGTAGCGCCACCACTCAACATCGCCGCCAGGGCCGCATCAGCATTTTTATTTTTAAAGAACAAAGCCGCTAACAGTGGTACCAGTAGTCCACTCACCATAAAAGAGTAACTCATCAACATCAAATCGAGCACATTGGTCATGGCAGTGGCCAATAGCAGGGAAAGGGCCCCGATAGCGAAGGTTACCAGCTGCGAATACTTGAGTAGTCTCTCCTCCTTAAGGGGAAGAAAGCGCGCCATAATATCGGTAACCACATTGCCGCTGGCTGCCATCAGGCAGCTATCGGCCGTACTCATGATGGCCGAAAAATAGGCAGACATCATCAGCCCCATCAGCCCCACCGGTAAAACGGTGCGCAACATCACCGGTAGCCCCATTTCACTATCCATGCTGGCGAGGGTAGCATAACCGATACTTTCAAACATGCCTTGCTGCAGGGCCACCCGGGCAAATAATCCCAGCAATACCCCCATAAAAGCCATGGTAGGCCACTCAAACAAACCGGCAATTAACCAGGCCTTCCGGGCGGTTTTCTCATCACGCGATGCATAAATGCGTTGGTAAAGGGTCATACCAATAAACCAGATGGGAATGATGGTGATGGCCCAGTTGAGTAGTTGTTGCCAGCTGATATTAAAAGGATCAAGAAATGAGGGTTCGATAGTGCTGCTGATACCTTCCCAGCCTCCTACTGCCTGATATCCAAGTGGGATGCCTATAAAAATCAGGCCTACCATCAGTAATATCCACTGGACAGTGTCGGTATAAATTACCGCCTTTAAACCACCGAATACAGTATATACCACTGCCGTGATACCCATAATCATAATGGCCTGCAGTAAATCGAGACTGGGGAAGGTGGCTACCGCCAGTTTGGCACCAGCCAAAATCTGGGCACTGGTAAAACCCATATAACCGACCGCAGATACAATACCGGCCACCAGTGCTACCCGGGTATTGAAAAGATATTTAAATATTTCAGGGAAGGTAAAAAGCCGGTACTTTCCTAGTAGCTTAAAAACCCGGGGAATTAAAAGGATCGCACTTAGCCAGGCCCCTATCAGTCCGGTAAACAACATCCAGCTACCCGCCAGACCGATGGCAAAACCCAGGCCTCCCAGTCCTATCGAAAAGCCGCCGCCAACATCAGTTGCTACCACACTAAGGCCGATGTGCCAGCTGCTCATCTTTCGGCCTCCTACGTAATAGTCATCCACCGTTTTATTGCTCCGCATAAAGTAGAAACCTACTCCCAGCATGGCAATGAGGTACACAATGAATATAACGAGGTCGATGGTACTGATCAAAGCATTGCCAATATGGCCATTTTTAAGGGAATGGAAAAATCGCTGTCCTCCCCGGGATGATTAAATACTTAGATTTCCTCCCCATATTTGTGCTTCATGAAAAAAACGGCTGTCCTTATTTTCATATCGCTCCTGCTGGCATCCTGCGGCAGTCATCCCTCCTATTCTGATTATGAATCAGTACGACTAGAGGGCTCGCGTACCCTACCCTACCAACTGGCCACCGCCAAAAGGACCTCGCAAAAGCTATTACTGATACTTAAGGACGATCCCGATTCTTTAAAAATAAAGGAATCGGCCCTGGAAGAATATTTCAGCCAGCATAACTATCATATTCTCATTCCCGGCAAAGCGGGAAAAAATGAATACGAACAGCAATTGCTCGATGGTAAGGAGGAAAGGCTTCACGATCTGCACGCCCTACTAAGGAAGCAGGATAGCCTGCGGAAAGAAGAATTGCTGATTATTGGATTTGGGGAAGGTGCTTACCTGGTCCCTGAACTTGCCATGCTAAGCACTGCTGACGCCAGCTTTGCAATCAATGCCGGTCCTTTCAGCAGCCTGCATGAACTGGATCTGCTTAGTCAGGATCAGCCGCAACCGGCCGCCCTGAAAACTGAATTTGAACTTATGCGCATTAATTCAGCTGAAGATTTCCGCGCAAGCCTCTCTGGCCTTTTAACTGAAGGCCGGAGCGAGAGGGTTTTCCACAACCATAGTAATCAGTATTATCTAAGCTACTATCGCCAGCCCGTATATCCTTTTTTAAAACACCTAAAGGTGCCCCTTTACTGGATTAATTCACAGCAAGCCCCTTTAATTACAGCCTCTAGCCGCGAACTCCTGAGAATTTCGGCTCTCAGCAATCCATACCTATATTATAAGGAGATAGCCGGCCGCGGTAATTTTGGCCAGGCCGGGGAAATGGCCCGGCTGCTTGAACTACTGGATAGTTTAATTAAGAAACAGCAATCTTATTAACCCTTCGCTCGTGGCGACCGCCTTCAAACTCGGCGGTAATAAAAGCATTGGTTATGTCAAGTCCCATCTCTTCACTAATGAAGCGGGCCGGTAAAGCCAGGACATTGGCATTGTTGTGCTGACGGGCAAGTGAAGCCAGTTCTGCATTCCAGCATAGGGCTGAGCGTACACCCTGGTGTTTGTTAACAGCCATATTAATACCATTGCCACTACCGCAAATCACAATGCCCAAATCAGCCTTACCACTTTGAACATCATTGGCCACCGGATGGCCAAAATCAGGATAATCAACACTATCACCAGAGTTAGTGCCGTAATCGCTTACGCTAATGCCTTTGGATTCAAGGAACTCCTTTACTTTGGCTTTGAGTTGGTATCCGGCGTGGTCAGCTCCTACTGCGATTTTCATAGTTGTTAATTATTGTTAATAACGAATGTACTTTACTCATTTTCAAGCCCCTCTAATTCACAGCTGTTGTGAACCTTAGAGAGCCTTAATGTTGATTAAAACTCAAAGAAAGCCCTTGGATATTTTACAAAAAGCTCCATACAGGGGTCGCTTTCAAATAACCACCCGACTTTATAATTAGTTGCTCCGAAGTTTTTCACCCCCATACTTGGGAGAATTAACAACGGCGGGTAATTTCAGTTTTCAAAAATACGTTGTCAAAAAGGGAACCTAACAATTGTTAATTAAATTCGTTTTGCATTTAAAGCGAGGCCGTTAAATTATCAGGCGTGGCAAAATCCCTGTTGATAAGTGCTGAAAGCTGATATTTGCAAAGCCGGCGTCAAAAAGTTCTTCACCTTATCAACAGCCCATTATCATTACTATAGGGTAATTTAAAATTTAAAAGAAAAAAGAATGTATATATATAAGAGGATCCTGTTAACTCTGTTTCTGAGTTGTGCCCAACTGGCCCTTTTCTCCCAAACAGGAGATTCTTTGGAATTCGTGACCTATTACTACGAAGGTGGTGCCAAAAGTAGCGAAGGCTACCTGCGTAAAGGTAAGCCTGATGGTTACTGGAAGAGCTACTACCGCAATGGTGAGCTCAAGGCGGAGGGCGATCGCAAAAATTACCAGTTGAGCGGTCCCTGGCTGTTTTACGACAGTGAGGGCCACAAGACGGTTGAAATCAATTACGAGGAGGGCGAAAAGAATGGCCTGCGCAAAACCTTTAAGGATGACGTTGTACGCCGGGAGGAGAATTTTGTGAATGGCAGGATCCAGGGATTTGTACGTGAGTATTTTCCCAGCGGCGAACTGGAAAGGGAGATTCCCTATGTTGATAATCTCGCTAAAGGTGCTGGTTATGAATACAATAAAGAGGGATTGATAATTACCTTATTGACCTATAAGGCCGGTGTTCTCACCAAAAAGCAGCGCATTAACCGTACTGATGACCAGGATCAGAAACAAGGCTTATGGATGGCCTTTTATCAGAACCGGAAAATAAAGGAGGAAGGACCTTACGTCAATGGGCTTAAGAATGGCTATTGGAAATTTTACCAGGCTAATGGTAACCTTAAGCGGGTTGAGAAGTGGGTAATGGGTGTGCTGCAGGAAAATGCCCAGGAAGTGGCCAAAATAAACGTGCGACGTGAGATAGATCCCAATACCGGTAAACTGGCTTTTAAAGGTGCTTACCGCAATGACAAGCCCGAAGGCGTGCATCGCAAATACAACGCCGAGGGCGAGGTGATTGAGTCAAAAATATACAGTGAGGGTATTTTGCTTTTCGAGGGTATTGTTGACGATGAAGGCAACCGCCAGGGACTATGGCGTGAATATTACGAAACCGGTGAACTGAAAGCAGAAGGGGAGTATCGTGATAATCTGAAGGTGAAAAACTGGAAATATTACTATCGCAACGGCGATGTAGAGCAAAGCGGAAATTACATAAAAGGCATGCCGGATGGTATGTGGACCTGGTATTACCCCAATCGCCAGGTATGGCGGGAGGAAGAGTACCTGATGGGCCGTGAGGACGGTACCTCGGTAGAATACAGTGACAGTGGGATCGTAATAGCCCAGGGTGAATATGTGGATGGTTTTAAGGAAGGCAAATGGTATTTCGAGTTAAACGATCACCGTGAGGAAGGCAGCTATTTTGAAGGTTTGCGTAATGGCAAATGGCGTCATTACTACCTGGATACCGATGAGCTTCGCTTTGAAGGTACTTATGAGAACGGCCAGGAAACCGGTATCCATATTTACTATTACCCTGACGGAAAAGTTAAGCGTCGTGGGGGCTACCTGGGGGGGGAGAAAAATGGCATCTGGGAATATTACACCGAGGAAGGGGTGAGGATTATCACCATTGAATACGACAACGGCCGTGAGGTGAAGTACAATGGCGAAAAGATCCGCTATGGCCGCCGTTATGACAAGATGCTGGAAAAGGAAAATAACTCGGGTGAGCGTGATGAAAGCTAAGTTGACTTTGTTTCCTTCCAAAATACTTTAGGTTAGCGCACCAAAACAAGGCTATGACAGAACGAAAAGTGGGCAGCTGGACCGAACTTGAAAAAAGGGAGGTATACAATAACCCCTGGATAGAGGTAAGTGAAAGTAAAGTGCTGAATCCCAATGGCGGGGAAGGCATTTACGGAGTGGTGCATTTTAAAAACCTGGCCATAGGGGTAATTCCACTCGATGAGGATATGAATACCTGGATTGTAGGGCAGCACCGCTTTCCTTTTAACGGGAAGTTTACCTGGGAAATAATAGAAGGTGGTGGACCCCTGGGCGATGATCCGCGTGATTCGGCCCGGCGTGAGCTGTTGGAAGAGGCAGGCATAAAAGCGCAAGAACTGGAACTGATCCAGGAAATGGATCTCAGTAATTCGGCTACCACGGAGCGGGCGCTGATTTACCTGGCGCGGGGCTTGAGTTTTCACAGTAATGATCCCGACGAAACCGAGGATCTGCAAATCCGCAAAATTCCCTTTGAAGAATTGTACCAAATGGTGCTACGGGGAGAGGTGGTAGACAGCCTCAGCGTAGCAGGGGTGCTGCGTCTTAAATTGATGCTGCAGGAGACATAAAATAAAAAAACCCCACCCTTAACGGTGGGGTCAGCAATCTCCAAGCAGAGTTTAGCAATTATCCACAACTCATCCAGAAACCTCGGGGAGGGTATACTCTTTCGTAAAAACCGTAGTAGGGGTTAAAGAGGAATACGAGCTCACCATCAACGAAGTAATCACGCCCGGCAAAAATGATGTGCCGGCTGGCCAGGGGGGCAAAATCAAGCCTGAAACCTATGGGGGGAATGGTTCTTTCAAAATGCCCCCTGTGTCTCACATAAAAATAGCCGTTGTGGTAGCGATAGTGACGGCCATGCATATCGTAGTGATAGTCATAGTGACGGTGAGGCGCATAGGCAATGCTATGATTGCGATACCCATCGCGATGACGGCTGCTCACATTGCGAACCGGTCGATGATTATGATGGTCGTAATGCCTGTCAGCACGGTGATGGCGTCCCTTATGAGTAGATTTTTTTATTTTATGATTGCCACGATGTGCGCTTTCGTAATGACGATCATTACCGTGATCATTTCCTCTGTTTCTTCCGTCACGCTGGGCATAAGTACTGCTTCCAAAAGCAAGCATCAGGCTCAGCATCAAAATCAAATGCTTTTTCATCGTTTTCAGATTTAGTTAATACTGTAGATGAAAGAAGGATGGCGCCAATACCGGCCGTAGCCGGTCTTCATCTGCCTGCAAGAGTTTCAAGGACAGTGCCAAAGGAAGCTAAATACGGTTTCGGTTCTATTAAGTACTTAGTAAAGAGTGGTTTAAAAATTACTTTAATGAGCTAAAGTGATGCTCTGATGAGTTTGTGAAAACAAAAAGCCCGGCATTTTAGCCGGGCTTTGAGGTCAATTATTTGAATTTTAGCCTTTGATTGTAAAGGGCACCCGTGTATTGGCCCAGTCTAAATGTACCTCTCCGTTCTTGTTGATATCGAAGGTCATCTTCTCCTGGTGGTCAATTTTCTCAGGCCGGGCTTTCAGGGTAAGGACATTCAGGCTTTCGTCGTAATCAAAGGCGCCCCATTGCTGGTGCTTCTTATTGAAAATTATGGTCCATTCATTTTCACCGGGGATGGTGAAAAGGGCATATTTTCCGGCCGGTAGTTTTTTGCCGTTAATCATCAGGTCCTGATTGGTTTCGAAGGTAGTAGCCTCGTTGGCCCCGGTACGCCACACTTTGCCATAAGGCACCAGGTCACCATAAATTTTGCGCTTACGGGCAGAAGGCTGGCTGTAGTTTATCACAACGGTGGCCTTGCCTATTTTTTGCTCTGCTTTAGCGGGAGGACTCTTGCGTTCCGATCTGTCCATCTGGGCCGAAAGACTGAAAAGCCCGAAGCCAGCCAATAATAAGGTGAAGAGGATTTTTGATTTCATCTGGATAAAAAATTGGTTATAAATTAGACGTAGCACCGGCTCCTGAACAACTCGTCTGTAAAGGGGAGCATTCTGAAACCGGGGCGGCCACGCTAAATTTAATGAAGATGAGGATAGCATTTACTCTTTTGGCCTTCTTATTTACGGTAGGAATGGCCAGGGCACAAGCGCCCGAAGAATTTGGTATCGATGATTTTAACAGCTTACCGGCCGGATTGAAGGTAGGTGATAAGGCCCCTGAAATCAATCTTTACAGTCAGTATGGAACTGAATTTTCCTTGGCTGACGCCCTTGAAGATGGTCCGGTAGTATTAATTTTTTACCGCGGGAACTGGTGTCCTTATTGTAGCCGTTTTTTAGCAGAACTCACTGAAGCTTCCTCTCAGTTTGACAAGTTGGGAGCCAGGGTAGTAGCGGTTACGGCCGAGAAACATAATGAGGCTGACGAAACCGCCGAAACCCTGGGCACTTCTTTTATGCTGCTCAGCGATACCGCCGGAGTGGTGATGACCGATTATGACGTGATATACCACGTTACCGAAGCTTATCAAAAAAAGCTGAGGGAGAAGCACAACACCGATCTAAGCGAACACAATGAACAGGAGGTAGCCAGGCTACCGGTGGCAGCAAGCTATATCATCAACAGCGATGGCGAAATAGTGTACCGGCACTTCGACCTCGATTACCGCAATCGGGCATCCATTGACGAAATACTGAGGGTGCTAAAAAAGCTCTGAGCTAGCGGCGCAGAAAAAGGATATAATCGGTTTGCGGGGGCAGAATTAGATGCTGCCGCATTAACAGGCAAACCTGGGCACGGTGGTGAGTACTGTGGTTGATAATGTGATGAATAATTTCGGCCAGGCTATGTTCAAACCATTGTTCACTGGAGTTTTGGTAGCGTATTCGCCTGGCGGGGCCGTGGCTTTTGAGGATGAGGTTGGTATTGTGAAACAATTCAATATTAATGCCCTCCCAGTCAGCAACAGAGTGGTTTTGCCACACATCGTACTTTTCAATATTCTTGTCTACCCGGCCTATCCATATCTTCTGGGCATTGAGAAGGTGAGAGAATAACTTTTCAATTTCAGCCGGTAGATTATCTTGCTCCTGCAAACGGCCGATCACCTGGTCATTGGCCCAGAAGTTATATTCTATTAATTGAAGCAGATCGGTCATTGCCTGGCGGTAATTACTAAACTTAAAGCCGGTGAATTAGTTAAAAACAGCATAAAGGTATTCTTAAAAACAGAAGTAATGAGACAATACATCTCCTCCATAGTTCTAAGTTTTACTCTTGCTCTGGGCCTGAGTTCCTGCGATAAAAATAACAACGTAGTGCTCTTTTCGGTGGAAGACGACAAAGCCCTCGGAGCCCAGGTTGCGGCCGAAGTTGACAGCACTTTTCCTATTCTGCCTGAGGCGCAGTACCCCGAAGCTTATGACTATGTACGCGATATTGTAGATGAGATTCTGGCTGGGGGTGAGGTGGCCTATGATGAAGATTTTGTGTGGCAGACCAAGATAATTGCTGATGATAGCACCTTAAACGCTTTTGCCACGCCCGGTGGTTATATGTATGTGTATACCGGCCTTATTAAGTACCTCGGCGACGCTGATGCCCTCGCGGGAGTAATGGGGCATGAAATGGCCCACGCTGATTTGCGTCATACTAGTCGTAACCTTCAGAAGCAATACGGCATTTCGGTGTTGCTAAGCATGTTGTTGGGTGATAATCCAGGCCAGTTAGAACAGATAGCGGCTCAGATCGCCGGTACTGCGGCCGGTCTCAAGTTTAGTCGTGAATTTGAGCAGGAAGCCGATGCCAAATCGGTTGAATATCTGGCTACTACTCAGTATGCCTGTGATGGCGCCAAAATTTTCTTCGAGAAAATTGAAGCCAGTGGCCAGGGCGGTGGTACCCCGGAGTTCCTGAGTACCCACCCCAGTCCCGACAGCCGGATTGAGGATATTGAGGCTAAAGCCGACGAAGAAAATTGTGATACCACGCCTACTACAAATACCGGTTATTCGGCCATGGTAGCGACTTTACCGTAGTTATTTTAAAATAGAGGTAACAAAAAGAAGGGCCCACTAATTAGCGGGCCCTTTCTCTTGTGTTTAGTTTGCGGATGTTTCGCTGGGCTCACCTGGTGATTCTTCCTTTTTCTTGAAGCCGAGAAACCTTTTCACCGCGGCAAAAGCGGCTATTGCTCCCACGGCAATAATTTTCCAAAACTTGAGCAACAAAGCAAAAAATCCGGCCTTGGCCAGTACTTTACCTGCAATCAATCCGCCGATACCATAGGCGGCAACTTCATCAATTTCAGGATTAAAATCGGAGTAACGATTTCCGCTATTAAAATTTACCGAAGCAATTATGTTTTCCATATTGTTTTGTACTTCAGGCAGGATAAACATTCCGCCGATAAAACTCAATTCCAGATATCCCTTGCGGCCCAGGATACGGATATCATAATTGAGGGTATGAAGAGAGTCATCGCCAAATTTCAGCTCCTTGGCCCAGTGTAGTTTTTTAGCCTCTGAGTCGTAATAAGGGGTGGATGCCCAGCCGATAAATTCAATCGGTTCATAACCCATTTTTTCCCGTTCTATATTCCATTGCTTACTGTCTTCCTGCATAGTTTCCAGCAGCTCATCGTAGTCCAGGTCGGCGGCATCTTCATCTTCTACAAATCCCTCTTCTGAATAGCTGATTAAAATGGCATAGGCGCTGTCGTTGAAGGGTGTGTCATCATTGGCAAACAGCATGCCCAGGGTGTTATCGGCCGGAGGATTACCCCAGATTTCGGTAAGGATGAAATCAGATTGCTCCCCGTTGAGGTAACGGTAGCCGGTTGGTACGTCAACGGTGGCCAGGCCATCGCCAATAATTATTTCGCCAGTGCGGTATTCGAGGGCATTGTTAACACTGTCCAGGAAGTGGTAGTAGGCTAATTCTTCCGGAGGAAGGCTGGCTATTAAACTGGAGTCAAGAAGACCTTCAGTGGCAGAATCCGAGGCCTGGAGAGGGTGAATACCCAGCCCGATCCCGGCCAGTAAGAGTAGTTTTTTAAACATGATAATTTAGGGTAGATTACTGTTTTGATACTGACAATGATAGCCCAAATATTTCTAAGCTATTGGGAGTTAAGGTGACGACCTAGGTCAGAGATGCTTTTAATGTTGAGCTGATTAGCGTGCTGTTCGCGCATCATCAGGGCGTAGGTATTGTTAAATCCCAGCGGTTCTGACAGAGTGAGCCTATAGCGCTGCAGTAATTCTTCCTGAACGATGGTATAGATTTCAGCATTGTTTAACTCGCTGGGTTTTGGCATTTGTAGCAGCACTTGTAATGCAGTGCCACTGTACTCGGGGTACATATCTATTTCACCGGCAGTGAGGGCGTCAAAGCAAATTTTGCTGCCCCCCAGTCCGTTTTTACTGCTTAGTATGAAGTCGGTATGACCTGCAATTAATTGCTGGTAAATAGAGCTAAGAATGTATTGCTCGGTAAATATTTTGGAACCAATTATCAGCTCCCGTTTGCCTTTGCCGGGTGGGCGGTAAAGTTGTTGGTCGCGGAGGAAAGCACGGGCTACCTCTTCTACACTTTGATGGTGATGATCTACCAGGTAATTGAGATGAGTCATCAGTGAATCGTTAATGCGCCCCTCCAGCAGCGCAATGCAGCTTTGGAGTTCAGGATGTTGTTCCAGCAAATCACTGCGGATCAACAAGCCAGCCTGGTAAGGAGGAAAAGCCTTTTTATCATCTGCCAGCACCCGCAGCTGAAATGATTTTATGCGGCCATCGGTACTATAGCCACTGATCACGTCCACATAGTTTTCATGAATGGCGTGGTACATCAGGCCGGGCCCCAATACCACATTCGGCATTTTGAGATCATAGGTTTGGCGCAGGGCCGGCAGACCGTCGCTGCGGCCGGTAAACTCGGGAGCATAGCCGGCTTTAAGTAGCGAATAATGAGGACGCGCAGTGGCGGAAATGCCCAGCAGGACCAGTAGGCCCAGGCCGGTATTAATCAATGCCTGCCTGCGGTTACTGAGTTTTTGCAGGCGACCCAGGAGGAAGTCTAAGCTGATGGCCAAAAGCGCTGCTGGCAGGGCACCAGCGAAAATCATGGTGGAGTTGTTCAGCGCAATGCCTCCGAAGATGAATTCACCTAAGCCACCGGCGGCGATATAGGCCGCTAAGGTCGCTACTCCTACATTGATAACAGTGGCTATACGAATGCCAGCGAAAATAGAAGGCAGGGCAAGCGGTAATTCCACTTTTAGCAATATTTGCCTCCTGCTCATGCCCATACCCACGGCCGATTCTTTCACATTTGGATCAATCCCGTTAATCCCGGTATAAACATTCCGGATGATGGGCAACAGGGAATAGAGGAAAAGGGCAAAAATGGCCGGCTTCATTCCTATACCGAGAATGGGGATGAGGAAGCCCAGCAGGGCAATACTGGGAATAGTTTGTAGTATTCCGGCCAGGTTGAGTACTGTGCCACTGATGGATTGTCTTCTGGCGATGAGAATACCGGCTGGCAAACTGATAAGGCAGGCCAGCAAAACTGATATGGTGGTGAGAAAGAGATGTTCGCCCAACTGGCTGAGCAACTTGTCAAAATTCTGCTGGTAAAAATCGAGCAGGTCTTTCATCAGCGCGCCAGTTTTTCCAGTTCCCGCCAGTTGAGATTGCCACCGCTGAGTTTAGTACTAAAGTGCTGGTACAAGCCTTTTAGTTTCAGTTCCAGCAGAAACTGATCACCACTGAGGAACTCTGATACAAAGGCAGATGCCGGGCTTTCGATAAAATCGGCCGGCATGCCCTCCTGTACTATTTGGCCCTTATGCATCAGTACAATGCGGTTGGCCATAGCAAAGGCTTCCTGCACGTCATGAGTTACCATCACAATGGTGGTTTCGCGCAGCTCATCGAGTTCCAAAAATTCGTGGCGGATGGATTTACGGGTGATGGGATCAAGGGCACCAAAGGGCTCATCCATTAATAATACCGGAGGACGGGCGGCCATCGCCCGTGCTAGTCCTACCCGCTGCCGTTGTCCTCCGCTGAGTGCGGCTGGCATTTTTTGGGCCATTTCCGAAGGCAGATGAAGTTTCTCCAGCAGTTCCATTACCCGTTCGCGAATCTTATTACGGGGCCAATGCAGGAGTTGTGGTACCAGGGCTATATTGTCAAAGACGCTGTAATGGGGAAAGAGTCCGGCCTCCTGAATTACGTATCCCATCTGCCTCCGCAAAGCCAATAATTCCCATTCCCGCAGATCTTTCTGCCTAAATGTGACACTGCCTGAATCAGGGCTAAGGAGGGCGTTCATCAGTTTCAACGTAGTGGTTTTCCCGCTGCCACTGAGACCAAGCAAAACCAGGGTTTCACCTTGTTGTACTGACAAGCTTAAGCGGTCAATGACCTTATTCTCACCAAAAGATTTGGATACTCCCTTTAACGCTATCATTCCCACCAAGATAGGAATTGGCAGCCTTAGCAGTTCAAAAGTGAGGGGCATATTATTGCAAGTGCGTGCTGTACCTTATATTTGCCGTCTATTTTTAATTGGTCTAAATAAAATAGCTTGAAAAAGGTAGTGGCAAAGCTGGTAACGGCGTTGGTTCTGGTAATTTGGAGTGTGAGCCCATTGCGGGCCAGTGATGAGCAGGCCAGAATGATTGTTCACCTGCTGGATTATATCGCAGTTGATTATTCGATGGCGGTGGAAAACGGGAAGGTGATTAATGCAGCTGAATACGCTGAAATGCGTGAATTTGCGCAAACCATTGAGCAGATGGGAAGCGATGCTCCGGCTTCCCTTCAGTCCGACATTATTCTCCTGAAAAACCTCATTTCCGATAAGGCCAGCCAGGAGAAGATCAGTAGTGTGGCTGCTGGTATCAAAAGCGAAATCATAGGCATTTACAAAATTGAAATTGCCCCCAAGCGCTGGCCTAAGCTTGAAAGTGGCCGCCAGTTGTTTGCCCTGCATTGTTCGTCATGTCACGGCAAAACAGGCAGTGGGGATGGCAGCCTTGCCGCCGGCCTCGACCCTAAGCCTACAAACTTTCACGCACCCGATAAGGCCAATGGGCTTTCGCCTTTTCAGGCTTATAATACCATTCGCCTGGGGGTAGACAACACGGGTATGCGGGCCTTCAATGAACTCAGTGATGATGAGGTGTGGGATCTTGCTTTTTATGTACTGAGTTTACCGCATCAGAATAAAGGGGTGGATGCCGCTTCGGTTGACAATTTCAGTGCGGAGGTGGACCTTGAAAGCCTGGCCTCAAGCAGCAACGAGGAGTTGGCCGAGAAATATCATTTGGGTACTGATGAACGGGCAAAGGTGATAGCCGCCCTGCGCCTGTTTCCAAAAGAGCTGGCGGAGAAATCCCAGGGTGATTACCTCGAGAAGGCTAAGCGTTTGCTGAAGCAGGCGGAGAAGGCCTACCTGGCTGGAAACAGCCGCGATGCCCGCAACCTGGCCCTAACGGCTTACCTCGAAGGGGTGGAACCGGTAGAAGTGCAACTGCGTGCTAATGACGCCGGATTTGCTGCTGAACTGGAAGCCCAGCTGGGAAAATTGCGCAGTGTAATCGAAAAGGAACGCGATCCTCGCATTGTACAGAAGGAAGTTGAAAGCAGTCTCGAATTGCTGAGTAGTGCCCAGAAGCTGCTGGAGGAAAAGGAATTCAGTGCCTGGCTGGCCTTTCTCTTGTCTTTCAGCATAATCCTGAGGGAAGGCCTGGAGGCTTTTCTGGTGGTGATCACCATCCTGGGGATTATCCGTTCGTTAAATATCAGTAAAGCTGCCAATTGGGTACACGGCGGATGGATTGGCGCGATAGTTTCAGGCTTATTGCTGTGGCTGGCCGCTGATCAGCTGTTTACCTTTACCGGGGCCCAGCGCGAGGTTATGGAGGGAGCAATTGCCCTTTTTGCCGTAGGGGTTTTACTCTACGTCGGCTTCTGGATGCACAGTAAATCTGAAGCCGGTAAATGGCAGGCCTACGTACGCACCAAAATACAGGTACTGGCGCGCAAGGAAAATATGCTCGGGCTGGCCTTTTTGTCCTACCTGGTGGTATTCCGTGAGGCCTTTGAGTCGGTGTTGTTTTTATCGGCCCTCAATATGGAAGTGGGCGATACCCATCAGCTGGCCTTTGGTAGCGGTATCGTAAGTGCATTTCTCTTGCTGTTTGTGATTTCAATACTCCTGCTGCGTTTTTCAAAAAAAATACCCATTACGGAGCTCTTTAAATATTCGGCCATGATTATCGCTTTCCTGGCTATTGTATTGGTGGGAAAAGGTGTACACGCCATCCAGGAGGCCGGTATTGTAAGTATCAGCCCCATGCCGGTAAACTTGAGACTAAGCCTGGTAGGACTCTACCCCACCTGGGAAACCTTTATCAGTCAGTTACTGATATTGGGGGTGGTAATTGCCCTGTGGCAGTTGGGTAACCGCAAGCTCCGTAAACCACTTTGCGTGGAACAGCCGGCCAGGAAAACCATTGCTCCGGAGGTATCTTCATCAGAGGTGCGATAGGGCAAAGGCAACCAGTTTAGGGGAATTTGCATCTTTGGTAAAAGACTCAAAGCATGCGTATCCTTTTTTTTGCCCTCCTGGCAGGGCTTAGCCTTCATTCCCTAACTGCACAGGATGAAATACTATTATCATCAGAAATAAGCAGTGTAACCGTATTTCAGCGTTCGGCTCAGCTTACCCGCAAAGCCACGGTGAAAATCCCCGCCGGTAAAAGCCGCCTTATTTTTAGTCGCCTTAGCCAGGATATGGATCCCGCCTCTATTCTGCTCAGAGGTCAAGGAAACCTGAGCATCCTCTCCATCGGTCATCGCCACAACTATTTGAGCGAGGAAAATCTTCCGGCGGAGCTGCAAAGCCTGCAGGAGCAGATAGAGACGCTGGAGATGGATATCCGCAAATTAAAGGCACGCGAAGACGGCCTGAGAAATGAAAAGGAAATGATTATCGCCAACCGCAACATTGGTGGAACTGCCAGCGGTATCAGCTTTGAACAGTTGCAGCGCATCGCCCAATATACCAGTGAGCGCATTAGCGAAATTAATATCCGCATTGAGGAAATCAGGCAGGAAATAAAGGAAAAGGAGGAGGAAAAACGCAAGCTTCAAAACCAAAGCTCACAGCAGCGCAGCAGCTTTGGTAATATGCCGGGTGAAGTGGTGGTTGAAATTGAAGCCGCTGCCCCCACTACCGCTAATCTGGAATTGAGCTACCTGATCCGCTCAGCCGGCTGGAGTAGCAGCTATGATGCCCGTGTTAATGAAATTGGACAACCGCTTGAATTGACACATAAAGCTAAGATCTGGCAACAGACCGGTGAGGATTGGAAGAATGTGGAAATGATACTCAGTACTGGCAATCCTACTATTGGTGGCCAGGTGCCCTACCTCTCTACCTGGTACGTGGGCTACCAACAGCGCTATATCAACGGAGTGGAGGTGAGGGCCCAAAAGGCTTTGCGCAACGCCGATGTAGCCATGGAGGATGACGAGGCTGCCCCGGGAGGCGCGTCCCAGCAGCAGTTTAGCATTGTACAGAACATTACCCAACAGGAGTTTCACGTGGATCGCAAGCAAAGCATTTTCTCTGGTTCTAACCCCACTACGGTGCAATTGCGTGAAATTGAATTGCCGGCCAGTTATGAATATCACCTGAAACCGCGACTGGATAATGATGCTTTTCTGATTGCCAAGGTTTATGACTGGGAACGCTTTGATTTACTGGCGGGCGAAATAGCGCTTTTCAACCGTACCACTTACGTAGGTAAATCTTACCTCAATGTAGCCAACCCCCTCGATACTATTCAGTTGTCGCTGGGACGTGATAAAGGCCTGGTAGTGAAGCGCGAGAGAGTTTATGACAAGCAGGAAAACTCATTTTTGGGAGGAAAGAAGATCGACAATTTTCGCTGGCGGATTGAAATTAGAAATAATAAGCGGGAAGCGGTAAAGATTTTGCTTAAGGATCAGGTACCGGTATCAAGGCATGAAGATATTGAAGTGGAAATTGAAAGTAAGGGGGAAGGAATTTTAGATACGGAAACTGGCATCCTGAAGTGGGAATTTAAGTTGAATCCTTCTCAAAGCAGAAGTATAGAGTATGGATACCAGCTAAAGTATCCTAAAGATAAGGCCATCTATTTTTGATAATTGCCGGTATTCTAAACATTCAGTCTGGCCCGGCCCATTATAAAGGGGGAGTTTTGAATGAATAAATTAATGGGAAATTACCGGCTGCTGCTGCCATTACTACTGCTTCTGTTTGATGCTCCCCTCAGGGGACAAACAGAGGAAGCGGCGCGGACCTTTATGCTTAAAACTTACCCGCTCCGGTATTTGTATGGCCTTAACCTGGAAGGGACCTATATCCACTCAAATTTTCATCAGATCAGTCTCTTTTACCAAAATCATCAGCGGGACTGGATCTCCACCCGCCAGCCGCTTGATGAATTGGGATTCTCCCTTATTCCCAAATTACTGCCTTCAGAAGGACATTGCTTTTATTTCAGCTATCAGTTTCCTGTCGATAAAAAAAATATCTGGGTAGGCCCAAAGATTGGGGCCAAGTCAGTTTTCGCTATTGATTCCTTTAGCAGCCACGATGGCAGCAAAAATGAGGTTTGGGTAGATCAGGATAATCGCTATCTGCTTTGCCAGCTTACGCTTCGAAACAGGTTAAAGGGATTCATCTTCGAAGCTTATCTGCATACTGGTCTGGTACAGATTTCAAAATCCGAAACCTTCTTCCGCAATGGAGTGGAGCGTTATACCCGTGAAGCTACCTTATATCTCCCTCATATCCTGGCGGGCTTTTCGCTCGGCTGGGGCTTTTGAGAAAGGCTATAGATTTCTTTTGACAGTACTAAGCAGTAAGGGTCGCTAAAGGTTGTTGGATTAACAGGAGCCCTGGAGATTGTCCATTTTTACCGGCAGAAAGCAGATAGTATAATTGAGTAGATACGGGCTATTTTTTTTGATAGTAGTTTACCTATCAGTATCCGGTCTTAAATAATGACTGGAATATTTCTTTTTAGATTCAGAAAGGGTGAGAAACATTTATTAAGTTTTAGTTCTCCTTACCCAACCATTTAAGAGCAGGGCTCGTGTTATGGTTAATGCACCTGACTATGCGTGAAACCAAATTAGTTTTACTACTTATTGTTATATTTTCGTTATCGCACTCCAAAGCACAATCGCAAGGAGTACTGGAGGGAGTAATGGTAAAGACCTACCCCATCCGCTATCTCTATGGTGTAAATGGAGAGCTAACCGTAACCCT
>CAZUCA010000060.1:0-21095 GCA_964619125.1 uncultured Owenweeksia sp. | reverse complement strand
GAAATATCGCTTTGATCATGAGAGAGTTTTAAAAGCAGAAAGGCTCTTGCTACCGCCGGTAGCCAAATCCTTCTGCCCTTATAACGTTTAAAATTGAAATATTGTGATATGCCTCAGGCTACCGCTCCAAGAAGGTCGTTAACCAGGCGATTGTATTCTGAAGTTTTGATATCACTGCCAAGGTGACTCTCAAAATTGCTGTCGTGGCCCAGCAGCATCACCCTCACTTGTTGATCTTCCTCGTGGCGGTCAGCAAATATAAGGGCCACAAAATCCTTGTCGTCCCAACGCATGCCGTTGAAGAGATCTTTTACCTGGGCTTCCACCCCAGGCTCTTTACGTCCCCTGATGGTCATAAAATCGATATTGTGATGGACAGCGTGATGGTTGTTGTTGAATTGAGCCCTCAGTTTTTTAGCAAAGTTCTGATGAGTAGTGGCATCGGAAAATTGATAGGCAACGATGTAGTTCTTCATGGCCAATAGTTTTTTGTAAAAAACGCCTCCTGCAATTCATTGTTTCTACCACCCCGGTCAAAATGCTCTTAGCCCAGCCACCAGCCCCATTTAAATTGTTAATTTTAAGATATCAATACCCACAGCGCCAATGACCACCCCCATACCTGACTGGAGTCGTTTCACCAAAACCATCTTTATTTACACCCCCATTGAGAGGGTATATATGGCCTGGGCCCTACCTGCCAATCTTACCCAATGGTTTTTGGAGGAGGCTTATTACCTCACAGAGGCCAAATTGCGGCGCCCAGATGACGAGTTTATAAAAAAAGGAGATCGCCACAGCTGGAAATGGCACAACTGGGAGTTGGTGGAAAGTGGCCGGGTACTGGAAGCCAATGGTAAGGACCAGCTTGCCTTTACCTTTGGTGACGGTGGGAATGTTCACATCTGGTTGGAGCAGAAGGACAAAGGCACACTGCTGCGCTTGGTGCAGGATCAGATTCCGGAGGACGATCACGGTAAAATGAATTTCTACGTGGGCTGCTCCACCGCCTGGACCTTTTGGCTCACCAACCTCAAGGCGTGGTTGGAGCATGGCATCACCCTGAACGCACGCGGTCTGTCACAGGGTGAACTCAGGCATGTAGTCAATAGCTAAAAACACCGGTGATTTAATTCGTTTCCTAAAACTCTGAACTAGCTTCAGGGGTTACTGCATGGAGTATTTTTGTGGGTTACTGTATTCAAAGCCATCACCATGTCTATCCCGGCCATCGCTGTGCACGGAGGTGCAGGCACTATCCTGCGTACGAGCCTTACCACCGCACTGGAGCAGCAGTATTTAAACGCCCTGAAACTGGCGCTTGACCGGGGCTATGACATTCTCAGCAAGGGTGGCGAAGCAGGGGAAGCCGTTGTGGCTGCCACGGTAGTGCTGGAAGATTGCGAACTCTTTAATGCCGGCAAAGGCTCAGTATTCACCGCCACTGGTGAACACGAGATGGATGCCTCGCTTATGGAAGGTAGCTCACTGAAGGCAGCAGCCGTTGCGGGAGTGAAGGGGGTAAAAAACCCCATCCTCCTGGCCAGGGCGGTGCTTCTACATTCTTCCCACGTCTTCCTGTCGGGCGATAAAACCATGGACTTTGCCCGCCATCATAATCTCCAATTTGAACCACCTGAATATTTTTTCACCCAGCAGCGCTATGATCAGTGGCAGGGGCTGAAAGGTACAGATCAGGTACAACTCGATCATACCCCTGGCACTGATAACCTGGGCACAGTTGGCGCCGTGGCAGTTGATGCACAGGCTAATGTGGCTGCAGCCACTTCCACCGGAGGCATGACCAATAAGGCCTGGGGACGCATTGGCGACAGTGCCATTATCGGTGCCGGCACCTATGCCAACAATCGCAGCTGTGCGGTATCCTGCACCGGCGATGGCGAATATTTTATCAGGGGCGTGGCGGCATATGATGTTGCCTGCCTGATGGAGTACCGCAAGTTGTCCTTAAAGGAGGCGGCAGAAGAGGTAATCCTATACAAAATCAAAAAGATGGGTGGTGATGGAGGATTGATCGCCATCGACGGGAAGGGAAATATTGCTATGCCCTTTAACAGTGCTGGCATGTACCGGGGCTTTAAGAATGCCAGTGAAAGCCAGACCGCAATTTATTAATGGTTCTGGTGATACAGGCTGGGATCGTGGTACACCTCTATCCTCTTCTCATTAATAAAATACTTGTCATTAGGGGCTAGTATGTGTACAATTAAATGCCCTAATGAAATAGGAGTGCCGGCCTTAAGCAAAGCACATTGGTTATAGGAAAATTTACGGCCTTCAAACAAAATAACCATGCCCGAACCTATCACCCTGCACTCGTTGCCTTCCGTAATTATCATTGCAGTATCCTCACCAAGGCCCACCCCTAATTTATCTGGGTGGAGGGCCACTGCCTCGGCCAGACGACCAAAACGACCACGATGAATGAAATGAGTGTCAAAAATAATACTGTCCATCAGCCCGAGGCCACGGCCCATTTTCAGGCCATCCCGTAAGAGCACATTCTGGTGGCCACCACCGGTTATCATCTCCTCCGACATTACCATGGCCCCGGCACTGGTGCCGGCCACCACAAACTTTTCATTCAAAAAGCGCTCCCTTAGCTTGCGGTAAAAGCTTGTTTCGCACAACACGCCACTAAGACGGCTTTGATCGCCCCCTGAAAACATCACCGCTGCTGCCACCTCAATGCGCCGCAGTACCTCCTCCGTGTCGGCATCCGCACTCTCACGGAGGTGGAGGATACCTACGTTATCGGCCTCCAGGGCGGCAAAGGCCTTACAATAGCTCTTCCCCACTTCCTCAGGTATACTAGAGGCGGTAGTCACCACCTCTATTCTGGCTCTTTTACCGCCGGCATAATCGAGTATGCTGTTTAGAATTGCTCCTTCCCGGAAATCGGGATTAAAGCGTTCATCCGCCCTAAAATCCCGCTCCTCGTTACCACCTATGGCAATCAATATCCCTTTTGGTCTCATTACATTTTTTTTTAGCCTAAAAGCCTAAATACCGGGGTTTTAACAAAACCTATCTGAAAAGCCAAGGTTATTGTCTTACTCCAATCATCCTAGCATTTCTCTCTTATGGAAATCCTTAAAGTCAGCGCTACCCATGGCCCCAATTACTGGTCATTAAACCGTCCCAATCTAATCGTAATGCATCTCGACATTGGGGCACTCGAGTATCAACCCACCAATGAGATAAAGGGTTTCTACCAACGGCTAAAAAAACTGCTGCCTGGCCTTTATAATCATTACTGTTCAGAAGGGGTTCCCGGCGGCTTTTTCAGCAGAGTGCAACGCGGCACCTGGATGGCGCACGTAGTGGAGCACATCGCCCTTGAACTTCAGACTTTGGCTGGTTGTGAGGTAGGCTTTGGCCGGGCCCGGGGCAGCGGTACAAAAGGCCGCTATCAGGTGGTTTTCGACTATGAAGATGAGGAATGTGGACGCATTGCCGCCCGCAGGGCAGTGGCAATAGCCACAAACCTGATAGCCGGTAACACCAGCCGGCTTAAAACCATAATAAGTGAACTAAAGGCAGTTCGCGAGGCCAATGCTCCCGGACCGAGTACGGCCTCCATCCTAAAAGAAGCTCACCAGCGCAATATCCCGGTAATCAGCTTGAATGAGGATTCGCTGTATCAGTTGGGTTATGGCATCAAGCAAAAGAGATTTGCTGCCACCATAGCCTCCAGTACTTCCCAACTGGCAGTGGATGCCGCTTGTAACAAAATCACCTGCCGGAACCTTCTCGAGGCTATGGGGCTTCCCATGGCTCCTGCTGAAGCAGTAGGCAGTAAGGAAGAGCTTCTCCGGGCTGTCAGCATCATTGGCTTCCCCTTAGTGGTAAAGCCCAGCAATGGTAATCACGGGCGGGGAATAACTACCAATATATGTGGGTTTAGCGAAGCCAGACGGGCTTATAGAATAGCCAGGGAAATTTCCAGAGAGGTTATTGTAGAGCGTTTTGTAGACGGGGCAGACTTCCGCTTATTGGTGGTTAATTACCGCTTTGTTGCCGCGGCCCGGCGTACACCGGCCCATGTTAGTGGCGATGGCCATACCAGCATCCGTGAGCTGATTAAAAAAGAAAATCTCGATCCGCGTCGTGGCCAGGGCCATGAGAAGGTCCTTACCCGTATATCCCTCAACCGCAGCAGCCGCGAAATCCTTAAGCGTAAAGGCTACACCCTTAACACGGTGTTGGCTGAAGGCGAGATTCTTTACCTCAACCATGCTGCCAATCTCAGCGCCGGCGGCACCGCTACCGATGTAACAGCGTCAGTACACCCGGCGGTGAGGGAATTGGCCGAAAGGGTGGCGCGTATTATGCAACTTGATATTTGTGGAATAGATGTGCTCGCTCCCGACCTCAAAACCCCTTTTGCTAAAAATGGGGGCGTAATTCTGGAAGTAAACGCTGCGCCCGGTTTCAGAATGCATCTGGCACCCTCTTCTGGGAATCCCATAAACGTGGCCGCCCCGGTGTTAGAAATGCTCTTTCCTTATCAGCAGGATGGACGCATCCCCATTGTAGCGGTAACCGGTACTAACGGCAAAACCACCACCACGAGGCTCATCGCTCATATTCTGAAGACGGCCGGCAGACAGGTAGGTTATTGTACCACCGATGGTATTTATATCCATAACGAATTGATAATGAAAGGTGACTGCACCGGGCCCCGGAGTGCCGCCTTGGTACTGCGCGACCCCGGTGTTGAAACCGCGGTACTGGAATGTGCCCGGGGAGGACTGTTGCGTAGTGGCCTGGCTTTTGACCGCTGCGATGTGGGCGTGGTTACCAATGTCACCTCTGATCACCTGGGCCTTGAAGGCATCAATACCCTTGAAAAAATGGCCCGGCTAAAAGGGGTAATTCCCGAGAGTGTGGCCCCAAACGGCCATGCCATTCTCAATGCGGATGACGACCTGGTTTACGCCATGCACAAAAACCTCAGCTGCCGGGTAGTACTTATCTCACAGGATGCGGCTAATGAACGCATACTGGCCCACCGCGGCAATGGTGGCATCTGTGTAGTGAACAGTGAGGGTTTTATAAGCATTTTTGATCAGCATAAATCCTACCGGCTCGAAGCCATAGAAAAGGTGCCTCTCTCCTTTAAAGGTACTGCTCGCTTCATGGTAGAAAATTTATTGGCGGCTGTGGCGGCCGCTTACGTCCAGGAGGTTTCCCTGGCTACTATAAAATCGGCCCTGATGAGCTTTATTCCATCGCCTCACCACACCCCCGGTCGTATGAATCTCTTCCACTTTAAGGATTTCGATGTCATCATCGACTATGCCCATAATCCGGCCGGTCTGCTCGCTATCAGGGATTTTTTGAATAATTCATCCTATCACCACAAGGTGGGTATTGTAGCTGCCATCGGTGACCGGCGGGTGGAAGACAGTGTGGAAGTAGGTAGGCTGGCTGCCGAAACCTTTGACGAAGTAATTATTCGGGAGGACAGCGACCTGAGAGGACGACTTCCGGGGGAGCTTACGGAAATGATAAAAAGTGGAATTGCTGCCGCGGCCAGGAGCCCCAAGGTGTCGGTAATTCCCGATGAAAAAGAGGCGCTCAATTATGCCATCCAGGATGCTTTGCCGGGGTCAGTAATAATTCTTTGTACTGAGAATGTAAGTGAGGTCCTGGAGTTTATTAAGGCCAATCACCGGGAAGTTCAGCAGCAACAACTCAAGCATCAAATTAAGCACACGGAGAAGGCCGGCACGGTCCTCAATCCCTCCATGCCTTCCTCCGATAAGTCATTTCCACTTTAGAGCTCAGCCCAACTATTGGCGCAAAATTGATTTAAGTAGCATTTTAAAATAACTCTTTACCGGCAGATGACCATTTTCAATGGCTTTTAACCGTTGGGCTTTGTTCAGGTACATTTGCGGATGGACAGCATTGACTACCGGTATTTCAGAGAGTGATGGTGGCAAGGAGTAACCAGCCGGCGTTACCAGCACGATATTTTGCCGATACCACAGGTCCACCTTTTCGTTATCCCAAAACAAAGGGCGCAAAACATCATGCAGCACATAGCCATGACTGGCAAATTTGGCCGCCCAGTAGCTTTGCCACTGCTCGTTGAGGTGATTTTGCCCACCCTGGTGAGGAGTGGCTGCCGAAAACAGAATTACTTTTCCTGCCTGCAGCAGGTTTTTTACAAAGCGGTGGGCGGATTCAGGCCGAAGGTGCTCCGCCACTTCCAGACTTACCACCAAGTCGAATTTTTGCTCCAGTACAAAGTCCTGCTCCAGTTCACACTCCCTGAACTCATCGTCAGTCAGGTATTTGGCAAGAAGATCACGGTTTACCCAGGGCCCATCCAGCCCCAGCACCTTTTTCACCCCTTCCTCTTTAAAAGCATAGAGAAAAGTACCCACGCCACAGCCCACATCTACCACTGACTGCGGTTGCAGCAACTCATATATTACCGGGGCTATCTCTCGCGGAGCGCTGAGGTTATGATCTTTTTCAGTGTGGATGTATTTCTCGGGCATAGCTAATTAAAACTGAGAATCGCCTAAAGTATAGAATAAAACCGGCCTCCTTCTGCCCGAAAAAGAAAACCCGCCCTGGAAAAGCCAGGGCGGGTTTTAAACTTCAGGCAAAAATCTACTTGATCAGTTTCTTATACTTAATGCGCTTGGGCTCCACATCGCCCAGGCGTTTCTTCTTATTCTCTTCGTAGTCACTAAACCCACCTTCAAAGAAATACACTTCCGAGTCACCTTCAAAGGCCAGAATGTGGGTACAGATGCGGTCGAGGAACCAACGGTCGTGGCTGATTACCACTGCACAACCCGCAAAGTTCTCCAGCGCTTCCTCCAGTGCCCGCAGGGTATTCACATCGAGATCGTTGGTTGGCTCATCGAGCAGCAGCACATTACCGCCCTCCTTAAGGGCCATCGCCAGGTGCAGGCGGTTGCGCTCACCTCCAGACAGGTTACCCACCTTTTTACTCTGGTCGGAACCACCAAAATTGAAGCGGCTCAGGTAAGCCCGGGCATTAATACTGCGGCCACCGAGGTCAACTTCCTCATCGCCGCCTGAAATAATTTCATAAATACTCTTTTCGGCTTTCAGATCCTGATGGCTCTGATCCACGTAGGAGATCTTAACCGTCTCTCCCACCTGAAACTCACCAGCGTCAGGCTCCTGTTGTCCCATTATCATGCGGAAAATAGTAGACTTACCGGCACCATTGGGACCAATAATCCCCACAATACCTGCCGGTGGGAGGCTGAAGTTCAGATCATCATAAAGGAGTTTATCGCCAAAGGCTTTTTTAACGTGGATGGCGTCAATCACATTGTTGCCAAGCCGCGGGCCATTTGGGATAAAGATCTCCAGCTTCTCTTCCTTCTCCTTCTGCTCCTGGTTGAGCATCGTCTGGTAGTTGTTGAGACGGGCCTTACCTTTAGCCTGGCGACCTTTGGGGCCCATACGTACCCACTCCAGCTCACGCTCCAGGGTTTTACGGCGCTTACTGGCCTGCTTCTCTTCCTGCTCCAGGCGCTTGGTTTTCTGATCGAGCCAGCTGCTGTAATTGCCTTTCCAGGGAATACCCTCACCGCGATCGAGCTCAAGGATCCAGCCTGCCACATTATCGAGGAAATAGCGGTCGTGAGTTACAGCAATCACTGTTCCCTGGTATTGTTGTAAATGCTGCTCGAGCCACAACACCGATTCGGCATCGAGGTGGTTGGTGGGTTCGTCGAGCAACAGAATATCCGGTTGTTGTAACAGCAAACGGCAAAGGGCCACCCTTCTTCTTTCTCCTCCTGACAGCACCTTAACGGGCGTATCGGGCTCAGGGGTACGCAGGGCATCCATAGCGCGGTTCAGCATGGTATCGAGTTCCCAGGCGTTGGTAGCATCAATGCGGTCCTGCAATTCGGCCTGGCGAGCCATCAGCTTTTCCATTTTATCGGGGTTCTCATAAACCTCCGGCAAACCAAAGTCATCGTTGATTTTATTGTACTCATCAAGGATATCCACAATCTCCTGGGCGCCTTCCTTCACCACTTCCAGCACTGTCTTGTTTTCATCAAGCTCAGGCTCCTGGTCAAGCATCCCTACCGAGTATCCCTGCGAAAAAACCACGTCTCCCTGATAGTTCTTTTCCTTACCGGCAATAATGCGTAGCAAGGTTGACTTTCCCGCCCCGTTCAGACCGAGGATGCCAATCTTGGCGCCGTAAAAGAAACTGAGGTAAATATTCTTCAGAATAGTCTTGTTATTCTGTGGCAGGGTTTTGCTCACCCCGCTCATGGAAAAAATTACTTTTTTATCGTCTGACATAGAACTGTGGTTGAATTATTCGTTTTAGTAAGGCTGTTGATTTAAGCGGTACCAGCTATAAAAAACTGTTAACAACCGCCCGATTACCAGCGGGGCTTTAATAATTTTCTATAATTGTAGCCCTAACCCAAGCAGGACTATCGCGGTAAAACCTTGCGGCCAAAGATACTTTAGATGACTCAACTGATGAAGCTTTGCGGGCTACTCTTTGCTCTCTGTTTTTTAACACAATCAAGCCCGGGGCAAAGTTTGTCAGGAGTGGTAATTGATGCCCAGAGCCGCCAGGTAGTCCCCTCAGTTCACGTCATCAACAAAACCACCTTAAAAGGCAGCATGACCAATGCCAGGGGTCGTTTCAGCATCAGCCTGAGTTTGGGTGATACAGTGGTTTTCAGCAATATTGCCTATAAATACCTCTACTTCATTTACAACGACAGCACCACCAACCTCACCAATGTGGTGGTAGAGTTGAAAGAACAGAATTACTTGCTTGAGGAGGCCAGTATTTTCAGCTACAAACTCACCAGCAACAGTCCCCGTGAGATGGTACTGGAGGATCCTGCCACTCCCGAAAACAGTGAGCTGGGAGATGGCCGTATTGTCCGAGCCGGAGTAAACAATCCTGCTGAATACCTCTATAATCTCTTTGGCTCCAAGCCCAGGCAGCTAAGGGAGTTAGCCCGATTGAAGGAGCTGGAGAAATACCGCGACAAGCTGGAGCAAAGCAACAACCGCCACAAGGTAATCTCACTCACCGGACTGAGCCAGGAAGAACTGGAAGCCTTTATGTTTTACTGCAAATTTGCGCCGGTACAGATGCAGACCCTCAACGACTATGAATTTTTGCTTTCGGTACAACACTGCTTCCGCCTGTACGTGGAAGAACGTGAACTGGAAGAATTTCTGCGTCAGTTCGATTAGTTGTCAGCCGGTAAAACTTCTGCTATCATAAAAGCGTAGTTTTAAGATTCAAACTACGCCCTTGGCCAAACCCCTCACTTCTGCCCAGCAAAATTCCGTCCTCATTGCAGCCATCCTGGCCAGCAGCATGGCTTTCATTGACGGTACCGCCCTAAATGTGGCCCTACCGGCTATTCAACGTTCCCTTTATTTAAGCGGATCACAGCTTCTTTGGGTGGTGAATGCCTATACCCTGATGCTGGCTGCCCTTACCCTGCTGGGGGGCGCCCTGGGAGATATTTATGGTAAGCGCAAAGTTTTTATGATCGGTATCGGCTTTTTCACCCTTTTTAGCCTTGCCTGCGGCTTTGCCCAAAGTGGCAGCGCCCTGATAATTTTCAGAAGCCTGCAAGGCATGGCGGCCGCACTGATGGTGCCAGGCAGCCTTTCGCTTATCAGCGCTTCCTTTCCCCGCGGCAATCGTGGCCGGGCCATCGGTACCTGGAGCATGGTAAGTGCCTTTACCACCATTCTCGGTCCGGTATTGGGCGGCTACCTGGCGGGCGAAGGTTTGTGGCGCGCCATTTTCTTCATTAATGTGCCCCTTGGCCTCATCAGTTTTCTCATCCTCTTCTTCAAGGTAAAGGAACCGGTCAGACCTAAAGACCTCAGGCTCGACTGGCGGGGTGGCCTGCTAAGTACTTTAGCCTTCAGCGGCTTAACCTATGGCTTTATTGAAGCCTCCGAAAAAGGATTTAGCGGCTTAGCCATCTGGCTTAGTCTTGCCCTGGGCCTGACCGCTTTTATCGCCTTTTTAGGATGGGAGAGTAAAGCACCCCAGCCTCTGCTGCCGCTTAAACTTTTCCGCTCACCCACCTTTGCCGGCGCCAATGCCATGACCTTATTTGTGTATGGGGCACTGGGGTCAGTATTGTTCTTCCTCCCCCTGAACCTGATTCAGGTACAGGGATACCCGGAGCAGTTGGCGGGCCTGGCTATTCTACCCTTTGGAGGCACTATCGCCATTCTGGCTCGGTTCAGCGGCAAATGGACTGACAAGGTTGGGGCCAAAAAGCCACTGGTAATAGGCCCATTGATAACCGCTGCCGGCTTTTTCGGCCTGAGTTTAACTGGCCTTACCGCCGGTTTTCCCGACTTCTGGAGGAGCTTTTTCCCGCCCCTCTTGTTGGCCGGCATAGGCATGGGACTAACCGTAGTGCCCCTAACCACGGCCGTAATGAATTGTGTGGAAGAGCAAAGTTCCGGCATCGCCAGTGGGGTCAACAATACCGTTTCACGCCTGGCAGGAGTATTGGTTTTGGCGATTGTGGGAGCAGTGGTTTTATTGAGTTTTCAAAAAGGCCTGCAAAATGATCTCAATACCCTGTCTCTAACCGATGCCCAACAGCAATATATGGCCCAACAGGCAGAGAGGCTGGCAGATGCCCGCCCCCAGCCTTCCTGGCCGGCAACATTACAAACGGAGATACGTCATAGCATCAAACTGAACTTTATCGGCATCTTTGACATTAGCGCCTATGTTGCCACCGCCCTCTGTGTTATCGGGGCTATTGTATCCTGGTTGTTTATCAGTGGAAATCCCACGAGCGTAAAACTAAATTAAGCCTATACTTTTGCAGCATGAGCCACGAAATTTACATGGAGCGCTGCCTTCAGCTAGCCCGCAACGGTGAAGGAAGGGTATCACCCAATCCGTTGGTGGGCTCGGTAATTGTGCATGATGACCGGATTATTGGCGAGGGCTGGCATCAAAAAGCCGGTGAACCCCATGCTGAAGTCAATGCCATTAAGAGCGTTAAAAAACCAGAACTCCTTAGCGAAGCCACAATTTATGTAAACCTGGAGCCTTGTGCACATTACGGCAAAACCCCACCCTGTTCTGATCTGATTATTGAAAAGTCCATACCCCGGGTAGTGATAGGCTGCAGAGACCCCTTTGCCGAGGTGAATGGTAAGGGAGTCGCTAAACTGGCGGCGGCCGGCATTGAGGTTATAGAAAACATTTTGCAGCAAGAGGCTGAGCAGCTCAACCGTCGTTTTTTCACCTTTCATGGCAAAAAGCGTCCTTATATTATTCTGAAGTGGGCGAGCAGCCGGGATGGATTTCTTGATCGCAGCCGCAACTCAGGCCAAAAAGGTATAAACTGGATTACCAGCACTGAAACCCAGTCACTGGTGCACCAATGGCGCAGTGAGGAGGACGCCATACTGGTGGGTGCCCGCACGGTGAATATTGACAATCCCAGCCTGACCGTTAGAGAAGTGCGGGGCAAAAACCCCTACCGCCTGGTATTAGCCAGCAACACCGACCTGCCTGATAACAGTGCCATTTTTAACGAGGCCGCTCCTACTGCCCTCTTTAGCCTTAATTCCGACACACATGGAAAGGCCTCCACCGTGCTTTTGCAGGAAGGCGATGCCCTGGAGCAGATACTTGATTACTGCTATCAGAATAAGCTGCTTTCACTAATAGTGGAAGGAGGGGCACAACTTCTCAACTCATTTATTGAGGCCGGCTTATGGGATGAGGCCCGGGTACTTACGGGCCCAGGTTACTTTAGCGATGGCCTCGAAGCTCCCCGTCTGACGCTGTTGCCCTATCGCGAAGAAAATTTTGGCCACGACCAAATCTGCTATTATCGCCCATGATCTGGCTCATCCTCAGCATCCTTTGCTCCTCCCTTATTTTTGTTGCCTTTAAGTCCTTTGAGCGCTATCGTGTAAGTAATCTCCAGGCCATCGTGGTGAATTACTTTGTGGCTTTTAGCGTCGGTCTGCTGGGTGGCGAGTTTGACTGGCACGCCGGGGAGGTGCTGCATAAGCCCTGGTTTTCGAGTACCCTGATACTGGGCATCATTTTTATCTCCCTTTTTCAGTTGATGGCCCTGGTATCGCAACGCTGGGGAGTATCAGCAGTATCGGTCGCGGTAAAAATGAGCCTGGTAATTCCGGTGGTTTTTGCTATCTGGCGCTACCATGAGAGCCTGGGCATCATTAAGTTAAGCGGTATTATCGCTGCCTTGCTGGCGGTATATTTTGCCACCCGTAAACCTGAAAAAACCAAGCGTGACTGGCGCCTGGCCTTTCTGCCACTCCTTCTATTTCTGGGTAGTGGCTTTCTCGATGCCTTCCTGGCCTATAACCAAAACGAACTGGTACCGGAAGCCGAGTCAGCTTACTTCAGTTCGCAAATCTTCCTGATGGCGGGTATAATGGGGGTGCTCTGGTTCGCCATAGCCTGGGCACGGAAACGACAGCAGCCCCAGTGGCGGGCAATATGGGGAGGCATCGCGCTGGGCATACCTAATTATGGATCTATCTACTTCTTATTAAGAGCGCTAGGATCCAACAACCTCGGTAGTTCAGTAATCTTTCCGATAAATAATGTAGGGATTGTCCTACTGTCAGTTATCCTCGGCCGGCTGCTTTTCAGCGAAAAAATATCAACCATCAATCTGGCCGGCATTATATTAGCTATGCTAGCTATTGGACTAATGACCATTGCAAAATAAAAAGCATGAATCAACAAGAAGCCCTGAAAACAGATTATTTCGACACCATCGTTAAAAATGGGGAAGGAATATATAAGGAGAAGGGCAGCAAATTCATTGGCTTCAGTTTTGCAGTCAGTTCGGTTGAGGAAGCGGAAGAGCGCCTTAAGGAGCTCAAATCCCGGTATCACGATGCCCGTCATGCCTGTTATGCTTATCGTCTCAACCCTGCCCAACCAGAAATCAGGGCTAATGACGATGGCGAGCCCAATAATTCGGCTGGTATGCCCATTTTCAATCAGTTGCAGTCTTTCGATTTATGGAATAGCCTGGTGGTGGTAATCCGCTACTTTGGCGGTACTAAGCTAGGAGTGTCAGGCCTGGTTCAGGCCTATAAAGAAGCAGCCCGTCTTGCCCTTGAAGACAGTAAGATCAGCACTGAGTACATCACCCGCCGGATCCGGATCCGCTTTCCCTATTCCCTTATTAATGAAGTAATGCGGCTAATCAAAGACAATGAGGTAGAGCTGGTTAGCGATAATATGACAGACACCGCTGCATACACTCTGGCAGTACGGGAAAATGACTACCAATCTTTCGTGCGTAAACTTAATGCCTACCATTTGGTTGAAATATATTAAATTTACATCATGAAAAAACTCTCTCTACTGATTCTCAGTGCCATTACATTGGCAACTTCTGCTCAGAAAACTGAGCCTGGGGAGCACAGTGGATGGGAGCTTTCCTTTCCGGTTCAGGAAAAAGCAATCAGCAGTAAAAGAATAGCGGAGGATGTGCAAGAGTTGGATCAACTCATCCAAGCTCAGGCCGGTTATAGTGAGGACATCACTTTACAGGAGAGTTATCAGCGTCAGGCTAAGGCTTTTGATCATTACAGTTTTCAACTCTATAAAAACGGGGTACGTATTTATGGTGCCCAGGCTAAGGTATCAGTTGACAAGCAGGGAAAACTAAGACAGCTGCAATTTCCCTTACTCAACAACAGTAGTGACAACAGCGAATTTCCGGCTTTAAGCCTGGCCGCCAACATTCTGAGCCGCGTCGGTGGCAATCAAATTTCTGACAGCGAACAGGTATGGCTACGCAGCCCTGACGGCTACCTTACCCGGGGCTTGCGGGTGGAGATTAGCGGGCCTGACGCTATGCACCGCGAAATCGTGTACAACCAGGGTGAAATCGTGTACAATCAAAATCTGAATAAGCATTTTCACCAACATCTGGAAGGACCCAATGACACCCTGGTAGATGTGTATGTATATGATCCTGATCCACTCAGCACCGCTGAACAAAGTTATGGAGGCAATTATTCTGATAGAAATGATGCCGACAGCCCACAACTGACCGCCGAGCGCAAATTGCGCCAAACCATTTTCAGTTATGTAAACGGGAGTTTTATGGCTGAAAATGATTACGTTAAAATTTCGGAGTTCAGCCTGCCCAATGTCACCCCGGTTACCAACAGCCAGCCCATTTTCGACTTTACCCGCAGCGAGAATCACTTTGAAGATGTAAACGTGATGTATCACATCACTGAGCAGCGAAAACACCTTATAGGCCTGGGGTATCCCAACCTCCCCTCCTACGCCATCGAAGTTGATGCCCATGCCCTGTCAGGTGCCGATCAGTCCTTTTTCAGCACAGCAGTTTATCCTTATCGCCTCTACTTTGGTGAAGGTGGTGTAGACGATGCCGAAGATGCAGATGTGATCATTCACGAGTTCAGCCACGCTGTGATCTATGAAGCCGCACCTACCTTCAATTTCACCACTGAAAGGGGTTGTATAGAGGAGGCTTTGTGTGATTATTTTGCCATTTCTCTTTCCAAGACCCTGGGTAATTACAACTCTGATAAGGTATTCAACTGGGATGGGCACAACAGTTACTGGTCTGGTCGCAACGGAAAAACATCCCTGAACTATAAGAACATCAACTTTGCTGCCGGTAACATTTACCTCTACACCAGTGTGATGGTGTCACCCCTGATCAACATTTATGAAGAGCTCGGTCGCGAGGCCACTGACGAAATTATTACCGAGGCACTGTACTTTCTTACGGCCAGCAGCAGTATGCCTGATATGGCCAATTACATTATTAAAGCCGATTCGGCTCTCAACGGAGGCAGCAACTCCACCCTGATCAGCCAGGCCTTTGTGGATCAGGGCATCCTCGATAAGATCCTGATCGGTACCGAGGAATTAGCGGTGGAGGAAAACTTCCGTCTGCTTAATACTTATGATTTTGCCCAGGGCGGCAGCCTCAGTATAAATTGCAGGGAGCAGCAGACCCTGAGCAGAGCGCGCCTCCTCAATATCAATGGTCAGCTCCTGCGCCACCTACCCGTTGAGGGTAAGCGCCAGCTAAACCTGTCTTCCGCAGGCCTCAAGCCAGGGGTTTATTTGCTTTGGTTGGAAGATAACAGCGGGGCTCAGCACAGCTATAAGCTATCCAGGCTCAAACCGTAAAGGAGGCCTCGAGGGCTTCTTTTAAAGGCTCCGGGCAACGGACCAATCTCTTGTCGCTGATACGCATAAACACTAATTGCACACTTCCCTGCGTTAAAAGCTCACCAGACGAGTCAAATATCTCATGACGAAAAATGATCCGGCTGGCCGGAAGTTCCTCAATCCGGGTCTCAATTCTCAACTTGTCGTCATATAATGCGGGGCGGATATATTTTACCTCAAGATTAACAACGGGCATCATCACCCCCTGTTCTTCCATGTCGCGGTAGGCCAGTCCGAGGTTCCTTAAAGCCTCCACCCGGGCCACCTCAAAATATTGTGGATAATTTCCATAATAGACCACCCCCATCTGGTCGGTTTCGGCATAGCGAGGCCGGAGGTGAGTAGTGTGTGAAAACATAAATCTTATTAATTGATAATTAAGCTCTTTCTACGGTAGAATGCGGGTTACAGAGCGATTGGAGCTCCAATAAGGTGGGGAAAAAAAAGCAAAAATTCAACAGGCAACTCATTTTTTTAATCTCTTTTTTATCCACACATTTGCCCTCTGATTATTCAGACCAAAAAGGGGCCGACCATCAACTCAGCGCCTCTTTTTTAACTGCTAACTATTAACCTTAAAAGCTATTGATGGAACTAACTGCTAAAACGGTTTGGGGGAATTGCCTTGACTACATCAAGGACAATATCCCGTCCCAAAGTTTTAAGACGTGGTTTCTTCCCATCAAGCCCCTGAAACTTAAAGACAATGTCTTGAGCATTCAGGTTCCCAGCAAGTTCTTTTATGAGTGGCTGGAGGAGAATTACATTAAGCTCCTCAAAAGTGCCATCACGCGTGAACTGGGTGAGGACGCAAAGTTGGTGTATTCTATTGTAATGGAAAACACCTACGGCAACGCCAACCCCTACACCGTGAAAATTCCCAGCACCAACCGTCCACCGATAAAGAATCCCAAGGTAAGTATGCCGGTTGACATCAGCGAAAAGGGCGTAAAAAACCCCTTCGTAATTCCGGGCCTGCGCAAGGTCCACGTGGAGTCTCAACTCAACCCTAACTACACATTTGAAAACTTTGTGGAAGGCGATTGCAACCGCCTTGCACGATCGGCAGGCTACGCAGTGGCTAACAAACCTGGGGGAACCTCTTTTAACCCATTGTTGATTTATGGGGGCAACGGATTAGGAAAAACCCACCTGGCTCACTCTATTGGTATTGAGATCAAAGACAAGTACCCCGAAAAGACGGTACTCTATGTTTCGGCTGAGAAATTTACCCAGCAGTTCATCGATTCGATCCGCAACAATACCAAAAACGATTTCGTGCACTTCTACCAGATGATCGATGTGCTGATTATGGACGACGTGCACTCTTTCGCCGGAAAGGAAAAAACTCAGGACGTATTTTTTGAGATTTTCAATCACCTGCATCAGCACGGCAAACAGGTAATACTTACCTCTGACCGGGCCCCGGTAGATCTGCAGGGAGTAGAGCAACGACTGTTATCGCGCTTTAAGTGGGGACTGAGTGCCGACTTGCAGGTGCCGGTACTGGAAACCCGCATAGCCATCCTTAATCAAAAACTCTATAACGACGGGGTAGAAATGCCTAAGGATGTTATTGAGTACCTGGCTTACAGTATCAATTCGAACGTACGCGAGCTGGAAGGAGCGCTGATATCATTGCTGGCCCAGTCATCACTCAACAAAAAGAAGATCACTGTTGAGCTGGCCAAGCAGATGATCGACAAATTTGTAAAGAACACAACCCGCGAAATATCGATCGACTACATTCAAAAAGTAGTCTGCGACTATTTCGACATGCCTATCGATTTGCTTAAATCACCTACCCGCAAAAGGGAAATTGTGCAGGCCCGTCAACTGGCAATGTATTTTTCAAAACAACTAACCAAAGCTTCATTAGCCAGTATCGGTGCCCAGTGTGGCAATAAGGACCACGCTACAGTATTGCACGCCTGCCGTACGGTAAGCAACCTGGCCGAAACTGACAAACGCTTTAAAAATTACGTAGAGGATCTGCGTAAGAAATTAACGCTGCAGTAAACTTTTTACTTTTAGCTGCCTTTGTCTGAAGGCCGGTGGAAAATGCAGGGGGAACTAACCCTCGATCATATTCTACCTGCTTTCAACCACAAAGGCAGCTTTTTTTATTTTAGGCACACAACAAATTTCACTTATGCGTATACTGATGGTTTGCCTGGGCAACATATGCCGCTCGCCCCTGGCGGAAGGAATTTTACGGGAAAAGATCCAAAAGGAAGGTCTGGATGCGGAGGTTGACAGCGCCGGAACCAGTGCCTATCACCTCGATGAGGCCCCTGACCCCCGGACCATAAGTGTGGGGCGTAAAAATGGCATCAACATCAGCGACCTGCGCGGACGCCAGTTCAGCCCGGTAGATTTTGATGAGTTTGACAAAATCTATGTAATGGACCTAAGCAATAAGTCGAAAGTGATGGAACAGGCCCGCAGTGCCGAGGACCAGGCCAAGGTGGATCTCATTCTCAATGAAATTGAGGCCGACAGTAATAGCGAAGTACCCGATCCTTATTTCGGTGGCGATCGCGGCTTTGACAATGTATATGAAATGCTGGACAAGGCCACTGATAACATCATTAAAAAACTGAAGAATGGAAGCCTCTAAACCTAAGGGAAAGCTCTATCTGATTCCCTCCCTGCTGGGTGAAGTTGCTCCGCTTGAGGTATTGCCCCTGGCGGTAAAAAAAGTGATCGATATGTCACAGCACTTCATTGTGGAAAACGAAAAGTCGGCCCGCGCCTTTATCAAAACGGTGAACTCCGGCAAAAGTCAGAAAGACCTGAAAATTGAGGTGCTCAATAAATTTACGGAAGCGGAGGAGCTGCCTGGCTTTTTAGAGCCCTGCCTGGAGGGCAAACACGTAGGCTTAATCTCAGAAGCAGGCGCCCCCGGTATTGCCGATCCGGGCGCTGACATTGTTACCCTGGCCCACAGTAAAGGTATCAGGGTAGTGCCACTGGTGGGGCCCAGCAGCATTACCCTGGCCATGATGGCCAGCGGCCTCAACGGACAGAATTTTGCCTTTAGCGGCTACCTCCCCATTGAAAAAGGAGATCGAAAGAAGCGCATACAGGAGCTCGAAAAAATCAGCCGCCAAAGTGGCCAAAGCCAGATTTTTATGGAAACCCCCTACCGCAACGCCAAGCTCTTTGACGACCTGATGCAGCATTGTCGTGATAATACCCGCCTGTGCATTGCCCGCGAAATAACCCTGCCTACCGAGTTTATTAAAACGGCCCCCATAAACTGGTGGCGCCATAATGAACCTGAACTCGATAAAAAACCGGCCATTTTCATTATACAGGCTTCCTGACAAAACAAAGCCCCGCCAATTGGCGGGGCTCTTTACTTTAAGCGCTGCCGAGGAATTTTATTCCGTCAGGGCTGGCTCCATGTTTTCAGCGGGCTCAGCGAGTTTTTGCTCCTTATAGTTGGCGTCGGTTACCAGCGACATTTCATCTACCAGGTAACCGGCTCCGGCAAATTTATCGATGATAAACAGCACGTAGCGTATATCCACCATTATGTTGCGGCACAAGCTAATGTCATAATTATAATCACTCATGGTGCCTTCCCAGGTCCGGTCAAAGTTCAAACCAATTAAATGCCCCCTGGCATTCAGTGCCGGACTGCCTGAATTACCACCTGTAGTGTGATTACTACCGATAAAGCAAACCGGCATTTTACCGTTTTCACCATATTGGCCGTAATCCTTCTCCTGGTAGAGTGCGATCAGTTTTTCGGGCACATCAAATTCATAGTCGCCGGGCACATACTTTTCCATTACCCCTGAAAGATAGGTTTGGCTTTCGTACTCCACCCCGTCGCGGGGGGCATAGCCATGCACCTGACCATAGCTGAGGCGCAGGCTACTGTTGGCATCGGGGTATATCCTTTTCTTAGGAAACATATTTTGCATGGCTTCAAGGTAATCGCGCTGCAACTCATCAATCTGCGCCTGGTAATCGCGCACTGCCGGGTTCAGCGTTTGCAGGAAGTGATTCCACGCCGCCATAGTATACTGCCAGGCCTCGCTTTTCCGGAGCTTCTTCATTGCCTTTTCAGGATTTTCGCGCAACATTTCCAGCCAGTCGTCCTGGTCCTTAATTACCGGATTCTTGCCATACATCTTAGCAATAAAGCGCTCGCGCTCCTCGGTACCAGCTCGCTTCAGCTCTGCAATTTTCTCAGGTACAGGCGCTGTATTCACCGCCTCAAGGTAACTGGGCAATACCGCAGTGATAGCTTTTTGATCGAGGGTGGCATCATAATCCTTATAAAACTCTGATAGGCTTTCGGCCTTGACCCTTGCGGCACTGGCCAGGGCTTCACTACTGTCATTTTCGTAGTACTCCATCATCTCGCGGTACCCCAGGAGGTGCCGTGTCATCTCATTGCCGTAGTAATTGGTTTCGAGATAGAGATAGCGTTCGAGCGTTACCGGCTTACGGGCCTCGTACAGCGCCATGAGGTCAGGCAGCAGCTGGCCATACTTACTCGCCCACTCGGGACGTGCCGCCAGGTTTTCTTCAAACTCCTTTTCAAAGGCCTCCTTCTTAGCTACCGCATTGGTCTGCTCCAGGCCCATGATCTCACCGATCCACTTCTTCCAGGCATTGCTGATACGGGCATACTTGGAAGCATATTGAATGCGGGTGGCATCGCTCTCGCGCATCTTTTTATCCAAAATAGCGAGAATTTTATCCCGTACCGCAATGCGGGCGGGGTCATACACTTCAATGATGTTGCTTACTTCATTTGAAGGCAGGTACTCAGAGGTGGTACCGGGAAAACCGTATACCATGGTAAAATCACCTTCGCTAAATCCCTGCAGGTTTACCTGAAGGTGCTTTTTGGGCTGATAGGGACGATTGTCGTCTGAAATTTCGGCGGGCTTGTTGTCACTGCCGGCATAAATTCTGAAGAGGCTGAAGTCACCAGTATGACGTGGCCATACCCAGTTGTCGGTGTCAGCACCAAACTTACCTATACTGCTGGGTGGAGCTCCTACCAAACGTACGTCTTTAAAGGTTTCCTTAGCAATAAGGATATATTGATTGCCGTAAAAAAAGGCTTTCACTTCATGGTCAAATCCATCTTTCCTTTCGGTGATGATTTTCTCAATGTTTTCAGCAATAATTTTATCGCGTTCCTGATCACTGGTTTCGCTACTCACTCCTGCTAATACTGCATTGGTTACATCCTCCATGTATTTTACAATGGCGGCCGTAAGTTTGGGGTTTTTAAGCTCTTCACTGCGATTCATAGCCCAATAGCCATCCTTGAGGTAGTCATTCTCTACACTGCTGTGTGACTGTATGTTGGAGTAGCCGCAGTGATGGTTAGTAAGCAAAAGCCCCTGGCTGCTGATAAGCTCGGCCGTACAGCCACCCCCAAAATGAACAATGGCATCTTTAAGTGAAGACTGATTCACGCTGTAAATATCGTCGGGGGTAATTTGCAGGCCCATCCTGCTCATTTCATCGGCATTGAGTTGCCCCAAAAGATAGGGAAGCCACATCCCTTCTTTTGCCTGTAAAGGCTGTGATAAAAACAGGGACAGAAATAAGATTAGAAATCCAAGTCGTGATTTTAACATAAAAACTTGTTTTACTGGAGTATTTAGTTGAATTTGCCTGCTAATTTACTGATTCGAAACAAGCCAACTCATGAAAAAACTGCTACTACTACTCTTTGTAATCCCCTGCCTTTTCTCAACTCGCCTTTCAGCCAGTCATGTGGCTGGTGGTGAAATTATGTACGACTACATCGGCGATTCCACAGGGATAGCACATCAATACC
>CAZUCA010000059.1:0-21462 GCA_964619125.1 uncultured Owenweeksia sp. | reverse complement strand
TCATAATCCAAACTTACCAAGCGAGCACCACGAGAGTCCTGAAGGAACGGGATGGATCTGGAAGGTATTTGTAATCCTGCTGGTAGTAACAACTGTAGAGGTTGCCCTGGGAATTATCAAGCCCGACTTTTTGATGGGGCATCTGCTGGGCACTTCGGTTCTCAATATCATCTTTATTGTGCTTACACTCCTTAAGGCCTTTTATATCGTGGCCGAGTTTATGCACCTTAAATTTGAGCGCATGAACCTGATCTGGACGATCGTTCTGTCCATGGTAATACTCATTCCTTACCTGGCCTTTATTGTGCTGATGGAAGGTGGCTATATGAACATGATGCAGTAATGGCCAACACAAAAGCATGGAAAGGGGTAGTACTGATATCTATATTGGTACTACCCTTTTTGGTTTACTTCGTGTGGGTTTACAGCGCCGAAGAGAACTTTTTTGTTACCCTCGATTACGTTGGGCCCCGGGAGGTGATAGAAGGTCAGGATGAGGCCGGCAATACGGTGTATGATACCAGTTATTATCACATTCCCGCCTGGGAGTTTACCAATCAGCACGATAGCAGCCTTAGTAGCGACGAGCTGAAGGGCAATATCTACCTGGCTAATTTCTTTTTCACCAGTTGCCCCAGTATTTGCCCCGCCATGAACTACAACGTGCAGCAGGTACAGGAACGCTTCAAAGGTTATGACAACTTCCGCATTGTTTCCTTCAGTGTGGATCCCACCCATGATACGGTAGAGGTTCTCCAGGCCTATGAAAAGAGGGTCGGCGCCAAGCCGGGACGCTGGTTTTTCCTTACCGGTGACCAGGACAGCATATATGCCACTGCCGCCGATTACCTCGCCAATGCCATGGAAGACTCCGCCGCAGCGGGAGGCTTTTTACATTCCGAAAACCTGGTGCTGATTGACTGGGAAGGACGCATTCGCAGCGGCCGTGATGATCAGGGAAACCTCAAAGGGGTATACGACGGTCTTAGCGTTGATGAAGTCAATAAACTTAAGTCTGATATTAAGGTGCTCATTGCTGAATATGAGAAAAAGAAATCAACCGATGAGCATCGCGCCAATAAAGAAAAGAAAGGAGGCCATGAGTGATCTCAGAGCAGTGAAGGAAGATTATCGCCAGAACAACCGCGATAAGAAGGTGGTGCCCCTAATTGTGGCGTTGTCAGTGATCGTACCCCTGGCGGTGGCCGCCCTTATTTTGTTTCCTGGCTTCTTTAGTCTTGATATGGGCATTGAACGCAGTACCCTGCCCGCCTTTCACGCTATCCTCAACGGTACCACGGCCTTTTTACTCATCCTTGCTTTGTACTTTATCCGCCGCAAGAAAATTAGCGCACACCGTACCGCCATGCTGGTGGCCTTTGGTCTTAGTGCTATCTTCCTGGTTTCATATGTGGTGAGTAAGCTCAACGCCGAGGCCGTGCCTTTTGGCGGCGAGGGCTATATGCGGCCGCTCTACTTTTTTATCCTCATTTCGCACATCTTACTCAGCATTCCTGTTTTACCCCTGGCTATGTTTGCCATTTACCGGGGCCTGTCGGGTGAGTACGCACGCCATCGGCGCATTGTGCGCTGGGCTTTTCCCATTTGGTTGTATGTGGCCATCACCGGGGTATTGGTGTACCTTTTTATGGCTCCTTATTATTGATTAATTTTGCCGGAATGAAAAAGCTGAGCTGGCTATTAATACTACTGATAGTGCTGCTACCCGCCTGGGGAGAGGCACAATGTGCCATGTGTAAGGCGGTGGTTGAAAGCGGGGAGCAAGGGGGCAGTTCCGTTGCCGATGGCCTCAATGCCGGTATTGTATATCTTATGGCCTTTCCCTACCTGCTGATGGGTGCAGTGGGATTTGCTATCTACCGCTATAAAAAGCACAAGTCTGCCTGATTTTTAGCGACCATTGTTTCTGTTATATTTGTGAGGCTACTTCAAGCTTGATCAAACTTATTTCAATGAAAACCAGATCTGGCCTTGTGCTGATAGCCCTTTTGTGGGTACAGGCTATCACTGCCCAATCCCTTCCCAAAAACTGGACCCTGATGGAGTGCATTAACTATGCGCTCGAGAATAATATTCAGGTGCAGAGCTCCTCGCTACAGACCGAACTGGATAAGAATAACCTTGAGGCCGCTCGCGGCCGGCGTTTACCCGATTTGCGGGCCGGCTCCACCATAGGCTGGAACTTTGGTCTTAACATCGACCCCGTAACCAACGAGATTTCGCGTACCAGCCGTAACACCGCTTCCCTTAGTCTGTCTTCCAACCTTACCCTCTTCGACGGCCTGCGCATACACAATTCTATTGCTCAGAATAACCTGCAATACCTGGCCAGTCTGGCTGATCTTGAGAAGGCCAAAAACGACGTTAGCCTCAACGTAATATCGGCTTACCTGCAGATTATGCTCAATAAAGAAATCCTGCAGGTGGCAAGGGAGCAGGTAAAGGTTTCAGACCTGCAGGTAAACCGGACCCGGAAATTAGTGGATGCGGGTGCTGCTCCCGAAGGAGATTGGCTGCAATTTGTGGCTCAGCAGGCCCGTGACGAACAGAATTTAATTGCCGCCGAAAACGCTGTTTTGATATCAAAGTTGAACCTGGCCAATTTGCTGCAATTGGAGCGCCCGGAAGAATTCGAAATAATTGAGCCCGAGTTAAATATCCCGGCCGCAACCCATCTGGCTACCGGACCTCATACCGTTTATGAAAGTGCCGTGGCCAGCCAACCCGAAATAAAAGCTGCAGAAACCCGCATTGAAAGCAGTGAAAAGGCCATCGCGGTAAGCAAAGGCGCTTACTATCCCTCTTTAAGTGTTTTTGGTCAGGTCGCTACCAGCTACTCTGATCAGATTATTGAACCCACCGGATTTGAACAGTATAATGGCCCCATCGGGGTTACAGCCAACAATGAGCCGGTATACCTCATTCAGCCCCAGCAGGTAGCCACCGGCTATGCGGATGTGCCCTTTGTAGATCAGGTAGGTGATAATATCAATGAGTACGTAGGGCTCAGCCTCAGCATACCCATCTTCAATCGCCTGCAGGTAAAAAATAATGTGCAGAATGCCAGGGTGAGCTATGAGATCAATCAATTACAGCTGGAGCAGACCAAAAATGATATGCGGAGGATTATCTACCAGGCGCATGCCGATGCCAGGGCATCCTTCAATTCATACCGGGCGGCCGAAAAGGCAACCGAGGCTAGCCAGGCCAGCTTCGACTATGCCGAAGATCGCTACGAAGTAGGAGCAATCAACCAGTTTGATTTTGAAAATGCCAAAAATAACCTGGCGGTGGCCCGGTCAGAAATGCTAAGGGCTAAGTACGATTACATCTTTAAGATGAAGGTGCTTGAATTCTACCTTACCAACCAAATAAAGTTATAAGTATGAGCAAAGGGCTCAAGATTACCCTTGTTATTGTTGGCTTGCTGATCGTTTTTGCGGTAGTGGCAAAGTCGCAGGGCTGGATTGGCAAAAGTAATGCCGTAGAAGTGGAACTGGCCGAGGTACAGCGACGCAGCATTGTTGAGACGGTTATTGCCAGTGGAAAAATACAGCCGGAAACAGAAGTGAAAATCAGTTCCGAGGTGTCAGGCGAAATCATCGAATTGCCGGTGGTGGAAGGTCAGGAAGTGCAGAAGGGCGACCTTTTAATACGGATAAACCCCGATCTCTACCAGTCAGCGGTAAACCGGGCCCAGGCTTCCCTCAACAGTGCCCGTAGCAGTGTGGCCAGTAGCAAGGCCCAGCTCAAGGAGGCCGAGCGCGCCTATGACCGCAGTAAAAAGCTTTACCAGGAAAAAGTAATTAGTGATGCCGAATGGGATGCCGCCCAACGCAGCTATGAGGTGGGAAAGCTGGGGGTGGAAAGCAGCGAGTTTCAGCTGGCCAGTGCCCGGGCCACCTATAATGAGGCCCGAGATAACCTGAAGCGCACCGCCATTTACGCTCCCCATGATGGTACCATAAGCATGCTCAACTCCGAACTGGGTGAGCGGGTAGTGGGAACCGCCCAGATGGCCGGTACGGAAATTATGCGCCTGGCAGACCTCGAGAATATGGAGGTGCTGGTGGAGGTTAATGAAAATGACATCATCAGGGTAAACCGGGGCGACACCGCCATTATTGAGGTGGATGCCTATCTTGACCGTGAGTTCAAAGGGGTGGTGACCGAAATTGCCAATTCGGCCCGCCTGCAACAGGGGCTCACCAGCGACCAGGTGACAAACTTTGAAGTAAAGGTGCGCATTCTTAAAAGCTCATACGCCGATCTGGTGGGAGAAAGCCGTAAATCGCCATTTCGCCCGGGCATGACGGCCTCGGTGGAGATAAAAACCCAACGTAAGGGCAATGTACTCACCGTGCCTATTGAGGCGGTAACCACCCGCAGTGATACCAGTAAGGAGGCCAAATCATACCGGGTAGGACGTAGTGAAGAAGAGAGCCCGGAGGTTTTTGAAGTAGTATTCCGTTATGAAGATGGTAAGGCCCGGCTCGCTGTGGTGGAAACCGGTATTCAGGATGATGAATTTATTGAAGTGACACGGGGACTAAGTGACGGGGGGAGTGTAATCAGTGGCCCCTATTCGCTGGTAAGTAAAAAGCTTACCAATGGCATGCGGGTAGAGAAGAAGGAGGACGAAAGCAAGGAGGACGAAAAGGAGGATTAATGGCGCTTATCTTAAGTCTTGAGACTTCTACCAAAAACTGTTCGGTGGCAGTGGCCAAAGATGCAAAGCTGCTGAGCCTGGTAGAGGAAAGCAGTGATCAGTATATACATTCCGAAAAATTACACCTGTTTATAAAGCAGGCGTTGACAGAGGCAGGGCAGAGCATGGCTGCCCTGGAGGCGGTTGCGGTAGGCAAGGGTCCTGGCTCGTACACCGGACTGCGCATCGGGGTTTCAGCGGCTAAAGGTATTTGTTATGCCCTGCAGCTGCCGCTGCTGAGTGTAGATGGTCTGCAGACGCTGGTAGAAGATTTTCTTTCTCAGTATCAGCTGGTGCAAGGGGAGGAGATAGTGCCGATGCTCGACGCACGTCGCATGGAGGTTTACTGCTCACGGCACGACCACGAGGCTCGCCGCTTACAGCCAATACACGCCGAGGTGGTAGATGAAAATAGTTTTTCCACTACTAAAGCCAGTCGTATTCACTTTATTGGTGATGCCACTGCCAAGTGCAGGGAGGTACTCACTGATGAGCGCTTTGTATTACACGAGCCAGCATATCCCTCTGCGGCCACACTGGCAGTGATTGCTGAACAAGTTTATCGCGAAAAACGCTTTGAGGATTTGGCTTATTTCGAACCCTTTTACCTCAAGGATTTTGTAGCCGGCAAACCGCGCAAATTACTTTAAGCAGTTAGCTCAGCATGGCGGAAGCAATCGGAGGTGTGGTCGTTGGTCATGCCACAGGCCTGCATATGCGCATAAATGGTGGTAGAGCCTACGAATTTAAAGCCGCGCTTTTTGAGGTCTTTGCTGATTTGATCAGACAGAGGGGTGGTGGCCGGTAAATCATCCCTGGGGTTTAGCTGCGGTTGCAAGGGTTGGTGGCTCACAAATCCCCAGAGGTAATTACAAAAGCTGCCAAATTCTTTTTGTACCGCCATAAAGCGTTGGGCATTGTTTATGGTGGCCCTGATTTTCTGGGTATTTCTGATGATTCCGGCATTGTCTATCAGCTCCTTAAACCGCGCCTCATCGTAGCGGGCAATCTTTTGATAGTTGAAGTTGTCGAAGGCCTCCCGAAAGTTTTCCCTTTTGCGCAAAATGGTAATCCAGCTGAGCCCGGCCTGAAAGGTTTCCAGCAACAGGAACTCAAACATGCGCCCGTCATCCCGAACCGGCACTCCCCATTCCTCATCGTGATACCTGATATATAGGGGGTCGTCAGATACCCAGCTACATCGTGTCTTCATTTTCTTACAAATTGTTTATGAGTACTTTGGCTTATAACATTTAGCATTACAATGTTTTTCCAAGTAGGGGAAAATATTACTTTTACCCAGACCTAAAAGTCAACTCTCTCGTTTGCATAATAATTCTCCACATCAAGTTACCTTTTTTAGTCGGAGCCTAATGGCGGTTGTGGTTGGTACCTTCTCGCTGCTGTTGGTAATTCTGTTTTGGAACAATCACATCAAAAATAACCGCAATAGCTTTCGCCGGCATGTGATTGCCAATGGAAGCTATACAGCCTCCGAGTTTGAAAATACCGTGTCCCAGCACATATTGGCCCTTAAAAATCTTGCCGATCGCATTGAGCATACTGATGGCGCTTATTTCAACAACTGGGCCTGGGATGCTGACCGCATCATAGCGCAGCACTCTTCCTATAAATTTATCGAGTGGATAGATAGTGGGGGAGTTATCCGCAAGGTAAAACCAAACCGGGGCAATCAGCGGGCCCTGGGTCTTAATATACTGAAGCTGTCTTATCGCGCCGGAGCCTGGCAAAACGCTATCCTCGATTCCAGTCTCAATATTACCGGCTGGACTGACCTTAAACAGGGCGGCAGCGCCTTTTTGATGGACGACCCTGTCTTTTACAACCAAAATTTTCAGGGGACTATCACCGGTGGCCTGGACTTTACAAGGCAGTTTGATGAGGAATTTGGCAGCGATACCAATTTTGTCATCAGCCTGCGCGATCATCAGGGTCGGATATTTTACCACTTTGGTGATAGCCTGGCGGCCGTAGATCGTTCGGACCTGCAATACCGTGAAAATATCTCTTTGCCGGATCAGAAAATAGAATGGCAGTTTCTCTATCGGCCTACCCGTTCATATTACAATGAACAGGTGTTCTGGAGCAACCGCATCGGCCTTATACTGGGCGTAGTATTGTCATTGCTGTTGGGGGTGGTAACCTATTTTGCCCAACGTACCTTTAGTGAAACGGCGCACGTAAAGCGGGTAAACGTGCAATTGCAACAACTCAACCTCGAGTTGGACAGGGAGCGGAAAAGGGCTGAGATGGCTTCGCGGGGCAAGACAGACTTCCTATCCAATATGAGTCATGAGATTCGTACGCCCCTCAATGCCCTGATCGGTTTTATTGGTATCATGAAAAATCAAAATCATGCACCCGATAATGAGAAATATCTCGAAATGATGGATTTTTCTTCCAAGGCCCTGTTGTCATTGGTGAATGATATTCTGGAAATTGATAAAATAGAATCGGGAAGGATCAGCATGCACCAACAAGCTTTTAGCCCTTCGGAGGAAGTAATGAACCTGGTGGAGCTATTTGCGCCCGGCTTTCGGGAGAAGGGTATTGAACTACACCTCAGTTTCAATAATAAGGATGAGGTGGTACTGGGTGATGTGGTTAAGTTTAACCAGATTTTCACCAACCTTATCCGCAATGCCTTCAAGTTTACCGTTGCCGGTGGGGTAGAGGTAAATTACAGCGAAACCGCCAAGGCGGAAACAGTGGATATCCGTATTTCCATTCACGATAGCGGTATCGGTATTCCACCCGATAAGGTAGACAGCATTTTTGAACGTTTTTCGCAGGTTGACAGCAGCATCAAACGCAAGTACGAAGGCAGTGGACTGGGGCTGGCCATTACCTATCAATTGGTACAGTTGATGGGTGGTAAAATTGGCGTGCAAAGTTCAGAGGATAAGGGTTCGGTTTTTACGGTGGACTTAAGTTTTCCGCGTGAAAACCGGGAGGAGCTAGCCCACCCGGATCATCTCAATGAAAAGCAGGCGCATTTTAAAAACAAACGCATACTGATCGTTGAGGACAATGCCATGAATGTGATAGTACTCTCCAAGGTGCTTGAGCAGTTTGGTATTGAGTCAGAAGTGGCCAATAATGGATTGGAAGCCCTCGACATGATTCACGAGGATAAATTCGACCTCGTTTTTATGGATATCCATATGCCTGAGATGGACGGATTTGAAGCCACCAGGGCCATTCGCCTCCGTGGATATCAAAAACCGGTGATAGGCCTTTCGGCCAATGTGACCCGCGAAGCCATTGATGAAAGCAAACTGGCGGGAATGCAGGATTATATCACTAAGCCTTTCTCGCGTCAAAAACTACTGCGAATACTCATACAGTACCTTTCAAACTAAGGGTTCTAAAGAAACCAATACTGTTTCCCCGGCTGCAGGTTTAAGGATTGCAGGTATTTTTCCAGTTTGGCCATTTGCGAGGGGGGAGGGTAAACCGCTACCAGCACCTGTGGGTTTTTGAATCTGGCAGTGGCCTTGTAATGTAAAATGTCTTTAGCGGGCTCAGCCTTCAGATCAAGATGGACATAAGGAACTTTATTCCTTTTTAAAACCTCAGTAGTAAGCCGGGCCTTGGGGCCTTTTCCCCAAACACATAAAGTTTTGTGACTGTAATCGAGCTCCAGAAAGCGCTGTATTTTTAAGTTGAAAAATGACTCCTGGGCGTAATTTTCCGATAAACGTGATGTGCGCCGGGAGTGCTCACGCCAAAGGAGAGTCAGCTCATCGAGCATCTTTAGCTCAAAGCCATGCTGGTACCAGCGAAATACCAAATCGTAATCTTCCGGATAGCTGAGCTGATCAAAGCCCTTAATGGCTATCAATTCTGCACGTCGCATCATCCAGTTGGGTGAAGCCACCACACATTCACGATAAATATTCTGCCAGTGCCTTTGGTTGAGCAGGGTCTCGTTAAGCCAGCGCTGATAGTTGCGATAGCCTTCACTCAGCTCTTTATCCGAAAAGTAGCAGACTTTACCGGTAAGAACGGTTTTCTCAGGGGCTTCCGCCAGCATTGATACCATCTTTTGCAAGCGCCCGGCCGGCATCAAGTCATCGGCATCCATGCGGGTGATATACTCGCCACTGGCCAGCTGCAAGGCTTTTTGGAGGGCCGGCAAGATGCCCTGGCCCGGGTTCGGCTGCAAAGTGATCCGGCGATCCTGGGCTGCGAACTGGCGGATTATTGCGGCACTGTCGTCTTCCGAATGATCATCCACCCATAGCCACTCCCAATCTCCAAAATCCTGCTTTAAACCTGATTCAATGCATTCAGCCAACCAGGAAGCGGCATTTTTGACCGGGGTGATGATGGAGAGCTTAGGCATTAGGTGGCTGCTTTAGCCTGCGACAAACCGGGGGTTGATCAGTCCTTTACCTTATTGAAGCGCAGGGCTTTCAACATCCAGCGAGGCAGGGGTTTTTCAGGCTGGCGATTTTTGATGTTTAGGTACCAGTTCCATTTCTCCATGATCGGCACCTTATGGGTTTCAACAAACTCAATCCAGGCACCATCAGGATCTTCAATATAGGCAAAGCGGCCAGCGGCCTGGCCCATGTCGAAGGAATTATCGCTGTCGATGGTAAAAGGGAAGCCCGCCTTTTCACACTCTTTTTTCAGCGATTCCATATTGCGCACATCGAAGCAAAGGTGGATATAACCCATATCGCCCCAGTAGCGGTCGGCAAAAATTCTGCGGCCTTCACCCTCCAGCTTTTGCACCAGCTCTATCTGGCTATTACCCAGCAATGGCCCGAAGGCTCCCTGGCGGGGTTTGGAGTTTTGCAGCAGCACCCGCCGAAACTTTCCATCACCGCCCTTAATGCCTTTAAAGTCATCAAATACCCCGCTATCATCATACAACACCTGGTCGTGTTCCAGTACGTCGCGGTATAACTTCAGCGCCGCATCCATATCGCTCACGCCAATAACGGCACCATAGGCGCCCCCGGTGAGGTGTTTATTTTCACTAAACCAGCTACTGCCTTCCACCACCTCAAAGATGTTGCCGTTGGGGTCTTTCAGGTAGAAGTGCTCATTGCCGTTGGGGTCTTCCACCAGATCACTGAGTAGGTTGAGCCCGCGTTTCTTGAATTCCTTATAAGCTTTTGCCACATCGCGGCTTTTCATTTTGGCAATGAAAATGCCATAATCGCCCAGCTCGGGCTCAAACCGGGGTGCTTGGGATTCGCGGCTGGTAAATTGCCAGATCTCAAAGCCACCACCGCCTTGCATATTTATGGCGAGGGCAGCATTGCGGCTGTGTACCTCACCGCCGGTGTACATCGTCATCAGCGGTGCCTCAGCAGCCTCTTCAAAAATTCCGATGTCCATACCGAAATGCTGGCGGTACCACTTCCACAAGGGGTGGACGCCACGGTTGCCAATACCAATTTGCTGAATGCCGGATATCACTTTACTACTCATTTGTGCAGGGGTTGTCGTTTTGGTCTAGGGTTTTTTCTTCCTGAGCATTTTCAGGAAAAAGTCGGGGAAAAGGGCTTTTATCTTTACTGATAGCGCTTCCATGCCCTGGCCTATAATTACTTCTGTTTTTTCTTTTTCAATAGCCTCAATCATGCGTTTTACGCATTCCTCCACCGCCAGCCCCTGCTCCTGCAGGGCACTGCTTTGGCCAAACTTCTCACCCTGGCCACTAAGGGCGTTTTGCGAAATGGCGGTTTTAATTCCGGAGGGACATAGCATGGTAACCTTGAGGTTGTGTTCCTCTTCCTCCAGGCGCAGGGTTTCAAAAAAGCCGTGCAGGGCAAATTTGGAGGCGGCATAGGCCGAGCGTTGGTAGAAACCAAATTTACCGGCGAGGCTGCTGGTAACGGCAATATGCCCACCATGCTGCTTACGAAACTGTGGCAGCAAAGCCTTGGTGAGAGTGATAGTGCCGAAGTAGTTGATTTCCATCAGGCGGCGGTCTACCACGTCGGCAGTGTCGGCCGCGTAGCTGCGCTGGCTTATGCCGGCGTTATTAAAAAGCAGATCGAGGCGAGCGTATTTTTCCAGTACCTGATTTACCGCTGCCGGAAATTGCTCCGGACACTCCATATCGAGCGGTAGGACCAGACTGTTTTCAGGATGGGGAAGCTTTGCAGCAATTTCCTTTAAGATCTCTTTCCGGCGGGCGGAGAGTACCACCGAAGCCCCGGCCGCATTGAGCTGTCGCGCCATTTCCTCACCAATACCGGAGCTGGCCCCGGTAATCCACGCTATTTTGCCTTGCCAGTTTTGCATGGCGCCAAAAATAGAAGAAAATCCCGGCACGGCGGGAGGCACAAAAAAGCCCACTTGCGGAGGCAAGTGGGCTTAGGCTAATTTTGAAATTTACGCTTATTTTTTCTGCAGCATCTGATAGAGCATTTCTGCCGCTGGTTCACTGGAAGCCGGATTCTGGCCCGTAAGCAGGTTGCCATCCCTCACCACGTGATCTGACCACTTATCGCCTTTGCTGTATTCACCGCCTCTTTCTTTCAGCATATCTTCCACCAAAAAGGGAACTACCTCACTTAGGCCGGCGTCTTGTTCCTCACCGTTGGTGAAGCCGGTTACTTTGCGCCCTTTTACCAGGTAATCGCCAGAGCTGGTTTTTACCTCCTTAAGGGCGGCCGGCGCATGACACACCAGGCCGGTGGGCTTGCCACTTTCAAAGAACTGCTGCAGCAACCGCGCCGAATCCCGATCTTGCGACAGGTCCCACAGGGGGCCATGACCACCGGGATAGAAAACGGCATCATAGTCGTCTGCATTTAGCTCACTTAATTTCTTCGTCTTACTCAGCTTGTCCTGTAAGGCCTCATCATTGTAAAAGCGCTTGGTGGCCTCGGTTTGATTTTCTTCCTGTTCACTGGTGGGGTCAATAGGAGGCTTGCCACCGGCCGGTGAAGCCAGGGCAATATCCACGCCTTTATCGGCGAGATAGTAATAGGGAGCGGCAAATTCTTCCGCCCAAAAACCGGTTTTATTGCCGGTATCTCCTAATTTATCATGTGAGGTCAATACAAATAGTACTTTCATGCTGCTGTGTTTTATGTGATTATTAATTGTGGGAAACGGCCTTAGAGTGCCACCACCATTTTTCCTTTGTTTTTACCCTCAAACAGGTCAATAAAGGCGCTGGGAATTTGCTCAAAGCCCTCGCGGACGGTTTCGCTGTAATCGAGCTTGCCCTGTTTAAGCCACTGACCCAGTTGCTTCATGCCTTCGCCAAAGCGCTGAGAGTAGTTCCCTACTGTAAAACCTTGAAGCTTTACGCTCTTCTTTATAATTATGGGCTCCAGGCGTGGGCCCTCCGGTTTGGAGGTGCTGTTGTAAATAGCAATAGCGCCACAGGCCACCACCCGGGCACCGCTGGCAATATTGGCCCATACCGCATCCGATATTTCGCCGCCAACATTGTCGAAATAAACGTCAACACCGTTGGGGGCAGCCTTGGCGATGGCCGCTTTAATATCGCGGGTGGTTTTGTAGTTGATGCCGGCATCAAAGCCAAATTTATCCTTGATCAGGGCCAGTTTTTCATCACTGCCGGCAATCCCTATTACCTGGCAACCCTTAAGCTTGGCGATTTGCCCCACCACCGAACCTACCGCTCCGGCGGCGGCTGAAACTACAAGCGTATCACCTTCCTGGGGCTGGCCGATATTCAGCAGCCCAAAGTAGGCGGTGAGGCCGGTCATACCCAACACACCCAGGTAGGCTGACAAAGGAGCCAGCTTGGGATCTACCTTATACAGACCCTTGCCATCGCTGGTTTGCCGTTCCTGGCAGGCCATCATGCCATACACAAAATCGCCCTTTTGAAAGTCGGGATTTTTGGATTCTATCACTTCCGCTACCGTCAGGGTGGTAATGGGTTCATTGAGCTTGAAAGGGGGGATGTAGGACTTTTCATCGCGCATACGGTTCCGCATATAGGGATCTACCGACATATAGAGCGCCTTTAACAGCATCTCACCTTCGCCGGGCTGGGGAGGCTTTATTTCCTGGATCTTAAAATCCGACTCCCGGGGCTTGCCCGTGGGGCGATTACTAAGAATAATGGCTTTCGGCATTTTGTCAATTTTATTCGGTAGCCCTCTAGGCTTCCGAGGGTTATGCCTATCATACAGAAGATGAGAGGCATAGTTCTTTGAAATAGTCTATCTCCCCAATGGCCTGGTCTATCTTTTCGCGGTAGCCTGCTACGAACAAAAGCCCCTTGCGCACAGTCATCTTTCTGTCCATACAACCAATCCTTAATGGCGGATAATAGCAAGCAAAAGAAAATCGAAAACCAGGAGTGGCTCGAGTCGCTACGCTGGGTGAGGGAGCATGATTCCGAGGCTCGTGCGCAGGAGTTGCTACAGCTATTGCAACAGGAATTGACCGGAGAGGCAGCAAGCCCAGGAGGCCAGCAACTGATTTCTGATTATTGCAACAGCATTCCGGCAGCCGAGGAGGAAGACTACCCTGGTAACGAAAATCTGGAGTGGAAAATCTATCACGCGGTGCGCTGGAACGCCATGGCCATGGTGGCGCGGGCCAATAAAAAGATCAAAGGCATCGGCGGGCATATTTCCACCTATTCCTCCGCCTCTACTCTTTGGGAGGTTGGTCTCAATCACTTTTGGCATTCATATGACGACGGTTATCCGGATGTGGTGTACTTCCAGGGTCATGCCTCGCCGGGTTTGTATTCACGCTCCTACCTGGAGCACCGTTTTGATGAAGACAACCTCGATCATTTCCGCCTCGAAATTCAAAGTGAAAAAGGGCTTTCTTCCTATCCGCACCCCCGGCTGATGCCGGAGTACTGGCGATACCCCACTGTGTCGATGGGGTTGGCGGGAATACAGGCGGTTTACCAGGCCCGTTACCTCAAATATTTACAACACCGAGGCATCAGTGATAGCGATTCGCGGCCGCAAGGGGTGTGGGCCATGCTGGGCGACGGCGAAATGGATGAGCCCGAATCGACCGGGGCCATTGCCATTGCGGCCCGTGAAAAACTTAACAATCTCACTTTTGTGATCAACTGCAACCTGCAGCGGCTCGATGGTCCGGTGCGTGGTAACAGCAAAGTGATAAATGAGCTGGAAGGGCTTTTTAAAGGGGCCGGCTGGAAAGTAATAAAAGTAGTGTGGGGCGGTGCCTGGGATAAATTGTTTGAAAAAGACAAGAACGGCAAATTGCTGGAAAAGCTGAATGGCATGCCCGATGGTGAATTGCAGCATATGCCGCGCTACACCGCTACTGAATGGCGGGAAGAGTTTTTTAAGGATGATCTGGCCCCGCTGGTGGAAGACTGGGACGACGATGACTTTAGCAAGCTTATTCGGGGAGGCCATGACTTTAAAAAGGTCTACAACGCCTATCAACAGGCCCTGAAGAACGAGGAGGGGCCAACCGTAATCCTGGCCCATACGGTGAAGGGCTGGGAGCAGGGAGAGGCTGGAGAGGCCAGCAATGTTACCCATCAAACCAAGGTGTTTAAGAAGGAGGCTCTCAAGGTTTTTCGCGACGAGCTGGAGCTACCGCTTAAGGACGAAGGGATTGAGGATATTCCATACTTCCGCTTTGAGAAGGATAGTAAAGAGTTTAAGTACCTGCAGGAGTGTCGCCAAAAACTGGGAGGCTTTCTGCCTCGTCGTAAAATTCTGGCGGAGGAACAAAAACTTCCGGATCCTAAAATATTTGAGGAATTTGACGAGGGCTCCGGCGACAAAGAGGCCTCTACCACCGGTGTGTTCGTAAAGATCCTCACCAAGCTGATGAAGGATGAAAATACCGCTCAGGCGGTGATTCCCATTATTCCTGACGAGTCGCGCACCTTTGGTATGGACTCTCTCTTCCGGGACTTCGGCATTTATGCCGCAGAGGGACAGAAATACGAGCCGGTTGACAAAGCGAGTCTGCTATTTTACAACGAGTCAGAAAAAGGTGCCCTGATTGAAGAGGGCATTACCGAAGCCGGTGCTATGGCTACCTTTATTGCCGCTGGTACCAACCACATCACCCAGCCATTTTACACCATCCCCTTTTTCGCCTTTTATTCCATGTTTGGCTTTCAGCGAATCGGCGACCTTATCTGGGCAGCGGCCGATGCCAGGGCACGGGGCTTTTTGGTGGGGGGCATATCAGGACGCACTTCCCTTTCAGGGGAAGGCCTGCAGCATATTGATGGACAAGGACATTTATATGCCATGGCTTACCCCAACGTGATGGCCTATGATCCCGCTTTTGCCTTTGAGCTGGCGGCGATCATAAAAGACGGCCTAAAACGCATGTACAAGGATCATGAAGACTTGATCTACTACCTCACTATCGGCAACCAGTCGTATCCGATGCCGGAAAAGCCCAAGTCGGTAGAGAAGGATATTTTGAAAGGTTTGTACCGCTTCCGCAAAAGCCGCAAGCGAAAGAATAAGGAGAAGAAAGTAAACCTGCTGGGCAGCGGTGCGATTATGACCGAGATACTGGCCGCAGCCGATACTTTAGAGGACGAATTTGATATTCCGGTAGACCTTTGGAGCGCAACCAGTTATAAGGCCCTTTACGATGATGCCCGTGATTGTGAGCGTCAGAATATTCTCGAGGGCAGCAACAAAGCCTGCTTTTTGCAACAACAGCTGGAAGGTGAAGGGGAGATTTTTATTGCCGCCAGCGACTACCTAAAAGCATTACCCCTGAGCATTGCCAAGTGGATGCCCGGTGATTTTACCGTGCTGGGCACCGATGGCTTTGGACGCAGTGACACGGTGGAGGCCCTGCGCGATTTCTTTGAAGTGGATGCCAAACACATTGTTTTCCACGCATTACATGCGCTGGTCCGCAAAAAGCAACTCAAAGCGAAAGTCCCTACAGACTACCAAAAGGAACACAAATTCAGTACTGACAAACTCAACCCGGCGGATCCACTTTAGATGATCTCAATACTCATTCTTAAATTCTTACCACTGCCATGAAAAAAGAAATAAAAATTCCCCAGATCTCCGAAGATGCCGATGAAGCTACCGTGGCTAAGGTGCATGTAAGCGAGGGCGATGACATCAGGAAGGGTGATGATCTGATCGCAGTGGAAAGCGATAAGGCTTCGGTGGATATTCCCAATGAGGAAGGCGATGGTACCGTTAAGGAGATCAAGGTGAGTGAGGGCGATACCGTACATGTGGGCGATGTGATTCTGATTCTGGAAATGGCTGGTGAGGACGATGAGGAGGAGGAAGAAGAGGACAGCGACGCCGCCGATAAGGAGGAGAAAGAGAAGAAAAAGGGAAAAGACAAGAAGGAAAAGAAAAAGCCTAAGTCGGACCCGGAGGACGATGAAGGTGACGAAAAAGATGAATCGGAAGAGGATGAGGGCGATTCCAAAGCCGATGAGGAAGGCGATGAGAAGGAAGAGGAAACTGATGACAGTGAAGAGGAAGGCGAATCAGATGAAGAGGTAGAAGATGCGCTGGAGGGGGAGCAAGAGCGATCAGAAAAGTCTGGTTCAGCAAATGCTCCTGCCGCTCCGCTAGCCAGGAAGTTTGCCCGCGAGCTGGGTATCGATATCACTGATCTGAGAAGCGGCGACCCTGAGCATCGCATTACCCGTGAGGATGTGATGGCGTATGCGAAAAAACTAATTCAGAGTGCCGGGCACAGAACGGGCGGCAGCGTGGAGCCCATCGAGCTGCCTGATTTCTCCCAGTGGGGCGAAACCGAGCGAGAGCCTTTGTCGGGCATCCGTACCGCTGTGGCCAAAAATACCACTCTTAGCTGGCAGAATATTCCCCACGTTACCCAACACGATAAGGCCGATATTACCGAGCTTCAACACTTTCGTGAGAAGCTGGCGGAGCAGGACCGCAAGCTGAGCATTACCGCACTTTTCGCCAAGATTACGGTGGAAGCATTGCAGAAGTTTCCCCGCTTCAACAGCAGCCTCGATATGCGCAACCGCGAGTTGATCCTTAAAAAATATTACAACCTCGGCATTGCGGTTGACACCGAGGACGGCCTCTTGATGCCGGTGATAAAACACGCCGATCAGAAATCGCTGGAGGAACTCAATGAAGAACTTCAGGATTTGGCACAAAAGGCCCGTGACCGCAAGTTAAAGCCAGCCGAGATGCGGGGTGGAAATTTCAGCATTTCCAACCTGGGTGGAATTGGCGGCAGTGCCTTTACCCCGGTTATTTTCCCTCCCCAGGTAGCAATATTGGGTATCAGTCAGCCGCAGGTGGAAGCGCGCTGGCTGGGCGATGAATTTGTGCCCGCCGACATTTGCACCCTCAGTCTGTCTTACGACCACCGCGTAATTGACGGGGCCGATGCGGCGCGCTTTCTGCGCTGGATTTGTGAAGTGATAGAGGAACCGCTCAATTTGCTTTAACGCGAACTGGCCTGCCAGTTTATGGTAATAGAAGCGGCAATTTACAAGCCAGATTTCACCCATGACCAGTTTTTTAATAAAGCGATGTTCAGGGTTGATGCGGCCTGACCAGAATCTATTCCAATTCTCTTTCATGGGCCTGGCTAATCATATGGTGTGTGATAAGCCATTTGCCATCGATTTTTTGGAAAACGCGCAAGTGGGCTATTCGGCGGTCGGGCATGGTGGTCCCATCCGGCCATTTTTGATTTTTACGAATGTTCAGTGAATAGGCGGTAGCAATACGGTTGCTTAGAAAGTCAATGTCAGGTGGACCGTAGTTGTTTACACCCGCCATTACAAAGTCCATGGCAAATATTTTCCCTAAAAGTGCCTTGAGTTCAGCCTTATCATGAACACGTGCACCAAAGGCATTGGTCCAGTCAATATTGTTGCTGTAATCCAAGAGGGCCAGGTCTATGTCTTTGGTTTCCCAGGCCTTATCCCAATTTTCGATGGCCTGGTTGATAGCCTGGCGATCACTTTCCTGATTGTTCTGAGCAAGGCTGCTTAAAGCGTTGATTAATAGCAGGGAAAAAAATAGTTGTTTGAACATACAGTATTGGTTTTGGTGAAATGGAAATTTTTCAGGAGGCTGCATCAGGTCTGGCGGCGTAAAAAATTCTGACAGGCATAATCCCCAATCTGCTTACCGAGTTTATAACCTTCATCCGAATCATAGCGGAAATGAATGCCCAGATATATCCGTGAATTTGAAGCCTCCCGGGCCGCTTCCGAAAAGGAGTTGAAAGAACGGGTAGGAGGATCGGTTTTTATTTTACCGGAGAAAGGGCCGGCCTTGTCCACCGAGTCGGTACGCATGGTAAAGGCATATTTATCACCCTTGCCCAAGGTGTTGGCTAATACCGTCATGGCGGCGCCGCTGGCGGCACCGTGGGCGGATGGGTAGGAGGGGAAAGCATAAGTGTGCTTATGGAGGTTGTCCCATTCGGGGTCGGGAATGGTGTTGGGGTTTTCATCATTCTCCGCCCAGCGAATAGCGGTGTAAGGACGCCAATGGTTGTAGTGAAACTTGTTTTCAAATACCGACACGTAGGCATCGTAAATACTCATATTCATCAGGGCAAAAAGACGGGCCGCTTCCCATAGATCCAGCTGTTCCTTTATCACCAGTTCGCGCGCCAGGCGGTTGTGTGAGTTCTCCACAAAATCTTTCCACCACATGGCCAGGTGGGCCTGATCAGCAGTACGGGTCTTACTATCGGCACTACCCACTTCTTTTACCTCGTTGTAGGCCTTGGTGTAAGCAGCGCTCGAAATTTCGGGGGGAGGGGGCACCCTAAACTGATCCTGGGATGTGAGCATAAAAGGTTCGGCGGCCGCCCAGCCGGAACCGAAGACAAAGCCCTTGGGGGTGCCGCTGTGCTCGTTAAACTCGGCATAAACGCCTGGGGCCATCGGGTGCCAGCTGTACTCTGACTCACCGTTCCACTTATCGTTTTCACGTTTTGCCATTACGGCCATCGCACAGGACTTCCCTAACTCAACGCCCGCATTTTTAGCTTTCCCATCACTCACCTGGGCCAGCCAGCGCATCAATTCCTTTTTGAGTTCAGTTTCTTTTTTGGGGTACTGATTACTTACCACCACGTACGCGGCCTGAGCACTGGCTGCCAGCGGGCTGGCCGTTGGGTGAAGCTCTTGATAGGCGTAGGGCTCATATTTACGGATAATGGCGTTGAGGGCGTCGTGCACGGCCAGGTGCATCATGCTTTCGGTGCGGAGGCCCTTGAGCGTAAGCAGGCCATCTTCCTCAACCGCATACTGCATCACTTTTTCATTCCAGTTGGTGAGCATTTCTACCTTAGCCTTGGTGATGGCGGCTTCAGAGAACCAGGAAATGAGCAGGAACGTAAGAATGGCCTGGAATGCTTGGTGGTTGATTTTCATAGCTCCTCTTTTTAAAACTGAAAATGATAAATTATCAGTGGGAGGATTGAGTTGCTAAGTACAAGTTATTAAATGTGTGGGACTTAGGAGGTGGTAGAGGTCATTTCAGAGGTTCGTGAGATCATAGGGAATTGCCACCGCCTTCATGTTCCTCGCCCCTGGTGGTGGTAAAAGCCTTGCAAGCAGTTGTAGTGCTGGGTTCGGTGGCCAGCCAGGTATCGTTTAAACCGAGGGCTTTCCCATGCTTACAGTGATACTTTACGATCTCCCGGTCAAGGCACTTGTTCCGCCCGGTAGATATCGCCTGCCTGGCGGCAGACAGGGGCTCGGCCGAAATTCTTTACAACTTCAACCCTTTGGCTTTATGCTCGGGGCGAAGACCGATAGCCATCGGTCCGGAGTCACATGCGTTTTCAGGATAGAACAGAAGGTGGTGTAAAAAGCCCTGCCCTCTGTGCTCAAAAGCGATCATCGATACTTCCCAACTAGCCGTTTGGCTACTAACTCTCCCCGGATTTGACATCACACATGGCCTCATTGAGTTGTGTGACAAAGCGTTCCGGCTCATCCAGTGCCACGGCCAGGGTGTTGAACTGCTTTTTAAAGCCATACAGTCCCTCCAGTTGGTCGCAATCCTTCAATATGATGATCAGGTTGTGACCTTCCATTTCCCCCAGGGGAGAAAGGCTTCTGCTGAGGCGGCTTTTGGGTTGTGATTGGGTGGAATGGCTTACACTGTCAATTTCATCAAAGTGGATTTCCACTTCATTGAGAATGCCATAGCGCAGGCTCACACTATTGGTGTTAATGGCCACCGGCCTTTGCGGTATGGAGCGGGCAATACCGAATACCTGCAGAGCGGTATAAACACTTAAGGCACTCAGCACCCAGGCCACGGCCGGGCTCCAGCGTATCAATAGAAAATGTAGCGCCAGGGTTTCGATAATGATTACCAGTATAAAGGCGCCAAGTAAGGCCAGGCTGCCACTGCTGCGGTGGTAGCTAAACTCATTGGCCGAAAGCTTTTTTCTTTTCCAGTTTAACAGGCCATAATATATCACAGCCACCTCAGTAGCGAAGGGCCCTACCAGCCTGGAGGGGAGAATTTCGCGGCAGGTGGATTTAAGGGTAGTGAAAAAGTCAGATGATTGCCCTTTAAAGGTCCGGTACTTTCTCAGGGCAGCACGAACTTTTAGGATTACATAGCTCAGCACCGACAGTTCAATTACCGGCAGAGCCCAGGTCTTGAAGAGGTTGAGGTACTGTTGCTGATCGCGCGGCAAAAAGTAGGAACCGATTACTAAGCCAAGAACCATCAATGGTATCACGGTGGTTTTAGGAATATTGGTTTTCCGGATCAGAAAAAAATAAAGCAGTGGAATCGCCAAGAGCAGATCGACCGCGATGGCCCTGCCAAGGCGGTTGTCCTGCACCAAGGCCGGTTGCTGCATTAAAATTATAAGGCCTCCCAGCAAGGCCAGGGGGAGACCGAGGGCAATCAGCTTGCGATTTATCGGGAGGCTAAAGTTCATGCTTGAATATGGTTAGCCTTGTAAAAATACAACCTTAGTGGTAAGCATTACTTCTTAAAAATACCACCCCAGGAAATGCCTATACCCGGCATAGCATCACCTATATATTCCAGATGATGGGCACCGGTTTGATAGTTGGTGCTACGATCAAAAGGAATCCATACACCTGCTGACAGCTTCAGGTAATTTTTGTTTTTAAAGTGAAAACTATAGCCCACATGAGGGTAGACCAGCAGGTCGAGCATACCCTGGCTATAGTAACCATCACCAGCCAGGGGGAAGCTGCTAAAGGTGGAACCGTCAATACCCAAACTCCATGATTTGTAATAATAACTTAAACCACCTTTGAGAGCCAGGGTGGGCTCGCTGGGCCAGCCGGGAAACAGTCCTCCTGCACCGAGCTTGACACTCACCTGGTGAAAGCTGTTGGGTGAGGTCCAGAGAGAGGGTTCCACATTAAGAGAATAACCGAGGAAGTTGGAGCCTCCGAGTTCGCCTTCAAAGCGAATCTGGGCATAGGAACATACCGAAATAAACAGGCAGAGAAACAGGGCAAATTTTTTCATGAAACAAAAGTTGGTTTGGGTATTAACGTGGGGCCAATGTATTTAATTACAAAGGAGCATTTTGTGAAAGAAATGTGAAAATAATCAGGATTTTTAATCGAATAGATCTTAGCAATACTCTGGGTGATTCCTGATGAATCAACAATTATTATCACGGAAAGGGGATGTTGAATTATGTTGCCTCAGCCCTCTTTTTCTCTATCTGGAGGATGTTGTTTTGGATGTCCTTCATAATCCAGCGTGCCCACCAGCCGGCATAGAAGTTAAATCTTGTGT
>CAZUCA010000058.1:0-21557 GCA_964619125.1 uncultured Owenweeksia sp. | reverse complement strand
CTCACGCAACAAATTGGTAAAGTGTTTACCTAAGACCTCATCTTCATCTATGTCAAAAAATCGTAAGGTTACCGGGTTCAGGTAAGTGAAGTATCCCCCCGCATCCAGTTTGTAGATCATGTCGATGCTGGAAACCGGGTAATTAGCCAGGTGATTGATGGCCGGGTTTTGGGGAGAAGATTTCATGGCCTTGTAAAGTAAGTAATTAGTGCTTAATTATTTAAGGTTCCATTACCAACCTGTGCAAATTCGGCCACGAATTCGTCAATTTGTTTCCTGGTCACATTAGGCATGCAGATAATATGGCTTACCCCATTTTCGCAGGCCAGTTGCCACTTATCCTTTATCGCACGCGGTGGCTCGGGAAATACAACGGTTATCGCATTGGGGTTACGCCAGGCTTTCACCCCGATAGAACGCAGCTTCTCCTCGGCATAGGCTGCAGTATCCAGGCTTTGCTCGGTACGCCTTTTAAAACCTTCACTACCCAGGTTCTTAATGGAATACCATAAAAACAATGGGCTAAGACCATTGCGGGAACCGGTAATGGTAGTGTCGAGGCTACCGATATAGGAAACCGCCCGGGCAATGCGATCGCGATGCGATTTTTTGGCCAGGGCCACCCCTGAAGGTACCGGAGCTCCGATAAACTTATGGCCGCTGATGGCGATGCTGTCGGCGCCATCGGCAAAATCAAAAGCGGGACGGGGCTCTAAAAAGGCACTGTAAGTACCGCTAAGTGCCCCATCAGCGTGAATATAATGTTGGTGTACGGCCAGATCGCGCATTATCTGTTTAATACGGCTTACATCATCGCGGGCCTCCTTCATAGTGGTACCAATATTGGCCAGCACTATTACCGGCACTTGCCGGTTCATATTCACCGTATTGCGGAGGTCCTCATAATCCATCTCGCCGTTGGGTTGGCTGCGAATTACGATGCTGGGGATATTGAGCAGATGAATATTTTTCTGAACACTGTAATGAGTGGTTTCTGAATAATAAACCATGCCCTTGGGAAAGAGCTCACGCGCCAGGTAAAGCCCGTATAGATTGCCTTCAGAGCCACCATTGGTCACATAACCCCACCAATTGTCCTTTTCCGCCCGAAACAGGTCGGCAAAGTACTCTATTACTTCCCGTTCCAGTTCGCGGGTACCAACCGCGTAGGTACTGTCCACAAAAGGATCGCCCAGATTATTGAGAGGGTACTTCAAAAAGGGAGCGAGGGCAGTGTAGTCAAAGTCCTTGGAAACGGGGTAGCCGAGGAAATTCCCGGTATCGGCTGCCACTTTTTGCAGCAAGTCCTGCAGACGTTGCTTATCACTATCATTCAGCATGAATAGGGGCCTTTCAATTTGGCTGGCAAAGCTATTGAAGCCGATTGAACTACACACATTATTTTAGCGCGAATGAAGTACGTTAACCTACGGCTGTGGTCAGGTCCTCTTTTATTTGCGCTTTGCCTTTTGAGCGGGGAGGCGGATAATGTTCAGCTGCGCATGCTGGGCATAATTTTGTGGATGCTGGCCTGGTGGATCAGCAACGCCGTCCCCATTGGCATTACCGCTCTTCTGCCCATGGTAGCCTTTCCCCTGCTCGGCATTATGGATCTGCGTGAAGCCACCGCCGGTTATGCCAATCCCATCATCTACCTCTTTTTTGGTGGTTTTGTGCTGGGGCTGGCCATCGAAAAATGGAATCTCCACAAACGGATCGCCTTAAATATTATGAGCCTGAGCGGCAATAAGCCCTCTCGTATTATCCTGGGCAGTATGCTGGCCACGGCCCTGTTATCGTCCTTAATTTCCAATACCGCAACCGCCATAATGATGCTGCCCATCGGTATGTCAGTGGTGTCGCTGCTGGGAGATAAAATTGCGGATGAATCGTCGGGCCGCAATTTTGGTCTTACCATGATGCTGGGTATTGCCTACGCCGCCAACATCGGCGGCATGACCACCCTTATTGGCACTCCCCCCAACCTGGTACTGGCCAGTCTGGTAGAAGAACAGCATATCAGCCAACTCGATTTTGCCAGTTGGTTGTTCTTTGCCTTTCCCCTGGTGGTGCTGCTCTTTATCACCGTATACCTGATAAACTCCCGCCTTATCTTTCCCATTAAAATAAAAAGCCTGCAAGGTACGGCTGAGCTGATAAGCAGTGAACTAAAACAACTGGGCGGTATGAAAACCGCCGAGCGCCGGGTGCTTTGGGTAATGGCAGCAGCGGCAACCCTCTGGATTTTCAGGGCGCAGCTCAACAAAATAGAGTTACTGGCGAACCTCTCAGATACTATCATTGCCATTGCGGCGGCCATTGTATTATTTGCTTTCCCCTCCGGTGAAACTAAAAAGCCCCTGCTGCTGTGGAAGGATACCAAGAAACTGCCCTGGCAGATTCTCTTGCTGTTTGGTGGCGGTATCTCCCTGGCCCGGGGGATGGAGGCTACCGAAATGGTGGAACTGGTGGGAAGCTGGATCAGCAATAGTGGCCTGGCCTCCCCCCTTTTATTGGTTCTGGTGATTTGCGTCTTTGCCGTTTTCCTTACCGAGATAATGAGTAATGTAGCTATGGTATCCGTGTTTATCCCGGTGGCTTTTGTGATCGCCCAAAATTTCGGGCTCAATGAAATGCAACTGGCCTTACCCCTCACCCTTGGTGCCAGTTGCGCCTTTATGTTTCCCATTTCCACCCCCCCCAATGCCATCGTGTATAGCAGCGGCTATATCAAAATGAACCAGATGGCCCTGAGTGGCATCCTGCTGAACCTGGCTTGTATTCTCATTATTAGCCTTTACTGCTGGTGGTTACAGCCCTACTTCTTTTCTTGATAAAGTCCCTGAGAGCGCAATAAGCTGAAGGGCTGGCGATGGCTGGCAAGGTCTCCAACTCTTTCATATTGACAGAACCTCCGCCTTCCCTGGGCGGCGCCTGATTCATTCATCTAAAATTTTAACAACTGATAATCAATGTGTTAAAAAATATTAAGGTACTATGTTTTGCATAGTACTGTTTTTTGTCTATATCTTTGTATAACCGAAACGAAAACATAAAAATGAACCAGAGCCTGCCCTCTGCGGGGCAGGTTCTTAATCAGATCGAAAATGAAAAACTTAATCGCCTTTTGCCTCGCCCTGGCATTCACGCTCAGCGCCTCCGCACAATCATCGGCGCAGCTCGATAAGCTCTACAATAGCTACAGCAGCGGTGAGGGTATCATGTCATTTACCCTCAATAAGGAAATGCTTGACGCAGTAGACCTGGACTTTGACTGGAAGGAGCAGCTACGCCACCTCGATGGCGACATTTATCAGCTGAGAATGATCACCTTCAGTGAGAAGAGCAACCCGGGCAAGCAGATTGCCAGCCTCCAAAATGAACTCCACAATGCCGGCCTGCGCCCCATCGAAATTCCTGAACACGCCGCCGACGGTCAGCTGGAGGGTGAGATTCAGCTCTTTGCCCATCAAAAGGGACAGTACTACGATCAGGTATACCTGCTCCTGCTGTCAGACGACCGCAAAATGGCCCTCTTTGTAGCGATCAATGGAAAATTAACCTTAAGCAAGGCCTGATGAACTTAGACAACACCAAAGCGCAGATGCGCAAGGGTGTGCTGGAGCTTTGCATCCTCAACCTGCTTGAGTTAAAAGATGCCTACGCCTCCGACATCATTGACCATCTGAAGAGTGCGGAGATGATTGTGGTGGAAGGTACCCTCTACCCCCTTCTTACCCGTCTCAAAAATGCCGGTCTTCTCACCTACCGTTGGGAAGAAAGCAGCAGCGGACCACCCCGCAAATATTACTCCCTTACTGATAAGGGCCGCAATGCCCGCAGTGAATTACAGGACAGCTGGGAAACGCTGGTAAGCGCCGTAAGTAAAACCTCTCAAAAGACCGATCAACAATGAACAAAACACTCACCATAAACCTGGGTGGTTTCATCTTTCACATTGATGAGGATGCTTACCACCAGCTTGAAAACTACCTGGGCCAGATCAAACGCCAGTTTGCCACAACCCAGGGTGGTAGCGAGATCATTGCCGATATAGAAAGCCGTTTGGCCGAGTTATTCAAAGAACGTACCTCCGATGCCAAGGAGGTGATTACCCTCAGCGATATTGAGGAAGTAATTAATATTATGGGCAAGCCTGAGGACTACCTTTACGACGATAGCGACGAGCCGGGCGACTTCGCCTATACCAGTCAGCCATACAGTGGTGCTAAGCGCATTTTCCGCGATGGGGACAACCGCATCATTGGCGGGGTTTCGTCGGGAGTGGCAGCTTACTTCAATATCGATGCCCTCTGGATCCGTTTACTTTTCGTAGTGCTCTTCTTTAGTGGGCCGGGTATATTTATTTACCTGGTTATGTGGCTGATTATCCCCATGGCCAAAACCACCGCCGAAAAACTGCAGATGCGGGGCAAAAGTGTCAATGTGAGTACGATTGAACAAACCATCCGTGAGGAGATGCAGGAAGTGGGAGAAAATGCCAAACGCTTTGGCGAAAAAGCCCGCAATTTCAATTACCAGCGCGGCGGATCCCAACTGGGCGATTTCTTTAGCGATCTGGGTAACTTTCTCAGGGATGCCTTCCGGCTGATCTTTAAGTTTTTGTTTAAGCTGATCGGCATCATTTTCCTGATCTTTGGCTTTATCCTGCTGCTGGCCATCATTACCAGCATATTTGCCGGTGGCATAACCCTGATCCACTCTACCTACAGCCTGGCGGAGCTTATGCAACTGCTGCGCATAACGGCGGTCAACGAGTTGCACTATAACCTCATCATCGGGGGAGCGATTCTCAGTGTAATAGCACCACTGTTTCTGCTGATTTACTTTGGTATCCGCATTCTCTTTAACATCGATCCACTTAACAAAGGTACCCGGGCGGCTCTGGCCTTCACCACTTTTATTGGCTTGCTGTTACTGATTGGTAGCGTGGCCCGCTTTGGTCTTGAGTTTGACCATGAAGCTGACACCCAGGTGGAGCAGGACCTCGGAGAGCGACAACACTTTTATATGACCTACACTAACGATAGTATATCCGAAGCTTTTATCAAGGGTAATGACGATTTCTGGAAACCCCTGAGCGATGGCAATAATGCTTTTGACTGGGTGTATATTGATGTTCGCAAAAGCAACACTGACAAGGCCTACATTGAGATTTCAAAAGAAGCTCATGGCCGCAACAACCGCGATGCCAAAAACACCGCCCGCTCTATTCAATACCAGGTGGAGCAGCGCGATTCCATCCTCTACCTGCCCCTTTACTTTATACTGGGCCCTAAGGAAACCCTGCGGGCACAGAAGGTGGAGATAATTCTTTACCTGCCGGAAGGCAGCAGTGTATACATTGACGATCGCATAACCCCTTATCTCGATGATGTGAAAAACCTGCAGAATGAATGGGATCTGAATATGGGTAACCAGCGCTGGATAATGACTGAAAGAGGCCTGAGTTGTGAAGAGTGCGAAATACCGGCACCCGGCTCCTGGGAAGAAGACCTGCCTGAAGCGGCCCCCGATACCGTTAAGGTACCGGCCGACAGCGTCGAAAGTGAATTGGTGCAATATCTGCCTTACCCCGCCTACCCCTCAGGCAGACCGCTATCAACAGGAGACACCGTAGGTTGCGGGGTCAGTAACCCTCAACTCTCCTTTTACATTTAGTATTTGTTTGTTTAAGAATGAACCGTCTGCATGCTAGCCATTATGCAGGCGGTTTTTTTGTGCCGGCCTTCAGCAGCGGGTTATATTTGCCAAAAAGTTCGCCCCTTGCGATTACTGTTCAGCCTTATTATTGGCCTGCTTAGCCTTGCCGGCAGTGCCCAGATTCCCACTTATCAATACCAGATTTCTCTCAACGAAGAAGCCAGGTCCCTCACTGGCAGCGCCAGCCTGAGCTTTCACAATACCGGCACCACTGCTTTGCAAAAGCTGTGGCTGCAGCTTCCTCCCCGTGCCCTCGAAAATGAGCATTCCTTTCTGCACCAGCAGTTTATTGAGTTTCAGAAAAGCCGTCTTCACTTTGCTGACAGCAATGAAAGAGGTTTTATCCTTACCTCCAACTGGCAAAGTGATCAGGTTTTTTTTAGTGTAAAGGACAGCCTTGAATGGCTGAAACTGAGCCTCAGTGATGTATTGCCGCCGGGCGACTCAGTAGTACTGCACTTCGATTTCTTTATAAAACTGCCACCGCTAGATTTTTATGGGGTGGGATACGGCGAAAACAGCTTCCGGCTAATAGACTGGTTACCGGTTTTGTCGCCATTCGAGGAGGGGCGATTTAGATTTTATCCTCAAACCTGGCAAAGAGACCTGGCGCCACAGTTGGCTGACTACCAGCTGAACGTAGAACTGCCCTCCCACTACCTTATTGCCAGCAATGCCCGCATTGAATCCGAGGCTGAAATCGCCCTTATGGCAAGCCTTACCGAACGCTTGTTTCACAAGCTCCCACCCGACGGGCAGCGCAAAACAGTACACCTCAGCCACCGTGGCACCAACCTGCAGCTTTTCCTTTCGCCTGACTTCTACCTTTTTGACCGGGCAAATGGAGAGGGCTACCTCTTTTTAGAGTCAGTCCAGCCGGCCCTACCTGCCCGCTTTGAAACGGCTGACAGCCTGAGTAAGATGTATTTGCATTCTGAATGGGGCCTTGACCTTCCCGATGATTACAATGTGGTAATCGTCAAAGACAAGGTGAATGATTACCAGAGCGACCGCTTGTTAAGTCTTGAAGAATCCACCGAGGTGGATGCGCTGGCAACTGCCCTGCTGCTGGCGAAAGCAGAGTCGCACATACGCTACCGCATGCGGGCAAACGGCTTTAAACAGGTTTGGCTGGCGCGCGGCCTGCCCTATTATTACCAGTACGATTTTATTGCCCGGCAATATCCCGATAAGAAGTGGCTGAGTTTTAACACCAAATATACCCGCCCCTTTTACCGTATCAGTCCTCCCTTTTTTGAGGGTCTGGAAGAGGTACTGGGCCTGAACCAGTTTGACCGTGGCTACCAGAATGAATTTCTCTTTCACTTCCTGGCCAGGCAAGGACTTGATCAGGCCATGAGCACACCGGCAGATTCACTGTCGAGACTTAATTACACCGCCATTGCCCAGGCCAAGACTTTTATGAGCTTACGCCACCTCAGGGCCTATATGGGTGATCGCGAATTTAAGCGCGGCATGCACCGCTTTCTCAGCAATGACAGCATTATGGCCAGCCCGGCCCGGCTGCAAGCTGATCTTGAATACTATTCTAATCGCAGCCTTGACTGGTATTTTAAGGATTGGATCCACTCTGCTGAACAGGTAGATTATCAGCTTAAAAAATTTGAGCATTGTCCTACCATTACCACCGCCACGGTGGTAAACCACGGCCAGCTGGCTATTCCATTTTCACTGACGGGATTTAAAGAGGGCAAAAAAATACTGACGGAGTGGTTTGAGGGCCACCACCATAAAAAGTCAGTGTTGATGTACCACGCTGACTATGACCGGGTAGTACTAAACTATCACGGCTACACCGGCGAACTGGAACGCCGCAACAACAGCGTAGGCAGCGGTCTTTTGCCGGCGGTGGAACCCCTGCGCTTCCGGCTTTACCAAAGTTTTGAAAACCCTGAATACACCCAGGTGCTCTTTATGCCTACCGTAAATTACAATGCCTACGACCGGCTTTTGCTGGGGGTGACTTTTTACAACGAAAGCCTGGTAAAGAAAAAGTGGGAGTATATCATCGGGCCCGAGTTCAGCTTCGGGCAAAAAGAGCTGACCGGTTACGGCAGTCTCGAGTATAATCATATCCCTGCCAAATCATCTGTATTTCGCCGGATTAAGGCCGGTCTCTATAGCCGCTATTATCACTACGACGAAGAACTGGCCTATTGGCGGCTATCGCCGGGATTGCGCTTTTACCTGCGCAAGCCCTATCCTACCAGCAGTCTTATCCGGCAAATCAGCCTCCGCAGTGTGCACGTAAAGCGCGAGCTGGCCGAGGGCTTTGACGATATCCGCAATGAAGTGGGAAATGCCAGCTATGACGTATTGAACCTGCGTTACACGCAACAGGAAACCAATGTATTGCACCCGCACACTATCCAGGCTGATTTTATGCTGGGCGATCAGTTTAGTCGCCTAAGCCTTGAAGGGGATTTCAGAAGGCTATTACCCAACCGCAAATGGCTCATCTGGCGCAGCTTTGTCGGCGTCTTTCTCAGCAACAGCTACTATCAGCAGGGTTTTGAAAACAGTTACTACAGCCTGGGCCTCAGCGGTACCCGTGATTTTCTGTTTGACTATAACTTCCTCGGACGTTCAGACCAGGATGGCATCTGGAGCCACCAGTTTTTCACCACCGAAGGGGGCTTTAAAGGGGCCACCGGCGAATTTGCCGACCGCTGGATGTTCACCTCCAATCTGGTAGTTCCGCTATGGCAGGTCATTGGGGTATTCGGTGACATTGGTTTGCTGGATGACGCCAGTGAAACCTTCTTCGACTACGGTGTACGGCTGGCCCTGATCAGTGACTTTGCAGAAATCTATTTTCCGGCGGGCAACAACCATGACCTCTACCTCTACAACAATCGTCATTATGCCGAGAATATCCGCTTTGTCTTCAATCTCGACCTGGGTAGCATAATTGAAAGGGTACGCTGGGGCTATTACTAAAAAAAACCCCCACGCCGGGCGTGAGGGTTTCTCTTAGTTTTTAATCAGGTCTATATCCGGATTGTCCTTGAGGCGCACCACTTCGAGGGCCCGGGAGTAATTCAGAATAAATTGAATCGTTTCTTTCCGGGGTTTTAAAGCGGCCCCATGCTTATTGTCAAGTGTAGAAATTCCCATAGGCAAAATTTTCGGTTGTTAATGGAATAGTAACGCCGACCATTCCACCCTTATTTTGCCCTTCTGAAAAAATTTTAACGCATCAGCAGATTTACCTTGTTCTTTTCCATCAGCTTACGCAGGTTGATCAGGGCGTAGCGCATTCTGCCCAGGGCAGTATTGATACTTACATCGGTTTGATCGGCGATATCCTTAAAACTGAGCCCGGAAAAATGACGCAACTTCAAAACCTCTTTCTGCTCATCGGGTAATTGCTCAATGAGTTTGTGGAGATCCTCTTCAATCTGATCCTTAATCATTACTGATTCCACATTAAGACTACCATCCTTGAGGATATTAAAAATATCAAACTCATCGGTGGGCGACATGGTGGGCATACGCTTGGCTTTACGGAAGTGATCAATAATCAGGTTGTGAGCGATGCGCATGGTCCATTGCAAAAATTTTCCTTCTTCGTTGTAACGGCCACGTTTCAGGGTATTAATCACCTTTACAAAGGTGTCCTGAAAAATATCATTAGCCAGATCCTGGTCCTGGATGCGCACAAGGATGTAGGAAAAAATGCGTTGTTGATGCTTGCTGATAAGAAACTCGAGACAATGCTCTTTGCCCGATAAGTAATTCCTGATGAGCTCGCTGTCGCTCAGTTTAGAATAATCCATAATCTACCTGATAAAAGGGGTTAGTAAAAATTTAAGTCAAGTAGATTTGCTTTATATGCGCAGCGATTTAAAAGTTATGATGTATGTAAAAGGCCCGAACAATATTCTGGTCGAACTCTTCAAATATAAAATTAATTCATTGAAAATACCAAACCCCTCTGAGTTTGGTAAATTTGCAGCCTTTACCGAAAACCGGCTATGTCGACAGAAAATTTAGAAAAGCTCAATCCCCGGGAATATATAATCATCAAGGGTGCCCGCGTCCACAATCTCAAAAATATCGATGTGGTTATCCCCCACCGAAAGCTAACGGTAATCACGGGTTTGAGTGGTTCTGGAAAATCTTCGCTTGCTTTTGACACCCTCTATGCCGAAGGTCAGCGACGCTATGTGGAGAGCCTTTCTTCGTACGCCCGCCAGTTTCTGGGCCGGCTTGACAAGCCGGAGGTAGAATACATTAAGGGTGTGTCACCGGCGGTTGCCATTGAGCAAAAGGTAATTTCACGCAATCCCCGCAGTACGGTGGGTACCACTACCGAGATTTACGACTATATGAAGGTTCTTTATGCCCGGGTGGGAAGAACCTTCAGCCCCAGTAGTGGTAAGGAAGTAAAGCGCCATACCGTGCAGGATGTGGTTGACTATGTGGCCAGCCTTGACAACAGCGCCCGCATCATGGTAAAATGCCCGCTTTTTCTGCGCGATCGCAGCCTGAAGGATCAGCTGAATGTATTGCAGCAGCAGGGCTATGCCCGGATGGCAGTGAACAAGGAAGTGATGCGCATTGACCAGGTAGAGCCCGAAAAGCTGAACCCCGATAAGGACCTGCTGGAAATAGTGATCGACCGGCTTAGCGCCAATATGGAGGAGCAGGAAAACCAAAACCGCCTGGCGGACTCGGTACAAACCGCCTTTTTTGAAGGCCACGGCACCTGCGTGATCCTCAACGCCGATAATGACAAGCGCACCGAATTTTCAAATCTTTTTGAAGAAGATGGCATCAGCTTCGAAGAGCCCTCAGTACACCTTTTTAGCTTCAACAATCCCTTCGGGGCCTGTCCTAAATGTGAGGGTTTCGGAAATATCATCGGCATTGATGAAGACCTGGTTATTCCTGACTCGAGCTTGTCCATCTACCAGGATGCGGTTGCTCCCTGGCGCGGCGATAAAATGCGCAAGTGGAAAGAGGATGTGATCAGTGGTGCCGAAAAAGCAGGCTTCCCAATCCATAAACCCTATTTTGAACTCACCGCCGGGCAGAAACTACAGCTTTGGGAAGGCACCCGCTACTTTAAAGGGCTTGATGAGTTCTTCAACTACATCGAATCCAAAAGTTATAAAATTCAATACCGGGTGATGTTGTCGCGCTATCGCGGCAAAACCACCTGTACCAGTTGTAAGGGAGCACGCCTCCGCAAGGAAGCTTCTTACGTAAAAATCAATGGCAAATCGATCGATGAACTGGTACTGATGCCTATCGACCGGCTGGCCGAATTCTTTGCCACCGTTGAATTTTCTGAGTACGAGTACAAAATCGCCAAGCGCATTCTAACCGAGGTCAACAGCCGCCTTACCTATCTCATGGATGTAGGCCTGGGGTATCTCACCCTCAACCGGGTAAGCAGTTCGCTCTCAGGTGGTGAGTCACAGCGTATCAACCTGGCCACCTCCCTCGGCAGTGCCCTGGTAGGTTCCACCTATATCCTGGACGAGCCCAGCATCGGCTTGCACCCGCGCGACACCCAGAAGCTAATCGGCGTGGTACAGCGTCTGCGTGATTTGGGTAATACGGTAGTGGTGGTAGAGCACGACGAGGAAATGATGGAGGCGGCCGACCACCTGATCGATATCGGCCCTGGTGCCGGCACCCATGGTGGGCAGGTAATTTTCAGCGGTCCGGCCGATAAAATTACTGAGGCCACCAACAGTTACACCACCGCCTATCTCACTGGCCGGGAAGAAATAGAAATTCCGGCCGAACGCAAGCAGCCCCGCAAGTTTATCACCATTAAAGGAGCACGTGAAAACAACCTCAAAAACCTCGACGTAAATATTCCGCTCCACTGCCTCAGCGTGGTAACCGGAGTGAGCGGATCGGGTAAGAGCTCGCTGATTACAAAGGTGCTCTACCCTGCCCTGAAAAAACGCCTTGGCGGCTACGGCGAAAAAACCGGTAAGCACACTTCCCTGGAAGGTGACTGGCAAAAGGTGACCAATGTAGAGTTTGTCGACCAGAATCCGATTGGTAAATCAAGCCGCAGCAACCCCGTAACCTATGTGAAAGCCTATGACGACATCCGGGCGCTGTTTGCCAATCAGCCCCTCTCCAAGGCGCGCAATTACAAACCCGGTTATTTTTCATTTAATATCGACGGTGGCCGCTGCGAAAAATGTGAAGGTGAAGGTGAAATCACCATCGAAATGCAGTTTATGGCCGATGTGCACCTCAAGTGTGATGAGTGCCATGGTATGCGCTTTAAGCCGGAAATACTGGAGGTGAAGTTTGAGGAGAAGAATATTTTCGACATCCTTGAGATGACGGTAGAGGAGGCCATTGTTTTTTTTAAAGAGCATGATCAGCAAAAAATAGCGGACAAATTGCAGCCCCTGGAGGATGTGGGCTTAAGCTATGTAACCCTGGGACAGAGCAGCAGCACCCTCTCAGGCGGTGAGGCCCAGCGGGTAAAGCTGGCTACTTTCCTTGGCAAAGGCGCCAGCTCGCAACCACAGCTTTTCATTTTTGATGAGCCTACCACCGGCCTGCACTTCCATGACATCAAAAAATTGCTGCAATCTTTTTACGCCCTGATCCGCAACGGGCACAGCATTGTAGTGATTGAACACCACCCGGATGTAATAAAATGCGCTGATTGGGTGGTGGATCTGGGTCCGGAAGGCGGTGAAAATGGTGGTAAACTGGTGTATGAAGGCCCTCCCGAAGGTTTGCTGGAGGTGAAGGAATCCTATACCGCCCCCTTCCTGAAGGAAAAACTAAAAGTCAGTACCTCAGGTTAAGCCAGCGGCAAGAGGCTTAGTTTTTATCAAAAAAGGACGACAGTACCGTTAACAGGCCCTTGACACAAAAAAAACCGGCCAGGCCCATCATGGCTATACTGGCCACCAGCCACCAGTAATTATCCTGGCGCAGATAAGGAATACCGAGCCAGAACATAAGGGTGGGGCCCATAAAAATAAAGGGAAAACCTATTGCCATATAGCGCACTCCGCGCATGAGTTTATCTTTGTCTGTAGCCATGCTGCAAAACTACTGTAAAAGGTAGATTTGCGCAGCGGCTCACGGTTTAATGAAAACAAAAGTTCCATTATGTCTGACAAACCAGCCCTTATTCTGCTCCATGGTGCTCTGGGGTCAAAGGATCAGTTCTCCCCACTCAGCGACTTACTGAAAGATGATTTCAGGCTTTTCAATCTCAATTTTGAAGGCCATGGAGGCGAGGCTATTAAAGGTGATTTCAGCATCCAGAGTTTCAGCAGTGACCTGGGTAATTTTATATGGGAAAACAAGCTGAGTCCGGCTAATATCTTTGGCTATAGTATGGGTGGTTATGTAGCCCTTCGCCTGGCCCTGACTGAGCCCGATAAAGTGGCAAGAATTATGACGCTGGGCACCAAATTTCACTGGACCGCCGAAACGGCCCATAAGGAAGCCAGCCAACTCAATCCCTTAAAGATAGAAGCCAAGGTGCCTGAATTTGCCGAAACACTGCAGCGGCGGCACGCGCCCACCGATTGGCGGGAGCTTCTCAGTAAAACCAGTGCTATGATGTTGGAACTGGGCAAGAGTGAGGCCATTGCCCTCAATCGCTTTGAAGAAATAAGCTGCCCGGTACTGGTTACCGTTGGCGGCCGCGACAAAATGGTTAGCCGGGGCGAAAGTGAAGCGGTTTGTGAGCGCCTGCCCAAAGGACAGCTACAGGTTTTTGAGAGTTTTGCCCATCCCATCGAACAGGTAGATACCTCCCAATTGGCCGGACGAATAAGGGAGTTTTTTAAAGACTGAGCAAACATCAACTTTAGCACTCTGTTGGAATACCAAAACAGTTCAACAGATGTCAAAACAAACTTTCACCCTCACCAGTAACGATTTAGGCGGCACTTTTTCCAAAGAACAGATAATGAACAGTTTTGGCTGTGATGGCGGCAATGTTTCGCCCCATCTACAGTGGGAAAATGCTCCCGATGGTACCCAGGCCTTTGCCATCAGCATGCACGACCCTGATGCCCCCACCCCCAGTGGTTTTTACCACTGGGCCGTTTTCGGCATTCCTGCTTCGGTAAGTGAACTCCCCAGCGGCGCCGGTGACCCGGAAAAAAAGCTGCTCCCCGAGGGCGCCTTTATGGGAAAAGCTGATACCGGGGTTAAGGCCTATGGCGGCCCCTGTCCTCCCGAAGGCGATTTCTGGCACCGCTACATCATTACCGTACACGCCCTCAATACCACCGATATTGATGTAAATGCCGAAACCCCGCTCGCCCAGGCCATTTTTAAAATTGTCACCGGCGCCGAAATTGCCCGGGCATCCCTAATAGCCTATTACCGTAAATAATCGGACTGGCAGGCATTCCATAGGGGCAGACTTCAGCTACATCTAATTAATTGATCCTGAGCTATAAACTTTTTGGGGTACCGCAAATGTTTCTAAAAAAAAGAAATGTTATGCCAGCTAAAAACACTCCCCAAATCAAAAATGAAGATCAATACGAAGCCCTGCGAGATAAGGGTATGAGTAAAGAAAAAGCGGCGCGCATTGCCAACTCAGATAACGAAGATAAAGGGGGGCGGGCCGATAAATATGAAAACCGCAGCAAAGAAGAACTTTACCAAAAGGCCCAGGAAGTGGGTATTGAAGGGCGGAGCGATATGACCAAGGAGGAGCTGATAAAAGCGCTGCGCAATCATTGAGATGCCCTGTCTTTGTATTATACCATAAACCACTATATATGAGCACGAAGGAATTAAGCAACACCCTCAACAAACTACTCACCCGTAATTACGATGCTGAAAAGGGCTTTAAGGAAGTGTCGGAAAAAGTAAAGGATCGCGATTTGCGCACTTTTTTTCTGAACAGCTCCTCTGAACGCAACCGCTTTGGCCATGAAATAAAAGAAATTGAACAGGCCTATGGCATTAAACCCGACAAAGGCTCCAGCTTTATCGCCGATGCGCACCGCAGTTGGATTAAACTGAAAGATATTTTAAGTGGCGATAGCCACGAAGCCATCATCGATGAGGCTATCCGCGGCGAAGATTACGCCATTGACGATTATGAAGAAGCACTTAATTCAGTGGACCTGGAGCCAAAGTACAAACGCGTGCTCAGTGATCACCTGCGCTCCCTGATGAGCAGCAAGGAACAATTAGACAAACTGAAGGCCTCACTTTAAGAAATGAAATAATATTCACCTAAAAGAACATTTTACCATGGGTAAGCTCAATGATAAGAGGATTGCCATCCTTACTGAAACCGGCTTTGAAGAAATAGAACTTACCAGCCCCAAAAAGAAGCTGGAAGAAGAAGGCGCAACCGTAGAGGTGGTGTCGCCCACTAAGGAGCTGAAGAGCTGGGATGGTGACCACTGGAATATGGATCTGGAGGCCGACGTTTTGATGGATGAAGCGGATGGCTCCCGCTACGACGGCCTGCTTTTACCTGGTGGCGTAATAAACCCGGATAAGCTGCGGCGCAATCAAAAGGCGATTGCCTTTGTAAAACACTTCTTTGAAACAGGAAAACCAATTGCCGCCATTTGCCACGGCCCCCAGCTGTTGATTGAAACCGGCGCCTTGCAGGGCCGTACCATGACTTCCTTCCCCAGCATAAAAACTGACCTTAAAAATGCCGGGGTACGCTGGGAAGACCGTGAAGTGGTAGTAGACCGGGGCCTTACCACCAGCCGCTCTCCAGACGATCTGGAGGCATTCAACAAAAAGATGGTGGAAGAATTTGCCGAGGGTGTGCATGCCCGCAACCGCACGGTTTAAAAATATTCGCCACGGAATCTTCTGAACCGTCCCCGATAGCGGGACGGTTTTTTAATTTTACCGCATGAAGATACTCGGAGTAATTCCTGCCCGCTATGCCTCCAGCCGGCTGCCCGGCAAGCCCCTGGCCGACATCCAGGGCAAGCCTATGATCCAACACGTTTATGAACGCGCCCACAAGGGCTTGCATGAGGTGGTTATCGCCACCGATGACGAGCGCATCCAGCAGGCGGCAGAGAAAATAGGGGCTCCTTGTATCATGACCAGCAAAAACCATAACTCCGGCACTAACCGCTGCCTGGAGGCTTATGAAGCTTTTGTAAATGAAGGTGGGGAAAAACCAGAGGTAATTATCAATATCCAGGGTGACGAGCCCTTGCTGGAGCCTTCCTTGCTGCAGAAGCTCGCCTCCTGCTTTGAAGACCCCGCAGTGAAAATGGCCACTTTGGCTGCGCCGGTTACCGACGCCCGCGATTTGTCGGACCCCGGAGTAGTATTTGTGGTGATGAGTGATCAACAGGACGCCCTTTACTTCAGCCGCTTCCCCATTCCCTACCTGCGCGGAGTGGAAAACAGGAATGATTGGCTGCACAACCACCAATATTATAAGCACATTGGCATGTATGCCTACCGCCCTTCCGCGCTCGCTACCTTTGCTTCGCTGGAAATGAGCAGCCTCGAAAAAGCGGAGGCCCTGGAGCAAAACCGCTGGCTCGAATCCGGTCGCAGCATTCGCGTTTTAATAAGTCCCCACGAGAATATTTCGGTAGACACACCAGCCGACCTGGCAAGAGTGCGGGAAATGATGGCCGGTGGATGACCAAGAGCGAACTACAGCAGTTGCTGGACGAAAAATACCACTATTACCACGACCACTTTTTTATTGAGCCTGACCCGATAAGTGTGCCTCATCGCTTTAGTAAAAAGGAGGATATCGAGATCAGTGGTTTTTTTGCCGCCAGCCTGGCCTGGGGGCAGCGCCCCACCATTATCAGAAATGCCCTGCGCCTGATGGAAGGTATGGATCATGCCCCGCATGACTTTATTCTCAACCACCAGGAAAGTGATCTGCAGCGCTTTGAAGGCTTTGTACACCGTACTTTCAATTATGACGACCTCTTGTTTTTTATCAGTGCCCTGCAGAAGCTTTACCGTGAAGGAGGTGGCCTGGAGGCCGCCTTTGCCTGCCGTCCGGCAGAAGTTAATGTAAAGGATGCTATTGCCCGCTTTCGCGATCAGTTTTTTAGGGTAGAACATCTTAGCCGTTCGCATAAGCATGTCTCAGACCCCTATCGCAATTCGGCCTGCAAGCGCCTGAATATGTTTTTGCGCTGGATGGTACGCCGGGATGAACCGGCCATCGATTTTGGCTTGTGGCAGAGTATTAGTCAGGCGCAACTCAGCTGCCCCCTCGACCTGCACTCGGGCCGGGTAGCCCGTCACCTGGGTTTGCTCAATCGTAAGCAAAATGACTGGAAAGCAGTAGAAGAGCTGGATCGCGCCTTACGACAGCTAGATCCGGAGGATCCGGTGAAGTACGACTTCGCCCTTTTTGGGATGGGAGTTTTTGAAAAAGCCGGCAGCTGACTACTTTTACCATAAGTGTCAAATTATGAAGCTAGCTGTACAATATTGGTGGGTGGCAGCCCTGCAGGGTCTCTTTCTGATCGCTGTGGGCGCCCTGGCAATTTTCAACCCCCGCGTATTTATCCAGGAACTGGTGCAATACCTGGGTCTTATCTTTTTCACCTTTGGCGGTATTATGACCGCTGCCGGCAGTATTATGCGCGGACGAACCCGCCGGTGGTGGCAGTTTATGATGATCGGTCTTATTGAAGCCGGCCTGGGATTGGTAATCCTCGCCAGCCCCAGCACCTCAAGCGAGCTGTTTACCTTATTAATAGGGGCATTTGCCTTGCTGATCGGCCTTATCCAACTGGGCCTGGGCCTGGCTCGGGGCAGCAATCGCCTCTTCAATTTAATGAACGCCTTGCTCTTCCTGAGTTTCGGGGCACTGATCATATGGAACCCCTTTGAGGGCCTGGAGGCTCTGAGCTACCTGGTGGCATTTTTCAGCGTGGTGCTGGGCTTAATGATTGTTTATTATTCGATCCAACTGCGTCGCTGGGGGGCAGCCCGCAAGGGGTCCTCGCCTAAGGCTCAGTCCCCCACTTCTGAATCTGATCCGACAGAAAAATCTGCTGATCAGGGCGATTCTTAGCTACCGCCAGCATGGCCCGTGCTACCGTGCGGGCGTGAATACCCCGGTAACGACGCGGCAAAAGGCGCTGGAATACGGTAAAAAAGACCTTGCCCACCCTTTCCATCAGGCGAAACTCCTTGCGCTGGCCCAGTAGCAGTGATGGCCTGAAGATGTAGATCTCCGGAATGCCACTGTTGAGCACAGCCTCTTCCATATGCCCTTTGGTGTGATTGTAAAAAATGCGGCTGTCTACCTTAGCGCCCATGGCACTTACTACCAAAAATTGGCGTGCACCTTCAGCCGCTCCCACCCGGGCTGCCTGCACCGGTATACCGTAGTCGATCTTTTTGTAGATGCTGAGATCAGGGGTCTTACTTTGGGTAGTACCTATACAGCAAAATATACTGGCAGCATGCATACGCCCGCTATAAAAATCATCGTCCAGCAAATCGCCGGTCTGAATGCTCAGGCGGGGATGTTTCAGATCAATCGGCCGGCGGGCATATACCGCCACTTCCGAATAATAATCATCGCGAAGCAGCAATAACAGCAACTCTTTTCCGATCAGACCGGTGGCCCCCAGCAATATGGCTTTGCGATCATTCATTGGCTAAATTTTGAAAGTCGATCACCTTCCAATGCCAGCCTTTGTTACGGCGGTAAGTACTGCGGCTAAGCCAACGCGTTAGCAGGCCCGCCGAAATCAGTATTGCCCCGGTGGTTGCCTGAGCAGCGGTAAGGAAGGGATTAGCGCCATTTATGGCCTGATTAAAGCCAGCCACGGCCGGAAACAAAATACCACCGGCCAGCATTCCTGACCCCATCACATACCATAAATCATGGCTTACCCTGATGGCTTCAATATCGGCCAGAGCATATTTCACCCCTTCTATCTCGAGGTATTCACTACTTATGGCGGTTATTTTTCCCTTCATCCAATCTTCGGCGCCTATGGTATAAATTGACAAATCTTCATACAGTTCAAAACGACGGTCAGGCACCTCGTTATTCCGTTGCACATAGAGGTATTGCTGGCCAAATCCCAGCAACGGCAGCAGGGCTACAAGCCCGATCAAACTAGCTAGTTTCGCGGTCACCCTTGTTGTTCCCTTTCTGATAAATGTAGTGTATTCCGTGCTGGCTATGAGTGTATTCTTCCCAGGCCTCCTGCGCTGAATGGCCATTAACACCTATGGGCGGCTCCGGCTTTGAGGGCTCCTCAACCTTCAAGACTTCTTCGTCATTATCCCAGCTGTACTTTTTAGTAGCCGGTCCGGTATTGCGGTAACGAATGGCCAGCAGTAAACCACTAATACCACCGGAGAGGTGGGCCTCCCAGCTTACGCTTTCCTCTACCGGAAAAATGCCCCACACCAGGCTCCCGTAGAGAAACACCACCAGCAGGGACAGCGCCAACAGGTTGGGCTGCTTGCGCAATAGCCCGCTTAAAAAGATAAATGCCGCCAGGGCATAGATCAGCCCTGAAGCGCCGATATGGTAATTTTCACGACCGATAAACCACACCAACAGACCCGAGAGCAACCAGGAGGAAATAACCACTATTCCGGCAATGCGGGGATAGAAGTAATAAAGGCCGGCCCCCAATACCAATAGTGGCAGGGTGTTATTGCTGAGGTGGGCGAGGCTGCCATGGATTAGAGGTGAGGCGAATACTCCCACCAATCCGAATAGGTTGCGGGGTAAAATACCAAAATGGTAAAGGCCCAGCATATAGCGCGAATCGAGCCAGAACACCAGCCAGAGCAGGATGATGAAGTAAAAAGGCCACACCAAAAAGCCCAGTCCTTCCTGGCGTTCAGGCGTACTAAGATTTTCTCTATTGGTAATGGGTATTCTTTCCACAGCTTTTAAATGTAGTATTTTTACGGTTTGAATTTATTGTATGTCTGCACCATTGGCGGAACGCCTTCGTCCCCAAAACTTTAGCGATTTTATTGGCCAGGAAGAGCTCCTTGGCGAGGATGGAACCTTAACCCGGCTGATCCGGCAAAAGATCGTGCCCTCCATTATTTTCTGGGGCCCGCCCGGGGTTGGCAAAACCACTCTTGCCAATCTGATTGCCCAGTCTGCCGATCGCTCCTTTTACACCCTCAGTGCCATTAATTCGGGCGTAAAGGATGTGCGGGAAGTAATTCAGAAAGCGGAAAAGCAAGGCCTGTTTGCCCAGGGCAAAACCCCCATACTTTTTATTGATGAGATTCACCGCTTCAGCAAATCACAGCAAGACAGCCTTTTGGGTGCGGTGGAAAAAGGCATTGTAACCCTGATCGGTGCCACTACCGAAAATCCCAGCTTTGAGGTGATCTCGGCCCTGCTCTCGCGCTGCCAGGTATATATCCTCAAGTCACTGGGTAAGGATGAGCTTGAGAAAATGCTGGCCCGGGCTTTTGAAAAAGACGAGTGGCTGCAGTCACGAAAACTTGAAATCAAAGAAAAAGAGGCGCTTTTTCGCTACAGCGGCGGCGATGCCCGCAAACTGCTCAACACCCTTGAGCTGGTGGCAGGCAATTTGGAAGAGGGTGCCACTATCACCAATGAAAAGGTGGAAAAACTCCTTCGCAACCGTCCTGCCCATTACGACAAGGGCGGCGAGCAGCACTACGATATTATCTCCGCCTTTATTAAATCCATTCGTGGCAGCGACCCCAACGCTGGTGTGTACTGGCTGGCGCGCATGATTGAGGGCGGCGAAGACCCCGATTTTATTGCCCGGCGCCTGCTCATCCTGGCTTCGGAGGATATCGGCATGGCCAATCCAAACGCCCTGCTGCTGGCCAATTCCACCTACGATGCCGTTAAGAAAATCGGCTGGCCCGAAAGTCGCATCATTCTCTCCCAGTGTGTGGTATACCTGGCCACTTCCCCAAAGAGTAACGCCAGCTACGAGGCCATTGGTAAAGCCCAGCAACTGGTGAAGCAAAGCGGCGATTTGCCGGTGCCATTGCATCTGCGCAATGCTCCCACCAAGCTGATGAAGGAAATTGGCTATGGCAGCAATTACAAGTACTCACACGGCTACGAAGGCAATTTTGCCGAGCAGGAATATTTGCCGGATGAAATCAGCAAAACCAGGTTATACGAGCCCGGCCAAAATGCCAAGGAAAACTCCATCCGGGACTGGTTAAGGAAGTTGTGGGGAAAGTATGGCTATTAAGGGAGCCTCTTATTCCCGCACCCCTTAGCTATTCATATTTCAAATCTAATACCGCCTTCCAGCTTTCCTTAATTTGTATTGGGTAATCATCCCGATTATACTGGTATTCGGTGAAGCAGGGACGGCATTCCGTATCTATATTACCATAATAATCCTTGTAATCTAAAACGGTCATATTATTGCGGTTCCAACTAAGCGGGTCACTGAGCAATATTGGGATATTCCTTTTGTAATTGACCATATCGTCATATTCATAAAAGTATTCATAGCGCAATTCCCGGTTTTTGTCATACGACTTCATGCGGTGAATATTACCATTCCGCCAGAAAAACTCTTCAATATACCAGATACTGGTATCACCACCGGCGGTGACCATTTCCCGGAGCAAACCATCATTGTCATAGGAGTAAACTTTGGTGTTTGAAAGTCGTAGTCCAACTGCCGTGCCACTGGTATCCCTTGCTATTCGATACTGATACAGTTTGGAGAGCTGGCCTTCCTTACCGTAAACAAGAGAATCCTTAAAAATCACCTCATTACCATCTACAAGATAGGTATGGAAATGAACTAATTTTCCCTCCTCGTATTCCATCTCATAACGTCTCCCCACAAACCAAAAGTTTGTCATTTCCACAATCTGCCCCTTATCGT
>CAZUCA010000057.1:0-21942 GCA_964619125.1 uncultured Owenweeksia sp. | reverse complement strand
ACAGACCTTTTTTACCCTAATACCTTGTTTGCAGCTATGCCAAAGAATTTTGCCACCACCCTGGCCATATGCATTTTGCTCTGTGCCTGTCAACCCACTCGTTACCTCGTTTATAATTTTGCCGATATCAGGGATTACCGGAAGTTTCCAGCCCGTGAAATCAGTGCTGCCGACAGCAGCTTTAGTTTTTACCGCAGCAAAGAAATAAGACCACAGAGCTATCCCAGGGGGGAGGATTACCGGAACTTCGACCAGTTTTTGGAGGAAGCCAAAACGGTGGCTTTTCTTATTATCCATCAGGATAGCATAAAGTATGAACGTTATTTTAATGGCTACCAGGCTGCCTCAACAGTGCCTTCCTTTTCTGTTGCCAAATCGGTGATTTCAATTCTTATTGGGGCAGCTATCAATGACGGCTTCATCACTTCAGTTCAGGATCCCATTACCCGCTATATTCCGGAGCTCGATCGTGAATTCAACAGCGTAAGCCTGGAGCATCTGCTGCAAATGACTTCCGGTCTAAAGTTTAATGAAAACTACTACCTGCCCTTTTCTGACGCCGCCACTTTTTACTATGGCCGCCGTTTGCGAAAAAAGATCGCCAGAATGGAACTGGCTTCAGCGCCAGGTAAGTACTTTCACTATAGCAGTGGTTCCACCCAATTATTAGGGCTGGCCCTCGAAAGAGCCCTGCCGGAAGGAATGACCATATCGGCCTATCTGGAGCGTCGTATTTGGCATCCGCTGGGGATGGAATATCCGGCTAGCTGGAGTATTGATCAGAAACGCAATGGCCTTGAAAAGGCCTTTTGCTGCCTCAATGCCCGCGCCCGTGATTTTGCCAAGCTGGGACGACTTTACCTGCGGGAGGGAAACTGGCAGGGCCGGCAAATCATTCCGGCGGATTGGGTACACCGCTCCACTGCCCTGGATACCGATAATGGCAGCGCCGCTTATTATCAGTATCAATGGTGGCGTCCGGGTGGTAACTCCTTTTTGGCAGATGGCTTTTTGGGGCAGTATATTTTTGTAAACCTGGCCAAAGACCTGATTATTGTCCGCCTGGGACGAAAGGGTGGGGGTGTTAACTGGTGGCGCTTATTTCAAAATTTATCGGAGGAATACTAAAATCCAAACATACAAGTGAAGCATTCGGAAGATGTGATACACACCAGGGCTGTAAGCAAGTTTTATGGTAATCTGGCGGCAGTGGCAGAGGTTTCCCTGCGGGTGAAGGCGGGCGAGATTTATGGTTTTCTGGGGTTGAATGGTGCCGGTAAGACCACTCTTATCCGCATGCTTCTGGGCATGATAAAAGCTGATGCCGGCGAGTTGTACCTGTTCGGCGCAAGGCTCACTGCTGATTTCAAGGCATGGAATGAGGTAGGTTATTTGGTGGAAACGCCTCATGCTTATCCCAATCTTACCGTGGAGGAAAACCTGCAGGTTTACAGTTATTTGCGGCGCTTGGACAGTGCTGAGCATATTACTCAAGTCATAAGCGAGTTGAAACTGGAACGTTATCGCAGGGTAAAAGCCAAAAACCTATCGCTGGGAAACCGCCAGCGGCTGGGCCTGGCCAAGGCTATAATGCACCGCCCCCGCTTGTTGATACTTGACGAACCCATAAATGGACTTGATCCGGCCGGTATTGCAGAGGTTCGGGAATTGCTGCGCGACATGGCCGCTCGCGGCACTACCATATTTCTTTCCAGCCACATCCTTGAGGAAATATCACGGCTTACCGATCGTGTTGGTATTATACACCAGGGCAAGCTGATAGATGAATTTACCAGCAAGCAATTGCAGGAGCGCAGGCATAGGTTTTTACAAATCAGAACCAACGATAATGCACGTGCCCTGGGAATTTTAAGGCAATCAGGATTTAGCATGCTGTCCCACGAAGGAGCGGAGATTGTAGTGGCTGATAAAGGAGCCTTGGACCACCCTGCCGGAGTGGCGGCCCTCTTGGTGGAAAACAAGCTGGAACTGGAAAAGCTCTACAGTGAACGTGAAGACCTGGAGCATTATTTTCTGCGGGTTATCAAAAGCAAGTCAAGATGAAGGCACTACAGGCAGAATTTTTAAAGCTGCGCCACTCACCCGTCGTTCCGGCCAGTTTCATTGCCTTCGCCATAGCACCGCTGATGGGAGCGGTGATAATGGTGATGGTGGCTAATCCTGAGGCGGGGGATCCTGAAACAGCACTAAGCCTTAAGGCACAGGCTATGAATTTTACGTCCAGCTGGCAATCCTATTTGAGCATGCTTGCGCAGGCGGTAGGAGTGGGAGGGGTAATGGTATTTGGCTTTGTAGCGAGTTGGCTTTTCGGGCGTGAGTACTCCGATCAAACCGCTACAGATTTACTGGCCCTGCCCACCGCCCGATCCCGGCTGGTGAACGGCAAGTTTGGCCTCTACATAATTTGGTGCCTGGCCTTGGCCGGCGCCAATTTATTACTGGGTGTTTTACTCGGGCTGCTGCTGCAACTTCCGCCCCTGACCCTGTTTGAGTGGGTCGAATCGCTGCAAATTTATTTTATCACCACTTTGCTCACCATACTGCTGGGGTGCCCGCTCGCCTTTTTTGCCATGTGGGGCCGAGGCTACCTGGCGCCACTCGCCGCAGTGGCCTTAACGCTGGTGCTATCGCAAATAATGGCGGCAATTGGCTTTGGCATTTATTTTCCCTGGGCGCTGCCAGGTATTTACAGTGGCGCCGCCGGCGAGTATCGCAATCAGCTGGAAGTGCTTAGTTACCTTTTGTTAGGTTTCATTGCAGTCCTTGGTTATCTGGCAAGCCTGTTTTACTGGAAAAATGCGGATCACCATTGATAGCTGCTGCACCTATAGCCACACGGGGGCGCTAGCAAATGAGATTGAGATGTTATCTTGCTGGCGCTGAAAACCGGGGCAGGTGTAAAAACCGCGCCGGACCAACATCGGCCACTGGCCGTATTAGCTTTATGATGTCAACTCTTATCTTCTAGCCTAAAATAAACTTTAACCAAGCCTGATTTATGAATACTCGCATCTTAATGATTGCCTCAGCATTATTTATGGCCGTACTTGGTATGTCTCTGTCCTTTCTCCCTGAGGAGATTGGCAATTGGTTGGGCCTGCCCGGACAACCCTTAATCACCCTTGGTCTGCAAATGCTTGCTGGCGTCTACCTGGGCTTTGCAATACTGAACTGGATGGCCAAGGCGGTGGTGATAGGAGGAATCTACGCTAAGCCCCTGGCATTGGGCAATATGCTTCATTTCAGCATGAGCGCTCTGGCCATTTTTAAGATGATTGATCGGCTGGGCGAGCATTTTCAGATATTGCTAACGCTGGCCTTTCTCTTCGCTGCTTTTGCTCTTGCCTTTGCCTACCTCAGTTTTTTTGTGGCTGCCCCCCGCGCCAAAAGTGCTTAAGAATTTTTCCGGGCTTCCTGCCAGTGATGAGGCTTACTTTGCCAAAGCGCACTCCATCCGCCACCGTAGTGTTTGGTGAGATAGCCCTGTACCGAGGCCAGTGCAATAACCATGGCTCCGCACATCATATCACTGGCAATAGCAAGTCCGTCTTCATAGCCTAAAAGCCAGGGAGCCAACAAAAGCCAGGCACCCAATGGGAAGTTCCATTTGCGTACCGTACGGGTGCATTCCCAGCAGGCAATAATGGCGAAGGTGGTAATTACCGGCCCTACAATGTGACCATTGTCTGTACCCGCTGCGTTATGTTCGAGGAAGCCGGGAGCAGCCATCAGCCAAATTCCAATAATGGCGTTGAGTATTTGTGCCCACATCTTATTTTACTTTTTTAATTTCGGAACCCACTCCCCAAAAGGCCTTCCAGGTGTTGCCCCCCGATTTTTTTACCCGTTGGATATACTGAAGGCTGGCCAGCATTTCATCCATAGCCGGACCTATCATGGCAATAGAAATTATAGCTGATCCCAGACAGAGGGCACACCAGGCTGAGAACAAAACCGGCTGAAATACCACCAGCATTACACTTATAAAACCCAGCGGGCCTACTGCCAGGCCAAAAACAATTACTATCCATGGCATTTTGCGCCAGCGGTAGGTGCCGCCGATTATACCAGTCACCGCATCAATGAGGTAGCCAAAAGCTCCCAAAGCGGCATCGGGTATAGGCAGAACATGCGATATCTTAGAATCCAGAATTTTGATACTGCCACTGCCGAAAAAGGGATCCCACACATCGTTAATCAGTTTGAACTGATACAGCGAAAGGTAGGAGGCAATAAAAAAACCGACCACCGCCAGCAGTACAATGGGGATACGTTCACGCCAGCTGGCTGGGTTGTAATCCCAGCCCGGTGGGATTCTTTCGTCTTTGTTGCCGGTGGTCATCTTCAATCCAGCTTATTTCGTTTATACCACTCATCCGGATCCTCTTTCAGGCTGTCGATCATGGTAGACAAACTATCCATTAAGCGGTGTTTGGGTTCCCAGCCCAGCAATTCCTTCGCCCGGCTGATGTCTATTTCGTAGTGGTCGTCGGCCCGGTCAATCATCCAGGGCTTAATAAAGGGGTCGCCGGTCAAATCCCTTACCCAGGCACCTGCTTTGGCCATGCCCTTGGGAACCTCATGAGTTTCCCATTCCTCCCCATGCAGCAATTTTCCGATCCTGTCCTGCAGCTCCTGGTAAGTAGGAGTAACTGGTTCGCCAATGTTGATAGCCACTTCCTCGGGCAGGCTATGCCTTTTCTCCAGGGTTTTTTCTATCGCGTCAAGCACATCATCGCGGTGAACAAAGACGTCACCGTGATCGACATCACCAGAATAAAAATGGCTGATAAAGGATTTTTCATAAATGCGTTTGATCTGCTGGCTGATGGGAATGGAAAATCCATAATCGGTATAAACGCCGCCAATGCGCAGAAATACTGCCGGGATGTTTCCCCGCTCTTCCCGGATCAGGGCCTCGGTCTCAATTTTTGATTCGGGATAACCCCAATTGGCTTGCACCGGACATTCTTCAGAAATCTTAACCCCGGGCTTGCTGGGCTTGTAAATTAGGTCGGAGCTCGAGTAAATAAACTGACCTACCTCAAAATCCTGCAGTTGTTTCAGGAATTTCCGGGTACCCTTTACATTGATTTCATCGTAACCGGGGCTGTCTTTTTCAGTGAAATTATAGTAGGCTGCCAGGTGAATAACCGACGCGATTTTACTGCCATAGCCATAACGTATGCGCTCCATGGCTGCATCTATGGCCTCCTCGTCCTTAATATCAAAATTTACACATTCTGCCTGTATGGGAGGATAGGGTGGCCCCAGGCGATCGAGGCCCACTACCCGGTATTTCTTGGCCAGGCGCTGGATTAAAGGGTAGCCAATCAGGCCGCTACTCCCGGAAACGATTACCACTTCCTGCTCTTGACTGCGGTCTCCCCATTCGGGGTGCTCTACAATTTCATCCATGCCGGTAATTTGGTTTTTGGTCAGCATATATTACAGCTGAAACTTCAGGGATGTTTAGTAAAAGCTTTTTAGTCAGCATTTTAATACACCCTTATTACTTCACCGCTGCCATTGCCAAAGAGGCTTTTTTCAAAGGCTTTTATCACCCGCTGAGCGCTTACCGGCAGATGGCCGGGAAATGCCTCCCCGAGATTTTCGGCTGAATCTTCCAGTAATCCAGGACTTATAATGTTGAGGCGGATATTTTTAGGTGTCAGCTCCCGCGCCGCTGATTTTACAAAACTGTTTAAGGCCCCGTTCACCGTACTCAATACGCTGCCCCGGGGGATGGGGTCTTCGGCCAGGATGCCACTGATAAGGCTGAAGGAGCCGCCACTATTGATGTATTTACTCCCTTCCAGTACCAAATTTATCTGTCCCATCATTTTACTGGCAATGCCTGCCTCGAAATCCTGGCCTTGCAGGTCTTCGAGGGCTTTAAAGGGAGCGCTGCCGGCCACTGAGATCAAAGCGTCAAAATTTCCGCAGCCCGCCAGGAATTGTCTGATCGAAGCCAGGGAACTGATATCAAGCTTATGTGCACTGTTGCTGCGGCTGGCAGCAATTATTTCGTGTTGCCCGGCAAAATGACGGGCCAGGTGACCACCAATTATTCCACTGGCTCCCACTAGTACTATTTTCATGATTTAAGTTCTTAAGTTTTTGAAAGCAGGTAGCTGAGACCTACGCCCTTTGGCTAAAAACTATTAGCAGCACTTTCAGTTTAAAATACAGGCGGAAATTCTGCCGGGGATCAAGCCCTGAAATGATAAAATTCAAATACCCCTAATGGAGATAAGACAGTTTTTTGACAATGCACTGGCGCATTCATCTTATGCGGTGGTGGACAATGGTGAGATGGTGTTAATCGACCCTGCCCGCGACCCCCAACCCTATTATGAGTTTGCCGGGAAACGCGAGGCGAGGATTACCGCTGTAGTGGAAACCCACCCACATGCCGACTTTGTGAGTAGTCATATGCAGATCAATGAAGAAAAAAATGCCACCATTTATGCCAGTAAACTGGTAGGAGCCGACTACCCCCATCAAAGCCTCGATGAAGGGGAATACATCCGGGTAGGTGAAGGTAGATTGGTGGCCATCCATACCCCGGGGCATTCACCTGATAGTATCAGCCTGATGCTGCATGATGGCGATGGGGTGGAAAGAGCTGTGTTTACGGGCGATAGTCTTTTTGTGGGTGATGTCGGTCGTCCGGATTTGCGCGAATCGGCTGGTTCCCTGAAAGCCAGGCGGGAAGAGCTGGCTAAGGATATGTACCACACCCTGCGCAATAAATTTATGCCCCTGCGCGACGATATTTACGTTTACCCGGCGCATGGGGCGGGCTCCCTGTGCGGGAAAAATATGAGCAGCGATACTTACAGCACCATCGGCAGAGAGAAAAAGCAGAACTGGGCGCTGAAGAAAATGAGTGAAAAAAAATTTGTGAAGGAACTGCTGCAAGACCAGCCTTTTATTCCTGCTTATTTCAGTTATGACGTGGATCTCAATAAAAAGGGGGCACCCTCTTTGGGAGCTACTGTCACTAAGGTTTTACGCCTCGAGAGTGTAAAAGAAATACCCGCCGATGCCCTGGTGGTAGATGTCAGGTCAGAGGAGGAGTTTGCTAAAGGCCACCTTCCCGGGTCGATCAACCTGATGGAAGCGGAGGGGAATAAATTTGAAACCTGGCTGGGCTCGGTAATTGACCCGCATGAGTATTTCTTTATGCTTGCCGGCAGTGAGGAGCAACTTAAGCGTGGCATCAACAGAGCGGCCAAAATTGGCTACGAGGGAAATATGCATGGGGCAGTGGTGGTGAGTGAAAGTCTACCAGCCAAAAAACAGTTGCTGGCGGTAGATCACTTTGAAAAGCACCTGAGTGAATACACCATTGTGGACGTGCGCAATCCCTCAGAGGTGGCCGAGAAGAAAATCTTTGAGGATGCCCTCGAAATTCCGCTCTACGATCTGCGCTCCCGGGCGCTGGAAGTGCCGACCGATAAGCCGGTGGTGGTACACTGTGCCGCCGGCTTCCGTTCTGCAGCCGGCAGCAGCATATTGCAAAAAAAGTTACAGACCACCGTATATGACCTCGGCGAAAAAGTGAAGAAGTATTAAAAACAGGCCCAGCCCCTCGTGGGCAGTAGTTTCCTGTGAACTTATTTGCCCCGAATTACCTTAATGTTTAATAAATCTAAACCGGACGATCTTGGTGAAAACTGACCAAAATTGTCCGGTTTTATATGCCAGCAATACCAGCGAAATTTTATGCTTAAAAAGCTGCTTTACCTCATTTTTTTTATACCCGGCCTCAGTTGGGCACAGCCGGGCTTTGAAGTTTCGGCCAACGGCATTTTGGGACTGCAGAGTAGTGAGCTCACTATTTTAGACAGCCCGGTGAATGACTACCAGGCCCGGGGTGCCCGGGGCGGAATGGCTTTTACCTACACTTTTGCCGACAGTGCCCTGGAAGCCCTGTTGTCAATAGGGGTTAAGCGCCTTTATTTCGACGGGAGCTATGCCGGCCATGATTTTAATGGTAGTCATACCAAGGGAATTTTGCGCCTGGGTGGCCGCTACCACTTCAGCGAAAGCTGGGCGGGCGGCCTCTTGCTGACCATCGAAAACAACAAGGACTTTGAAAGAAAATTCAGGACCGGTGCTCCCGAATTGTGGCGCTACGGCCTGGAGGTGGAAGGCCTGTACCGGCTGTGGCCCTGGCTCGGTATCACTGCCGCTGTCAATCATCCCTTCTACCCCAATTTTAAAACCTATTTGCTTAAGAATCCCGGTTTACAGATTATGGCCGGACTAAACTTCAATATATGGTGATCAGGAATATCTTTTTGTTGTTAGTCCTGGCCACGGCTCTTAGCTGTAGCGAACTGGAGTACGAAGATGATGCGCTGCCAGCCACTGATCAGTTACAGCCTGGTACCATTTCTACGAGCTTGCCGGTGGTGGAGATTTTTGCCGATCAGGCAGAGTTCGACCGCATGTATGCCGATTTTGACGCCAAGATTATTATCCCTGCCAGCATTCGTATGAGCCGCCCGCAGCAGGGGCTGATATTCGATACTACCGCCATGCGGCTGGAGATTAAGGGTGCCTCTTCTGCCAGTTACGACATGAAGTCACTGGGGATAACCTTTGTAAAAGACCTCCCCAATTACGAACTGGGTATGGTTAATCCACCCCAGGTGCTGGAAGGAGATGACCTCTCACACATCAAAAGTGTGCGTTTGCGCAACTCGGGTAATGACTTTGATGAAACCATGATTAAGGATCTGGCCTATCACAAGCTGGCTATCCAGGCGGGGGTTGATTTTGAGTTGATGTATGGGGAGCCGGTACAAGTGTTTGTCAATAACCGCTATTATGGCCTGCTCAACCTCCGCACCGAGAGCAATCGCGAGGGGGTTTCGCGCCTCTATGGCGTAGAGACTGATGATATTATTGCCATGGAGGTCGATATTAAAAATGGCAATCTCGAATTTGACGGTGGCAATGGCAGCTATGCCTACCAATTGCGCGATGCCATTGAGGCCAAGGATGCCCTGAAGCTTTACCAGATGCTCGATATTCCCTCTTTTATCGATTATGTGGTGTTTCAGGATTATATCGGCAACCGCGATTGGCCTCATAACAATGTAAAGGCCAACAGCATAAATGGGGAGCCCTTTCGCTTTTTCCTCTTCGACCTCGATAAAGCTTCTTACGACGGTAAATTTTCAAAGCTGGCCCAACTCGAGTATGACAGTGATGATGTGGGTAAAATCTACCAGGCCCTGATTACCATTCCCGGTTTTAATGAAGATTTGCAACAGCGGCAACGCGAACTGTACCGCCGCATGTCGCCCGATCGCTTTAATGTGATTGTAGATCAGCTGGTGGCACAAATTGAGGATGAAATACCCTACTTGATTTCAAAATACCAGCTGCCACCCAATACCATGCAGTGGAAAATAAATGTTGAGGATCTCAAGCGCGACTTTGAGAAACGCGATTATTTTATCCGTAAGAAATACAATCTGAGATGAGCAGAAGCGCCAGCTATACCATCCTGTTTTTACTGCTTGCGATTGCGACCAGCGCCCAGGAGTTTCCCAAAAAGAAAACTGATATCCGGCTGTGGACGGGTGGCACCGTGAAAATTGAATTTACCAAGGACTTTCGCCTGGAGGTGGAGCAACAATACCGCATTGAGGATACCATAAGTAAATTTGAGAGCAGCTTTACCGAGGTAGGGGTGCGCTACGAGTTTACCAAATGGTTCGATGCCAAGATGCAATACCGCTACAGTGTAAATGAAAAGGAACGTAACAACACTCGCTGGAGCCTCGATCTCAGTGCCGAGTATGACATCGATGACTTTCCGGTAGATCTCCAGTATCGCTTTCGTTTTACTGATAGTAAAGTAGATTTTACCGGCGAAAAAAGCACTTATGTGCGTAACCGTTTTGGTCTGGACTGGAATATGAGTAAACTGGTGGACCCCTATCTGGAGTACGAGCTCTTTTACAAATTAAACGACAATAATGAGTTTCGCGGCCACCGGCTAACCTTTGGCCTGGAGTGGAAACTGAGCGATGAGGCTGACTTTGAAACCTTCTGGCGCTTTGAGGACGAAATCAATGTAGATGATCCCAAACGCCAGTATATTATTGGCCTGATGGTGTCGTACGATATTGAGCTGCATTAAATCCCGATCACTTCCAGTAAATTCGCGGCATGACTAGCATCAGAATTGCAATCAATGGTTTTGGCCGCATTGGCCGCAGCCTTACCCGCGTTATCAGGAAATACCCCCAGCTCGAATTAGTGGCAATTAATGACCTCGCTACCACGGCCAACCTGGCCCATCTCCTGAAGTACGATACCGTGCACGGCCACTTTCCCGACGCAGTAGAGCTTAGCGGTGATGACAGCCTCCGGATCGGGGAGCAGCAGGTGCAGGTGTATCATCAACACAATCCTGCCGATATTCCCTGGTATGAACAGAAAGTGGACCTGGTGGTGGAAGCCACCGGCAGGTTTAAAACCACCACAGCGGTGATGCCGCATATCAACCGGGGCAAAGCCCAAAAAGTGCTATTGTCAGCTCCCCCTGCAGATGACACCAAAACCATCGTACTGGGCGCCAATGATGGTCTCCTGAGCAGCGATGACCTGGTAGTGTCCAATGCCTCCTGTACCACCAATTCGGTGGCGCCATTGCTGAAAATAGTGGATGAGGTTTGCGGTGTGGAGCATGCCTATATCACCACCGTGCACAGCTATACCACTGATCAGCAGTTGCAGGACGGACCTCATAAGGATTTTAGGCGGGGGCGGGCTGCAGCCGAAAGCATTGTGCCCACTACCACCGGAGCTGCCAAGGCCATTACCCGTATCTATCCTGAGCTGGAAGGTAGGATAGGCGGGGCCGGTATTCGTGTGCCGGTGCCCGATGGCAGCCTTACTGATATCACCCTTACCACCAAAAGTGAAACCAGCGTAGCCGATATTAATGCGGCCTTTAAGCGGGCGGCAAAAAGCGGTCCTTTTAAAGGATACCTGGGCTACACCGCTGACCCCATTGTGTCACGCGATGTAATCGGCAGTCCTTATTCATGCCTCTTTGACGAAGAACTAACTTCGGTACTGGGCCGCATGGTGAAAATTGTGGGCTGGTACGATAATGAAATGGGTTATAGCCACCGCCTGGCCGATCTGATTGTGAAAATGATGGCCAGGGAGATGGGAGCTTAATTGAGAATCTCTCTGCTCTTAGTATTAAGTTTTAAATTCTAAGCACTAATTTCTGAAGCCAGAACTTTGGGTTCTAAAGATCACTGCCTGGTTGGAATCTTGTATTCGGGCAGGCTTGAACCTTGAACCTTGAACTTTCAACCTTGAACTAATACCCCTGGGTATGCTGCTGCCCAGCCTTGAATTTAAATAAAGGCTGACTCATCTCGCAAAGGTCGAATCCGGGCGCCCAATAATCCTTCACGGTGCGGTTGAGCTTAAACCCCATCTTTTCATAAAACTTACAGGCCACTTGAGTGGTACGCACCACCACCATTTCCACCCCCGGCATTTTCCTGATTTGCTGTAGTCGATGGTCCATCAGTAAGCGGCCCAGGCCCTGCCCCTGGTGATCAGGGTGGATAATATCCCAGCTAATGCGGGCTTCGTTGTGATTGATAAAGTAATTGATACCACCGCCGGCCACAATCTCACCGTTCAGCTCTACCACAAAGTAATCTTCCATATGGTGATTGAGATAGTCCAGATAGTCTTCCTCCTCGTCTTTGTGAAATGAATCCGGGGTGTTGAGGCGCAAGAGCTTTATCAGCCCGTCCTGGTCTTTGAGGTCGTATGGACGAATAATAGGTTTGATAATCCTAAGTTTTTAATCGGAACATTAAGTTACACTTATATCCTGAGCTACAGAAGGATTGTGGCTGTTTTTTTAGGTCATCAGGCTCAAGTGCATTCCGAAATCAGAGCTTTCCTGATTAGGGAAAATCACCCGGCGGCAATTTGAGTTTAGAAAGGAGAAAGGCGGATTTTTAAAATCAGGGGATAGGGCCAACCCTTTCATCAAGTGCTGAGGAAAAAATATAAATGGCTTTGCGGAGGATCGCTTTTTCGGGAATAATGCCACCGCTGAGATAGCCCCGGTGGTCGCCTAGCAGGAGGTAATAGTTTTCCTTAAAAGTATAGGAATCGCCAATGAGGTGTCTTCCTGAAAAGGGATCTATAAACCCCGGGTTCTCATAGCTGATGATGGGCTGGTAAAGGGCAAACAACTCCGGGCTGAGGTTAACGCTATATCCCCTGTAAGGCAGCAGGTAAGTGAGAGAATCAAGCTTGAAATACTCAGATATACCCGGAGGCACCAGGGTCAGATAATCCATATCAGAGGGTATGGCCTCCGTGAATTTTACTATGTTAAATTCTGACAGCTCAGCCGCTTCCTTCTGAGTGGCGGCAATAATAAAGTCCTTTCCATTGGGGGAGCTTTGAATAAGCCGGTAGCTGCTAACAAAGCCTGCGGTGGGAGGACTATGCAGGTTAACCCGGTAGTAACTAATGAAGTTGCTATCCCTTACTTCCGGTTGATCAGGATAGCTCACCTGCCCAATTGAATTTATCCCGATCTCCTCACCGGGTAAGGCTTTTATGCGACTGATGAAAAGCTCACTACCTTCCTGGGGCGTACGGTAACTTACGATATCATCGCGCTTAAAACTCTCACTTGTCGCCAGGGCCAGGCCATCACCCGCCAGCAGTCCCGGTATCATCGCATCTCCCGGAATAGAGGCAAAATGTATAGGTAGCAGTCTGCTACCGGCGCTATATGTATCAAGCCGGTAGGTCAAAAATAAAAGCCCTACTGCCACTAATAGATAGTACCAAAGCCCATTTTTCTGTGAGTCCGGCACTTTGCGGTGGTGCACAAGCATCCAGGCGTCCATAATGTTGGCAGCCACAATTAGTGCCAAAACGGCCAGGATAGCGATAAAAACCGGAAGTGTAAGAGCAATGAAATAAGTGCTCATGGCTAACACCAATAAGATGGCTAAAATAAGCAGGGCCCGCCTGAAGTGACCGGCATAGGCCTGGCCTAGACCGGGAAATATAAAGCTAAGCAGAAGCGCCAACCAGGGACTCTTACTTCGGTGGGGCCTTGTTTCCAGGCTGCCCTGCTCACCCGTGTTTAACGGCGAAGTGGCGGAGGGCTCATCATCAAAAAAATGCGATGTTGATTGTTGAGATGTGCTTTGGGACATACTTCAGAGCTATATAGTCAAATGTATCTTAAAATTTTTTCTCACTATTAGCCCGATACCTGCTCGGAAGTTCACTTTTTTTGAAACTACTTTTGCCGGCACGGGACCCTAAAAGAGCTTTGTGCTTCGGCAGGAAAAGTCTTCTTTGATAAACAGTCTTTAAATTCAAATCCCTTGGTGCTTTGCCCTTATTTTGCGCGCACCGGTATCCATAGTTCCTCTTCCGACAATGGGTCTTCGTTTTTGTATTTTTCGCCCATCACGGCAAAGTGGGGACGATGGTCGAGGTGAAAGTCCGAATTGGGAAGCCACTGCCCGTAAATGTGCTGATAGGTAGCGGCTGCCTCACTGCCTTTGCCCTGGTAGTTGAACACGGCATAGCGGCCGCCCGGTAGCATCAAAGTCTTCATACCACTGGGAATGTCTTCGCTGTTACTTACGCGTACTCCTGCCCATTTTTCAAAACGCCGTCCCGGATCGAATTGCCGGAAGAAGTCTGGTCCCGGGTATACTTCCACCGAGTAGAGTTCATTGCCCAGGCGATTGGGAACTTCATGATGCCGGGGCATAAATGATCGCCATAGTTTTTGACTTTTATTTTCGGCAAATGACATGGTAGCAGACAAGCCCACAATGCGGGTTTCGGCCAGGGTTTTTAACTGTGGTTTCAAGTAGACGTGCTCTTAAATTAAAAAATCATCAATTTAATACTTTCAAATGATCTATTTTAAGAATGTTTATAGCGCGGTGATGGTGCTGATGTTGATGCTTACTATTGTTGATACAATTGCGGCACCCAAAAGCGACAGTCTGCAGGTCATTATCTGGCCGTAGGCCTGGCGAAAATTTTTAGCCATACTCAGTCCCGTTATACTATTGCTCCGCGCCTGCAGGGTTAATTCGTATCAGCATGCTTTGCGTATCATGGTACTCTTCCACTATGTCATAGGAAACTGAGCCGGCTGGCGGCAGCTCATTTTTAAAAACATAGCAGTAATCGTCCTCCTCAAAATTACACTGGCGCTGCACCGGTAGCAGCCAGTTATACTCCCTGGTACGACGATAAAAATTGGCGGTGGGCTCAAAGAGCCAGCTTACCCCTAGTCTGATAGCCCCTGAGTCAGCCTCCGGCCTTTGCCTTTCGCGGGCAAGGGTGGTCATCATGTTTTTGCTGTTCTTGTCATAGTCCCATTCTGCCGTAGAGTGGAAGTCAAGCTGTCTACTGAATTCAAAGGAGGAAAAGAGGGCCACTGCCATTATGCCGGCAAGACTGATTTTTTGGTAACCGCTGCTGAGAAGGTAACTTAGAAGATAGCCCAGGTGAATGATGAAGAGCGGAAAAAGGAAGATGGAAAAGCGTCCGATAGGGTAGTCGCTACCCAGGAAGTAGTGCTGGGCGACAATGATAAAGACCAGCAATAGTAGCAGGAGGTTGAGAGCCAGCAGGCGGCTGTGCTTCACAAAAAAATGCTGCTTTGAGCAACGGTATTACCAGATAATTATAGCTAGGGCTCCTACAATGCTTAGCGTAAAGATACCCTCAAAGAGTAATTCTATTCCCTGAGGTAGCTTATGGTGGTGAAAGCTTATGTAAACCAAGTGACTGACGGTGTCTTCGTAAAAGCCATTACTGCCCCCAAAGTCTAAAGTAGTTTTAGTGAGCAGGCGCCGTACTGGTTCGTAGAGTATTACAAAGACTGCCATAAGAGGTAGGGCATGCACCTTGTTGACAGAGAGGAGATTGAACTTACTGGCTTTATTGAGGCCGGTTGGCAGTAAGGCACTAAGGTTATAAGTGAGCAGGGCGGCAGCATAATAGGCAAGCAGGGTAAAATTACTAAGGATAGCGAGCAGGGCCGCCAGGTGAAATATGAAGAGATCTTTCCGTTGCCGTTGCTCTCCGAATTTCAGAAAGTGATACAAGCTCATCAGCATAAAGCCGCATGACATGCCGTAGCCGCGTGCCAAACCAAATAAATCGATTAGCAAGGTATTAGTGCAAAGCAGGAGGAAAATGGCCAGGGCCAGGAGCGGGTTTTTATCCCTGAACAAGCGGAAGCTATAAGCCATGTACACGAGCAGCAACAGCAGGTTGGGCAGCCTCAAAGCAAATTCAGAGGTGCCGAAGAGCTGCGCCGAGTATTTCATGAAAAGACTGTTCAGCACATGATTGTTGGTGTACCAGTTGTTGAAGGTGATAATCTCGATAAAACTTTCGTGGCAATAGTTCAGGTAGCTAAAACTTTCATCGTGGGTAAAGGATGCGAGTTGGGCCTTGAGGCCAGTGTAGAAAAATATCAGGCTTCCGGCTATTAATACCAGGATGGGGAGGAGAGCTGAACGGCTAAATCTCATCGGTGGCTTGGGGAGGTTAAAATATGGTCATGCTTGCTTTGCAGGCCTTGGGAGGCTAAAATAGCCAAAGTGATCGAACGGCTGGTAGCGCCGCAATTGATCGGGAAAAGCTCTATGTAAGCGCGTGATTGGGCCCCTTAATGTGGCCTGTGAATCAATGCCTTTACTTCTTGGAGATAATGGCAAGCACCAGCTCCCGCGTCAGCGGTTCACCATTGGCTTTGGCCTTGATATCGGCAAAGGAAAAGCGGAAGTCACAACCTTCCTTCCAACGAGTGCAACCATAGGCCTCCTTGCCTTTAATCAGCGTGCCCTCCGTGCAGCGGGGGCAGGCTGGCATCAGTTCGTCCTTAGCTGCCCTGGGTTCACTTTTGCTCTCAAATTCCAGCTGGTAGTCGTCAGTCAGTTTTACAATGCCTTCCATTTTGTTGCCATTGAGTTTAAAGCCCTTGAGTTTGGTGGTAGCCCCTTTCTCCAGCAGTCGCTTGATCTGGTTGTCAGAGAGCCTCTTATCCAAAAAGCGGAAGGGCAGACGAAAATCACAGCCCTCCTTATAGCGGCTGCAACCATAGCTTTCTTTTCCTTTCAGCACATTACCTTCGCCACACTTGGGGCAATTACTGCTTACGGCAGCCTTACTGGTAGCTTTTTTCTTTTTCGCAGCCGTTGGCGCTCCGGCAGGCTGGGCTACAATGCGCTGTCCACTTTCCATGCGTACTTCGTATACCAGCTGGTTCACCATATGCTTCATATTGTGAATGAAGTGGCGGGGATCGTGTTCTCCCTCTTCAATTTCGCGCAGCTGTTTTTCCCAGCGGCCGGTAAGCTCCGCCGACTTCAGCAGCTCGTTGTTGACCATGCCAATTAGCTGGATGCCCATTGGCGTGGGCACCACCTGTTTTTTGCGCCTCTCAGTATAGCCGCGTTTAAAGAGGGTTTCGATGATGCTCGCCCGGGTGGAGGGACGACCGATGCCATTGGCCTTCATCAGGTCGCGCAGCTCATCGTCGTCCACCTGCTTACCGGCGGTTTCCATGGCCCGCAGCAGTGAGGCCTCGGTGTAATTCTTAGGGGCCTTGGTAGTCTTTTCGATAAAGCTGGGTTCATGTGGACCTTTTTCCCCTTCTTTAAAGGCAGGCAGGATGCCACCGTCTTCCTCCTCCTTTTTGTCTTTTTTGTCAGTGCCAAAAAGGGCCCGCCAGCCTTCGCTCAGTATTTCCTTGCCGCGGGCTATAAAGTCCACCTCCTCCACTACCGCACTTACAGTGGTTTTGGCCACTTTACAATCGGGATAGAAAACCGCAATAAAGCGCCGGGCAATAATATCGTACACTTTCCACATCTCGGCGCTCACTGCTTTCTCCTCACCGGTGGGGATGATGGCATGGTGATCGGTCACCTTCTTGTCGTTAAATACCTTGGTCGACTTGCGGATCTTTTTAGCCAGCAGGGGCTGGGTGTACTGCGAATATTGCTGCAGCCCCCTTAGTACCCCCGGGATTTTGGGGTACATATCATTGGGCAGAAAGGTGGTGTCTACCCTGGGGTAGGTTACCATTTTCATCTCATAGAGCTTCTGCACCGTTTTTAGGGTGGCGTCGGCACTCATGCCAAATTTACTGTTGCAATACACCTGCAGGCTGGTGAGGTCAAAGAGCTTGGGCGCGTATTCCTTGCCTTCCTTGCGCTCAATTTTCCTGATCTCCAAATCCTTGTCACTCACCTGCGCCAGCAGTTTTTCACCGTCTTCCTTCTTAAAGAATTTCCCCTCGCTATGGTTGAAGGTGGTATCGCGGTAAATGGTGCCCAGCTCCCAGTAGGGCTGGGGCTCAAAGTTTTCAATCTCGTGGTGGCGATCCACCAGCATGGCCAGGGTAGGCGTTTGCACCCGGCCAATGGAAAGCACCTGCCCCCGGCCGCCATACTTGAGGGTGTAGAGACGGGTGGCGTTTATCCCCAGCAGCCAGTCACCAATGGCCCGCGAGCTCCCGGCGTAGTAAAGGTTGTTAAACTCCTCTGCCGGGCGCAGCTTTTTAAAGCCCTGCTCTATCGCCTCTTTGGTCAGGGAAGAGATCCACAGGCGCTGCACCTCACCCTCATATTGGGCTTTTTGGATAACCCAGCGCTGGATCAGTTCCCCTTCCTGGCCGGCATCACCACAGTTTATCACCACGGTGGCCTGGTGGAGCAGCGACTTAATTACCTTAAACTGTTTTTGTACCCCCTGGTCGTTCATCACCTTGGTGTCAAAGCGTTCCGGTAACATAGGCAGGGTGTTGAGGTCCCAGCGTTTCCAGTGGGGGTGATAGTCTTCCGGAGGTAACAGCATGCAGAAATGCCCGAAGGTCCAGGTTACCTGGTAGCCGTTGCCTTCAAAGTAGCCGTCATGGCGGCTATCAGCGCCAATTACTTGAGCAATTTCGCGGGCTACACTGGGTTTCTCGGCTATGCAGACTTTCACGGTGACTAGCTAATTGAATAGGAGGTAAGAGGGGGCGCAATGTAAAAATTGTTTGGGTTGTCAGCCAAGTATTGGGTTGCCATTTTAGGCCTTTGGCCCTGCCTTGCACTAGCAGTAAAATCAAACTTAGCTCACTTAAGCGGTGGTTTCCTCATTTGCTAATTGCTCAGCATTTCTAAGCCGTGCCTCCAGAGCCCAGATACCCAGCAGCGGGTAAAGTACAATAAAGAGGGTACTCAGGTAAAGCCAGGCGCCTCGGTACTGGTGTCCTTCCTGTTTAATGATTAGCCTGGCCACCAGGAAACAGCGCAGCAATTCGCTGGCCGGTAAAACCAGCAGGCCCAGCAGGAGCGTGATCAGAGATGCTTCAATCACAGCTGAGGAAAGGGCCAGGGCGGACAGTAAACTAAGGCTTCCCAACCACCATATTCTTTTGTAAGAAACTAACTTTTTAGGGGAGAGATTTGCGGATAGCCGTCTGGCGATGCCATTAGTTTAGGCAATGTGCAGCCCTAACCGGGCCAGCAGGGCGGCAGCTAAGAAATGGGCCAGGTCGTGCTTATTCCCAAATATTAGCAAGCTTAAAAAGCACAGCAGCAGTGGACTAAGGAATATTAAGACCAGGGTATTAGCGGGTTGGTTGAGTAAACCGTTCAGGACTTTCATGATTTTTACGAGGGGCTCGCCCCTATCAGTTTCTCGGCTTAATGGTCTAATATCTCATCACTGCGGTATTATATCCTCCGCTTCATCCACTCTTTGAGTTGCGGCGTATTAAAGCTAAACTGCAGCCGGTTCTTGCTATGGTTGGGCAAAGTCGGCCACAGTTGTGAAGGGACCATTCTAGTTCTTTTCAAAGGTCAGATAATCGGTACCGCCATTACCGCCGCTAATATCGATGAGCTCAATTTTGTCCACACTTTGGGAAAGTAAATCCCAATCATCGTTCAGATCCTCAAAATCATTGGTCAGGTTAAAATTGATATTAAAATGCAGATCGTCTTCACTGTCGTCGTTACTATTGCTGTCACTAATGTTCCAGCTGCCGTCATAATTGTTGGTGCCATTATTGGCATTAAGGGTGCCCGAACTCATGAAAGTAAAGTTATAGCCGGCGAAGTGATGGGTTTCGTCGGTGCCGGAATCAATGAATTTGCTTATTCTCCAGCTTCCGCTTTGTAGGTTATTCTCAATATTTTCGAGCACGGTGTTGCCCGAATCCTTATCATCTTTTTTACAGGCAACCAGTACCAGCACTGCCAGCGAAAAAACCAGCCAGCTTACTTTAAAATGTGGTGTTTTCATATTCTATTAATTAAGGGTTATTGAAGGGGGTAAAACCCACTTTCAGTTGCTACAAACTTGTTGGCTAAGTCAAAGATAACAGCTTAAATTTAGTCGGTTGGGTTTTGATCAAGTTTACTGATGGCTAGCTCTTATTTCTGAGCGCTTAGCAATTCATCCCGGCGGTACTGCACCATCCTCCTGATCAGCTCTTTGGGTAACGGTATGTTAAATGGAAACTGCACCGAGCCCTTGCCCTTCTTATAGTCTTTCAGCTCATCGGCAAAGGCAACCATGGTAGTAGGAAAGGGGTAGAAACCCACAAACTTCGCGTAGGCGGCCATCATAATCTGCTGATCTCTTTTAGCGGCCGGTACCAGCTTGAAAGCCGGTATTTTGTAGTTCAATACCTCCACCGCATCCGGGGCCGCCTCCCTGATGATGCTCCTCAACTCCTGCAACTTTTCCTGCGCCACGGGTGGCTGATGGGCGATATAGTCATCAATAGTCTCGTAGCTTGGCATGGCCCCACTTTTTCCCATCGGTAGCAGTTTAGGTTAATCTGAAAACAAGTTAATATTATTGAGCGAATGACCGGGCAGCTCTGAGCTCTTGCGGGCAGTATTTATTTGAGCTCGGCAATAATCGCCTCCACCCCTTTTTTTAGTCCTTCGTAATGCTGGTTTTCCTTAAACTGGGGGATCATTACCTCGCTGATAATGCGCTGGGTTTCGGCGTCGCTGAGGCGCTTTTCAATGCCAAAGCCGTTCTGGATGCCTACTACCCGAAGTTCCCGGCCAATGGCAATCAGTACCCCGTTGTGCTTGTCCTCCTGGCCTACGCCCCAGTAATTGGCCAGGTCTAGTGATAAGTCATCAAGGTTGTCATAGGGTTCCAGTGTGCTAACGGTTACAATGGCTATCTGGTCACTGGTTTCCTTTTCGTGACTTTTAACCAGGGCCGTAAGTACCGCTTCCTGCTCACTGCTGAGAATTTTTTCAAAATCATTGACGTAGCCTTTGGGCCTGGGCAGGCTTTTGTCTTTGTACTTCACCCTAAAGGGGCGCTCTGAAGATTGAAACACGCCGCAGGCGGTACTGAGCAGCAGCAGGGCTAATAGGCTGGGTAGAAGGCGTCGGATAGAGTATTTCATCACATATAAAAAAAGAATAGAAGCGCTGAAATTAGCGCTTCAGGTCGTTTTGCGCAAATGGGTTGTGCCGGCTTTGATGAAGGAAGTAGGTAGATCGCTTATGCCGGCTTATTGGGTGTCATGCCACCCAGGAAAACTCTTTGGCCGTGGTGGGTGAATTTCCGCTTGAGCTGGAAATAGAATATCGAACCGATCAGGGGGAAAAGCAAAATCACTACCCACCAAAGTATCGTCATACGGCTGTCTTTAAAGGAAGTACGGCTGAGGTCGAGTAGGGCCCAGAGCCACAAACTGAAGCTGAGCAGGGCGAAGGCAGAAAGCAAGATTGATGCTTGCATGATTGGGTGAGCTTAGGTTGTTTTAAATCACAAAGGCCGAGAATCGGCTAAGGTTTGGCGATGAAGGTAGTGTTTCATAAGAGTTTCCACAAACCTGCAAATAGGCCAGCGGCATAATTGGTGCGTCTATTGAACAGTGAACTTTATGACTTTACCGCCAGCTAGGCTTCTGACAATAAAATACTCCCCGCTGGCCAGTCCCGAAACATCAAAATCAAAGCTGGCCAGCATGGACAGATATCAGGAGAAATTGAACCCTCTTGCCAGCTATATCAAACCAGGGCAAGTCAGAGCCCTTAAGATCCTTATTGGCGATGATCAGCCTAAGGCGGTCGCCGTCAGGCTTGGGGTAAACTGGCATAGGGTTTGGCTATTTTCGGCCAGGGAAATGCTGTTGAGGCGGTACGCCTGACTGTCGGCCAGGCCGTAATCACTCCTGGTGTGTGCTGCAACGGCAGTCCAACGGGGACAGGGTGGCCCTTTTCCTGGGATGGTATGGGGTTTTTGTTATTAAAAACAATAGCCAAAGTTTAAGGCAAGCCAGGGAGTATCATACTTTAAAGAAGATTTGTACCAGAAAAATGGCATGAACCCTATTCGATACAGGAGTTTCCCGGCGGGTTTTTGATACCGATAGCCAACACGTCCCGTCAGGTATGGATGCCAGCCTCCGTTCCTAATGTCTTCTGCTGCATGCTCGGTATTCCACAGGGAATGACCTACTCCAGCTTCAATATGATGTTGCTCAAAGGAAATTAATTCAGTGACTTCAACGACTATGGCTTGCCTGACTCCTCTCAGTTCATTGGTAATATAGATGGCTCCGCCAGCAGAAGCAGTGGTTTTAAAGCGGGTATTATTGATCAAAACCCTTTCGTATTTAAGAGAGTAAGCACTTCCTTGACCGAAGGCTTCAATCTGGACACTGTTGGACTTTAATTTATCATTTTTTGCCGGCTGGGCGGTCATTAAATTTGTAATTGTGGTAAAGAGTAGGATTAAGGTGGTTTTTGTCATTTCAAGTGCTTACTACGGCCTGTGTAAACGCAGTTTGGCCAACCGATATCAGGTTGAGGGTTTTTCCCC
>CAZUCA010000056.1:0-21981 GCA_964619125.1 uncultured Owenweeksia sp. | reverse complement strand
GCTTGCAGATGGCTGGAAATAAAAAAGACCTAGCCTGCGCAGCAGGCGTGGGGATTTTCATTGTAGCATCCCCTCCAGGGATCACGAGGCCGCGTTAGCGGGTGAGTAATCCCTGGAAGGGAAATAGTTTATTAGTGGATTAGTTAATTGGTGAAGGAGCCCAGGTTGCGCAGCAGGCGTGGGGATTTTCTTTGTACCCTCTCCCTCCAGGATTCAATTTTTCATGAGTTTAAAATTCATCATTTAATTCGCGCTATCAGAAATTATTCCGGTGTAAGTGCCAGCGGTGAGCTTATCAACGCTCACACCATTATTTTGACCATCACTCAGCTTGAGTTCCCCCTTTATTAACTCCTGGCCAGCGGTGCTTAGAATCCTCTAACTAAAAATACCCTTGTCAATTTTACTGTTGACGATAAGAAGGTACTCATCGGTTTGGGTTGGGATAGGCAATCTATCCGTTTTCCCGGTTTTTGAAGGCCATTTGTTTCTGGGATCAAATAAATCTTTAGGCCCCGGGCAGATACATAGTCAGACTGATAAATATCATTTCATAAACGGACAATATGGTCTTTTTTTGAGCTAGCAAAGAACCCTTAATATCAAGCTTATGAAAATTACCAACAACCAACTACTGCTATTTTTCTACCTGATTGCAATAGCAGGTATTGTGGCCTGTAATCAGGAGCAAGGCAGTGATGTCAATAAGGTGGAAGCCACCGTTACCACTGAGTCAGCGGTAAAGGATCTCGGCCAGGCCGCCGTTAGCGATGAGGACTCAGATCCCCATATTCTCAATGTGGCGCTAGGATCGGAAAGCCACAGCACCCTGGTGGCGGCAGTGCAAGCAGCTGATATTGAGCATGTATTGGTAAATGCCGGTCCTCTCACCGTATTTGCCCCCACCAATGCCGGGTTTGAAAAATTACCGGCCGGAACGGTAGAGGAGCTATTGAAGCCCGAAAACAAATCGAAGTTGGCTACTATCCTGAAGAGTCATGCCGCGCCAGGGAAATACGATATGGCAGCGCTGGAAAGGGAAGCCAGCAAAGGCAGACCTCTGTTTATGGCGAGCGGCGACTACTGGGAAGTAGAAGCACGCGACGGTAAGATATTCGTTGAAGGAGTGGAAGTGCTGCAAAGTGTGGAAGCCAGTAATGGTATTATTCATGTAGTTGATCAAGTGATCCTGCCCGAATAGTTTCGTTGTAATTCAGTGTGGAAAGGCCAGCGCATGCTGGCCTTTTTTTGTAAGCGTTTTCCTTCAAAATTTCAGCTTTGCGCAAACTATCGTGGCTCCTCTTGAGTTTATAGAAACAGCTGCGGGGCTCAGCCCCGGCCGTCTAAATTCAATCAACTCTATGCAAGGAAACTTAAAGCGGGTAGTGCAAACCCGACAAGACCGATTATCAGTAGTAAAACTAAAGTGCCCCAAAAAAGTAAACCTGCTTATGGCCTGCGCCGACTTCCGGCCCCGGGTAGCGGCATACCAGTCAGCATAGGTCTGGCTTCCCTACGGTAAGGCCTCCCGGCTTTAATCCGGGCGGGGAAGGAGTGATCGCTGCTTCTTGCTCAAAACCATAAGCGGCTTCTGCCTGTTGGAATAATGTGGCTCAAAGCCCTTAACCCAACTAAAAATTACCCATCATCATGGAAGACACTTTTAAAAAGATCTTTTACACCGGCATTGGCTTTTTATCGCTTGCCAAAACCAAAATGCAGGAAGTGGTTAACGATCTGATGGAGAAAGGCAAGCTTTCTGAAGAAGAAGGCGAGCGCATCATGAACGACTTCAAAAAGGAGTCGGCCAGCTCGCGTGAAGCGGTGGAAAAGGAAATGAAAAGCTGGCTCGAAAATACCCTGAACCGCATGGACATTGCTCAGAAAAAAGAGCTGGCCGTGCTACAACTGGAAATTGAAGAACTGCAAAAGCGGGTAACGGCGCTCGAAGGTCCTAAACAGGTGCAATGAGCAGAATGAGCCGCTACCGCGAGGTGATCAGGACTTTTGCCCACTATGGCTTTGCCGACCTGGTTTCCACGCGCTCCTATTCCAAAATATTCCGACGTAAAAAAGTCCTCAACCAGGCCGATAAGCGCACCCGTGCCGAGCGCATTCGCATGTTGCTGCAGGAACTGGGGCCCACTTACGTTAAACTGGGACAGCTGCTGAGTAATCGCCGTGACCTGCTACCCCCCGAACTTATTTCGGAACTGGAACGATTGCAGGACGATGTGGAGCCCATTGAACTCGGGGAGCTGGAAAAAGTACTGGAAACTGAATTGGCTGAGGAGCGCGAAAAGCTCTTCCGTCATATCGACAAAGAGCCACTGGCCTCGGCCTCCATCGCCCAGGTACACCGGGCGGAGCTCTACAATGGCGATCGGGTGGTGCTCAAAATCCAGCGGCCTGAAATCCGCAAAACCATCCGTGAAGATTTTCGCATTATCCGCGATGTTACCAAACTGCTGCTGCGCAATTTTAAGGACCTGCAGCGCTACCAGCCCTTCCGATTGATAGACTCCATTGAACAGGCAGTATTGGAAGAGCTGAACTTTAAGAGGGAGGCCATCAACCTCAAGCGCTTCAGGGAGGACTTTGAAGAGGACCCACGGCTTTATGTACCCCGCGTTTACCAGGAGCTTTCTACTTTAAAAGTCCTCTGTATGGAGGAGGTGGCAGGGGTTAAAATATCCAACATCGAAGAACTGAAGCGCAAGCATGGCGATAAGTTTGACGAGCTGGCTTCTATTGGCACCGACCTTTATTTCCGCCAGGTATTTGAGCACGGCTTTTTCCATGCGGACCCCCATCCCGGCAACCTCTTTGTACTGGCAAACGGCAAACTGTGCTTTCTTGACTTCGGGCAGATGGGGGTATTTCTCCCCGACGAGCAGGACGATCTCGCCGAACTGCTGATCAATATGTCGCGGAAAAATGTGAAGCTCATTTCCCATACCATCCAAAAAATGGCCATCAACGCCTCTATTCCCAATGAACGGAGCTTTGAGCGCGACCTTCATGATATGCTGGAAATGTTTGCCACCGTAAGTCTCAAGGAAATTCCGCTTAGTGATCGCATTCAGCGCTTTCGCAAAATACTGACGGATAATACTATCGAGCTTTCGGCAAATTATTACCAGTTGATGCGGGCGCTGGTGATGCTGGAAGGAGTGGCCGAAAAGCTCGATCAGGATTTTGATGTGTTTAGCAACCTCAATCATTACGCCCAGGAACTGCTGCTTAAGCGCTACCACCCCAAACGTATGGCCCGTAAGGGCTTCGAGATGCTGGAGAGCGGTGCCCTTTTTCTGAGCGACTTACCCTCCGATGCCAAATCGATTGTAAAAAAGATGAAGGAAGGCAGTTTTCAGATTGAATTCAGGCATCGTAACCTGGAGCAGCTGTACAAAACTTTTGACCTTATCAGCAACCGCATGAGTGTGGCCATATTGGTGGCATCACTTATCATTGGCTCGTCACTGCTGGTGCTGGCCAATATACCGCCCTATATCTTCAATGAAATTCCGGTGGTGGGCTTTATCGGCTTTGTACTATCCGGTCTGCTGGCCTTGTGGCTGATAGTATCCATACTGCGGCATAACAAGCTTTGATGCCGGGCTTAATTAATCTGCTGCCACCATTCGGTCTGGGGGTGGTCGCGTCCCAGCGCAAAGCGCTCCCCGATATAAGGATGGACCATTGGCACAGCTAGTCGCTCACATTCGGCCTTAAACCTCTTGATGGGCTCCGTCCATTCATGCACCGATAATTTAAAAGCGCCCCAGTGGATGGGCATAATAAGCCGACCCTGCACATCGATACCGGCCTGCACACTTTCTTCCGGCATCATGTGAATGGCCTGCCAGGCCTCATTATACTGACCGCATTCCAGCATGGCCAGGTCAAAAGGGCCGTACTTTTCACCAATCTCCTTAAAATGGGGACCATAGCCGCCATCACCACTGAAGTACAGCTTTTGATGGCTCCCCTTGATTACCCAACTGGCCCACTGGGTGGCATCGCGATCGGTGAGGCCGCGGCCGGAAAAGTGCCGCGCCGGACAAGCTACCAGTTCGATGCTATCCAGGTGGGCTGATTGCCACCAGTCCAGCTCGGTAATCTTATCGGCGGTTACTCCCCAGTGCTTAAGGTGAGAGCCTACCCCCAGGGCGGTGTAAAAATGACCCACTTCATCTTTTAAGGCCAAAATGCTTTTATAGTCGAGATGGTCGTAGTGGTCGTGGGAGAGGATAACAGCATCGATATCGGTCAATTCTTCAATGGGGATGGGTTTTTCATAGTCGAAGCGGGAAGAGCCAAAGGAGGTAGGAGCGGCGGTTTCGCCCAGCATAGGATCAATCAGGATGCGTTTGCCCTCCATTTCCATCAGGAAGGCGGAATGCCCATACCAGGTGACGAAACAAAGGCTGTCAGCGGCCAGTTGGCCGTTCTCGCCAAACTTTACCGGTAGCGGTGCATCGGGTGAGCCGTTCTTGCCAAAAAGAAAGTCGGGCAGGGTAGCCATCATAGCACCAATGGAGCCCATTTTGGTTTCGATCAGGTTTGCAAATTTACCTTCGTCGTAGTGCGGTGACTGACTGATGCGCTCCAGGTCCTCTCCCCGGGGCTTTTGACCAAACTGCGGGGCACTTTTCACGAAGACAAATATGCCGGCCGCCAGCAGGGTAATGAGGCTGAGAATGATTAAGAACATGCGCTTTAGAATTTTTAAGGTCCTTTTCATGGGGTTGAGATTTGAATCAGACGGCGGCCAGTTCATTAATATCTTTGGGAGCAAGAATTTTCCTCCGGCTGCCTTTAAGATGGGCATTGATCATGGCCTGGCCGATCTTAGTGGTATCGGTAATGGCATCGGGGCTGATTTTTCTAATCAATTTCAGTAGCCAACCCAGGTAATCGTACATAAGTTGATACAGGCGGGTACGCGATTTTATGCCACGCCGGGGAATGATTGCTCCCGGCCGGAACATCAGGGCCTGTTTAAAGCCCATCGCCAGCAGGTCATTTTCGGTTTTCCCTTTCACCCGGGCCCACATCATTCGCCCCTCGGCGCTGCTATCAGTACCCTGGCCCGACACATAAATAAAGGTCATGGCCGGGTTGAGGCGGTGCAAGCTTCGGGCGGCGGCCATGGTAAAGTCATAAGTGATATGGCGGTATTCTGCTTCAGTCAATCCCGCCGCGCTGATACCCAGGCAGAAATAGCAGGCATCATAACCCGCCATTTGGCTACGCAAGCTGCTGAAGTCAGTAAAGTCTTTATGGATAACCTGAGTGAGTTTAGGGTGTGCAAGTTCAAGCATTGAACGTCCAATGGTCAGTACTCCTTCCACCTCGGGGTGATCAAGACACTCCAGTAAAACGCCCTTGCCAATCATGCCGGTGGCTCCAAAAATTATCACTTTCATTTTTTAGGCTTTAGCAAATTGGCGTCGATCAATACCTTAAAACTGTCTACCATGGTTTCCTTCAGCGGACGGTAAGTTACGTTAAGCTCCGTTTTACTCTTGGAGTTATCGGCCCGCCAGGGCTTGTTAACATTATTCTTTACGAATTTGCGGGTGATAGCCTTGTTCACCAGGGGGCCGATGATAAAGAGCAACCACTTGGGGAGGGCGCTCCTGGGTATGGGGTAGCGATCGCCATATTCTTCATGGGTAAGCCGGGCTATCTCGAGAAAGGAGGAACCGTGGCCACAAATGATATAGCGTCCCTGGGCGCCGGGGGTAAAACCAGCCTGGTAATGGGCTTGAGCAAGGTCGCGCACGTCCACCACGCCAATGCCAATATCGGGTACTCCCATTTTCATGCTGCCATCACCCAACTGCTTAAGGATGTTCATGCTTTCGGAGGTGCTCATCTGGGGATTAAGGGCAGGACCGAAAACGCCACAGGGATTTACCACCACCAGGTCCCAGCGATCCTGCTCCTCCACCAACTTCCAGGCTTCCTGTTCGGCCAGAGTTTTGGAATAGGAGTAGGGCTGGTAATCGAGTGAGGACGTTGTGTTCCATATTTTCTCAGTAAAGACCCCGGTAGGGGTGTCTTCCAGGTCGGTGGCATCGGTGTAGATGGCTGCACAACTGCTGGTGACCACCACCCGTTTCACTGAACTGGTTTTGTTAGCCTGCTCCAACACATTACGCGTTCCTTGAACGGCGGGCTCCACTAACTCTTTTTGTGGGTCTCTTACATCAAGTGTATAGGGGGAGGCGGTGTGAAAGACCAATTCGCAACCCTCCATGGCTTCGGCATAAGAAGCTTTTTTGAGCAGGTCGGCCTCAAAATATTTAATACTACCCGGGTTTTTAGAAGCCAACTCATCGAGGTGGGCCCGCTTTTGCTGATTGTGGGTATTGCGAATGGGAGCGTGTACCCTAAAACCTTCCTCCAGCAATTTTTTTACCAGCCAGCCCGCTACATAGCCATTGGCACCAGTCACCATAATGGGTTTTGACTTATCGATTTCCATGATTTACTTTTATAGTGAGTACTTACTTATTGCCTGCTGAAATTTTTTAGAGATCGTACTTGGCTTTTAAGGCCTTGAGGATATGCGCTTTATTGCCTGGCTCATGAAGAAGGAAAGCGGTGGCCGCACCGTCGATGAACATAAATATCAATTCTACTTCTGCCTCTGGGTCTTTATATCCCAATTTTTTGAAGGCATTGTTGAGTACCATTTTTACCGGTTCTGAAAAAGTAGCGTCGTAGCGATCGGTTTGCCATTTCAGGGCATAGGTAAGGCGCCACATTTCGTATTGGCTTTGGTCTATTGAAAAAGGAAGTTCCAGAATTTTGCGAATCACTTCCCGGGGTTCGCTAGTCATTACTACCTCAGCCAGCATTTGTTTGCTTGCCTCATGACTTTGCTCCATGATGGCAGTCAGTAAACCCTCCTTGTTGCCAAAATGTCGAAAGATCAATCCTTCCGATACTTTGGCCGCTTTGGCCACCTTACTGGTGGGGGTGGCGGCATAACCTTCGGTGGCGAATAGTTTGCGGGCGGCGGTAATTATGCGTTCCTGTTTTTCAGTCATAAAGGTAGTGAGTAATCACTTACAAAAGTAGTAAATTATCAGGACAGAGCAAGTACTTAGCTCATTTTTCGCTGGCTAGGACAGGGCTTGATTGTCAGGATGAAGTGATTTCTTAACCCAGGTCAATGCACAGGCCTGTCGGTCGCTCTAGTTTTGGAAAACTAATCATCTTAAAATGTAACGACCGATGAGAACTCCATTAAATCTAACATCTACTTTATCATATCGCATCCTGGCCGGGTTGGCGGGAATCTCGATATTATTAATGGCCATCCTGGCATTTGCCTGGTTTGGCCTGCTAAGATCGCAGCTCATTGTTGATGGTGACCTGGCGGCTACCTTTACTAAGATCCAGGCTAATCTTTCGCTGTTTCGCATCGGCATCTTCGCCTGGCTTGTCATTCTGTTATGCGATGTTGTGGCAGCGACTGCGCTTTTCCTCTATCTGCGCAAAGTAAACGAGGGTATATCGTTGTTGGCCGGCATATTACGGCTGGGGTACAGCGCCATTTTGGGGGTGGCCATCTTTTCGCTGGTGCTGGCCCTGGTGGGGATGGAGCAAGAGTCGGCTATCAGCCCTACTACTCTAAATATCTATTTAAGTGGCTTTGAAATGACCTGGGGCCTGGGGCTGGTAATCTTTGGTTTTCATTTACTGCTATTGGGTTACCTGGTATATAGGGCGGCGATGCCTAGGTGGATTGGCATTTTATTGATGATAGCAGCGCCAGGTTATCTGCTGATTCAAAGCGCCCAGTTTTTGCTTCCTGAAAATACTGTTTTGCTGGCGGTACTGCAGTGGGTCTTCACCTTCCCTATGACGGTGTCGGAGTTGGCCTTAGCCTTTTGGCTGGTGGGCAGCGCCATGGGAAGGAGAGAAGTCAGCTCTTCTGCACCATCCTTCGCCTGATGCGGCTTAGCGACTCCGCTTTGATGCCGAGGAAGCTGGCGATTAGGTGTTGTGGCGCCAGTGACAATACTTCCGGCCGGGTTGAGACTAGTTGTACATAGCGCTCCTCTGGTGAACTGGATTGATGCGCAGCCAGGGCCCGCTGGTAATTGATAATGTCCTCTTCCATAGAAACCTGGCAGAGGGCCATAAAGCGTGGGTAAGTGGTGGCGAGCTCAATTCCTTTTTGGTAGCTGAGCACCCCCAGCCAACAATCAGAGACGCAGGCCAGAAATTCTGCCGATGTTTGCTGTTTGCTGAAACTGTCAGTGGCGGTAAAAAATTGGCCCCGGGTGTGAAAGGCGGTGGTTATTTCCTCGCCGTCTTTTAGAAAGTAGGTACGGGCACAGCCTTCATACACGATATAGGAGAAGCGGGCTACCTGCCCTGCCTCGAGCAGAACAGTGCCGCGCTTAAAGTATTGCAGGTCGATGGCGGCATTGGCCGCTTGTGCCTCTTCCTCATTTAGTGCAGATAAATTGGGGATCAGGCGGGTAATGTCGGTTTCCACGCTAGCTTAAATTTTTCAGTTAGCAGCAAGTTAGCTCTTTACCTGGGATTTCAGGGCGAAAGAAGTCGTTTGATGTTTTCTTCCTTTATGACCCGTTCGGTAGTAGTGAAAAGCTCGCTTTTAACGGCCCGCAGAGATTTCACAAAGGCGGCCAGGTAATCCTCCAGTTTTTCGAATTCGAGGCGATGATTATGCCCGTTTTTGGTCGGGGGTGCTTCCAGTAGCTTCTCATATTGCTGCAATTGTAACTGTAGCTTTTCACTAAGCTCACTATGCTTTTCTTGCAATGAGGCTATACGTAAGGCCAGTTGACGTAGGTAGCTTAGTTCTTCGTCTTTTACCAGCCATTGAAAATACTTGTCTAAAAGCGTGCCGAAAAATCGCATTTCACCCTGGTAAAATTCCAGGTCTGACTGCCAGTTCTTTACCAGCAGGTATAGCTCCTCATTGGAGGCGTGTTCCAGGTAATTGCTCGGAGGTCTTGTTCTTAATTCCATGGCATTTACTATTTAAAGTTAATGTATCTGCTATGCCGGGAAGCTTACTTTAAAGGCATGAAATACAATCGGTTTATCTCTGATTCAATTGGCACGATTGAATGAGATGTCAAATCCGCTCTGAGCTGTACATATAAAGTTACTAAATCTAATGCTGTCTTTAGCCAGTCGCCTCCCGTACAAGCATTGCTACGGGTTACAAAGCATAAAAAAAGCCGCCCCGAAAGGAGCGGCTTTAACTTCAACTGAGATTTAACAGGTAGCTACTGCAAAATTATCTTCTCAGTATAGCTGGCTGTCGCGGTAGTAATCCGCAACAGATAAATGCCACTTTCGTAAGCACTGAGATCAAGTGTAAATGCCTTGTTATGATTGTGTTCTGATTTATTTAACCACAAGAGAGTCTTTCCACTCATGTCATTTATGCTCATCTGTAACCAGGGCGAATGGGCATCGTCAAAGTCAATCTGAATTTCTCCGGTAGTAGGGTTGGGGAAGAGTTGATAACTCAGCTTATCAGAGCTTATTGCCAAATCAGCTTTTTTGGAAGAGGAAGAACAGGGCCCCAGCTTATCACCATGCTGGAGGTGGCTTGCCACCGCAGTCGGGTTTATGCAGAGAGTTTTGCCATTGTGACACAGCATTACTTTATTGCCGTTGTTGCCACAGCGATTATCCACTACATCTACAAAAAATGAATCCAGACGCTCACAGTTGTTGAGATCTGTCACCTTACAAACGTACATGCTGGCAACACCTGGGGTAGCCTGGGTAGAAGCGGTGTTATAACTGCTGAGGCCGGCGGTGGGGAGCCAGTTGTAACTGTACCCGGGTGTTCCTCCAAGGGCATTGGCCACCAGCTTTATCGTTTGAGTGCCATATGCTAAATAGACCGTGAAAGAATCTACTCCGGATGTGGTGGTAAATACCGGCGACCCGCTAATACTCAGTAGCAGGGGAGGGGGTTCACTAATGTTAATGCTGTCAGCTCTGGTTCTCCCCTTGGCATCGGTAACCAGCAGCTGGTATTTACCTGCAGCGATACCATTTAAATCCTGCCTTGATGAACCATTAGACCAGGCGAAGGAATAAGGCTGACAACCGCCTGCGATGGTGGTGCTGATACTGGCATCAGAGGCTCCCTGGCAGCTTACATTCCAGCCTCCGTTATAGCTTGCTGCATTGAGGTTCAGGGTCAGCGGCTGACTGCTTACAAGCACCTCAAAACTGTCGCTACTCTGGTTTCCGGCGGCATCTGTAATCTGATAGTTCACCGTGGTGCTGCCTTCATCAAAGCGATCGCCAGGTTGATGGCTGCTGGTAATTACATAGCTACAATTATCCCAGGCCACTGGTGGCGTCCAAAAAACCTGAGGCTTACAGTCGTTGGCCTGGGCCACCACGCTGATATCTGCCGGGCACTGGATGTGAGGGGCTATATTGTCGATTACCTCAACCTGGGCAGCGGAAGCAGCCAAATTGCCATGTACATCCCAGGCCCTTAGAGTTACCTGGTTCATTCCCAGTTGGCTGCAGTTAAAATTACTGTTGTTAATGGATAAGCTATCGATACCACAGGCATCGTTTGAGCCATAATCTATCTGGCTGCTATGTAGAGTGGCCTGACCTGATGAATCCAGGGCCAGTACCACATTTTGGGTAAGTACGTTAGGAGCAAGGGGGTCCACCACTGTTACCTGGGCATTGCCGGAGGCAGTATTGCCATGGCTATCCATCAGGTGTAAAGTAACCTGGTTTATACCGGCATCCTGGCAGTGGAAATTTGCGGGTGTTACCCACATGCTGTCAATCCCGCACATATCTGAGGAAGCATTATCGATTTGGCCGGCGGTAAGAGTTGCCTGTCCGCTGGCATCGAGGGGAAGGCTGATATTTTTGGTTGATGCCGTTGGTGGTGTTTGGTCCAGAATATGAATCTGAGCTGTATCAGTGGCGGTGTTTCCAAATAGGTCAGACACCGTAAGGACAACCTTGTTACTGCCTGCATCGGCACAGCTAAAGCTGCTTTGGCTGATCCATATGCTATCCACCCCGCAGGCATCGCTGGCGCCACTGAAAACATCAGCAGCGGTAATGGAAACAAGGCCGCTGGCATCAAGGCTGAGGCTGAGGTTTTGTGCCGATACCTGGGGTGGAGTGTTGTCCACAACAGTTACCGTAGTGGGAGCGCTGGCCACATTACCATAGGCGTCGGTGGCACTCAGCACCACTGTGTGGCTGCCGATGTCGGCACAACTGAAATTATTGGGTGCAACCGAGTAGGTTAAGGGGCCGCAAATGGCAGATCCATAAGCCAGTACGTCGCCAGGAGGCAGGGTGGCCTGTCCGTTGGGGTCTAAATTGAGAACGGCATTTTTTACACTCAGGTTGATAAAGCAATTCCGCACGTTTAAAGTGAAATTTTGAATGATAATACCGCGGGGATCATCATGGTGGAGAAGGTCTTCAGCCTGAATTGAAATGTTTTTCAACCCCAGCTGAAGGGGACCGGGAGTACCGAACAGGGTGGCGGTACCATCACCGTTGTCGGTAAGGTTAAGCCAGCCGGGCATATTCAGCCCGTGGATGCTAATTTGGTCACCGTATGCGGTATCAGGGTCACTTACCTTGATGGTGTAGCTATAGGGTTGATTAACAAGGGCGGAGGTTACCGGGCTTGAACTGAATAGCGGGGGGGTATTGATTAATTGACTTACCTCATGTACGGTTTTATCGCCATAGCTGTCTACGGCAGTAAAAAATACGTGTTTATGACCCCAGTCAGAGCCGTGGGTAGTCCAGCTGAAACTGCCGCTGCTGGGGTTGCCGGACGGCGTAGGTAGTGGGGAGAGGGCAGCCCCATTGTAAAGTGGGATCTTGTTGCCGGCCATATTTTTTCCCTGCGCATTAATAATACTTACCACATCACTGGTATCAGGGTCAGAGGCTTGCACATTATAACTAATGGTGTCACCGGGGGTGTACACCAGGTGGCTGCCCACCGGGGGAGTGGGAGGGCTGTCAAATTGTGGCTTGAGACTTACAATTATGGAGATCGAAGTCTGGCTTTGCACCCCGTTGTTGTCCTGGGCAATAAAATTCATAACATAGGTGCCAAACTGACTTACTGCCGGGGTCCAACTGAAGGAGTGATTGATGGGATTGCCGGTATTACCAAAAGTCGGACCTACCGTGGCTCCGCTGGGAACACCAATGCCGTTTACCGAAACGCTGCTGCCCGGATCGGTATCGAAAGCCTTTATGTCAAAGGAAATATTCTGACCAGGTGAGCAATTAAATACATAGTTATTAGCGGGGGTAATTGAATAATCAAACCGGGGTGGGCTAGATACCTGGGTAATTTTGATAATAAAATCCACCAATACGGTGGTGTTGCCATCACTTATGGCCACCGCAGTATTCCAGAGGCTGCCAATGGCCTTGCCCTGGGTGTTGAAATTGACCTGTCCGGTCTGAGGATTGACAGAAATACCGGCGGGCTGCGTACTGCCATTAGGCCAGGCGTGTTGACTGTTGTTGGCCAGTGCAAAGCTCAGAATGTCGCCATCAGGGTCAGTAGCCGGAATAGTGAAGCTGGCGGCCGCCTGATTGGTTTGAAGGTTCACGATGGCGGGCATGGTGGTTACCGGGCTGTTGTTGCCACTACCTACATTTACCTGGCTTTGTACAAACCAACTGTTATCGCGGTTGTTGGCCAGGTTTGAAATTTTACAACAGCCACCGTAAAAAGCGGTGTAGTTGCCATTGCTGGCATAGGTGTGTATTACCGTGCCAGTTGCGTAAGTGTATTCACCGTTAACATTGGTTAGCACATTGCTTAAAGTGGCAGAATTACCATCACCGAAGTAAAACCTTAAGTTGTTGGGTGAATTCAGGCGCCAGCCGGTATTAACCTTAAATTCAATGGTTCGTCCACTCGGGTCGCTTTCCAGTACCCGCCAGCTGATATCGCCGTAGCGAAAATGACTGGCAGAAAGACTATAGCTAAAAAGCAGAATGAGTAGTAGGGTGAATGATTTCTGACGGTCTACAAAAGGGGATCTTTTGGTGATATTCATACGTTTAGGTTTAGGTTGGGTTAATTGGTTTTAGCCATGCCACGGGTGGACGGATTGCACGCTTTTATCTACCACTTAACTTGCAGGCGGTAGTGACTAAATTGTTGAAAGGTGTGCACCCTTAATCAGGCTGGTGCGCTTAGCGGTTTAAGGGGGAAATTAGGAGGGCTGAGTAGCTTGGTTTTCACATGTTTTGTAGTTGGTTGCTTAATTTGCTTTGATTAAAACTATTAAAATTCAGATGATTAATAATTATTTTTTTCGATAAAACAACAAGGCTGATAGCTAAGAGGTAGGGGTACTTGAAATGCTGATTTGTAAGTTTTGCGTCTGAAATTAAAGAGGCAAAAGCCCCTTAGCGCTGATAATGAGCAAATAAAAAGGGGGTAATATTTCGGGCCTGAATGGATGGGGTTTGCCGGCAAAAAAAGAGGGTTAGTGACCATAATCCGCATGCAGTGAAAATTGGGCACTGTCAGCGATGGTAGTTCTTCTACAAGAGAACGGCAGCCGGGTTTTGAGCCGCCACTTTCAAAAGAGACAAGGCGCTCCCTGAGCAGGGTCGCTGTCAGCCGGCTTGGGGTTCAAATAAATTTTAGAGTGGCGTAGGATGGCAAAGCCTCTTTTTCAATCAGGGGTGTTGGGGCCAGTGTACTTCAATCTTTTCAATTAACAAATTGCGGTCAAAAATCGATTGCGAGTCCTGGCGGCTCAGCGTATAACCAGCAATGTTTGTGGTGCGACCGTCACGGTAATATAGCTGCAGGCCCTCCCGGTCAGACCGATGGTAAATAACCGGCAACTGGCAATAGGTAAAAGCAAGGCTGCCGGCCGGCAATTGCAGCCGACATTCCTGCCCCGATCGATTGAAGTATCTGAAGCTGGCGGGGCTTTTCAGATATTCCTCAGCTCGTAGCATTAAGTTAGAAAAGTGAATACAGCCCTTTTCTATCTGCACCCCTAACTCACTCCAGCGACTGAGGATATCCTCTTTTACCTGCCCGGTCATGCCCGGTTGTTGGGCACCGGCATGGGCGGGAGTGTGGGAGTAGGCATCAGTAGGGAAGGCACCGTAAAGTTCCGGTGATTTATTGAGGCCAAGGCCGGCCCTTATTTCATAGTAATGCTCCATCAGGTGGCCAATCACTTCAGCCGTGGCTTGTTTTTCCCGGGCATAATGCAGCTGTTCTGCCACCGCCAGCAATAATTTACTAACCATATGCCAGTAGATGCTTCCCAAGCCTTCATAGGCGAAGAAGCTGCCCGAGCGTCCGGTGAAGGCTTTGTGATTAAAGACCTCCTCAAAGGCCTGTAGCAGGCTTTCTTCATGCTGAGCGGTAATTTCATAGCCCTCCTCCCTAAGGCGCCCGATTTCCTTTTTGAGGGCATTGACATTGTGAAGCTTGCTGGCAAAGTGCAAAGCGCCGGTATCATCCCACTCAATCAGCTGACGGTGCTTTTGCGCCTTTAGTTGTTTTATAAAAGACAGGTCAGTTATTAATTTGGCCGGAATAGTGTTTTTGGCTAGGAATTTTGTCAGCTCCCGGTTTGGATAAAGGAGGTAACTGTATTGATCGGCCCGGTACATGGGGCTATCTTTCAGTGCATCCAACAACTTCAGAGCTTCGTAAGGGGATAGTAGTCTGCTGCTCAAAACAGCAACCTGTCCTTCCAGCATTTCATAGAGAGGAGATATTTGGGCCCCATTTCCCTTTAGCTCCAGCAGATTGTAAGCATCATAAAGACCATCCTCACGACGGCTTTGAAGCAGGGAATGGTCGATCACCCGCAGGGATAGGGTGCATAGCTTTTGAACCTGATGCCCCGCTACCGTATGCCTCCCCTCCGGAAAGCCCTTATAGGCCGACTGGCGGTATTGCTCCCCGGCCCTTCCCAGTTTATCGATGATTGTTCTCAGCCGCGGCTGGCTCATTGCCTTCTGCATAGAGCTGGCAGTTTGCTCAAATATTTGGCTCAGCTCGTAAATCAACTCTGTTAATGCTTTGGGTAGCTCAATTTCTGATAACTCCTGCCGGGCAAAAAGCTTTTGAGTGAATATCACAAAACGGCGGAGGTAGGCCAGAGTCACTACACTCAGGCCATTTCCAACCAGTGCATTGTTGGCATCGTTCCACTCCGGTCGCTGGGTGTTGAGCCAAATGCCTCCCCCTGGAACCAGGTTATATAGTTTGGTAAGCATGCTCACCAGCAGTTTTTCAGCCAGGTTGGCCCGCAGCAGTTCTCCCTGATTGTTGAAAACCAGCTTGCCATCTGCACCGAGCTGTTCTACCCTTTCTTCAATTTTCCTGGCCAGCTCCGCTTCGAAGTCAATCGTGTCACTGGGGTTGTTGGCAATAGCAGAGTAGCTACGGATGCGATAAGGTACATTGGCGTATACAAACTCCTGCCGCGTCAGCAATTGGCCCAGCAACCCGGGGAAATGTTGCTCACAGTGCTCAAGCAGCTTAAGGAGATAGATGATCTGATGGTCGCCCCAGTAGCCGATATAAGACCAAGGGTCATGCGGGTCGAGGGTTTCCCAATCGATGCCTTCGCGGCTGATACGATAAGGGTTGTAGCCATCCACAGTTGAGGCATTTACAAATTTACTGATCATACCCTCGATAAATGCCGGAAAAGAGTAGGCCAGGGCCTCCCAGTTTTGAAAGATATCGCGCCAATTGCCTTCATAATTAGCGGTAGCATTTCCCGCTTCGTCGTTCAGGTCGATGCTGAAGTTGTTCCAGGGACGGCTGGGGTCGCCGTGGCGCCGGCTGAAGGAAAGTGGCAGGTATTCCCGGGCTATGCGCAGCAGATCAGTATCATTGCTATCCCCGGCCTTTCTCAGTAAATCGAGGTAAGTGAGATTTGGTGGCAGCTCCTCAAAAAAAGCCTGTTGTGACTGGTACAAAGGACGATTTACCGCTTTGAAATAGTCTATCAGATCAGCGCGTGAAAGCTGGTATTGATTTTCGAAAATCCCTCCGCGCATAATGTTGTAGAGTACATTGGCGAAGTGGCGGCTATTGCTTAGAGTATCCTCCGTCAGCTGCAGGCCATCGGCCAGTGCCACCTTCTTAAGTAAGGCCTCGCTGCCAGCGCTGATGTCGGCCTTTAGGTCTGCTAAAAGCTGATCTTTGTGCTGCAGCTGTTGCTGCAGGTTTATGGCCCGGGCGGTGCTTTGATTCACCTCTGCTACCAGCCACCAGCATTTTTGCTCACGAGCTTCCAACTCAATTTCAGCGGTAATAAAATAAGCACCTTTGCGGGCGCGGCAATCTACTTCCCCTTTCACCTCCTGGCCCATACGGTAAGCCATTAGTTGTTCTGATGACAAGAGATATTGCTTTACGGGCAATCCCAGTGACCAGCAAGTAGTAGCACTCAGAGCTTCGCTGGGTTCAGCTTTGTCAATTATTCTGGAGCTGAGGCTGTAGATGGCCAGACCGGTATCGGGCTCTAATTCACTTTTTTTATAGGCATCCACCAGGTTGCTGCGGGTGGCTTGAAGCTCAGGGTTTACCTCTGCTGGCAGTAGGTTCTGCCAACCATCCAGCAGCTCAATACTCACCTTGTGCCCAGAAATGTTCTCCAGTTCTGCCTGGCGCACCAGTCCGAAGCGATCCGAAAAACTATACTCGTATCGGAAGATCAGGTCGAGGTCATGATTGATTTCTTCAAAGACAATTTTATTGCCAATCTTATTCTTGTAGAGATGTCGTTGAATCCGGTACAGGCCCGCATAGTGCTGGGAGAAGGGCTCCCACGACAGGCGCCGGTCACTTTGTTCCAGCCGGATAATGGTTTTGCTGCCGCTGTGCTCCGCCGAGTCAATTATTTTGTCGTGGGTGTAATAGGGGAACAGTGCAGATTGGGCATTGCGACGTCCGGCCGTAAGGCCACCATTGCTGGCGATAAAAAGCCAGTGATCACCACTACTTACTATAGTCATGAAAAAAGCGGGAATCTTATCACTGTTCGTGATTTTGTAGTAGTGATCATTCCTCCACTCCAATAATTCGCCGTGGCAATCTTTCGGGGCTGGTTCAATAGCTTGCTGGGCAATATAAATTGGCTTACTACTCATAGTGTTGAAGTACAGTGTTTTACAATTACAAGATAATGGTTTGGATGGCCTGGGCATCAATGCGCAGGCTGAGTTCCTCACCGTGGAGGCGCAGTTTAAACTGCTTCGCCATATTGCTTTCATTAAGCAGTACCACCACCAGGCTGCCATCTTCATTTTTAACGGCCGTCAACATCAGGTCTTCGGCATTGCTGTTAAATGCAATACGACGGGCACCGGGCCTGATAAATTTGCTGAAGTGTAGCATTACATCATACAAAGGGGTGTAGTACACGGCATCCTGCTCCACATCTACTATTACCGGAGCAATGCACCAATTTTTGGCATGGTTGGGGCCGCCCTGCCGGTTGAGTACCATATTCCAGTCTACCCAACCTTCCACCCAGTTGTTGAGGCAGCCGATAATATCGCGAGCATAGCGATAAACCGGAACGTAGGGGGGATGCTGGTACTTGTCAGTTTCGGGGGCCCAGTCATAACCCCAATCGGTGGCTTTTTTCTGCCAATACCATTTATCATCCTGCCAACGCGGAACTTCGGCGTCAATACATCCCTCAGTATGCAGGAGGTGCTTATCTGGGGCCAGCTGGTGAGTATACTGCAGGCTTTGAGGAAACCAATCGCGGGTGCCGGTGTACCAATGTACAGCGGTGCCATAGAGGTAGGGAGCCAGGGCGCTGTCACGCAACAGCAGATCGGCCCACTCCATCAGTTCATCGCCGCGATTCTGATCATAAACCAGTAAGTTGATGCTTGGATGGGTTTCCCTGAGCTGAGGCCCGAGGTATTCTTTTACGAAAGCTGCCATTTCCACGGGGCTAAAGTGCATGCTCTCCCAGTTAGCATCGTTTCCCAGTGGCTCATTTTCTACTGTAAAGGCCCAGATGTCAATGCCATAATTGTGATACTCTTCGGCGTATTTAGCAAAGAACAAGGCCCAGCTGTGGTAGTATTGGGGTAGCAATTTACCACCGTGCCAGTGTTGATTGTCTTTCATCCAGGGGGGGGCTGTCCAGGGGGAGGCAATAATTTTAAAGCCGTCAGCTGATATGGCCTGGGCAGCCTTTATCATTGGTATAAGGTCGGCCGTATCCTCGGCCACGGTGAAATGTTTTAACAGGCTGTCTCCCGGAATCGGCGCGTAGGAATAATGACTCAATGAAAAATCGCAGCTGTTCATATGCGTGCGGGTGAGGCTGTAATTGGCTCCTTCCTTGCTAAAGTATGCCGTCAACACTTCCTGGCGACGTGCCGGCGATAGTTGCTGCAGAAGTGAGGCACTGGCCTCAGTGAAGGCACCTCCAAACCCGGTGATGCTTTGGAAGTGGTATTCGGGATGCAGTTTAATAATGCTTTGCGTTTCTCCCGGGCGAGCTTCAATTTTCCTGAGCCGGTCGCCCGCCGCTGAGCTCTGATAGATCTCCGCTGCAAGGCGCTGTGCCCGTGCTGGCCATGAGAAGCTTACAATAGCCAGTAGCAGGATTAGGGTGAACTGTTGTTGTTTCATTTAGCTGAGCTTTGGGCTTTTTCGTAAACCCGCACATAGTCCAGGATATACTGATGTTTTTGCCAGCTGTTGTCCACCCCTTTCAGGCCGCCCCAGCCTCCGCCGATGGCGAGGTTGATAATGATATTCTGGGGCTGATGAAAGGGCCACTCCAACTCATCCTTATTCTTGTCATATGTGAAGTAGCGCTCACCGTCAACCAGGCCATAGATAACATCAGGATACCACTCCACAGCATAAGTATGAAATTGGCCGTCCATATTTTTCACTTCAATCTCACTACCAATCTGGTTGCCCTGCTTGAAGTAATAACTACGGGTATGGCAGGTGGCGTGGTTGATCCCATCGCCGCTGGAGTCGTCTACCTCGTAACCCACACATTCCAGCACATCAATTTCCCCGCAGTAGGGCCAGGATATTTCATCGCGATAGGCCTCGCCCAGGGTCCAACCGGCAGCCCAGGTGCCCCGTCCAACCGGAATTTTCGCCCTGAACACAATTTTCCCGTAGGTAAAAGCCGCTTTCCCCTGGGTGGTAAGCCGGGCCGAAGTCCAGCGCTGTCCCATGTCATTCTGGTGGGCTTCAATGATAAGATGCCCCTTTTCCTGGCGGGCATTTTTGCTTCGCCCCTCAGTGTAGTATTGCAGTTCGTTATTGCCCCAACCCCAGTTGCCGATATTGTAGCTCCATTTACTGCTGTCGGGAAGGCCATTGCCATTAAACTCATCGCTCCACACCAGCTGCCATCCACCGTCACCCGCCATGTTTTGCGTGAGCAGCTGCGGGCTGGACTGATGTTCTTTCAGCAGTTCCAACTGAAACCAATCGATGGCCAGGGCAGCCCCCCGGGCGTGTAATTTTATTTTATGACTGCCGGCCTGGAGAGGGGATCCGTCACGGCCTACTATCTGCCAGGTATTACCATTAGAGTCAAGCTGCATCATGCCGGTGATGTCGTAGGTACGTCCATCAGTATTGTCAATATAATCTTCCACCCAAATCCCTGCCGGAGCTTTGCCCAGGGCTGATACACTTAGGCGGTAACGGCCGGTTAGTGGTACCTCAATCTGGTAGCTGGCCCATTCACCTTCCTTGAGATGGAGGGTGCTGTCATTTATACGGGCCCCCACTGAATGTGCCAGAATATTTTCGGCTTCAATGCGCATTTCAGCAGGGCTGGCGTCACCACTAAGGTTGTTTTCACGGCTTACCGCTGGTTGACAGGCTAGTAGTCCTGAAAACAAGAAAAGGGAGAGGTAATGATGAAGCTTGCTCATGCTATATTAATTATTGGTTACCAGTTGGGACTCCAGTTCTTCCAGTGATTTACCTTTTGTTTCAGGGATCACTCTCACAATAAATATCAGTCCTGTTGCGGCAAATAAGCCATAAATCAGAAAGGTGGTGGCACTGCCGAAAGTTTCCAGTTCCCAGGGAAAGATCCACTGTACCAAAAAGCTTACACCCGAATTGATTAAACCCACAAAAGAGATGGCAATACCGCGAATCTTGTTGGGGAAAAGTTCGGAAAATAATACCCACATTACCGGTCCCAGTGATATCGCAAATGACGCCACAAAGGCCAGGATAGCAATCAGGATGAGGCTGGCGTTCATTTGTAGAGATGCTTTCAGAATTTCGGCCTTATGGGTGAGATAGGCATCCGGGCCCAGTTGTGCTTCCACTACCGATTGAAATTCCAGTTCGCTGTCGTAAACCTCATCTACCAGGGGAGTGAGACTGCGGTGGTCAAGGGAGGTGGGTAATTCACGGAGGGTATTGTCAGTTAAACTGTATGTAGCAGAATTAAAGGCATAGGCCAGTACAAACATGGAGAGGGCGATGCCACTCACCCCAAAGGACAGTAAGGGCTTACGTCCTAAGCGGTCAATAAAGAGGATGGCGAGAATGGTAAATACCAGGTTTACCAGCCCCACCAGGATAGCCTGCACAAAAGCGGCGTCGGTGCCGATGCCGCTTTGTTCAAAAATCATGGGCGCGTAAAAGAACACTGAATTGATGCCGGTAATTTGTTGCAATACGGCTACCACCACCCCAATGGTCAGCACCAGTTTCAGGCCAGGCCTGAAAAGCTCTTTTAAGGAGGTCTTTGTTGTATTTTGTTCACTGGTAAGGCTTTGCTGGATCTGGGTAATTTCGCCTGCCGGATCAGTCTCGTTGGTGTAGCGTTTCATTACCCGCTCGGCTTCCTGGTACTTGCCGTTCATAACCAGCCACCTCGGGCTACGGGGCACAAAAAAGAGGCCGACAAAATACAGCAGGGCGGGCAGGGTTTCCAGGCCCAGCATCCAGCGCCAATTGTATTCATCCAGCCGTAGATTCAGGGCCCAATTGGCATCGCTCTTGCCCAACTGCAGAATGAGATAGTTAGTGAAAAAGGCAAGCGAAATGCCGGTGACAATATTGAGCTGGTTAAATGAAACCAGCCGGCCACGCAAGTTTTTGGGAGCAATCTCGGCAATGTACATGGGAGCCAGGATTAAAGAAGCACCTACCCCAAGCCCCCCAACCATACGGGCTATTACCAGTGAGGTGAAATCAGGGGCCAAAGCGGAGCCCACTGCTGACACCGCATATAAAATTGCGGCAATGCGCAGCACGGCCCGGCGTCCCATTTTGTCGCTCAGGGGCCCTGAAATCATCATCGCCAGGGTAGCGGACAGCGTCAGGGATGCTACCGACCAGCCTAACTCCAGTTTACTTAGTCCGAATTCAGGCTCAATAAATTTTACCACCCCCGAAATCACGGAGGCATCAAAACCCATCAGTAAACCACCCAGGGCCACAATCAAGGCAATGCTCATTAACAGGGTCCGCTTGTTCATCTGATTTCTTCTCTTTTAAGGTTATGGATTTGGTTTTAACTAAACTGTAGCCAGATAATAATTATAAGGACGATTAACATCAGGCTGAGGCCGGAATTTAAGTTGGATTTGCCGGGTCGGAATTTAATGCTGCCTATGCTTAGTGCCTCCGTTTTTGCGGCGGGCGGGGCGGCCGTAAGATAGCTGACTCCGACAAGGATGCCACTGCAAATCACAAAAAGCAGCAGGGCGAAATGAAGAAAATTGAGTTCTACAAATTGCTGTAAGAGCCCGCCGAGATGACCTTTATTGAGTTCCAGTAAAAGGCGGCAGGTACCGATAATGGCTCCGCTTATCAGGGCGTAGCGGGCCCCGGTGGCGTTGATGCGCCGGTGGAATATCCCCAGCAGAAAAACGGCGGCTATAGGTGGCGAGATGTAGGCTTGTATGCTTTGTAGTTTG